>WFNB01000122.1 GCA_015488755.1 Gammaproteobacteria bacterium | reverse complement strand
TTAAACCTAAATAAATCAGTTGAACCTACTGCGAATGTCCATAGCACTGAATCTACAAGGCTTTGCAGAACATTTTGACTTCACCCGTAGATGACTACGAATAAAGTCAAAATAACCTGCAAAGCCTTGTATTTCCAGCACTCTGATCATTCTCGCTACGATTCAACTGATTTATTTAGGTTAAAATTTATGATTCAATAGAGATTATAGATAAAAAGAATGGCATAATGAGTGTTATCACTTAAGAGAGTGCCTAAAGCCAATGGCGCAAAGGAAAATCATTATGAAATATATTTTCAGACACACTGCTTTTATTGATCATGAAATTGAAGCAAATGACATTATCGAGGCAAAAAAGAAATTTTTTACCGATGTCGCTGAAAGTTCAGAATTTTTTAGCACAGCCAAAAGAGTGGTAACCGATGAGCGTATTAAAATATTAAATTCTCAGGATCATCACATTGATACCTTTAATATCTATGATGATGTTTAAGCCGTTTTTACCTTGTACTATTAGGTTTTTACTGCTTTTAAGATAACAAATTTTTTATTGCTCGCAATCAGCGTGCAATTAGCAAATATTTTTTTCAATTTCAAGTGATAGGCAAGATGCCGATTACCAACAACCCACAATTCCCCACCCTTTATCAGGGTTGCTTTTGACTGTTTGAACATTTGCCATGCAATAGCATCGCCCACAATATATTGCTGATGGAAAGGTGGATTACATAAAATGAGATCCGCACTTTCAGGAGATATCCCATCTAAAGCATTAGCAGCATGATAGTGAATAGCTTGCTTTTCTGGTAGGTTCTGTTGCAGCGTCATGCTAGCAGAAGCAATTGCCATATAAGATTCATCAATACAACAAATTGTTGCTTCTGGGTGATATTGAGCGATTTTTAAGGATAACACACCGTTACCACAACCGAGGTCAATAATGCTTTTATAGGTTTTTTCTACCGGTAAATGCTGCAAAAAAAATCGTGTACCAATGTCCAGCTTATTTCTTGAAAAAACATTAGCATAATTATAAATTTTCTCTTTACTATTTTCTAATTCATAGTAGCTGATTTCAGATTGGTAATCATTGCTCTGGTTTAGCTGATGTGTATCCTTAGGCTGATGATTCTTCACTTTCTCTAATAAAGAGGTATCAGGTGTAATGATTAAAAGTCGGGCTTTTTTCCACGTTAATGATACTTTTGTTTCACCAATAGTTTTATTGAGTAATTCTACGGTATTTCTTTGCAAATTTTTGGCCATAATTGAGCCAATAATAATCGTATCTCTATGAATATGTGTAGAAAGTTTAGACATCTGATCGTTTAAAAAAGCCTGATTTTTCACTTCTTTGAATAAAACCAGATCATATTCACCTTCTAGAGTGTCAGTGCTTTTTAACAATTTTACTTTATCTTTATATTTTAGAGAGCAATGTTCCAAATTTTTTAGCAAAGCATGATGAGCAAGAAACGAATCATTATAGGAATCACAAGAAAATCTTGCCAAGGCAACACTTAAGGCACCAAAAGAATCATTAAGAATAAGAATTCTTGCTTTACATAAATCAATTTTTTGCAATTGAGTTAATTCAAATAAATGCTGTAATAAATAAAGATCAGCAGAATTCCAAGCATATAAGTTTTTATCTTCAGGAATACGCTTAAGTTGAAAATCACCAAATGCACTCTGGCATAGAGCAACCTTATTATTACTTGTTTTAGTCACTTATTCTCTCATATTTTTTTAGGTTTAATTCCTAATTCTTGAATTATTTTCGCTCTACTCATTAAATTACCATTGCCACTTGCTAAGCGATTATGAGCAGTATTATAACTTTCTTTGGCTCGATCCAGCTGACGACCAATATTTTCTAATTCTGCTACAAATAGAGAAAACTTATCCAGCATATCCCCTGCTCGTTTAGCAATTTCTTCGGCATTTGATTGTTGTCGGTCATAACGCCAAAAACTCTCAATAGTACGTACTGTTGCCAATAAGGTTGTGGTGCTGACAATAATTATTTTTTTCTCAAAAGCATTAAACACCATCTCTGGCTCTTCATTAATGACCAACATAAGTGCCTGTTCTATCGGTACAAACAATAACACAAAATCTAGGCATTGCAGTTCATCAATCGCTGAATAATCTTTACTGGATAATACCTTAATATGGTTTTTCAATGATTGCACATGATCCTTAAGTGCTTCTTTTTGTTGTTTATCATCAATAGCGCTCACATAGCAAGTATATGCTTTTAAAGACACTTTAGAATCAATTATAATCGTTTTATTGTCAGGCAGACTGATCAGTGCATCTGGACGCAATAAATGATGATCTTGTCCTCGAAACGAAGGCTGTAACTTGTATTCAATATCCTTACGCAGACCACTATGTTCCAGTAAATTTTCCAAGACCATTTCGCCCCAATTACCCTGAAATTTTACATCGCCTTTAAGCGCACGGGTTAAATTAATCGTATCTTCACTGATCTGTCTATTGAGAGAGGATAATTGTTTGACCTGAGCTTGAAGTGAAATTCTATCACGAGAATCCAGTTCATGAAGTTCTTCAATCTTACGTTTAAAATCAGTAAAATGATCTTTGAAAGGGGTTAATAATTGGCTAATTTCATGTTGGTTGGACTGCTTTAACTCACTACTATTGTGAGTAAATATCTTATTGGCTAATAGCTCAAACTGCTCAACAAGTTGCTGCTTTGAGTGTTCTAAATTATCAATGATTAACTGCGCTGCTTTTAATTTTTCATCTGCTTTTATCTGCACTTCTGATAATTTTTTTTGATAGCCATACGCCTCATCACGCAATTGTTGTACTTCATCTGTCGTTTTTTGCAAGGCTTCTTTATAGTCGTTATTCTGTGCTGCACGAGTCGCATAAATGGCTCTAAGCTCATTCATTTTAGACAGCTCAGCCATCTTATTTAAGACTATTTGTTCTTTATCGGCTAGTTGTTGGCGCAGTAAGTCTAACTCATTTTCTAAATTTTCTAATTCTACATCCGTAATTTTTTGTTCTGCATCATGTTGAATATTCAGATTAGTGAGCTTGTATTTTATTAATTGAGCATATCTTATTCGTAAAAAAAACCAGCAGATAACCACACCAAGAAAAAAACCAGACAGCAAAGACAAAATAAGATTAATTACGTGTGGTTCTAATTGCATTTATATTATTTAGTCATCCATAATGGATAAGTAAGCCATAATTGCTTGAATTTCATCTGCTTTCATTTCAGCAAAAAAATCGGCATCATCATCATGTTCACGTTTACCCTTGGCAAAGTGATCCATTTGTCTACGCATATATTGTGTATATTGACCTGCTAATGGGGGGATATCAGAGTTCTTTTTACCTTTGCCATTGCGACCATGACAGGATTTACATTCTTTTTTATAAATCTTCTTACCTAGAGCAATATCACCTTCTTGTTTAGGGATATTAAATACTTTTTTGGCAATTAATAATTTATCATAAGCCGAAGTGTTTTTATCAAAGACTGGCATTTGACTGGTAAGTTTAATCTGTGACAAAAATACAGCAATTGAAGGAATATCTTCATCAGGCAATTCGCGCTCATTCGCATAAGGGCGCATAGGCATATTCTTACGTTTTTCCTCTTTGAATAATTTAAGCTGCTCAGAAATATAGGCAACTGATAAACCAGCTAAACGTGGGTATTCACCATGTTTCCCGCCCTGACCAAATTCACCATGACAGCCAGCACAGACTTCGTTAATTTCTTCCCCCAGCTCCAGATCGATTTCAGTAGCATAAGAATAAGAAAAATAACAACAAATAAAAAGAAAACTGAACAACCTAAACCTAAACATAAATACAATTCACTCAAAAACACAAAATCATGAATAAAAAAATAAAAAAATAAAAAAATATTATGGCAAATCACCTTTTTTGAATAAATAATATCCCAAATAGGCACATAGTGTTCCTAATGATACAGGATAAACAATCGCCCAAATGATATAACCGGTCTCACTAAAACGATCTAAAATAACATAGGCAGAAGGCCCTAGAATAACCAATTGAGGATCAAATAGTACCATTGCTGCTGTTCTAAATACTTGTAAAGGATTAATAAGGGAAATTGCTACGGCGGTTTCAGAAGGAAGACCTTCTCTGATCATAATACCTAATAATATTAAATCTAAAAAAAGTAATAGGGTGAGCCAAACCATAAAGGCCAGTCCTTGAGCAATATCGGCACTGCGCGCTAGACTTGAAATGAGCATACCAATACCTAAAAAACACCAAGCAACTGCTAATAATAAGCCGGTATAGCTGATAAATAATACCCATGGAATGTCACCCCCCTTAATAGCTGTCCAAATTACAGCGCCAATCATCGCTAAAAAGACGGGGAGAAAGACCACCGCAAAACGCCCTAAAAAACGCCCCCAGAACCAAGCAGCTAAAGAAATAGGTAACGATAGTAGATATTCAAATACTCCGGCTTCTCGATCTCCGGCAACAGAACGAACCGTAGTAATCAGAATAAATACCGGTAAGATAGCGATGGTGAGCTGTATATAGGTGATCAACAAGCGTGTTAACCCCGTAAAACCCATAATTCGACTTTCGGTAATACCAAACACAAATAACAGAACGACAATACCACCAAACACACTGCTATAAACAATAAACCATTTTGCTCGAAGTGACTCAATAATATCAGCCCAAGCTGTTAACCATAAATGTCTCATTTTATTTCACTTTATTATTTTGTATCTTAATGTTAGTGGGCTAAATTGCCACCATGAATATTTAATTTCGCTTCTACTTCGCCAATATGCTTTACTGCTTGCTGAAAGTCTAAGGCCCCTTTAACTTTAGTTGCCTGAGCACCCAAACCGTAATTCATTGGTGTATTTAAGCCCTTGCTATACCAAGCTGTTTTGGCATTAATCCATTTTTTTGTTTTATAGTCATTAACCCAAATCTGTGTTTTTGGATCATCTTTAAATTCAGTAGTCGACAACCACAAAACAGCACAGCCTATATCATCAAATTTATAGACTTTGGAACGTTTATTCTTTGGAAATGTACGTACTTGAGCAGAAAAGTCGCGATCACTGAGCATCATTTGACATCGATGACAAACATCTCGATCCCACTTAACATCTACAGTGCCTGTTTGATCATCCCCACAAGCAGACAACAATAAAGTAAACCAAAAAATAAAAAATAATCTAGTCATTTTTTTGTTCTTCCATATGTATGTCTTGTAAAATTGCTGCATAACGAGATAGTACACCAAGAAATCGCAAGCGATCAGGGCCTGCAATTTGACCACGCCAAAAGGTTCCGTTATCAGAACTAAAACGCCATGCTTTAATCGCTTTAGCAAAGGCTTCATCTTCACGCTTAATTCGTATCTCACTCTTAAGAACACTGTCTAATTCTACGGAATCTTCAACACAATCATCAAGGATCACAATACCCTGATCCATTTCAATCACACGATTAACTAATGCGGCTACCTCATCTAAGCGATGACTAGAAATGAGCATGGCTGCCTTATCTTTTTTCTCTGCTAATAATTGAAAGAAAATATGTCTTGCATCTGGGTCAAGATTGGCCGCAGGTTCATCCAGAATAAGAATTTTGGCTTCTCGACCTAAGGCAATACTGATTAATAATTTTTGCTTTTGACCACCAGATAACTTAACAAAGGGACGAGACTTTAGTTCATTAAAATTTAAACCTAAACGCTCAGAGACACGGATCATTTCTTTAGGATCGGCATCACATAAACTGGCTGAAAACTCAATTAATTGTCCCACTGGCATTTTAAGTGGTGGTGGTAATTGGGGTACAAAACCAATATCTTTAAGAACTAATTCACGCTCTTTTCTCGGTGAACGACCATTAACCAAAATCTCTCCCTCGCAGGTATATTCACCTAAAAGACAGCGGATCATAGTTGTTTTTCCTGCACCATTAGAACCAACAAGAGCAATACGATCACCCTTTTTAATTTCTAAGTTAAGCCCTTTAAGAACTTCTGTTTTGCGAAATGTCTTTTTTATATTATTAAATTTAATCATTTATTTTATCTTCTACAGCAGGATTTTTTTCTGTGACTGAAGGTGGCATCAAGGATAGTTCTTCTTTTTTCTTCTTCTGTGTCAAACCCTTAAATTCAAAATTAAGAGAGCTGGTTGGGCAGGCATCGACACACAAACCACAACGAGTACAATCAGCCCCCAAACCAACTTCGACATCAACACTACGATTTTTAATTGTTAAGTCCAATACATGAGGTACCAAACACACCGCTCGGCAATCACCTTCATGTTTACAATCACTCATATCATAAGTAATGCGAAGAGGTGATAAGACACCCACCACTCCATAGGTGATACCAATGGGGCAGACATAGCGACACCAAGCACGACGAGATAAAAAGATTTCAAACAATAAAAGTACCGCAATCCATACTAAGGCCATTGTTGGTCCATAAATAATGGCACGACTTAAAATACCTGTAGGAGAGATAAACTCATAAACGGTGTAGCCTGTCAAAATTGCTAGTAAAGCAAAAATGACATAAAAAACGGCTCTAACCCCTCGATGAAAGGTATAATTTTTTGCCCAGCCTCGCGCAAATAACTTAAGGTGTAACATCTCTGCCCATTCAGCAAGCAAGTGATAGGGACAAACCCATGAACAGAAAGTACGTCCGCCTAAGATCAACCATAAAATAAAAACCGTGACAATACCGATAAGTAAATTAATAAGTACCACTTTATGAGCCAGCATTACCTGTAATGCTGAGTTCAGATCAGCCATATGAAAGCCAGCAAAACGCGATGCAGTTAAAGCTCCTTCAAGCAACTGAATATCAAAATAGTAAGAAACAACAAATAATAAGTTAACCGCAATCAATGTTAACCAACGTCGCTTACGCCATTTATTTTTAGAATTTTTATGGTGTTCATCATGTAAAGCAATTAATTCAGCCTTAGTAACTTTCTCACCTTTTTTATGAAAGTATACTTTTTGTACCGCAGGTGATAATTCATCTTTGCGTGGCTTACGTGGCGCACGGCCAAATAGTTGTACAAGAGACTCTAATAATAGATTCATGAGTGTCCCCCTTTTTTGGCCTTAATTAAATATTGTTCACTTAATGGTCGTTTAGTGAGTTTATTATAATCAACAATAATTGCCGGCTCTGCTGTTGGACAAATCATTTCACAGACACCACAACCGACACAACCATCATAGATAACCGGTTTCATATGGCGTACACCATTTTTTTCTTCTATCAGTTCTAACCCAATAGCACGTTGTGGTGGGCATTGATTTTTATCACCTGAAGGATATTTACCATCTTGACATTGATTGTAGCGTTGCTCAATAGGACAAGCCTGTACACATAGATCACAGATATCCACATCATAAGGATGTTCTTTTAATGGGATGGGATTCCAACGGTCAATTTCTTCATAACGTAACACGCCATTATACTCTGTACCACGAGCAACCCCTTTAAACCCTTGCCCAGCAACAGCCAAACAAATTTTTGGTTTATCCAGAACAGCAAAGCCCATACGAGTATCATGAGTGTAATCAAGTGTATGGGTCAGTGAACCTGTTGGACAAGCTAACACACATTGCAGACCATCACAGGAAAAATCACAGGCTTGTTCGCGGGCATCAATATACGCAGTACCTAAACCAAAACCTGAATTTATATCACTTAATTTAACCGCATTAACAGGACACACTTGCACACATTGCCCACATTTGATGCAAGAAGATAAGTAGTCATTCTCTAATAAAGCACCCGGTGGGCGCAACTTCTGACGTTTTGCATCACTAGGAATTGGTATAAAACCTAACAATGAAATACTGGTCACTCCAGTTGCTAAAGCAACTGATCGCAGAAATTGACGTCTTGCTTGTTGCGCACGCCGCCCCGGCCCTCGGGTAATATTTTTAGCTACTTGTTTTTTTTCAGTTTTTTTATTATCAGCCGTTTGTTTTTGTGTTTCTGGAATAGAATTATTCATTGAATATACCTTAATAATCGGCTATCTAAATCATTTTTAAGTTCTGGTTCTGGCTCAGCATCAGTATCTGATTGACTATTATGGGCACCTGAATGCTTTAAACTCACATTCATTAGTGGCGTTTTATCCCTCACTAATAAGTGAGGCTCACTAAATGGAGCTAAACGTTCGAGGAAACCAATCAATTCCAACATAGCAGACCCCTTATAAAATTGTGCTCCTGCAACATCTTGCCAAATACGATCAGCATAGGCATAAATTTCATGGGGAGTATCACCGACACCATTATTATCAAGATCAAAGCCTTCATAATCATCCCAATAATTACCATTCCATTCATTGCGATTAGCTGTTTTTCCACCCGCAACAATAATTTGAGAAATATTCGCCTTAAAGTGATTGTTCTTAAAAATATTATCTTTCCAATCCGCTAAAAAACGAATACCGATATTATTAAAAGCCAATAAGTTATTCGTAAAGTGGTTTTTAGTGCCTGGTTGATAAGGTGAGACATCAATTGATATACCTGTAGAAGAAAACACAATCTGATTATTATCCACAACCACATCAGAGGTTTCCTTAAAGCCAATACCAATACCAGCAGCCCCAGTCGCATGAGAAATAATGTTATTTTTTATCACCACACTATCACTATACATAAGGAAAATACCTACCGAAGTATTGTAGTATTCATTATATTGCACATCATTATATTGGGCATACATAAAGTGTAATCCATAGCGCCCACCATGAGTAACATTATATTTGATCGTATTATTTTTTGAATACCAAACCACCATATCACGAGTATTATTAATAGTATTATGGGTGATTTTATTATTAAAACTATACCACAGACGTATGGCATCACCACGCATGCCCAACTCTTCATCTTTTGAACTGATGGTATTACGCTTAACAATATTATTTTCTGATTGTTGCATATCAATACCAAATAGACAGTTATCAATAATATTATCTTTAACAACATTAAAGTTGCCACGTATTTGAACGCCTGAATCTAAATCGTTATGGTGACCACCAGAATTGGTTAAATGAAGATTTTTTAATACTGCGCCATCCGTATCCAAAATAACAACAGAGCCGTGACCACCGGCATCAATAGTGACTTTACCTTGTCCATCCAAAGTGATGGCTTGTTCAACAAAGACAGGTCCCGAATAAGTACCAGGAGGAATAATAAATAGTTCGCCCTTTTTTACCTTATCAATGAGTGGTTGCAAAGGGGGATAAGAATGGGCTTGCTTAACCGTTTGACTAGCAAGGGAATTTCCACTAATAAGAACACAAGAAGTGGTTAAAAAAAGAACTAAAAATACGATCCGAGGTATCATTATTATTAAATAATCTCTACTATCAGTTTAGGGGTATAAAGTTAAGAATAGAGTCTCAGAATCTGGAAACTCTATACGTATTCCTCAAAAGATGTACTCACACGGAGTATGAGTACACAACGATGCCTATTGCAAAGATTCTTTACGACGCATTAAAGCAATTGTTGCTAAAATAATCGAATTGATCATCATGATACCAAAACCGATACTAGGGTATGAAAAGGTCGCAAATTGAGCAACTTTACCTTCACCAAAAACAGTTGGCATAAAGGGCTTAACCGCAAAAGCTCCCATATCATTAAGAGTATGCCCATACCACCACAACCATGATGCATAGTCGATAATAAAGAAAATGGGCAGAGCCATAGGAACTAAAACCATTAGCCAGTAGATAATATTCTTTTGGCTGGTTGTGCCAACAACAAGCAACAACAACATCGCACCAATAAGGCCAATAAAAACAATATGAGTCGCCATTCTTAAGGTCTTCACCATTGGCTGAATTTCATCTTGGTTATTAAAATAACGCCCTAACACTTTACCATAATGCCAAGCCATTAACTGATAGCCATTACCAGCCCATTCTTCTGTAACACGCTGGTTGGCTAAATCATTATTGTAGGTTTCTTTAAGCTGAGAAATTAAGCGTTGTTTTTCAGCAAGTTCCTTTTTAGGTGGAGCTTTTGTTACGACATCGGCAGAATCTTCCTCCATATCTTCAACGGCACGCCCAGCAAGAGAATCTTTTAGTTGTTTTAATGCCCTTTGAGAGTCAGCGACTATGACCGTGCCATTGCCCAAGCTTTTATCATTAGCATCTTGATCCAGCTGATTCATCAAGGCATACAAATAACCTTCATTTTGAAAATTTAAACCATTACTTGTGTAAATAGTCATACTCATCCATACAGCATTAGCAGCAAATGTCACCCCGAGGAAAAGTCTTCGTTTTTTAGGATCAGAGATGGCAAAGCCAGCAACCATCAAAATAAGTAAGGTAATTAAAAAAGGTGAGAAGCCACGTTCAATTGGACCACCTGCTGCAATAGGATACATACCCACATAGTGATTAATGGTATCCATTTCATGAACACAGTCTAATGCTTCTTCTTCAATGATCTCATCTTTAACTACTAACGAGCACCCATTAAAAACACCATTCATATGAAAATTAATTCGTACTCCATCAGGAAAAGCAGCTTCAGGGTAGTTAGGAGCAGTTAAAGCAACCCACCAGATAGGAACAAAATAGACTGTAATCATCAGCAGTATAGAGACTGCAGATAATGATGTGATAATAAGCGAACGTTTGGTATTAGTCATGAAAAAAGATCCTTACAAAGTGTGATAATAGCATTTACCTCCCCAAGTTCCTGCTAACTATTTTATATCGAATACAAGTAACATATAACGACAGTATGTTTATCCAATAACACTTAAATTAACTATTATTGGATAAAAACACCTTTGTTTTACATATTTTAAATAAGCAAAACGGTTCTCCCAAATCAAAGAATACCCCTTTAAAAAAACTAAAGGGGTAGCATGTCTAGCAAAAAATCATCTTGCTTAAGCAAGACTACGATTAATCAAAATCTGGATTCCGATAATCTTTAGAAGGCGCAAGATCTTCCTTAGGCACTGGAATATGAGTCACATAAGTCAGTACATTAACCTCATCTTCTTCAGAGAAGTTTTTAATTTGCTCGACCATATCTGGATTAGCATTACGGCGTTTACCATCACGGATCCAAGTAAATTGTCTTTTCATATACTTGTAATGCTGACCATTCAACCTTGGATAATACTTCTGCGCATCTCCCATGGCTGTTTCACCATGACATTTAACACAATTATCTTTAAATAATTTTTCACCCTTTACTAAGTCAGCAGAAGCAGGACCTTTACCTGCTGCAGGGTTCATTTTAAGCTTTTCAATATAAGCAGTCACATCAGAAATCGCTTGGGAATCACCAATTGACTCAGGTAGCGCAAATGGATACATGGTTGGATTATCACGGTTTAATGCACGAATATCGGCTAATTGCTTAATAAGCACTCTACGATGCTGACCTGCTAACTGAGGGAAAGTACCTTCTTCAGTACCCCAACCTTCTGGAAGGTGACAAGCAGAACACACTTCAAATACATCCAAACCATTTTCAAGATCAGGTTTTAAATGTAATGCAGCATCTTGCTCACCACCACCCTTATTCCAACCTGCTGCTTTTGCATGTTCATCAGACTGTGAGGACATTGCTACAGTGCTAGCAGCAAACGTAGTGACAAAGGCAAATACGCTAATCACTGATTTTAATTTCATGTTTGGAAAACTCCCTTGATTGACTATCAGTTAACAATTAACTTCTAAATTTTTAAAGTGGCAGTATTCTTTCATATCAAAGGTCTATCTGCCTTGACAAATATCAACTAAAAATTTTGCGCAAAATATAACATACTGACATAATATAGAAGATAGTTGATATTATGTCAGCTTGTTTACTAAACAAAAAAATTATTTCTGCTCAGAAATCCATTTTGCAATGGCTTTTTTCTCTTCATCTGTAGTCATATGAGTAATTCCCTTCATTGCAGCAGTCATACCATTAGAACGAGCACCACTTTGAATATCTTTTATTTGATTATACACATAATCTGCATTTTGACCTGCAAGCTTAGGATAAGTAGGCATTACTGGCGTTTTAGCATCTTTACCATGACAGGCTGAACAACCGCCCTTAGTTGCATCTAAATATAATGCTCCACCATCTAATGCCATTGCATTTGAAGCAAAACCAATACCAGCAGTACAAGCAACAGCCATTACCATTTGAGTTAATTTTTTCATTATTTTTTCCATTATTAAGTCTATTCAAAAAAAAGAACATGATTAATGTTCTTAATCAGCATTAAGCCAATAAAAATTGAGCGGATATTATTTTACTAATCTAAAATAATGCCTGCCAAGCTTTTTATCGTTTAAGAGTATATATCAAAAATACTTAATATATACTGAATCAATAAATTATTGTAATTAAAGTCACATTAGTCTTATTAATTACATGGTTTTGTCTTATCAAAATAAAAGAGGGGAAGCATAGAAATGCTTCCCCCTCTTTTATTGGTTCAACAAATTAGAAGTTACTTTTTAATAACTTTAGCACCATGTTGTTCCAAGTAGGTCTTAGCTCTCAGACCGATGTCTGCCGCTTTAACCTGATACTGCCAATGTTGACCTGCCCAAAGAGTCGCATTCTGCCAATCTTTCTTAGCAGCTGCAGCTTCAGACTTTTTCTTAGCTTCATCAGCGAAACCAAGTTGGTCAGTTGCATCTTCAACTAGAGCAACAACAGATGGGAAATCTTTATAATTCGTGCTGGTGATATAAGCAACAACTGAATTAATGACTGCCTGAGTGTCATTATTAGTTTTAACTTGCTTCTTATAATCGCCTTGAGTATAAGATTGACCAGCCTTACCACTACCTGCTTTTGCTTTATAGCCTTTAGGTTTAACTAATAAGTAACCTTCCATCTCTAAATGCAGAGCTGAACAGAATTCAGTACAATAGTAAGGATAAACACCCGCTTTACCTGCCTTGAAGGTAGAGCTAACCGTTTTTCCTGGCTCAAGTGAAAGGTTCACATTGTGAGCAAAGACTGCAAAACCATGAGTTTCATCTTCAGCACGTTCCAGATTGGTCAGATGCAGTTCAATGATATCGCCTGCTTCTGCTTCAATAGTCTCTGGAGTGATGTGTGAGCGAATGGTTGTACCTTTAACCACAACAGTACATTGACCTTTTGCATCACAGGTACGAGTGGTTTTTTCACGACCAGCACGCGTCTTGAACTTGGAGCGCTTATCTTCACGCGAGTTCCATCCAGACTTGTAGCGTACTGCGGGTTTCAGCTTATCTGCCTTAATTGCAACAACATAATGTGGTTCACCCATAGGTATCGGCATGTCGTACAACAATTCCATTTTATCACCAGTGATATCAATTAACTGATGGTTTTGTGGATGCAAAGGACCAACAGGATTGAAACGGTCAATAGCCAGCTTATTCAGTGCGACTAGATATTTACCATCTGGAGAAACAGAGTCACCCTCCATAGTCACTAAGTGACCAATATTATAGTGAATTGATATTTTATCAAGAACTTTACCAGTACAGTAGTTCCACTTACCAACCATAGAATCAACATATAAAGAGGTATAGACTATACATTGCTTAGAATCATACTGTGTATGTAAGGGTCCAAGACCTAATTCAACTTGCTTATGTAGAGTATCCTTCATACTAAGAATTGGAATACCATAAGGGTCTTTGCTTTCATATTTTTTGGAATCAATGGCTTTCTTGATTTTAGCAAAGTCGTAAACATAACCATGGCTATCTAATTTTCCAGAAACGATGATGTATTTACCGTCTGGAGAGACATCGACACCATGAGGACTCTTTGGCTCAGGGATTAAGAATAAGGCATTATTTTTAACCATGACATCCATAGGCAGGACGCTATGACCATTGATTTTCTTTGCTTTACCTTGTTTAACCAGTTGAGCGGCTTTCTTCCAGTTAACAACGTGCATAAAGTCAGTATCTTTTTGAGAACACCCCGCCTCATAGGGAGGACGTCCTTTTTCAATACCACCGACATAACGCTCAGAACAGAAAGAGTTAGTAAAGGACCAACCATCAGATGCCTTCTTACCAAAATCAGATAAATCCTGAGAATAGGGAGGAGCCATTACGGTAAATGATTTGCTTGGGTCAAGTTTGCCTTCTTTACGATTGAATTTCCAATAAGTCATACCACCACGGTATTTCTCATTAAATTGCTCCAGAGGAACATAGCCATTTTCAAAAGGGGCAGGATATTGAGCAGCTTCAATAACATAATCCGTATTAGGAGAGGCAAAAGCACCACCATGGGATGATTTAAAAACCGGATTAACGACAATCTGTTTGGTTTCAAAATCTTTCAAATCAATCACTGCAATTCTAGGATTCGCTTTATCATTGATAAACAGATACTGACCATCATATTCACCATTTGTCTCTGAAAAAGCCGGGTGGTGAGTATCACCATAAGTGATTTCATCAGGGTGCATTTGACCCATTGCTAATACTTTTTTGGATTCATCATCAAAGCCATAGCCCTGCCATGGTTCTGGTGTAAAAACAGCAATGTATTTTAAAATACGCATGGACGGAATACCGTAGACAATAACTTGTCCACTTTGGCCACCTGAGCTAAATGCCAAGTATTCATCACGTCCGCCTGTCGGCGTATAGGTTTTTGCTGCAGCTAGCAGGTCTTTTTGAGTCAGTCCTCTGGCTTTCATTACATCTTCTAACGAAGATGTAGCAGAAGCAGTAGTCATTGCACCCATGGCAATGCCGACACCAGCTAGCAATGAGACGACGCTCTTGCTGACTATTTTCATATTTGCACCCTTTTTATTAAACTAAAATCTTATTAAAACTATGTTTTATCTAAAGTTTTACCGATTTTTACTGTTAAACCTCTAAAAAAACAAAGACAAGCAGTAAGCTCGATTTCTGTTTATACTAGCACACTTTACGTGATATAAAACTAAAAGTGTGTGATATAACACAACTTTGTTCGGGTAAATATAAAATCAAAAGAGCTTAATAGCCTTGATCTACATCAAACCCCTTATTTTGCTGGCCATTTCTCATAACTATTTTGTCATTTGATGTTTTAAATCTTAGCAACACGATGCTTTTTAGAAAGAAAGTAGGTTATAATCTACGGCTATTTGCCAGCGGTGCCTCATTATCTAAAATGATTGATTCCCTTATTATTTCTCTTAAACAGCAATTATCTCAATTAGAAGATGCGCTGTTAAAAAACAAAATAAAACAACAGGATAACGCTCCTCAGTACACCAGTATCAGCATTAGTATAGATAAAACACTCCTCTTGCTTCCTATGTCTGATTATGAGCACTTTTTCTTATCCCAACCTGATTCTGGCTTCACACTATTGGGTTTTTACCCATTAATCACAATTAAAGCATCCGGAAAAAGTCGTTTTCACACGATTAAAAAAGAATTTAACCAAATCGTAAAGCTCTGGTATCGAAATAGAGTAGAAGACAACAATGGACAAGACACACAGCACCCTTTAGCATTCTTAGCTTTTGCTTTTGATGAAAATGACCCAATGAACAATGAATGGCATTCTCTAGCAAATACGGTATTAACCATACCCCAGTTTTTATTTAAAGAAGAAGAGTCAAGCCAACAACTCATTATCAATATTAAACTTGAGGATTTTTCTTATCAAAACAGTGTTTCTCAACTTGAACAGCAATTAAAAATAGTTTTTAATCAGCTAGAAATAACACCAACACCTATTCATGATAACAAAGCATCCACCCAGCCAACGAGTTCAAGCCCTATCCAAAAGAAAGCATGGTTATCTCTTAGTCAAAAAGCAATACACAACATTCAATCCGGCCAATTTGACAAACTCGTTACCAGTCGTCAAAGAACATTCCCCATACCTAATTCATTCTCAAACACGACACTGCTAAAAAAATTAACTTATTATTATCCTTGTTGTTCACTGCTTAGTTACACCACTGAGGATACAACCATTATTGCGGCTTCTCCTGAACGACTGATTTCTTTACATCATCCAGACATTCAAAGCAATGCCATCGGTGGTACGATTTTGCGTCAAAAAATCGCCTCTAAGACATTAGCCAATAACAAATCATCTGAACTCCCCTTCTTTCTAAAGCAAAGTAGTGAACAGTCAAGCAAAGAAGTGACTGAAGGAGAAAAATTATTAAAAGAACATCGTTTTATTTCACAAAATATTTATCAGAAACTGGATCCACTTTGCCATGTCTTACAAATGCCCATCAGTCCATTGTTAATGAAATTACACAACCTCTATCATTTAGAAACACCCATCAGCGGCAAACTAATGGACTCATACGATATATTTGATTGCCTTAGCACATTACATCCAACCCCTGCGGTAGCAGGTCTACCTACCTCACGAGCAAAACAGTGGCTTATTGACCATGAAGATTATCATCGTGGCTGGTACACCGGTGCTTTTGGTTACTTAGATGCACAATTAAATGGTGAGTTATCTGTTATGCTTCGCTGTGCACTCATTAGTAAAACAAAACAAAACAATGCTGATACTGACAATGACAATGACAATGATAATAATCACATTCATTTATTTTCAGGAGCTGGCCTTGTGGCCGAATCAGATCCAGAGGCAGAATGGCAGGAAACAGAACTAAAAATGCAAACTATTTTAGATATGCTGTAATTATTTATGAAGCCAACACAAGCCAAACCGTCAATAGGTAGCCAAAATTATCAATGGGCCTTAACACTGATTCATCATTTTAGTCTGCATGGTATAACACAGGCCGTTATTTCACCTGGTTCTCGTTCAACACCTCTGGCACTCGCCTGTGAACAACATCCCAAAATAACCACCTGGCTACAAATTGATGAGCGTAGCGCTGCTTTTTTTGCTTTAGGATTGGCACAAGAGAGACACCAGCCGACAGTGCTTATTTGTACCTCTGGCAGTGCGGTAGCCAACTGGCTACCTGCGGTTGTGGAAGCAAGCTATTCTGATAGTCCTTTGATATTACTCTCCGCAGACAGACCGGCTCAATTGCATCATTGTGGAGCCAACCAGACCATTGATCAGACCGGCATTTTCTCTTCCCATGTACGAGAGTCTATTGAATTACAGCCTGTTAATTCAAGCTCATTAGAGAGTGATTATTTACCTCTTGTCGCAGCACAGGCATATCATCAATCCTTAAGCCCAAAACCGGGTCCGGTACATATTAATATCCCTTTTCAAGAACCCTTATTGCCTCAAAATAGCGATAGTGAACAACTGAATCATTCTATCTGGCAAATTACGCAAACAGTTATTCAGCAAACAATTGCTCAGAAAAACACGCACCACGGCACTTTTTCTACAACGAATAAGTCTCTTAGCAACGAAGCGTTAAGACATTTGCTTAAAATCATTAATTCAGGTGATGGTTTGATTATTTGTGGCCGTTTAAACACACAGGAACAGGAACAATTTACGCAATTATTGCCTTTACTAGCGGATAAACTGAATTGCCCCGTATTCGTCGACCCCTTATCCAGACAACGCTTCGGAACACAGCCTAAAGAACACTTTCTTTTTAATTATGATCATTTTTTAAAGTCATTTGCGACTCATAGACAAGCACTTGAGCAACCCAAATGGCTCATTTATTTTGGTCAATTTCCCGTCTCCAAGTCCTTATTCATGTATTTGCAAGACCTAGAGGCTTATCATATTTTTATTAGTTCTTATGGTGATAGCCACGATCCCATCCATAAAGCTAATGAACAATTTCATCTATTACCCCATGAGCTATGTCAGCAATTAATCACACAACCAATACAAGCTTGCACTGAGCAATGGCATTCTTTCTGGCAAAACCAAGAGCAACGAGCCGAGCAGCAGATAACACAGGCATTAAGCGCATTGCCTAATAAGGCATTTTTTGAAGGACAGATCATCAATAGCCTGCTCAAATACATTCCGGATAATAGTATTTTATTTAGCGGCAATTCTATGGCCATAAGGGATTTTGATACGTTTATCACGCATGTATCAGCAGAACAAAAATGCCTTCATTTTTTTGCCAATCGAGGCACCAGTGGTATTGATGGTAATATCTCGTCATTTTTGGGTCTATTAGCCAGTCAAAAAAGCTATGGTGTTGCCCTACTCGGTGACTTAAGTTTTTATCATGATATGAATGGCTTGCTTATTTGCCGAGAACTTGCCAAACAGGGGTATCGAGTATTATTGTTGTTAATAACAATGGTGGTGGTATTTTTAATTATCTGCCACAAAAACAACTCAATGAGTTTGATAAACTTTGGAAAACGCAAATCAATCTTGATTTTCAGCACAGCGCTAAGCTCTATGGCTTGCCCTATCACCGTATTGAGCACTTAGATAGCTTGGATACAACATTACAAAACGCATTTTACGCACCAGAGATTCAATTAATAGAAATTATTGTCAATCAAGAAATTAGTGTAGAATGCCACCAACAAAGTTAACTTACATTAATCAGGCTGTTTTATGACTTGGCACACGGTAGCACATTATAATTTTAGCGACATACTCTACGAACAAGGTTCTGGTAGTAAAACCGGTATTGCTAAAATCACCATTAATCGTCCCGAAGTACGCAATGCATTTCGTCCTGAAACCATATCTGAGCTTATAGAAGCATTTCACCATGCTCATCATGATAGCCATATTGGCGTTATTATTTTTACCGGTGCTGGGGATTTGGCTTTTTGCTCTGGTGGCGACCAAAAGGTACGAGGTGAAGACGGTGGCTATAAAGATGCCCAAGGAACCAATCACCTCAATGTATTAGAATTGCAACGCCAAATAAGAACCTTGCCCAAACCTGTTATTGCAATGGTCGCAGGCTATGCCATTGGTGGTGGCCATGTATTACACTTACTATGTGACCTAAGCATTGCCGCAGACAACGCTCGTTTTGGACAAACCGGCCCCAAGGTCGGTAGTTTTGATGCCGGTTTAGGATCAGGCATTCTTGCCCGCACAGTGGGCATAAAAAAAGCCAAAGAAATTTGGTATCTTTGCCGTCAATACGATGCCCAACAGGCTTTGGATATGGGGCTTATTAATACCGTTGTGCCTTTAGCACAATTAGAGACAGAAACCGTATCTTGGTGCCAAGAAATGTTACAACATTCCCCCACTGCACTTCGAGTACTAAAATCAGCGTTTAATGCCGATACCGATGGTCTGGCCGGTATTCAAGAACTCGCTGGCAATGCCACGGCATTATTTTATATGACTGAAGAAGGACAGGAAGGACGTAATGCCTTTATTAATAAGCGTCCCCCTGATTTTAGCCGTTATAAACGCCGACCTTAACGAACAATAATACATAATCCTGTGACTCAATTGACTATCTGGTGGCTGGCCATTCGACCAAAAACCTTATCTATTTCTGTTACTCCAGTGCTATTGGGCAGTGCTTTGGCATGGCATGACCGGCATGTATTTTCATTGTTTACCTTTATTAGTACCCTTGTTGCTGCACTAGCCATTCAAATTGGCACCAATCTTTATAATGATGCTGCGGATTTTGAAAAAGGTGCTGATAATAATGAACGTCTTGGCCCTAAGCGGGCAGCTCAGCAAGGTTGGCTTAGTGCTCAACAAATTAAGCATGGTGCTTTTATCAGCTTTATTGTTGCCTTTTTCTTTGGTATTTATCTCGCATACTTAGGTGGCTTGAGTATTATTATTTTAGGTCTAACGTCTATCCTCTGTGGTTATGCCTATACCGGTGGTCCCAAACCAATTGCCTACTCACCTTTGGGAGAGTTATTTGTTATTATTTTTTTTGGTTTTGCTGCTGTAGGAGGGAGTTATTATTTACAAACAGCTACGCTACATAGTCTGATCCTTATTATTGCTAGCACACTCGGCGTATTTGCCGCAGCCATTTTACTTGTGAATAATTATCGTGATTTAGACGGCGATGAAAAAGTAGCTAAATTAACCTTAGTACACTATATTCATCGCCCTAATGCTCGTATTCTCTATGTCATCATGATTGCTTACCCTTATATTATCCTCATATCTTTAGTTAGCTATTATTCTTGGTTTATTCTCTTACCCTTGCTTTGTTTACCTATGGCATTCCAAGTAATACAACTTTTTTTATCCTTAGATATCTCACCCAAATTAAATCATGTATTAGCAAAAACAGCACAATTACAATTTGTTTATAGTGTCTTACTCTCTAGTGCCATTATTATCAATAGTTACTCATTGACATCACTATGACAAAGCAACAAACAATGCTAGAACACTTATTCTGCTATTATCATTACCGTCCCATTATTCAGCATTATCAGCTAATACCCTATAAAATAGAACTCAACAATCCTCTAAATACGGCTTCATCCTGCTTAAAAGTTCGCAAAGGTTTGTTAATAAAGCTCACCTGCTCTCATGGCTTTTCTGCTATAGGGGAGTGCGCTCCCATGAAGGAAATAAGTACTGAAAATTTACACCAAGCAAAACAATGCTTGGAGCAATATTTAGTTCTACTACTTGGTAAAAAAATATCCGCACAGACACTGCCAAATCCAAACGTCTACCCTGCTAGTTACTTTGCCTTAGAATATGCATTGTTATCATTATTGGCTCAGAAAAAAAATAGTAGCATCATAGGTTTATTAAAGATATTTTGGCCGCAAAACAATGACTCACAGATTAAGGTGAATGCCCTATTGGGCTCATTAGATGAACAGAGTATAAGCCACGCCAGAGAACTAGAATTAAGAGGCTTTCGTTGTTTAAAAATAAAACTTGGGGTCTCTCCTATTGAAGCAGAAATACAACAAATAAAAGCCTTATTTAAGCAACTTTTACCTTCAACCAAGCTGCGTTTTGATATCAATAAGCATTGGAGTATCAAACAAAGTGAATGGTTTTTAGCCACCCTAAAAGATTATGAATCACATATTGACAGCATTGAAGAACCACTGTCTGTCTGTCGTTATCATGACTATTCTCAATTACAGAAAAAAACAACCATTTCACTGGCCTTAGACGAGTCATTTAATCACACAAAGAGCTTTGCTAATTTTCCAGTGAAACGTCTTATTGTCAAACCAATGGCTCAGGGTGGGCTACTGGCCAGCTTGGCGCACATAAAAACAGCCCAACAACATGGTATAGAAACAATTATTACCAGTAGTTTTGAAACCGGTCATGGGCTCTGGGCAATAACACAATTATGTGCTTTACTTGATAATAAGCATTATCATGGCCTCGCAACAGCAAACTGGTTAAGTGACCCTCTTATTACCCCACCGGAGATACATCATGGCATCATTAATTTATAAACATTCTTTTACTAGCCGTATGCATGATATTGATGCTGCAGGCGTGATGTTTTTTGGCCGTTTTTTCTATCATGCCCATGATGCTTATGAAACCTTTTTACAGCATCAAAATAGTAGTATTCAACAATTATTAGCAGCCCATATTGCCTTACCTATATGCCATAGTGAGGCACAATTTAAAGCCCCTATTTACTTAAATGAGCACATTGACATTGCTGTTTTTTTAGTTCAAAAGAATATCCAAAAATTCATCTTAGAGTACCAGTTTTTTAATCAGGACAAGACCCTTCTGGCAATATTAAGCAGTACACATATTTGTATCAATCAGCAGACAAAGAATCGAGAGGCACTGCCCGATTTATTTCATCCTTTATAATTGTTTGCAATGCCCTTCGATCCACTTTACCCATACTATTTCGTGGAATATTCTGTACCGACAATAAGAGTCTGGGGCGATAAGCCTTAGCAATATTGCTGATGATCCAATAGGCTAAATAAGAAAGCTCTCCACAAAAAACAGCAACAATGGTGTCGCCCCAATATTGCTTATCTTTAGGATCAGGATCACTATAATGCCCAATCGCAATATCTTTGACAAAGCAACTATCAAGAGAAAATAGTGATTCAATAAATTCTGGGGCAATAGTTTCACCCCCTGAAATAATCATATGACTATTACGAGCCATTACTTGTAAACACTGCCCCTTTAGGTGTACCTTGTCCTGAGTAATAAACCAATCGCCATCGGCTCTTTTAGCTTTTTTATAATAATGGGAAAAAATCATATCCCCTTTAATTTTCAGCACTTGATTCGGCTCTAATTGAACACCAAGCCCTTCTAATAGGCTTAAGCACTCTGTTGTTTTGCCAATAGCAATACTGGATGTTGCTTCTGTCATACCATAGCTGATATAAATGGGCCAGCCAAGAGAAAGAGCACGCTGATGCAGATCAATCGGTAGTTTATCCCCTCCTACAAGTACATACTGAAGGCTTTCAGGGGGCTTATTTCCATGAGCCGATGCTAATAAGCAATGGAGCATTCTAGGTACTAAAGAAATATGTGAAACTGAAGAAAACTGAATGTCATGCCATACCTTATCGGCGTTAAAACCATTATGTAGTAATAAAGTCGCCTGATGAAACCAACAACGGTACACAATCATCACACCAGCAATGTGATTTAATGGCAAACAATTAAGCCAGATGGAATTTTTCTTAGTAGGAATTATTTTATTAAATGATTGGCAATGAGCAATGATATTATTACGACTCAATAGCGTAATCTTTGGCTCTGATTGCGTACCACTGGTAACTATGGCTAAGGCAAGTTGTTGTTCATCTTGATTAAAGCTTATCGTATTATAAAAAGTATCAGAACAGGTTGGAAATACTAATTTTTTAGCAGTGAAACCCGCCAGTAACGACAGAAGCGTGAGAAATACATCCTGACTATATACAATAAAAGAATCTTTAGACTGAGCTTTATTTAGCTGACAATAAGCTATTATTTGAGCACTAATATCTTGCCATAAATAATATTTATTTTCATAGCATAGTGTCAGTTGGGGACTTAAAGTATCAATGGAATTATTCTGTGTCATTAGTGGCAATATGAATACAGGCAATACCAAAAAATAAATTACGATAGCTAACCTTAGAAAAACCCGCTTCTTGAAGTAATGTTTTCATTTCTTGCTGATCAGGAAAACGACGGATGGACTCAATTAAGTATTGATACGCTTCTGGTTGTCCTGCAACCAGTGCGCCCAAGCGAGGAATAATGTATTGATTATATAGATTATAAAAAGGGCGAATGGGCATCATAGGACGAGAAAATTCTAGACAATAATAGCAACCCTCTGGTTTAAGCACTCGATGTATTTCTTTAAGTGCATCAGCCATACTGGTCATATTACGGATACCAAAGGAGATGGTTAATTTATCAATACTATTATCAGCAAAAGGCAATTGTTCACCCGTTGCGGCAATATTTGTGACTTGCACGCGATGAGCTTGAACACCCGCCTGCATCATCTCAAGACTGGGGTCAACCACAATAACATTGGCTCCTTTTTGCAGCAATTTACGGGCAATGTCTCCCGTACCACCGGCCAAATCAACTATAACATCCGTGCTACTAAAATTAATATAATTAACAAAAAAACGTTTCCAGATCCGATGAGTCGCAAAACTCATAAAATCATTCATTAAATCATATCGAGGAGCAACCAGTTGAAACACTCGGCGGATCTTTGCTTCACGTTGTTGCTGAGAAACACGTTGTTGACCAAAGGTATTATCAAGCTTACTCATATTAGGCATCGTTTACAGGTATAGTCCAAGTTATGATTTATTTAGGATTATACCTTAAAGAGCTTGTGGGTGCAGTAATAGAGTTGATATTTAAGGTAAAAGAAATACTATAACATGCCACCAATAGCAGAAAGATTTTATGAAATTAATTTTAATAAAAGTGCCATACGCATGAGATCGGATAATGATTTTGCGGTCATTTTTTCCATCACTTTAGAACGATGGGCTTCTACTGTGGACTGACTAATACTCATATCAGAAGCAATGATTTTATTGCGCTTACCTGCAATAACATATAATAATACTTCTTTTTCTCTTGGGGTCAGTGCATTATACCGAGTTTCTACTTCTTGTAAACGAGAGGACTCTCCTCGATGTTTAGCATCTAATTCAATGGCTCTATGAACATTATCCAGCATTGCCTGATTATTAAAAGGTTTTTCTATAAAGTCTACCGCTCCTGCAGTCACTGCTCTGACTGCCATAGGAACATCACCATGACCCGTAATAATAATAATCGGTGGATGAATTTTTTCTGCACTTAATCTTGCTTGCAAATCCAAACCACTAATACCCGGCATGCGAACGTCAAGAATAAGACACCCTGGTTTGGATGCATCAAATTGTTCTAAATATTCATATGCAGAAGAAAAACTTTGCGTTTGTAAACCAACCGATTCCATAAGCAGGGTCAGAGCACTGCGAACTTGTTCATCATCATCAACAATAAAAACACTGGGGTTATCATTCATAATTCATTACTCTTTGTTTATCTCACTAAATTTTTTAACGAGACATTATTGTTTATTACTGAAATTTCATTTAAAACAGGTAAGGTAAAACGAAAAACAGTTTGTCCTTCACCATAGATATCACTGACATAAGAGGTATGCAAATACAGCTTGCCATGATGCGCTTCGATTATTCCTTGACTGATCGACAAGCCTAAGCCTAAACCGTCAGTCTTATTGGTAATAAATGGGTCAAACACATCTTCTTTGAGCGCTTTATTAATACCGGGACCATTATCTTCTACTGTGACAACTAAAGCATTTTCCCCAGCCAACTCTGTTTTTATAATTAAGTGTTTATTAGCCGTTTGACTGGTTTGTAACGACTCTATTGAATTCTTTAATAAGTTTAACAAGACTTGTTCAATTTGTATGGGTTGTACCAACACTTTAGGTAAGTTTTTGTCCATTTCACGAATAATTTTAATATTTGATTTTAAGGACTCTGATTTAACAAATAATAACACTTCGTTAATCAGATCATTAATATTCGTCATCGAACGTTCTGGCTGTTCTTTACGTACAAACTGGCGCAATTGTTTAATGATCTCTCCTGAGTGTTCTGCCTGTCGACCAATTGTTTCTAAAATATCAACCAGTTTGTCTTTTGCGACACGACCGGTTTCTAACATCTGAATGCAAGCAAATGAAGTCGTTGCAATGGCAGTTAATGGCTGGTTTAATTCATGAGCAATGCCTGAGGTCATCTCCCCCATGGTATTGAGACGTGCCATATGGGCAATTTCTGTTTGATGGCGACGTTTTTCTTCATCAGCTAACTTACGATCACTAATATCTCGATACACGACAACACTGCCAACTGCATCACCCTTGTAGTCAATAATTGGCGTACTACTGTACTCCACAGGGAAACAGGTACCATCTTTTTTCCAGAAAACATCATCATCAATATAACGTGGCTGTTTGTCCATAAACGTCAGATAAACCGGGCATTCTTCCAATTTATGTACAGAGCCATCTTCATGAGAGTGGTGCAACAAGATATGTTGATTGCCTTCTCTAAAATCTTTAATTTCCCAACCCGTATTTTCTCGCATGGAGCGGTTCATAAAGATGCAATTACCTTGAACATCAACCCCATAAATACCATCACAGACTGAGTTGAGCACCAAATCATGCTGATATTCTAAGGATTTCTTTGATTTTTTTAACTGTCGATTTAAACGCACAATCCAAGTGCTCATTAAGGTCATAATGAGTGTGAAAAATAGTAGCGCGGCAATCCCTTTCCAATAACGTTTAATGGCATCTAATAAGGTAAAACGTCCATATTCTTCATAAGGTGTTAAATGCAATTCTTTAAATAGGTCATGCACAGGTTGGTAACTTAAAGGAATCGTCCACCCCACATAGTGATGATCCACATCAATCACATGGGTATTTTTCATTTTTAGCAGTGACAAAGCCACTTTTTGAGCCAATTCATTAGAAGTATATCTTAATTTGCTAAAGGGCCATTCAGGATATAATGGGGTACTATGAAGATAAGGAAAGCCATCATTATCAATAGGAGAGATAATTTTAAATTCATCTAAGCGAATATCACCCTTGGCAGCTAAAATTTCTAAAATACCAGTACGTACGGTGCCTGCATCAACCAAACCATTTTTAACCGCCATCACCACTTCATCATGATTGCCTGCAAAAGACATAGAAAGAAAATCACTAAAAGGATCAACCCCTGCCTCTTTCATCAGTTGCCAAGCCATTTGGAAACCACCTAATGAGGTTTTATCTACGGCCATAAAACGCTTATGTTTAATGCTGGCAATTGAATCAATATCATCACGATTTTTACGAGTAAAAATAACGCCACCAAACACATTTAGGGGAATACCATCAATTTTATTATTAAGCGTAACAATACGTGAGATCCGATAGCGTACTTCCATATTGACATAAATACCTGAATTCACAAGTAAGAAATCAATATCGCTATTATTAACAGCCGAATCAATCTCATCAAAGTCTAGTGGGATAATATCAAAGCGATAAGACGAGATAGTCTCACTAAGATAATCTGCTGTCGGCTGCCATATTTGTTTGGTAATATTATAGCCTCGATGATTCAGCACACCAATATGGACAAGTTTTTCATTAGCTGATACTATCGGCATAATGAGTAAGGTACAACACAACACCAGAGCAGATACAATCGTTAATTTCATAATATTTCAGTTATAAGTAAACAATAACAATAACAATAACAATAACAATAACAATAAAAGAGCCACCATAAATCTTTAAACAAATATTTCTATTGTGGAATACCACCATAGTCTATCTTATTTTTCTCCATTTTAATGTAGGCAATTTTTTTTATAATGGAGTATTAATCTAAACAAACCAGTTGAATCATCCACCAGCGAGCAAATTAATGACAGTTTCAAGACGTAATTTTACTAAAATGATGGGCATGGCCGGTGTTGCCGGCAGTGTTCCAGTATTACTTCCTATCAATGCAGCTAGCCAATCAGCTAAGCAAAACACAAAAGCTAAGCCCGAAGATTTTTATAATTTACCCATGAAGGGCAATGCCCGTATCATACATATTACCGATGTTCATGGGCAATTAAATCCCGTTTATTTTCGTGAACCTAATGTTAATCTAGGTGTAGGAGATGCTTATGGGCGTGCGCCTCACGTAGTCGGTAAAAATTTATTAAACTATATGCACCTGCAAGCTAATTCCCCTGAAGCCTATGCATATACCTATCTTAATTTTGAAAATGTCGCTCGTATTTATGGTAAAACCGGTGGTTTTGCTCATATTAAAACATTAGTCAATCGCCTACGCCAGCAAGCCGGTGGTAAAGAAAACACCCTAACCTTAGACGGCGGTGATTTATGGCAAGGTACTGGAACGGCCTTATGGACTCGTGGTGTCGATATGGTGGAAGCCTCTAATATTATGGGGGTTGATGTCATGGTAGGTCACTGGGAGTTTACCTACAAAGAAGAAGAAGTGCTCGCCAATGTAGCCTTATTTAAGGGTGATTTTATCGGTCAAAACGTGCGCGTCAAAGAAGATGCCATTATGAGTGATGAATACCCTGCCATGGTGGAAAAATTTAATGGTAGCGGTTTATTTGATGAAGACACCGGTTATGCCTTTCGTCCCTATGTGATCAAAGAAATCAATGGTGCCCGCATCTGTGTTGTGGGTCAGGCATTTCCTCGTACTGCTAATGCTAATCCTCAAGAATTTTTCCCTGATTGGTCCTTTGGTATTCGTGAAGATGAAATGATTGAGCTGGTCAATAAGATCCGTGCTGAAGAAAAGCCCGATGCCATTGTTTTATTGTCTCATAATGGTATGGATGTTGATATTAAGATGGCCAAGAATGTCCCTGGACTCAATGCCGTTTTTGGTGGTCATACGCATGATGGTATGCCTGAGCCTGTCGAAGTAAAAAATGTTTCAGGTGGCACTTGCTTAGTGACGAATGCAGGTTCTAATGGTAAGTATGTTGGTGTTATGGACTTTGATTTTCAAAATGGCAAGCTCAAGTCTATGCATTATAAAATGCTCCCTATTATCACTGACTGGCTACCAGAAGATAAGGAAATGGCTGCTTATATTAAGCAAATGCGTCAAACTAAGTACTCTAAAAAGATCATTGAAAGCCGCTCTCCAAAATACATCTATAATCAATCCCGACTGGGTAAAACCTATGAAGCCATTCTCAGCGAAAAACTGGCCATTGCTGATCGCCTATTGTATCGGCGAGGTAATTTTATGGGTACATGGGATCAGGTACTTTGTAATGCTTTGCGTCATGAATATAAGGCCGATGTTGCCATGTCCGCTGGTGTTCGTTGGGGAACCACAACATTAAAAGGCGATTGGATCACGATGGAAGATGTTATGACCCAATGCGCAATTACGTATGGTGAAACCTATGTAGCTGAGATGTCTGGTCACGACTTACTCAGAATTTTAGAGGGTGTTGCGGATAATTTATTTGATCCCGATCCTTATCTACAATCCGGCGGTGACATGGTGCGCGTTGGTGGCATGGATTATACTATTGACCCGAGTAAACCCATTTATGAGCGTATTACAGAAGCTCGTCTTGATAATGGTCATATTATTGAAGCCGAGACAATGTATACGATTGCTGGCTGGGCTACAGTCAACCGAACGCCTGAAGGCCGACTAATGTGGGATGTGGTACATGATTATATTCTTCAGGCTAAAAGCAAAGATAATATTTTACGCCTGTCTAAAATCAACCATCCAAAATTATTAGGTGTTAGTAAAAACCCTGGTATTGCTGACTACCCTGGTAAATTGGGTTAGGCATTCCTGCTAATGAATAATGCTTTATCATATGTAGGTACTTAAGGATAACTCTGTGTTTGCGGAAGAAGTTTTTGCCACATGGATGTGGTAATAAAGCCTCTAAGGATGGGTTTACGGCGTCTTGCGTAGTAAACACAGAGTTATCCTAGCCAAAAAGTTCTTAAGTACCTATCTATGAATGCTTTATAGTAAATATAAAAGATGCATTTATTATTCAGACAGAGTTAACAGTTAAGAGCAATGTCAAATAATAAAAACACCCTGTATTTATAATACTTATTCTTTAGAAAACTCACCATTTAGGCACATAGCTAAGTATTTACAGGCATCTGTTGCCGTAAAAATACCATCAAGTTCTCCTTGATTGGTGATCAAGACTGAACCAATCGCTTTGTCTGCCATATAAGAGACCACATCGGATAATTTAACCGTCTTGTCTACCTGATAGAGATTTAAAGCACACACATCTTCAACCATCAGCTCTTCTGCTGCCTGTACATTCTTATTGGCTGCCAAGGCCAAATTAATATCTCTATCCGTTAACACACTGACCGCATTTTTACCTTCTAATACTGGGAGATGACGAATAGCCTTATCGCTCATTAGTTGCTGTGCAGCAACCAATTTATCTTTAATATCAATACTATAGGGCGATGCAGTCATTACATCACCGATCATTACTTGATTCAGCATAGTCATTTCCTATTAGTCTTTTACTCGTGGGGATACATACTGAGATCATTTTACAACGACTTTTGAAATACTGCCAATATCCAGTAGATAAAAATATTGACAGAGCATCTCAACAAAACATCTTATGCAATTTTAACAACTTCTTTTAAGACACCATCCAAACCACCAAAGACTGTTAATTTATCCACTTTCTCGGTAATTTTTTCCATGGTTTCTAGCTCTTTTAAACGCATTAGTAATGGATTTTGTGCCATTAATTTTGCTGTATTTAATAGTGAACGAGTTGCAGCCGTTTCTTCTCGACGTTTAATCACATTAGCTTGTGCCGCTTTTTCAACTTCAACAACCTGATTTAAAATATCCTTCATATCACCTGGTAAGATAATGTCTTTTACACCCACACTAAAGATTTTTACACCAAAGTCTATCAATGTATTAGCCACAGCCTTAAATATCATGGCGTCCAATTCTCCCTTATTCGCCAATAAATCATCTAATACTTCCGTACCAATGGCTTCCCTAATAGCAAATTGGCACTCTCTATAAATAAACTCAATAATATTAACCACACCATTATGCGCCTTAACAGGATCAATAATTTGATAGTTAGCTGCCAAATTAATACGTAAGCTCACCTTATCTTTAGTTAATATTTCCTGCCCCGATATATCCATAGACTGCAAACGTAAATCAACCATTTTAATGCTAAGTTTACGATTGTACTGCCAAAATGCATAGACACCGGCAGCCAAGGTTTTAAGTAATTTACCATCAACAAATAACAGAGCAATCGTTTGTTGTGCAACTTCTACTGATAAGATTGCTTTTTGATATTGAACACCAAAATGAAATATTCGATCATGGGATAGTAGTGATAATTTATCTTCATTAATCACAAAGTCTTGTTTAATATTTTGTATCTCAACAGTAAACTTTCGGGCATCCCGCCAATAAAATTGTCGGCTTGCAGGTGCTAATATAGCGCTGAGCTTACCATCCAAACTGATATAAGCAACTTCATGATCCGAAAGTTCCACTATGTGAAAATATTGCTCACATAGTTCACTTTGTTCTGTTAATAAATTGTTCAGCATATCATGGTTAAATTCCAAGTGATTACTATTGTAAACGGTAATATTCAGACGCTTAAAAATATCAACAAACCAATAAACACCTGGAGTTAAAATAGAATTAATACGCTTATCTTTTAGTACGATTGCACGTTCATGTTGTGCAATAACAATCCTTCTTATTCCAAACATGGCAAACTCCTTACTGTTTGATTATCTATCTCTTTAAATACTTTGGTTCCACTACTATTAAACGGATTAAAATGCACTATGGACACTGCCACCCGCGTTAAAATAACTGGCTGTTTAATATCGCTCTACTCAATACATTCCTTTGTGTTAGACATCTCTTGCTCTACTTAATCAGACATGTTATTTTGCTACTTCTTTGCTGTTTTAATTCAAAGCTAAATAGCAGTTGTGATTAAAAATTATAATCACAGGAACCAAAAGCAAATGAATATTTTTCAATATTCTAATATGTGGAGTCGAACCACAGGCTGATGCCTTACCATAGACCAACTAAGAGGTTGGTTGAAGAGCAGGATTCGAACCTGCTACACACTGATTAAATATCAGTTGCTCTACCCGATGAGCTATCTTCAGGCTTTGAAATACTGCATAAATAAAACTGTATACACCGTACAATAGACATGAAATGCTTATATAAATAAGTCATTAAACACCCTAGTTTAAGTGCACAGGTCTGGGTTATGAACCAGAGCCATTGTTTTATTGTCAGTCATCTCAAAGAGGTTTACTTATCGTATTACACCATTCATGGTGCTACGATAATGTTATAATTACGCTCATTGAGTTGTTCAATCACAATTGTATTTTTCATAAACAACTCAATGATCTGTATGTTTGTTACGGTGTGTGAACTGGGTTTTAAGGTTGTATAACAACCTCCAGATGCCAACACTAACGGCAATAGTAACTGATCAGCCAAGTGTATCCCTATAACAACATCTGTTTGCAAATAGTCTTTCATTGCTTTAATTGCCTGTGTTGCAACCTGTTCAGCAGGTATACCTAAACTACCTACAGCTTCAAACACTTCATTAACATGCTTTGCTTTCAATCGCAAAGAAACAATATTCCCTGGCCCATAAGAATCAACAAAACAATGCTGTAATTCATCTTCTTGCCAATGGCATTGTTTCTTTATTTTCTTTAATTCACGAACACCAATATGCGCAGGAATTTGACTTGAAATAACCTGGGCTTTTCTGGCTAAAATGGCACCACGTTGAGACAAAGAAACGGTTTTTCTTTTCTGCTCTCCCTTATTTGTATTGATAGGGTATATTTTTGCTTGCCACTGCCCCCCGCCATTAGGATAAAAGCCATACTTTATCAGTGTTCTTTCCACTCGAATTCCCAATAATTCAATAATAGGTAGAAAGGCTTGATCAATAAAATCAAAACTCGGTGCATGACTATTATGAGTACCACCTTCAAATACCACGCTAGACATATCATCTGCCATAGATAAAGCCGGTAAAATAGTTTGAAACACCAGTGTTGTACTGCCTGCTGTAGCAATGGCAAAATGATAGTCTCCAGATTGAATATTACCGGGGTAAAATTCAATACTATCAGAGCCTAGATAATCACCTATTACCTTAGCTTGACAAACTTCTTTCGCTGCCCGAACACAGGTTAAATGCTGGCGTAACAAACCCGATTTTTTACGCCCTGCACGAATGCTATGCAATTTAATGGGTTGTTTTAAACACATCGACAAAGATAATGCAGTTCGCAAAATTTGACCACCACCTTCACCTTGTGAACCATCAATTATTTTCATTTTTCTTTCCTTTACATACTCTTCTTTGTCTCAATACTGATATTATCCTTTTACACAAACGACTTGCTTTAAGGTATACACGATTTCAACCAAATCACTCTGTGCCGCCATTACTTTTTCTATTGGTTTATAGGCTGCGGGGGTCTCATCTAACACATCTTTATCCCTACGACACTCAACACCTTGAGTCGCTTTTAAATGTTCATCTATAGAAACTATTTTTTTTGCCTTAGTCCGAGACATCACCCGTCCTGCTCCATGACTGCAACTACAGAAGCTTTCTGCATTACCTAAGCCTCGAACAATAAATGAACGAGCCCCCATACTACCCGGTATAATCCCCATTTCACCTTCTCTTGCTCGTACAGCCCCCTTTCGAGTAACAATGACATTCTTGCCATAATGGTGTTCTCTGGAAATATAATTATGGTGACAATTCACTGCTTCTAACTGTGTTGAAAAGTCAAGTTTGAGACTAGACTTCACCGCTTGAATCACCCGATTCATCATCACTTCCCGATTAATTCTGGCAAACGATTGTGCCCATTCAACGGCTTCAACATACTCATTAAAATGATCCGTTCCTTCTGGTAGATAAGCCAAATCTTTATCTGGCAAATGAATCATCCAGCGTTCCATATCCTTTTTTGCTAATTCTATAAAATGAGTACCTATTTTATTACCTACACCTCGAGAGCCACTATGAAGCATAAACCACACACTATCCTGCTCATCCAAACAAATCTCAATAAAGTGATTACCTGTCCCTAAAGTACCTAAATGGTTCACATTATTGGTGTTCTTTAACACTCGATGCTTTTCTTTTAAGACATCAAACTCACTAGCAATACTCTGCCATGCTTGCATTACATCTTCCGGTAAATTTTGCCATGAGCCTTTATCTCGTGTCCCTCTACGAAAACGTTTAGAGCGTCCATGAGGGACAGCTACTTCAATAGCTGAGCGCATAGCTAAAAGATTATCAGGCAACTGGCTTGCTGTTAAGCTAGTACGCACAGCCATCATGCCACAGCCAATATCCACACCAACAGCAGCTGGGATAACAGCCCCTATAGTAGGTACCACACTACCAATAGTTGCTCCTTTACCAAGATGTACATCGGGCATGGCCGCCACCCATTTATGAATAAAAGGCAGACTAGCAACATTTTTTAATTGCTCTTTGGCCTGATCTTCAAACGGTACCCCACAAGTCCATGATTTAATAGGCACATTAGTGGATTCCATTACTTCATAGTGAGGATTTATAGGTTGTCTGTTTTCACTCATAATTATTTCCTAGTTAAACTGTTTATTTCTATTCTCCCTTGTTATATAGCGAGACTTGTGCCAAATAATAAGCATTTGTAAAAAACATTTATATCTTATTGTTTTATAAAAAGTTATATAAAACTAATTACTTTTATAATCATCTGCTGAATACTTATAAAAATATATTTCTATCTTTTAAGATAGAAATATATTATTTTAGATAGCATGAAGAATAAAAATAGACAAATAAAAACTGTCGCCTTTAGCATTTTAGGCACCGTATTGGATCAGCGTGGTCGAGGGGAAAGACGTTGGTCTAAATGGCGTCCTACCATTTCAATGTGCCAACAGGATGATTTGCTAATTGATCGCATGGAGCTTTTATTTCAACCTGAGTTCCAAGCCCTAGCCAATCAAATCAGCGAAGACATTATCCGTATATCACCTGAAACAGAGATCCAACACCATCATCTGAATTTTCAAGATCCGTGGGATTTTGAGGATGTGTATAATGCTCTATTTGATTTTAGTCAGCAGTATCACTTTAAACGTGATCAAGAGGATTATTTAATTCATATTACCACTGGAACTCATGTAGCGCAGATCTGCTTATATTTACTCACTGAAACCCATTATTTACCCGGGAAATTAATCCAAACATCTCCTCTTCTCACACACACACAAAGTAAGAGACAAACCAGTAAAGACTCATCTAAAAATGGTTTGGGAAGCTATCAAATTATCGATCTAGATCTATCTAAATATGATCAAATTGCCTCTCGTTTTCATCATGAACATACAGAGGGCACCACTTATTTAAAAAGTGGTATTAAGACACTAAACAAACAATTTAACAGCATGATTGAGCAATTAGAAAAAGTTTCTATTCGGTCACAAGAAGCTATTTTATTAACAGGGCCAACGGGTGCAGGAAAAAGCCAATTAGCTAAACGCATTTATCAGTTAAAAAAACAGCGAGGGCAATTCTATGGTGATTTTATTGTGGTTAATTGCGCCACGTTACGAGGAGATAATGCCATGTCTGCCTTGTTTGGGCATATAAAAGGTTCCTATACAGGAGCCACCAGCCATCGCTGTGGCTTATTAAAAAGTGCCGATGGTGGTTTATTATTTCTCGATGAAATTGGTGAATTAGGTCTGGATGAACAAGCCATGCTATTACGAGCAATTGAAGAAAAAACTTTTCTTCCCTTTGGCTCAGACAAAGAAAGCTCTAGCAATTTTCAATTAATTGCCGGTACAAATAAAAATTTTCACCAATTAGTTAAGCAAGGATTATTTCGAGAAGATTTATTAGCACGTATTAATTTATGGACCTATCAATTGCCTTCACTTAAAGAACGTATCGAAGATCTTGAACCTAATATCTACTTTGAGCTAGAAAGTTATAGCCAGAAAACAGGCTCGCTACTGCGTTTTAACAAACAAGCAAAGGAAAAGTATATACAATTTGCCTCATCAGCTGAGGCATTGTGGAGTGCCAATTTTAGAGATCTAAATGCCAGCATTATTCGTATGGGGACACTTTCTGATAATGGTCGAATATCTTTAGAGGTTGTCGAAGATGAAATAAAACGCTTGTTGCATAATTGGTATGATAATAATACATCAAAAAAACACTCTGATCATGATATAAATTTAGATGACTTATTAGGACAAGAAGTAACAAGCCAATTGGATAAGTATGAAAAAATCATTCTCAATGGTGTTATTGAAGTATGCCAAGAAGCATCATCTATGGCTGATGCTGGGCGGAAACTATTCAAGCATTCCCGCCTTTTAAAGAAAAGTCAAAACGATTCTCATCGAGTAAAACAAATATTAGAGCGCTATAATTTAAGCTTTGAAAAATTACAGAAATAACAACCAATATTATCTCTGTCATCTTTGTTTAAATGGCAACTAAGTTCTATCAAATAGTCATATATTGTAAATAAAATTAGTACAACTATTTATTATGACTGTGAAATAATCAGTTTATTCAAGGAAGAATTTATATGATCAGTAGAAATAAAGACAATCAGTGTCAAATCTCCCTTTTCCATCCCTAAATAAAATTTCTTAGCAATTGGCCAATATCTCTTAAGTTTGTTAACTTCATTTTCCAAACCATTACCATAGTGTTGATGGCTAATTTTATTAACCCCTTCTTCAAACTCTGCAACAGATTTTTGTAGTTGCTGGGTCATCGTTTTATCACTAAAGCCTGCCTGATAAGCAATGTAAAATTTGCTTATCCGCTGTAATATTAACTGTTGTTGGGCAATCAGATCATTATGTTTTTCATTTTTTGAAGCCAGTTGGCTAATAATGGACTGCGCACCTTCGTACAGTGTTTCACTATAATCTAAAACTAAGGTACCATTTTTTTTAGTGTAATTTTGTTTTAATACGTGTTTAAAATCTATTGCGACATCCTGCAAATAGGTCAATAAATTTGCTATGTCTTCATTTTTATTTTTAGCATGAATAAGGCTAATCTGCTTATTCATTGCCCGAATAGATTGCTCGATTTCAATATTCGCTTGCTCTTCTCTAAGTTGCTGAGCAATAAAAAAATAATCTTTTGCTATAATTTGAGAGAGTATTTGTAATCGTTGTGCAGCATCCAAAGTATTAGAGGCTGACAACTCAGAAGACAGACTTGAAGGAACTAAATTTTTGTCTGCTTTTAATGTTGCTGTTGTTAATAAAGATAAATTACCTGCCACTGATGGCACTGATATCATTAATGAGAGTACCAATGTACTCAAAACAGGTAGTTTTAAATTTATCTTTTTCACTTGTTTTAATATTAATCTCATGTTTAACACCCCATATTAAATTACAATAAATGTAAATTATCATTACTTACTTGTTAAGCAAACTAACATACATCTCAGTCACACGGTTCATTGAAGCCATCATTTTATCCGTAGTAGATAGTACAATAACAGGTAGGCCACCTTTTTCTACCTTACTAAAAAATTTATTAACCACATTCCATAAGCGAGCTACTTTATTCAACTCTTCATTTATCTCTGGTGTATTTTTTTTGTATTCACCAAGCAGTTTATGAGCAGTTTCAAACTCTTTCATAGCATCTTTTAAATGCTTAACAAGGTTCTTATCCTTAAAACCCGCTTGATAAGCAATATAATATTTCGCAATACGCTGAGTAAGCATTCTTTGGCGACCTGATAGATTAATAATTTTTTCTTTTTTGGTACCACTGCTTGCTTCAAGACGTTTAACAATATCATTACTTGCTTCTAGTAATGTTTCACTATAGTCCAGCATCAGAGTTCCATTTTTCTTGCTATAAGGTGCTTTTATTATTGCAGGTAACTCATCTTTACTCAGCTCAATATAAAGCAACATATCATGTATATCTGAATTTTTTATATTTGCTTTTAATATCTCATGATTTTTATTAAACAAGGTTAAACTATCCAACATTTGTTTATTGGTTTTTTCAGGACGGATACCTTGACCATAGAAAAAATAAGATTTAGCAATTTTTTGTGAAAGCATTCTCTGCTTTCCAGCTATATCAACTAACGCAGCTGTACTTGGTTTTGCTGCAGCAAATAGTGGCTGAATAAGCACAATGCTAAGAAAAAAGAAAAGAAAGGAAGTCTTTATTGTAAAAGTCATACGGCATCTCTGTATTGTATTTAATTATATACTGTATAATGAATATTGAATTAAAGCTCGGATTCGACTCTAAACCATTTTATATAATTAAAAAATACTTTGAGATGAACAGTGAAATCATCCTGAACACAAATACTTAAATTTTACAAAAAGAGGTCAACAACGAGCTGAAATAAACATCAGATATAATTTTAATTATGAATAGTTTATTAATAGAAGCTGTTGCGGTTGTAAATTACATTTAAGTAAGTTAAGACTACTAGAAGAAAGTAAAGATAATACTTAAATTAACCAAACGGTAGCAACAATGTTGTAATC
>WFNB01000121.1 GCA_015488755.1 Gammaproteobacteria bacterium | reverse complement strand
GCCAGTATTAATGGTGCTAAAATTTCTGGTACTTATTTCCCTTTAGATATTAGTGCACAAGAAATTTTGCTCTCTTTAGAACACGGGACGCGCATTCGTGTGCTTCGAGAAAAAAATAAAACGGCATAAAAAATAAAGGCAATATAATTTTCATTATATTGCCTAAGAACCTTTTATCATTATTATTATTTGGCTTCCCCCACCCATCTATTAGTTTTCTTAATAGTGTGAACCTAGATAAAACAGTCTATTGATTTAGAATTTTCTATCAGGGGTTCCTAAGGTTATTACTTAATGTCCATTGTGTTTTTTTATCTTCCTTGCTCTTGTCGCACCAACTCTCCTTAATAACAATCCATTGCATAGTAAACCGCTACTTAGAAAATAATGGTTTGTGTTCCGTCACAGTGGTTGTTTTTCTTATTTTATTTAAGCACGTTTCAGGCTTAGCACAATCAAGTCCTTTGTTGTGATGACCTTACTTTAATAAATTGTTATGGGCGGTGTAATTGGGTATGTTGTAGTTAAACCTAGGGGAATCCCTAGGTTTTTCTTATTTTATTATATAAAACAATGAGATATGTATTGTTGTTTAATTAAATATGATTATTGTTAATGAGACTCAGCTCTCATTAATAACAATAATTGTTGCTTAAAACTGGCCAGAGATAAGTGTTGTTTTAACCAGTTCAGCAACAGAGTGGGCTTCCATTTTCTCCATCATACGTGCCCGATGGACTTCGACTGTTTTAATACTGACATTCAACTCATGGGCAATGACCTTATTGGGTTTGCCTTGAGTGACACGCATCATGACCTCTTTTTCTCGTGGTGTGAGTGTGGCAATACGTTTGTCAATGGATTGGTGTTTGATTAATGACTTCATTACCTCATCGCTGTGCTTAAGACCTCGTTGCACAGAATCTAATAATATCTGATCATTAAAAGGTTTTTCGATAAAATCAAAGGCACCTCGCTTAAGTGCTCGTACTGCCATTGGAACATCGCCATGTCCAGTAATAAAAATAAGAGGCAGTGAGATTTTTCTGCTTTTCATTTCTTCTTGAGCTTCAAGACCACTCATACCCGGCATTCTTACATCCATAACCACACAGCCGGATTCATTATTATAATTTTCTAGAAACTCATCAGCAGAAATAAAGGTGATAACCTTTAGACCGATGGATTCAATTAACCAAGCCGTTGATTGTCTGACGGCTTCATCATCATCAACAACAAAAACAATGGCATCATTACTCATTATTATTATCCTAGGCGCTAATTATCTTATGTTTTTCTTATCAAGATCCCTGTTTATGCAATTTACTTATGTACTTTGCTTATGCAACATTTCTTCCTGATTGAATTCTTCTTGGGTGGGTAATGTAAAGCAAAATTGAGCACCTAAAATAGGATTGTTTTTTGCGTACAAAGTACCATTATGAGCTTCTATTATAGAGCTACTAATAGAAAGCCCCATTCCCATTCCACTTGATTTTGTGGTAAAAAATGGATTGAAAATTCGCTTGAGCTTATCTTTACTGATTCCATGTCCACTGTCAATGACACACAACTCAATTAGGTTATGATCACGACGTTTTGTGCGGAGTATAATTTCAGGGTTTTCTATTTCTGACATGGATTCAATGGCATTTTTTAATAAATTAATAAGTACTTGTTCAATTTGAATAATATCCGCTAATATGGGTGGTAAGTCGTTTTCAAGTTCTAATATAAGCTTTACGTTCTTATTTTTTAGTTGGATTTCTAAAAAGTGATTGACTTCATTAACAAGGTGATTGATATCGCTATAGGTTTTATGTGACTCTCCCTTGCGAACAAAACTGCGCAAGCGTCGAATAATACCGGCAGCACGTTCAGCCTGTTGTGCGGTTTGTTGTAGGGCATAAATAAGATCTTCTGGTTTATCGGTGCCCATGTTGATACGGCGTATAGAACCTTGCACATAAGTGTTTATTGCTGAAAGAGGCTGATTGAGTTCGTGCGCAAGACCTGAGGCCATTTCACCCATAGTGCTTAGTCTTGCCACATGAGCTAACTCTGCCTGATGATTCAGCGCTTGTTCTTGAGCAAACTGACGTTCTTTAATCTCCTGCTCTAAGGACTCTTTTGATAAGGTAAGTTTGCTATTTAAACCCTTGGATGAATGTAAATGCAAAATAAGCATAATAACTAAAAAGCAGATAATAATGAAACTTAGCCAATATTGTATTTTTGGTGAAAAATTATCACTGGACTCCGTGTTATATTCTTGTTGAATTTTATCGGGAAAAAATAATTTGCTTACGGCATTATAATTTTTGGCAATGCTCCACTGATATTGATCACTGAAAAAAGAGGCGCTTTCAATATTATTATCAAGTAATGAAGTAATCACATCATTGGCTAGTGTTTCATCAATAAACCATGCTTTTGCAATAGGCCATTCAGGAATAAGAATAGAACTATGCAAAAAAGGTATCTGCCAGTCTTGATGTGGGTTTATGATCCTTAGTTTTTGTGCATAGGGTGAAAATGATTCAGGTGTTTTGTCTATCATGCCATTTTCTTGGTGCTCAAAACTATAAATAAGGCCTGATTTTGATATTAAAGCATCGAATTGCCCGGTATATAACTGATTTAACGCATCCTGAGTATTATCAATAATGCCAAGAAATATATTGTCATTAGGCACTAAGTCATGTTGAGATAAAAAATATTCTAAAAATAATCTCGACATGGATGAGTTAACATCAAGTATGCCAATATTTTTATTTTTCAGATCATTAAGTTGGGAAATTTTTGAATTGTTGTTAAGAACATGAACAGAGAGACCCTCTGAGCTAATAATTTGTTCAGAATAATAATTACTGCGTGTTAGCAGGCGTAAAATCCCATGCTGCTTAGCAAAATTAACATAGCTAATCGCATCACAGATAACAAAATCTAATTGATCATTTTCCAAAGCATCAATGAGTTGTTCGGAACTTAAGAATATGGGGGAAAAGTGATATTTTTTATGTGTATTTAAGCGCGCAAAGGTTTCCTCCCAAGGGGAATTTTTGAGTGATGCAGAGGGTGTATAACTTAAAATGCCAATGCTGAGTTGTATTTTTTTAGTGTCAGATGTGGGTGCTGTAATAGTATTTGCTGTATTTTCTTCTTCAAAGCTAAGTTCTTTGCCATAAGCAGGGGATAATAACAGACAATAGACAATTAAAAGCAGGAAGTTTAGGGATGCATAAAAAAACTTAATTCTAGGTGTGAGCAAAAGTAGCATTTTTTCTTAGTTAGCCTAATTTTATAGGGTGTAGATAGGCGTATTGATGATCTTTTCTCCGTATCAATATAATCCTAAATAAGCAAAAGATAAAGCAGCTATTATTCAACCTGAACTTTGGATAAGATGATCTTGAAAATAACTTCAGAGTGTTGGTTAGCCTGTGTTTGTGGAAGAAGTCTCTTTGGCATGGATGCCAAAGTGAAGCCTACAAGGATGTATTCATGGCGACTTCTGTAACAAATACAGGCTAATCAATACGTTACTCGTTCAGTTATCCAGAAATCAGGTTATTTATCATTTATAGATACTTTATTTTAATAGTTTATAATAAATTTCTTGTGCTAGTAGACTATTATGATTTATTCTCTAATGCCTTAGCATCATGGGTTAATATCTCCGTGAGCTTATTGGATAGTTCTTTAGGTTCAAATTTAGCAACATAGGCATCTGCACCAACCCCTTTGCCTAGTGACATATTGGCATCGGCAGATAACGAAGAATGCATAATGACTGGAATACCAGCAAAGCGTGGATCATTTTTAATATGTTTGGTTAATACATAGCCATCCATTTCAGGCATTTCAACATCGGTTAATACGGCTTGAATATAATCTTTAACGGGCAAGCCTGTGGTTTCGGCACGGCTGGCAATCTCTTTGAGTTTTTCCCACGCTTTAGAACCGTTAATGGCGCTGACATGAGCGACACCCATATGTTCTAAGGTACGCTCTATTTGTGAGCGAGCCACAGAAGAGTCATCGGCATACATAATGGTGTAACCCTGACCTTCCAAGGTACTAATATCATCAAAATACGATTCATCCTGAGCAAAGTGTGCGGTTTCAGCCAGTACTTTTTCGACATCCATGATCATGGCAATACGACCATCTTGTAATTCTGTGACGGCAGTAACCAGACCACCGAGGCGATCAGACATCATAGGAGGGGGTACTTTAATGTCATTCCATTGCAAGCGCAAAATATTTTCAACAGAATGCACTAGAAAGCCCTGCATGTGTTTATTGTATTCGGTCACAATGAGGATCTGTGGCTCATCAGAGATATTTAAGCCACAAAATTTAGGTAAATTAACCACCGGTACCATTGTGCCACGTAGGCTGGTCATTCCTTCTACCGAATCAGGCATGTCAGGTGCATGCGTGATAGCAGGTACTTGCATGACTTCACGTACCTTAAAGACATTAATGCCATAAACTTCTTGTCTATCTGTGGAATCATCCTTGCCTAAGCTAAATAATAATACCTCGAGTCGGTTTGTTCCGGCAAGATTAGTTCGTTCATCGACAGATTGAATAAAATTCGCCATGCTGTATTTCTCTTTGTTAATGCTTTCTTTAGTGAATACTACCAAGGGTTCACCTCAGTAGCCAATACAAAAATCTATTTGTTATATTAGTGTAACGACAGATAAATAAATAACTTTAGTTATTCTAACTATTATTTTTAAGATCACTGTTTGGTGCTAAAAGCAGTGATGATTTGGGATGATAAAAAATAAATACTAATGCAACTATAGTATAAATTTTTATAATGATCCAAATTTGACGATATTTAAAATCCATTTGTACCAATTTTTTGGCTGTGGACACTTCTAAATAAAAAGCTTCGATTTTTTCTGCTAGAATCGGTAGAATGCAAATAGTTTAAAAAATGTATTAACAGGATAAATTATGGCTGAAACAATAGTGAAAGACCGTCGGGTGCAATCACGCAATATTATTGAATCCCTTATCGAGTCTCGTACTCAAACACTTTCGCACTATAAAGAAATTATGACTTATCATCCTTTTTCTATGGATGATACCTTGAAAGAAGTACTGGAAGATTTTTGTGAATCCATGGTAGATTATACTGCAAAGGCTCATTTTAATCTTTATTCTCATCTTGAAGATAAGAAAGAGCGTCGTAAGAGTGTGTTAAAAATAGCTGATACTGTGTATCCAGAACTGGTTGATAACACACAGAAAATCCTAGATTTTCACGATATGTATAATAGCGATGTAACGGCAACTATTGAAGCTGATAAAATTGAGCATTGCCTAAACTCTGTGGGTGAACTATTAGCGGATCGCATTACCCTTGAAGATGATATTATCAGTGCGATATTATCAGTTGATGGTAGCGCTCGGAGCGCCAATTAAATAAGCTCTTAGTCAAGCTTGTGTTGGGTTTAGCTATATGACACAAGCCTTGATCTTCCATCCGCTATTTAACCTCGCTTTTACCTATGGCGTGTGCCATATTATCCTGATACTCTCTTCTTTTTATCTATCCATGCATTGAGGATCAACCATGTCACAGCTCGTTCGTCTTTTGTCTATCATGTCTGATTTAAGAGATCCGGATAATGGCTGCCCGTGGGACTTAAAACAAGACTATGCCTCCTTAGTGCCTTATACCCTTGAAGAAGCCTATGAAGTAGCAGATGCTATTGAATCCGGTGATATGAAGGAAGTAAAAAAAGAGTTGGGTGATTTACTCTTTCAGGTGGTTTTTTATGCCCAACTAGCAAAGGAAGAGGGGCTATTTGATTTTGATGATATTGCCGGAGGGATTGCCGATAAAATGGTATCTCGGCACCCCCATGTTTTCTCTGATCATCACTATGAAAGTGAAGAAGCTTTTTTGCAAGCTTGGGAGCAGCAAAAGGAACTAGAGAAACAGCAGGCACAGGTGGCTAATAAACAAATACCCTCTGCAAGCCTAATGGATGGCATTACTCAAGCATTGCCGGCGATGACCCGAGCCGTTAAAATCCAGAAAAAGGCGACTCATATCGGCTTTGACTGGGATAATGCAACCGATGTGGTGGCTGTTATTCGACAAGAATTGGATGAACTTGAGGCTGAACTCAACATGGAACTTGGCTCATCACCTGATAGGCATACTGAGATTGAAGATGAATTAGGCGATGTACTCTTTAGTTGTGTTAATCTGGCTAGAAAATTAACCATTGATCCAGAACAAGCCTTGCGTAAAAGTAACCATAAATTTAGCCAGCGCTTTGGACAATTAGAACAGCATTATCACTATGATCGCCAAAAAATGGCTCAGGCTTCAAGTGCACAATTAGAACAAGTATGGCAAACAATTAAGCAAGGAGGTGTCGTGGATGAATAGACCTCTTCTAAGTCTGAGCCTATTTTGTCTCAGTCTCTTTAGCAATGTTTGGTCTCATTCTATATGGGCACAGGAGCTAGATTCGACGACTCAAGAATCCTACAATAAGGATGTACCACAGAATAATACCATTTCAGTAACAGTAAAAGCCTTGTCAGAATTGGTCTTTGAACCAATTAAAAAAGTGCCTGCCCGTGCCGTGAGTTTACAAAATAGTATTCTTAGCGCACAAATTTCTGCTCTGATTAGCGATGTTACTGTGCAAACCGGTGATGCCGTCGAGCGTGGGCAAGTATTAATTCACTTAGAATGTACCGATTATGAGCTAAATAAACAGCGGATATTGGCAGAAAAAAAAGCCTTAGATGCTGATTATCAATTTGCTCAATACCAATACCAGCGTTCAACAAAATTACTAAAAAGCAAAAGTGTTTCTCAAGAATTACAGCATCGCCAAGCCTCTCAAGTAAGTCACTTGGCTGCCCAGCGACAAGCCTTACAGATTAAAATACGTCAAGCTGAAAAAGACATCTCACGTTGTCAAATAAAAGCACCCTTTGCGGGAGTGATTATTCAACGTTTGGTTCATCAAGGGGAATATGTTGCCCCCCATAGCCCGATGATACAATTATTAGATACCCATAATGTTGAAGTTGAAGTGCAAGTGCCCATTGCTTTGATTAATGATTTAGATCACAGCACACCTTACTTTATCTATCGGCAAAAGCCTTACCCATTAAGCTTAAGAGCAATTATTCCAAACATCGAAACACGAGCTCGTCATCAACGGGTGCGCCTGAGTTTTACGGCGAAGAAAACCTTGCCAGATGCTTATGGTATGGTCGAAATTCATTTGCATCAAAGAGAGATCCCCGCCAATTACATTGTCCAAAGAAATAAACAACAGGGTATTTTTCTACTTAAAAAGGAACCGCAACAGCCTATTGCCCGTTTTTATGAACTCAAGCACGCCTTGGCTGGTCGTTCTGCAGTGATTGATTTGCCTATGGATAGTCTGGTTATTGTTTCTGGACGACAGGCTTTAAGTGATGGACAGCCTGTGCATATCGAGACAGATTAAATGCCATCTTCATTATTGCAGCGTTTTTTAGAGCATCATGTCTTAGCTAATTTAACCTTTGTATTGGTTTTAGTGATGGGTTTGTTGAGCTATATGGCGATGCCTAAGGAAAAAGATCCCACCATTAATTTTAACTGGATACAAATCAGTACGGCATTGCCCGGTGCTTCACCAGAAGATATTGAAAAACGCATTACTCAGCCTTTAGAAGAGGGTATTGCCAAGGTATCGGATATTCACTTTATTTCATCGAGCTCCAGAGAATCCTTTTCCAGTATTTTAGTGCGTTTTGAAGATTTGGATGAGCGCATTTTTGATAAGCGCCTTGCGGATTTACGCCGTGAAATTCAACACATTGAAAATACTCGCTTACCAGAAGAAGCCGACTCTCCCTATATTTTAGAATTAACCTCATCCAGTGCCTTTCCAACGGCAACCTTGGTGCTATATGGTCAAGCGCATGATGAAAATCTGCGCTTTTTCACCTCAGAATTGGATAAGGAAATGGAACGCTTATCCTATGTGGACAGAGTTGATTTACTGGGAGTGAGTGATCCTGAAATTATCATTGATATTGATATGGATCGTTTAACCGGTTTAGGTCTCTCACCGGCTTTAGTAGCTCAAAGTATTCAGCGTCAATATAAAGATATTGCTGCGGGTAGCTTAGACTTAGGCGATCAGCAATGGCTGATCAGTATTAAAGGTAGTAGTTATAAGCCAGAGTATTTAGCCAGCTTGCCTATTCAAGGGATTGAACATCAGGTGTTACTGGGGGATATTGCTAAAATTTATCGTTCACAAACTAAGCTGACAAGTAAGGCACTCTATAATAACCAAGCGGCCATTGTACTTTCGGTTTTTAAAAAAGATCGGGTCAATACCCTGCAAATGGTAGACGATCTAAAACAATTTATTCATGATAAAAACCGTCTGAGTCATGTCACTGGTATTCATATTACCCTATTGGATGATAGTACCACTCAAACTCGTAAAGCCATTTCTATTATGCAAAATAATGCCTTGATTGGTTTATCCTTGGTTTTGTTGGTGACGTGGTTGTTTCTTGGTACCCGCATTGCTTTATTCACCACCATAGGGATCCCGTTTACCTTAGCCGGTACTTTCTGGATTTTGCATAGTATTGATCAAACGATTAATAATGCCATCCTATTAGGTGTGGTGATTGTCTTAGGGATGTTAGTTGATGATGCCATTGTAGTCGTGGAGTCGATGTACAACCGCATGCGTCAGGGGCTGAATACTTCAAAGGCTGCTGTTGAAGCATTAAATGAAGTATTTGCTCCAGTGACTGCATCTGTATTAACCACGATGGCTGCTTTTTTACCCTTGATGTTATTACCCGGCATTATGGGTAAATTTATGCTGGTGATCCCCTTGGTGGTTACCATTGCCTTAGCATTGAGTTTATTAGAAGCTTATTGGATGTTACCCGCCCATTTAATTGCCAGTAACCCAGATTATTCGGCTAAGAAAAAAAAGCCAACATTCAGTTATAAGGTGCAGGCAGTTAGAGAACAGGTCACCCGTAAGCTACAATATCTGTATGCCCGTTTATTGATACGTTCATTGCGTTGGCCTAAGAGTGTCTTGCTAGCACTTTTCTTATTATTTTCAGGTGCAATTCTTGCCTTACAAAGTGGGCAAATCAAAGTAGACTTTTTTGCTGGTGAGCCGATCCCCATTTTATATGTCAATGTAAAAATGCCACAGGGGACACCTATTGACTATACCTTAAAAAAAGTTCAACAACTGGAGCAATTAATAAGGATGCATTTTAATGCCGGTGAATACCGTGATATGGCAACCTATGCAGGCTTTTATTTTACTCAAACAGAGCCTCTTTTTGGTGAACATTATGGGCAGATTATTATTTCTCTACCAGAAACCAGTCCAGAAGATTTACAAGCTTTTCATCAAGCAATTAAAGCACAATTCAAAAAAGTATCAGGCGTTGATGAATTATCACTACTACAACTTGCTGATGGCCCCCCTGTGGCACGAGCAATCAGTATTAAAGTAAAAGGCTCAGACTTTAGTTTAATTAACAAAGCAGTTGTGGATATAAAAGCACTATTGGCGGGTATTTCTGAAATTGATAATCTGATGGTTCAGGACAGCAGTGGTACGATGGAATTAAAATTGACCCTGAATCAAGACGCCATACATCGTGCTGGCTTGTCTCCTGCTCAAGTGATGCAAAATATCCGTTTACTGACCGAAGGTGAAATTATCAGTAGTGTCCAACATCGTGGTGAAGAAGTGGATATCCGAGTAAAAGCCAGTGTCAGTCCTCCTAGTATTAATACTAGAAGTGCATCCCTTGTGCCTGTGAAGACGATTGAAAACTGGTTGCAGACACCGATTGGATTTGTTGATAAGAAAAGTGGTGAAGTACTGTCAATTCCTTTAGGTGAATTAGTGCATGTTAATTATCAACTCACCCGTAGTCAAATTCGTCATCATGACTTGCAAAGAGTGGTACTTATTGAAGCAGATATAAAGCAAGGTGGGCGTAATACCTTAGAAATTAATCACCTTATTCAAGAAAAATGGCAGGCACTGAAAGTAAAACACCCAAGCATTCGTTTGGATTTTTCTGGTGAACTGGATGATATTGAAGAAAGCCTTAATGCTATGCCCGTGCTTTTTTTGCTGGGTGTGGGTCTGATTTACTTGATTCTTGGGACACAATTTCAGAGCTATTTTCAGCCCCTATTGATTTTAGCTACGATTCCTCTAGCATTTACCGGTGTTGTTGTGGGCTTGTTTATTACGGAAAATCCTCTGAGTCTCTATACACTCTATGGTGTCGTAGCTCTGGTTGGCATTGCCGTTAATGCCTCAATTGTTTTAATTTCGGCTGCTAATGCTCGGCTCAAAACAGGTATGAGTGTCAACCATGCCATTATATTTGCTGCCAGACGACGAGTGATCCCTATTTTAATTACCTCATTAACCACCATTGCGGGATTATTTTCCCTTGCCAGTGGTGTGGCTGGAAAATCCTTGATTTGGGGGCCTTTAGCAACTGCTATTGTTTGGGGCTTAGCTTTTTCAACCATCCTGACCCTATTTATTATTCCTTTGCTCTATGAGTTTTTTATGAAGTATTCTTATTTGGTGAGAAAATTACCAGATAAAAAACATCATAATCCAGCTCAGTGCGACGAAAGAACTGCTGATGAGTAACGTAGCCAATGCCATTAATTGTCGTACCCATGTCACCTTGCTTGCAAGTTTAATTTTTTGCCATAATAAGTAGCCACTCCATAAGTAAGCAAGTGTTAATAAAGCAATTCTGATTTCTGCAATACCCATTAGATGAATGTGTTCAGCCTTTAATAGGCTTAATGTCAGAGCGGTTAAGCCCAGAAATAGGCTGATACCTGCTAAAGGTGTGAACGCATAGCCTAGATGCCACGGTATGGCTTTTTCTTTAAGGAGCTGCCCGCTCAACCACAGCCCGAACAGAAGCGAACCACCAATAAACAAGGTATTTGCAGTAATGTAAATTAAGATGGTAAAACCATCTAAGTAGCTAAAAATATCATTTGTGTCGGGATAATGGGTTAATAACCACCAAGGGAGATCATCGTTTAATATCCAAAAACTATCGTGTTCAATAAACCATTCGGCTAAGCGTTGTTTTATGCTGACAAACCAAGGCGAGGCCGACCATTGAAAAGCACCTGTGGCTACTCCTAACAGACCTAAAAACAATAGAGCAATGTCCCATGGATTCGCATCATTTTTGCTTATGCTAATAATTTCTTTATTAACCGATCGACCTTTAAGGGTGACCGCATTGCGATGACTGCTGCATCGGCCACACATATGACAGTTGCTATTACCGGTCATGTTTCTAACACTGACTAGGGGGGCACAATTAACGGCAGAGGTTCTATGAGGCGCTTGATTCCATTTTTTTTGGTCAACACTAAAATGAATGGGGGCAAGACGTGATAATAATGAAAACACACCATTAGCAGGGCAGAGATGACGACACCAAACACGCTTACCCTGACCATAAATAAAACCGATGATCATGGCTACAATGGTGGAACCGCCAAGAATAAGTAAGGCTGCTTTAGGATATTCATAAACACTGATCAGTTGGCCATAAATCGTGGTTAAGACAAAGGCCACAAACGGCCAGCCTCCCCAACGCATCCAGCGGGGAATACTATGACCTAGACCGTGGTGACTTGACCATTCACTTAAAAACCCCTCAGGGCAAAATACCCCACACCAGACTCGGCCAACTAATACCATACTGAGCATCACAAAGGGCCACCAAATACCCCAAAAAATAAATTGGGCAAAGAGAATTAAATTCTCATAAATATGGACATAATCTTTTGGCATAGGCAATAGTGCTGGCCAGATTAGTAGGGTAAAGTAAAATATAACCACAAACCATTGCACTCCCTGAATAAACAAGCGATGTTGTTGCATAGCATCCCCTAAACGCTGTAGCAGGGGAGGTTGTACGTTAGTTGTTGTTATAAAATCTATTTTAGTTGTTGGGTTCATAAAATATCAAATTTACTTGCTGTGGATCGGTTTATTTTGCTGTACGAGGTTTTGTTGTACGACGTAGTAATAATGTGACACCTAACCAATAGGCAATATAAATAAGTATTAGCATCAGCGCAGGATAGGATCGGTAGCCGGTAAAGGTAGAAATAACACCACCAATACGAGAGCTATCATCTAACAAGGCACTGCTATCCCAAAGAGGGTCAACTAATGCAGGCAACCAGCCAAGGCCAATCATGTGATCAATACCATCAACCAATAAGGCGGATGCTAGCAATAATAATAAAATTTCACTGACACGGAAAAAAATCTGCCATGAGAAAAAGCGAGTTGTTCCTTTGGACAGTAACCAAAAGCTTAAAAAAGCTAAGACAAAACCTGCTAAAGCAGATAGAGAAAATGCCAACATATTGGTATTAGGTGATAATCCAGTGCCATATAAAAATATAACAGTTTCAGCACCTTCTCGGCCTACAGCAATAGTGGCTAGAGCAGACATGCCCCACCAATTAGCCTGTTCTTTTGCCTGTTGCATGCCTGTCTCAAGTTCTGTTTTTAAGGTACGTCCATGCCGACGCATCCATAAAACCATTTGAGTGATTAAGGCCGATGCGACTAAGGCAATACCGATTTGAAAATATTCTAATGCTTCGCTGGCCAGCTCACTTTGTACTTTAAGCATGATGTAAGCAAGCCCAATGGCTAGGGCAATGCCTGCCAATACACCACCCCATAAAAAGTGCAGTCCATATTTTGCTTGCTTATCTGTTTGGCCGATAGACTGATTTTTTAACCAAGTATATAAAATACCAATAACAAGCATAGCTTCAATGCTTTCTCGCCAAACAATAAATAGAGTGCTGCCCATAATGATTTGATCCTTGTGCTGAAAATGGCTTTAAGTTTAAGGTGCTTTGGGGGTAACAATGATGTGCCCCTGAGCAGTGTCTAAATGAAACTCACCAAAAAAACGATACTTACCCGGTTTTAAGGGGGCAAAGACCACAGAGCGAGTGACACCTTCGGCAATGACGGATTCTTTGCGCAATTCTTTACTTTCAAATTCTTCAGGGCCGGGTCCTAAATTCGTAATGACAATTTTAAAGCGTGTTTTGGCTGGAACTGTAATCGTCTCTGGTTCAAAGTGACCCTCTTTAATCGTAAGTTGGTAGGCAGGTAAAGCAGCTAATAAAATACCGCTAAAAGTGCTGCTTAACAAGAAAGCAGATAAAATAAAAATAGACTTAGATCGCATAGGGGGATCATCCTGTTGTATGGTTTATTAATAAGAGCAACTGATTGCTCAGTTGCTTTATCATTTATTAATCTGAGTTTAGGTTAACTAACCGTTAAACATAGGTAGGTACTTAAGAACTTTTGGGCTAGGATAACTCTGTGTTTATTACACAAGATGCCGTAAATCCATCCTTGGAGGCTTTATTGCCACATCCATGTGGCAATAACTTCTTCCGCAAACACAGAGTTATCCTTAAATACCTACATATGAACCGTTAAATATTTAGAAATTAAGTTGTGCCCTAACACTAATAGCTGTCATTGATGAGGCATCTTTATTACCACCAGGTTGGCGAATATGTTGTATATTGGGTGAAATATCCAGTTGGCTATTGATCCGATAACGATAAAAAAGTTCGCTAACTTGTTCAGCATCCCCTGTGTCATAAGGAGCAAGCTCTTTATATTCATCACTTAGAGATAACCAACCAAGTGCAATACCGATGGCATCACCGCCACGATTCCAGTAGCTACCGCCAAAATCAGCACCGAAGGTTAGGGCATTATCAAAGCGAACATCGCCCTGTGTTTGATGGCCATAACGGGCGAATAGCGTTGTGTAATCAGCCACTTTTTGATCCACGCTGATGCCGATACCAGAATGAGTCTCTTGATTGCCTAATAAATCCTCGGCACCGGCATTGCGCCAGTAATAGAGGCGATAATTGCCTTCTAAGCCAGTAAAAAAACTTTGCTTGGTCTCGGTCTGAATGATCATAAACGGATCGGATAAGGAATCTTCAAAACTAGCACCATCACCGGCACCAAAAATACCCATAGAGACACCATACTGAAGTGGCTTTTGGGTATCATCAATCCAAGCCATTCTAACTCCTGGTGTAAAGCCAAAATCATCAACGCCAATATCACCTCCGACATCTAATAATGGGTTGTGTACAAAGGCTTGATTGACATAGCCCCGTGTTTCATCATCGGCAATACTGTTTTGATCAAAAAACATAAAGGGATCAATTTTACCGATATTAAGCTCCAGATGTTGACGGGACAAATCGGGGTTACCACCAAGAGGTAGTGGCACACTTAACTGATACCAAGCCTGAGCAAGCAATATGGTACTATCTGACGTATTGGTGCCAGGACGTTGAAAGCTGGTACCATTAAAGGATGAAAAAGCATCTCCGGGATTTTCAACTCCCAGTCCTTGACCGACTCGAAAATGGGCAAACAATAAGCCCTCAGAAGCACCAATATCACCTGCGGGTAAGCTGACAGTGACATCACCGCGATAGTTAACTTCATCGGTGTCTTTGGTGTTCTCTGGTGTTCCTGAAACGCCTTGAGCCATCATGGTTAAGCCACCCGATACCTCAATACCATCAAGTGCTTCGGCAATTTTAACCGCCCCTTTATAGCTATTGCTTTGTGATTCCAAAGCCTTAAGACGGGCTGAAACTTCGGGTTCACTATCACTGATATAAGGCTCATTTAATGACTTATTAAGCAAGGCATTTTCTTTTTCCAATGTTTTAATACGCTGTTCCATTTGCTCCAAACGCTTTAACACCACAGCCATATTGCTATCAGCAGCGATAACAGGGAGGCTGAGTGTTAGGCTTAATAGGCCAATAAATAATTTGCCTGAGTATGGGTGAAATTGTTTCATTATTAATAACCCCCACGTTTACCAATACCAGCAAAAATAAAGTCATACTCTACATCAAAGGGTTTAAACCAAGGGCGTACACCGGTTAGACGATCCGTATGGCGACCAAAATGTGCACCAGAAGGATTCTCAGGTGAATTGGGTGGGAATATGGTGAATTTAACGCTATATTTACCCGGTCCCATCAGTTTGACATTATCACCATAATGAGGGCCATCGTTAGCGACCATAGGCATAAAGTCACCACTGATCATCTGGTCAGAACCTTTTTTATGAACCTCATATTTAACATGCAAATACGGTATCCAATCGCCTTCAGCAAAGCCATTGGCATTAATATCAAGCGCTCGAATATCAGCCTCAAGATGGACATCGGATTTCTCAGACTTAGCCATCATTCCTTCGGGTTCCATACGTACAGGCTGTAAGTAAACCGCAGCTATCTCCATACCATTGCGTTGTTCTGGCACACCAATTGGGTATTCTACAGCCCATAATGTATTGGTTGAGATCAGCAAACTAAGGGCTAAAAAAAATTGTTTCAAAGTTAAACTGTTCATAAAAACTCCATTTGATATTGTTGTTAAATGATAATTGTTATCATTTGTATTTGCGATTGTATTAGTAGAACCTAAACTTGTCAATAATCTTTTTAATAATGTAACAGGTAATGATAATTATTTTGATTTAGATCAATTTTTATTAATCTTGTTTTGTTTGCTGTAGCAGACTCTTGCAATTAAGCAATAGATGATTAATGATAATTATGCGTTTTTAACCTAAATAAATTGACATAATAGTAAGTAAGGTAAAAATAATATGCTAAGTAAAAAAATGCTGGATGCTTTGAATCGCCAAATTAATCTAGAGTTCTATTCATCAAATCTCTATTTACAAATGAGTGCCTGGTGTGAATTTAATAGTTTAGAAGGTTGTGCTGCGTTTCTACAGTTACATGCAGCCGAAGAAATGGAACACATGCAACGTCTATTCACTTATGTGAATGAAACCGGTGGTTTGGCAATATTAGGCAGTATTGATGCACCTCCAAGTCAATTTGATTCTATTGTGGCTGTATTTGAGCAGACCTATAAACATGAGGTTTTAATTACTAAAAAAATTAATAAGTTGGCAAAAATTGCTCAGGATGAAGGGGATTTTTCGACCTTTAACTTCTTGCAGTGGTATGTTGCTGAACAGCATGAGGAAGAGAAAACCTTTAAAGCAATTACCGATAAAATAGATATGATTGGTGTGCAAGGCAGTGGCTTATTTTTTATAGATAAAGAAATTGAGAAAATTTCAGCAGAAATTCATCTAGCACAGGCTAATAATGCCTAATGGATTAGTTTTATCCAAGGCTTAGCTTTTTTCAGTTTAGCAAGTGAATAGCATTCTTAAGCTATTCACTTATTTTTTAGCTTGCGATTAATTTTGCTTGAAGATACCGCTATATCTTTCAAATACCTCATTTTATCCCCAGCTATTAGAAAGTCTAACGCCTAAAATCATCGGCAGGCAAAAGTGAATTTGAATTGTTATGCCTATTTTCGCTCCTCAGCTTTGGTATAAATCAGGCCTCGCTCTCTTTTTCCTACAGCAATAATATAAATCACTATTTCATCCTCATTAACCTCGTAAACCAAACGATAACCAACTGAGCGAAGCTTAATTTTATATACGTTTTTAAACCCGTGTAGTTGGTTAGCAGGATTGTGGGGAACTTCAGAGCGCTCAGCCAATTTTTTCTTGAACTGTTTCTGAATAGGTGGCGCTAACTTTTTCCATTCCTTAAAAGCACTAGGTAAAAACTTGATCTTATAACTCATTAATATCAATTTCTATAGCATCTGTTTTTTCACCAACCCGCTCTTTTACTATCTGGGCTAGCTCTGAATCTTCCAATTTATCCATCAGCCACTCATAAGTTTCTGCTGGGACTAAATATGCTGCTGGAACATTGTGATTCAATATTGCGATAGGTGAACCTTCCGCTTCATTTAATAATGCAGTAGGATTTTTCTTTAATTCTGAAATACTTGCAGAGCAACTAGAAAGCACTTGCCTCATGACGACACCTCTATATAAGCTATATTATGGTCTATTTATAGTGCTTTATTTAGCTTCTTGCAAGCATTTAGGGCAAACCTACGGAACATTGACCTAAAGACTTTCGCTAATATTCACCGACGGGCCAGTTTGTAGCACCACGCTCTCAGACGACTTTTAGGGCATAACAATAAAAATACACCCTAGTTTACTCCTTAGTGCTAAAAAAACGTGTAATTGCAATTAAAACAGTTAATGATAATCATTCTTTTTTAGATAAAAAATTTAAATCTCATATTCAGGTGCTGAAAAAAATGAATATTCAGCAATTACAAGAACATTGGCGGCGGGTATTAAAAACAAGTGAGGTGGTAGGGGCTTTTTGGGCGTTAGTCACACATCCTTTAGCAAATGAAGATATGATTAGAGGTGCCTATGGTGACATTCATATGATGTCCCACTTATCAGGGGCAGGAAATCGTGCAGATTTAAAGCAATTAAAAACCGCCCAAAAAGATCTTTATGAGTTAAAAAAAGAAGCTAAAATGTGGCAAAATCGCTTTCAGAAAAGTTCTATAGAAAGGGAGGCTTTAAGGAAAGATTTGTCCCAGTCACAGGAAAAAAATAATACTTTAAGTAGAGATTTGTCTTATCTACAGGGGGTAATATCAGAGCTAGTGAAGAAAAATAGTGAACAGCATCGCCAACAACTTGAGTTGCAATTAAATAAACTTAAACAAAAGCTTAGATCTTATGAGAAGGGATATCTTGCACAAGGCGAACAAATAGAATCTTTAAAAAAAGAGCTCAATAATGATGTAGTAAATACGATTAGCACTTTAGCTACCAGTAATGCCTTAGCGATACAGCCGGATGCTGAAATACAAGAAGATGCAATACCAAATGATTGCCAAGAATGCCCTTTTGGCAAGGATGATATTAATGATAGCTTATGTGGGCGTTGCATTCTTTATGTGGGGGGACGTAAGAGCTTAAGTCATCGTCTTAGAGCCTTAGTTGAACAAAAGGAAGGTATTTTTTTATATCATGATGGAGGCTTAGAAAAAAGTACGCAAGAATTAGCGACCATGTTAAATCAAACGGATGTTGTCGTATTTCCGGTAGATTGTGTGAGTCATAAAGCCTACTGGCAATTAAAGAAATCATGTAAAAAAAGTGGTAAGACGTATAAAATTTTAAATACATCGAGCTTAACAGCCTTTTCAAATATATTGCTTGAGTTAAGTAACGAGGAAAGATTGTCACTAAGGCAGTAAAATATAAAAATTAATGATACAAAAT
>WFNB01000120.1 GCA_015488755.1 Gammaproteobacteria bacterium | reverse complement strand
GCCTTTACAGGGCTATGATTTATGGCGTGCAATTATAGCAGATTAGCCCCCATATCTCATATAAAACTTCCCGAATAAAACAGATAGATATCAACAGGTAGCCTGCTATTCCAAAATAGTAAATGCGAGTAGCGTATTTAGTCATTCTATTTTGGAACAACTAATGAGTTTACGCAACTTTATGCTCATATAGGTGAACATCACGTTGTGGGTAGGGAATGCCGATACCTGCCTCATCTAAGCGAGTTTTCACTGTTTCATTGGCATCAAAATACACATTCCAGTAATCCGCACTATTTACCCAGACACGAACATAAAAATTAACGCTATTATCAGCGAGTTCACCCACAGCAATTAAATGCTCAGGCGTTTTAAGAATACGCTCATCTTTAGCGACAATGTCTTCTAAAATAGTCCGAACTTCTTTTAGATCAGCATCATAGGACACACCTACAACCATATCAACACGACGTGTTGCCTGAGCAGAATAATTAATAATATTATCACCGCCTAATTTAGCATTAGGAATAATGATAATTTTATTATCTGGTGTTTTTAATGTTGTGGTAAAAATTTGAATAATATCTACTTTACCCGTAACACCGGCTGCTTCAATTACATCACCCTCTTTGAACGGACGAAAAATAATCAATAAAAAACCCGCAGCAAAATTTGCCAACGATCCTTGTAAAGCCAGACCAATAGCCAAACCAGCCGCACCTAATATAGCAATAAAAGAAGTTGTTTGAATGCCTATTTGCCCTAGCGTAGCCATAACAACAAAGGTCATCATGGCCATATAAACAATACTGCTACTAAAACCAATAATTAATGGGTCAACATTAGCCTTGGTCATGACTTTAGTCACAATGCTTTTTAACCACTTAGCAAAGAGTTTACCAATATAAAAAATAGCGATGGCAGCAATTATTTTAGGACCATAGAGCATCATAAGATCAATACCTGAATCCAATAACTTGGAGGATGCATCTGGATCCATTAAATGACCGACTTGTGCAACAACATCGACCGCTTTCTCATCTGCTATAATTTCTTTTTCCGACATATTTTTATCCTATTTAATGGGTAGTATTTTAATCATAATGCACAAACACACAATATCAGCATGTACAAGATAATTATAAGAACCGAAAAGCTTATAGTACAAAAATAAGAAAAAGGTCAGCTTAGCAAATAATATATCAACATAGGCACTGAGGCCGTAGTATAATAGTCATCTATTAATGCTCAATTTTAGCACCCGAGCACATCACATATTATTAATTCAAGCACATAACAGGTAGTCTATTAATTTATGAGAACCGTTCTACAAAAAACCATTGCCAGTCAACGTAAGATTTTAGTCGATTTACTTAAGCAACCCATATCAGAGTTGGTTGACCTATTAGCCACAGACATTCACAGCTCCATAAAATTAGAACAGCATTTAAAAGACGCATTTCCTATCTTCCAACACTGCAAATACTTATATGTTATGGATCATCAAGGCATACAAATCACTCAGACAATTTTGCGTGACACATCTGATAGCAAAAGCCTTGGCCGAGATCGTTCCAAGCGCCCTTATATGCAATATGATTTTTCTCAAGATAAATTTTCTTTATCAGAAGCCTACATCAGCAAACATAATAAACGTCCATCCATTACCGCCATTCATGTTATCAGCGATCACCATAATAAAACCATCGGCTTTTTAGGTGTGGATTATGACTTGCGAGAATTACCAGGAACCAATCACCTTTATAAAGAAAACTATCAATGGCAACAAATTAAAGGTGACCCTGCCATTCGCAGTGGTTTATTTGCTCAGCAAAGATTACAAAGTGATATGGATAACCATATTGATAATGTCTTTGCGCTCATGAAAGCCCTACTTTGTGAGCACGGTGTTTTTCATGGTAAATTTCACTTCTCCAGCAGTCGTACCACCATCTGGTTATTTGATGATCCCTATAATTATCGACTCCTAAGTATGAATGAACTGAATGAACCCGATATTTGTTTGGCCTATCCACGCTCGCCCTATTCTGAGCTTGCCACTGTACCTAAAGAAGCCATTGATAAAATTTTTGATTATTTTAAACAATTACGCTTTGCCGATGAAACCATTTATCTACGTGCCGGTTCCATTAACATTGTCAATGGCATGATAAGCCTAAATTTTTCCTGTGATGGCTCTCATTATTTGCCCTATAAGGAGTTTTTAGACAAGGGGATGTCCTTCTGGTTTGGTGAAACGGAACAGGATGTTGACCCGTTTCAATACGATGAAGTCATAGAATCCATCTGTAATAAGGGATGCAATTATGTTTATGCCGTCATCAACAAACATCGTCAGGATCATAATGTTGATGAACTGCTCACTATTCCAAAAATTGAGCAAGATAAAATCATCAAAGAATTGGACACCATTATGCAGGTTTATTCTCATTCATAGTGACTAATATCAAACTCGCTTAGTGTAGTTTTATTGTTACAATTTATTACAAATCACTCAATTTCAAGTATATCTCTGACATACTTTTCCCCTATTATTTTAATGTCACAATAGGCAATAATCATAAGGGAAAAACAATGGGTGAAAAAAAATTACTTATTTTTAGTCTTATTCTCATGGTTGGGGGACTATTATATAAAAAACCTTTTTTCTCTACGGTAAGTTATGGTGAAGGGATTATCGCTCCCGAAGAACCAAAACAATCAGAGACATTCCAGCAAGCATTTTCTTATAATAATATTATCATCACACCATTGGCTTCTTTAGAATTAGAAGCAAAAGTATTATCAAGAGAAAATTATTCCTTTGATACATTTAGTGTTATCTCTCCTACTGACTTGGCATTAGGTTGGGGGCCCATGTCAGATGAAGGGATTTTAAAAAACATTGAAATCGATCAAACGGGACGCTGGCTGAGTTTAAAACGGGGTAATGCCTTGATCTCCAGTGAACTAATGCAGAAAAAAAGTGCCAACATGCATATTATTCCAGCAAATGAGCATATAAAAAAGAAACTTTCTAAAGTAAAAAAAGGAGAGTTGGTATATTTAAAAGGTTTTCTGGTTAAATTGGAAAAAGAACATGAATGGACAGCTCGGTCATCTCTATCACGTGATGACACTGGTAACGGAGCCTGTGAGATTGTTTGGGTAGAAAATTTAGAAAGACGTTATCCATCAGAAATTGTTTTTTATCAATACGCACCATTGGAAAATTAATACCATTATAAAAACAGTCAATCAAATAGCTATAATCCTATTACTTAATAGTATTTCTCACATATCAACTTCGATAGATGTAATCAATCAGCTAAGTCGCTTCAGGTTATTTAACCTGAGTTCTGGATAACTAAACTAGTAACGCATTGATTAGCCTGCATTTGTTACAGAAGTCGCCGTGCATACATCCTTGTAGGCTTCACTTTGGCATCCATGCCAAAGAGACTTCTTCCACAAATACAGGCGAATCAACACTCTGAAGTTATTTTCAAGCTCATCTTAGCCAGAGTTCAGCTTATTTAGGTTTTATAATAAATAAAGGCTGTGCAGTAAATTGATTATTCACATATTGCCCCGGATAAGCCAATATCTGTAGTACTTCACCAGAAAAACTTGCAGACAGTTTGCTGTGTTTTTTATCCCATAATGCATGTTGTAACTGGTTTTTAGCCTGAGCAAATTGTGCTAATGCTTTTGCATTGGCAACTCTTGCCTGTTGTAAGTCATGTTCGGATAATACGGTTCTATCATACAATTCTTCTGCTCGGTCTTGCTCTTTTTTAGCCTCTATTTGATTTAATTTTGCCAACTTAATAGTAGCCTGAGCCTCTGATAAATTACTAAGAATTAAGCTGTCATCAAAACTAAGTAGTAAATCACCTTTTGCAACCTGCTTACCTACTATGACATGGATCTGTTCGACCACACCAGAGGTAGGTGAGGTAATTTCATATTGCGTGGTTTCACCAGCAAATAGAGGTGTATTGACCAATAAGCAAAATAAAATAATGTATTTATTCATAATAATTCACCAACTTACCCAATAAAGAATCTAATTTTGCCCATGAAATTGCTAATTGAAATACTGTTTGCGCCTTAAATAATTGTGCTTGCGTCAACTCAACCATAGCATCACCCAAATCACTGGTTACTTCTAGTTCGTATAATGCCCGACTGCGTTCCAGATATAAGTCACGATAATCAATACTAAAATCAGGATCAGTAAACTGCTGTTTTAGCTCACTGATCCGCAACCAAAGAGCCAGTATTTGTTGCTCTATTTCTTGTCGCATACGCAAAGCATCCGCCTCTATTTGCAGAAGTTTAGCGCTGGCCTGTTTGATTTTACTATTTTCCTGACCCGCCTGATAAAGGGGCACTTTAAACTCAATACCTGCTTGATACCTATCTGAGCCACCTAATTCCCTACCATATTCAGCAGCTTGTAAATGAGCACTGATCACTGGATATTTTTCAGCTTGAAAGGCATCACGACTAAAACGCATGGCATTTTTCTTATAGGCAAGAGAAACAAGCTGTGGATTATGTTCATAGGCAATTGCATACAAGGTTTCTAATTCTGGTAATTCTCTGGCAATTGATAAAAAGTGCACTTGTTTAAAATCTGGTGTTTCCAGCGTATTAGGTAAAGAGTTTGCTTGCAGCAACTGGGCTAAACGATGACGAGTATTACGCTGATCACTAATGGCTCTAATTTGCTCTCGTCGAGAACGTCGATACTTATTTTCTACTTCTAATAGCTCAATATCTGAAATTTGTTTTAATTCAAAACGAGAACGCATTTTATCTAAGGCCACATAATCAACTGACATGGCTTCATTGGCATGTTCATAAACGATATCAGCCAAAAGAACATTGAGATAGGCTTGCAGTATGGCAACCATACGTTTAGACACATAGTCTGTATAGAGCGCATTAATGGATGCCAGATTTTGTTTGCTGGCTTCGATATTGGCATGACTGCGCCCAAAATCATACAAACGCTTAGAAATATCCAGTGTTATTTCACTATCATTTGTCCTATCAGCAGGCAATAGAGGGGAAGGCTCTACATAGCGTAGACGGCCATTAATCGCAACAAACACACCTAATTCAGATAAGGCCATGTCTTGCTCAGCACGAGCCAATTGCTGTTGGGCAGAATAACGCATAATTTCTGGAGAAGTGTTTAGATCAGCCCTAGATAAGGCATATTTTAAGGTCAGTGGCTCTGGTATTGGCTCATTGGCAAAGGCATTTTGTAATAAGGCAAAACACAGCAAGTTCTGTATAAGAAATGGAAAACAATATCCCCCCCAGGATAAGGATTTATTCATTTTATTTTTTATTCAAACGCTTATATTTAGAAAATTTTTGTTTTTCATATTCTTTATCGACCACAAATTTTCCTAGTAATAAAAATTCATCTGCACTGGAAGTCCGTCCAGTAAAGCGCATCACTCGTTTACCTTCCAAATCAAAAAAAGCCAGTACCGGTGTGGCTCTTACTCGATTTTCTTTAAAGGCAAAGTCTTTTTGGGTCATGCTTTTACCTTGAAAATTAGTCATTTCAACATCTCCCTCAATATCCACAGCAAATATAAGGAAGTTTTCTTTGAAATAATTTTGAACGTTGGGTTGGTTGAGAACATGAGTTTTCATCCAATGGCAAAATGGGCATTCATCCATTTCAAAAAAGATCATAATGCCTTTTTTCCCCTGTTCTTTAGCCGTCACTAACTCTTCTGAAAAATCACCAAAGGTTGAATCAAAAAAATAGTCTTCTGGATTTTTTGTTTCTCCTGCATGGACAGTAACACTCATAAGGAAAAAACACAGTGCTATAAAACGTTTATGATAGTGCATAAATCGGTAACCTCTTTTAAAATAGTGCTATTCTTTAGTATATTTAGCAATTACTTTATTAATACGTCTCTCATCAACCATACCAACCAGCTTTCTGACAACATTGCCCTGAGGATCAATAAGAATAGAGGTGGGCAGTCCTCTAGGCTCTCCCAATGCAGCAATAATTTCATCACTGACTTTAGTGATAGGATAACTCACTAGATACAGTGCAATAAATTTTTTTAATTTCTCATCCGTAATGCCTGGTTCAAAATTAACGCCTATAACAACCGCATCATCATTTTCTAAATGAAAATCTGATAAATCAGGAATTTCTTTACGGCAAGGTGGGCACCAAGTTGCCCAGAAGTTGACTAAAACCCATTTACCGGAATATTGAGATAATTGGTGTTTTTCTCCCTCCATATCAGTAAACGAGAAGTCAATGGCAAAGACATTGTTTGAAGTCAATGCCAGTAGTAATCCAGCAACAAGTGCATGGAAATATTTATTTTTCATAGTGTACTTAAGTCTCACATTCATATTGGGAAAAAACTGCTTTGAGCGGAAAATCCAATTCGCGCGACAGAGCAACATTAGTTTGACCTATGATAACGGATAAAGGTTCCTCAGAATGTGTTTTAGGTAAAGAATAGGGTAATTTTTGGTATAAATCCCACAGGGTCACATTATCAAGATCTTTACTAATACTCCATAGATCATTTTCAGTTTTTAGTAACCAGTTTAAAGCCTCTAATTCATACAAAATCTCATCCAGATGTTTTTCATTATGCAAACATGGGTCACTATGAATGTCTTCATCTGATAAAGGCATTCCCTCTTGAGACGCTTTAAATAATAACCGAAGAATATGAAAAGCAGAGCTAAAACGGTTTACTTGACAATGATCCTCAAGCAAGGAAAAATCAAATAATGACATTGAACGGGTGGTAACAGCTCCCAAAAGAGTCACCAGCCATGAAATATAGATCCAAATTAGAAAAATAGGAACCGTTGCTAACGTACCATAAAGACTCGTATAAGTGGTATTATGACTGACATATAGAGCAAAACCTTTTTTTGCTAATTCAAAAAATAAGGTGGCTGTGATCCCTCCGATTAACGCATGGGCAAACGTCACCCGAGTATTAGGGATAATCAGATAAATCATAGTAAAGGAAAATAAGGTCAGCACAATAGGTATCACTGCTAACATTTGTGTACGCACCCCAATCGTATCAGCAGCATCGGTAATTAAAGGAAGAGACACAATATAAGAAGTCAGCATCAAACTAATACCCATTAATACCGGCCCTAGGGTCAATACCGCCCAATAGGTTAAAAAGGTGCGCAGTAAATTTTTACTTTTATGTGCTCCCCAAATATGGTTCAACGCTTTGTCTATCTGCCACATCAGCATTAGCGCAACAAAAAATAAGCCCAATAAGCCCACCAATGTTAAGCGTGAAGCCTTGCCTACAAATTCATTCAGATATTCTTGTATGACTTCGCTCGAAGAAGGCACAAAGTTTGCAAAAATAAAGTGTTGTATTTCAATAAACAATTCTTGAAATACGGAGAAAGAAGAAAACCCAGCAAAAATAACGGCCAATAACGGAACTAGAGATAATAATGAGGTATAACTGAGTGAGGCGGCTGTTTCGGTACAACGTAACAAGAGAAAACGTTGAAAAACAAATACGATAAAACGGCTAAAGAGCTTTAAATACAACATATTATTAAATTGAGTCTTAAAAAAACACCACTATAACAAATAAAGTAACCACAATAAAAAAGAAGCGATAAAAAAAAGAGGTGATTTTCATCACCTCTCTTCAATCGTTTTACTAATAGTAACCATTTAGCAAATGAATTTGCTAACTAATGACTAGATTTTAATTAAAACGTGCTTCAACTGCTTTTGCTTGTTCTATGCTTTGCTTTTTAGCCAACTGAGACTGTTGCAATGCTTTTGTTGCTAAAGAACTTGCCTTAGCCGTATGACCGTCAGCCAGAGCTTTTTCAGCTTGTTTAATAAATTTTCCCGTATCACGCCAAGCATAATCACCTTTTTTAGCAATACTTAACGCTGCTTTAGCATCATCAATAACCTGCTGTACCGCTTGATCATTTGCTGACATTGACGCAGTGCTTGCACTAGACGAACTGCCGGCATTTGCACAACCTGTTACGATACCAATAGCTAAAGTAGCCACCCCCAGATACTTAGCATATTTTTTAAATTTCATTATAATAATGACTCCTTAAATTCAATTAATTGGCTTATTTTTTCACTTGCTCTTTTTGCTTCATCTTTTGACCTAGTTTCAACTTGCTAACTTTATTGCATTTAGTCAGCTTGGTCAGAAATTTATGAGCCAGAGATTTAGGTTTAAGCTAGACTAAAGTTAACATTGCCATATATAAGTGTCAAGAAAAGTATGCATTTAAAACATTAATAAATATAGTTTAATGTACTAATACAGGCTTTTTTTCATACAATAACATGATTAAATGTAAGCTTAATGATAAATTCCACTTAATTGCTTTAATTTTTACATATTTCTAATTTTATTATTTATAGAGAATCCTTAATGTCTGATATTCTAGTTTTATATTATTCACGTCATGGTGCCACCAAAGAGATGGCACAATTAATTGCCCGAGGGGTGGATAAAGTAGCTGGAATGCAAGCTATGCTACGAACTGTCCCAGAAGTTTCCAGTGTGTGTGAGGCCACACACAATAGCATTCCCGATGAAGGTGCACCTTATGTCAATACGGATGAATTACGTCATTGCAGTGGCTTGATTATGGGTAGCCCAACACGATTTGGCAATATGGCTGCAGCCATGAAATATTTTATTGATTCCACCTCAGCCAATTGGCTATCAGGACATCTGGCAGGCAAGCCAGCCGGTGTTTTTACCTCAGCATCCAGTTTACATGGCGGTCATGAATCAACATTATTATCAATGATGTTACCGTTATTACATCATGGTATGCTATTAGTCGGTTCACCTTATAGCGAAGCTGAATTAATCAGCACGACCACGGGTGGCACACCTTATGGACCTAGCCATCTAGCTGGAAAGGACAGTAACCTAAGCATCAGTAGCGATGAAAAACATCTTTGCCTTGCTATGGGACAACGAGTCGCTGAAATTGCACAGAAACTGGATACGAATACCTAAAATGAGCACCTCAATCGAACAAAACAAAGCTGACGAAAAAAGTATATCTGAAATCAAGAAGAGCCCATCATGTAATAGCCAAGAGGAAAAAACACTCAAATTTTCCCAAAATCTGGCATTAATCGCTTATTTTTCATTATTTATTGTCTTAATGATTAATATTATTTGGCTGATCCCTTCTCGACAGTTCCCTACAGCATTGGTACTACTGGTGATTGTAAGCCCTTTATTATTCCCTATGAGAGGTTTACTCAACAACAAACTCTATACCTATCAGTGGGCTAGTTTTCTATCTTTGGCTTACTTTGCTCACGGCATTAGTGAAATGTCAGCCTATCCAGAACACTGGTACGCTGGCTTATTAGAGGTAATGTTTGCAACACTCATGTACCTTGGCTGCATAATGTATGCCCGCGTATTTAAAAAAAGATATAAGCAAACATTAAAAGATAAGGAAAAGTAATTAGGTTAATTTAGAAACAAGACACCTTAATCTTATCTCATCAGCTAAAATTTTTAATTTATTCTTTTTATAGAACAACATAGCTTGCTAAATTTTATATCTCTTTTATTATAGTAATGTGTTCTATATTGTACACACATTAATACTAATACAGGATAACCAATGAATATCGATAAAGAGCTTGAATACCTTATTTCTAAAGTGCCTATTTTTAATGAGCTAACCGCTGAAGATACTCAAGTGCTCTCTCAATTTCTTTTTCCAAAAGAACTCTCAATAGGGGGCTTAGTCTGTAAAGAAGGTCAACACGGAAGCTTTTTAAGCTTTGTCGCTGCTGGAAAATTAGAAATAATTAAAACACTCGATGGCAAAGAGGTCATTATTTCTACTATCTCTACTGGGGATTCACTAGGGGAAATGGCACTCATTGATGGTTTAACTCGCTCTGCCACTGTTAAGGCTTGCCAAACATCCACTATTTTAATTCTAAGGCGAGATGATTTTAATACACTGCTGTCTAAGCACCCTCAAGTAGGTATTAAAATTTTAAAAGGAATTTCACGATTATTAAGTCTAAATCTAAGAAAGGCCTCTGCACAAATCACAACATTTATGACTATGAGGACATAAAAAATTAACGATTGGTTCTCTTATTTTTTTTCCCTGCGTATTTCTTAGCCATATTTTTGGTTTGACGATGTCTCTTTTGCATCAATTGTTTGGTCTTTTCATTATTTCTTTTTGTACCACGATAAGGGTTGGAGCTATTTTTAAATTCCAACCGTATAGGCGTTGCTTCTAATTTCAGCCATTTTCGGAATGAATTCATTAAATAACGCTTATATGATTCAGGAATATGATCGGTCTGACTACCATGAATAACAATAAGAGGTGGATTTTGCCCTCCCTGATGCGCATAGCGTAATTTAATGCGACGACCACGAGCCAAAGGGGGCTGATGCATTTGTACCGCATTTTCAAGTAAACGACTCAATGTGGCTGGCTGATGCCTTTTCATTGCTGAATCATAGGCTTTATCAACCGAGTCATAAAGTAAGCCAACACCACTGCCATGTAAGGCTGAAATGTAATGGTATTTAGCATAATCCAAAAAAGGCAGGCGGCGTTCTAATTGTTCTTTAACAAATTCTCTAGCATCTTTAGTCATACCATCCCATTTATTAATGGCAATAATCAATGCCCGTCCAGTATCTAAAATATAGCTAAGCAGATGCAAATCCTGATCCGTTAGACCTTCATGGGCATCTAACATTAAAATCACAACATTGGCGGATTCAATCGCTTGTAACGCTTTAATAATAGAGAACTTTTCAATGGTCTCTTTTACTCGACTACGTCTTCTCACGCCAGCAGTATCAATAAAGGTATAGCGTTTAGCATCTCGCTCAAAGGGAATAAAAATGCTGTCTCTTGTGGTGCCCGGCATATCAAAGGCAACCACTCGCTCTTCACCCATCAAGCGATTTATCAGAGTTGATTTGCCCACATTTGGACGACCAACAATAGCCAGTTTAATACCATTTTTTTTGTAGGAGCCTTCATAAGAGTGATCAATGTCCTCATCAAGCTCATCGGTATCTCTGGGAATTTTTTCTAATAGGTCTTCCATGAGTGGCACGATGCCATCACCATGAGATGCCGAAACTGCATAAGGCTGTCCTAGCCCCAAGGCAAAAAATTCAGCTTCAACCACATCATCATTCATACCTTCGGTTTTGTTAACCAAAACAATAATACTCTTGCCTAATTGACGTACATGTTGGGCAATGCTTTGATCATGTCCGGTAATACCACCACGACCATCGACTAAAAACAGGATAATATTGGCTTCTTGCATGGCCAAATAGACCTGTGATTGCATCAGAGTATCAACGCCTTCATCCTCACCACTAAGACCACCCGTATCAATAACAATATAGGGGCGATCACCCACAACACCATCACCATATTGACGATCACGTGTCACACCGGGCATATCGGCAACTAGGGCATCACGTGTTTTAGTAAGGCGGTTAAAAAGGGTTGATTTGCCCACATTAGGACGACCGACGAGGGCAATAACTGGTTTCATAGTATCTCGTTAATTCTTCTTATTAATTAATCTGTAATGCGTGCAAGGTACCGCTATTACCATAAATAAAGACGGTATCACCATCTACTTGCGGTTGCACATGAAAACCACTGCCATCAATCTTTTCACGTCCAATCAGTTCACCACCATCACTAGAAAGAATGTGTACATAACCTTCATAGTCACCCACTAATACATTGTCGCCCACAGAGACAGGAGCAGTTAAAATCCGGTACGCAAGTTTATCTTGTTTCCATAGGCGTTTTCCAGACACTCGATCGACAGCCCATACATTGCTGTCAGAATCAGTAATATAAAGATTTCGTTCATCCGCAGACATACCCGCATAAGAGGACATTTTTTCTGCCCACAATATATCGCCTTCCAGTGCGTCAATAGCAACAATACGCCCCTGATAGGTGACAACATATAATACTCGACCAATTAATAGCATATTGCCATCAATATCAACTAAACGTTCCAGATCAGAACGACCTCTTGGTACTGTCGCATTCGCTTCCCATAAAAGACGACCATGCTGAACCCCGACAGCAGCAACTTTACCACTATCAAAGCCGGTAAAAACCAATTCTTTGCCTGCCAATAAAGGACTACTATTACCTCTCAAAGTTAATACAGGAACACCTCGATCATAAACCCAAATCTGACTGCCATCATCCGTACTTAAACCATAAATTCGACCATCGCCTGTACGCGCAATCAGTACATCATCTTGGATTACTGGTGCAGATAAGATCACACTGCTTAATTCTTTTTGCCATTTTATAGAACCATCACTATCATTTAATACGATGAGTTCACCACGGTTATTACCAATGACAAGTATACCATCACCAAAACTAATACCACCCGTAATGGTCATATCTAACTCAACTTGCCAGTTAATGCTACCAGTTCCTAAATTTAAAGCAGTCACTTGTCCTTCACGATCAACAGTGTAGATATGACTGCTAGTAATAGCCGGTTGGAGAGCAACAAAGGCTTCACCCAAGCCCACACCGACATCTTTACTCCATAAGGGATGAATATGTACCGTTTCGCTAATATCATTTAGTTCAGTAGGAGGCACGGTGTTATCTTCTCCACCAAAAAAACTGTCTGTCCAACCACAACCATGTAATAGTAATGTTGTTATAAAAAGTAAAAGGATGGATAAGCGATCAGCAAAAATGTATGTCATTACGAGTTTCCTAAGTCGTTGCGTTTAACTCTTAAAATCTGAGCATTAGCACCAATAGCCGCATAAGCATCCAAGGCTTGATCGTAGGCTGATCGGGCATCATCAAGACGTTTTAAAGCGACAAGAATATCGCCTTTCACTTCTAAATAACTGGCTTTAAACTGACCTTCTTTAGTATTTAAGACCTTAAGCGCGGCCTCATTTTTTCCTTGTGACGACATAAGTGTCGCCAAGCGTATTCTAGCAATATGCTGTAGATTAGTTGCTTGAGAATGTTTGATCACCCATTGATACTTTTCTTCTGCCTCAGAAAACTTGTTATTGCTGATCATCTGCTTTGCTTCAAGCATGGCAGATAAGGCGGCATAAGGAAAGTTTTCATACTTTTTGAGCATCGTGTCCACTTGCTGAGATATTACGGCATCCTTGTTCTCTGCAATTGAATTTACAATATGATCGTATTCCAATGATGCTGTTTGTGCAGTCACTATTTTCTGTTCTTTGTACTTTTGCACACCAACAATGCTGCCTAAACCAATAATACTTAGGACAATAACCATTTTATAATTATCAGCCCACCATTTTTTTATGGCTTCAACTTGTTGTTCTTCTGTTTCGTAAGTATCCATTTGTACTCCTGAGCTTGTGGATAGTTAAGGTTTATTTAATAATAAATAGCCCACGTTCTACTTATTGAGTCGTTAACAATAGAATGGAACTATAATAGTAACTATTCAGCAAGACTAGCCGTATCCAGTCTACAAGTCTGCATTTCAGGGGACGCTCAAGTACATCCATGTAACGCTTTAATGAAAACATCCATGTTTTCATAAACCCCTGAAACACTAACTTGCAGGCTGGACACTCTGTTCGAGGGATATAATACGCTGAGTAGTTACCTATAATATTTATTTATTGTAGTTTAGTTAGCAAATCAAGTAATTCTTGTTGTGATAATTGTTCTTGCTGAGGCTTGTTATCCTCTTTATTTGCTCGTAAATATTTGACGGTTATTTTATTATTATCTAACTCATCATCACCCAGAATCAGGGCAATTTCTGCCTGACTTTTATCTGCTCGCTTCATTTGGCTTTTAAAACTACCGCCACCACACACATTAAGAATACGAATATTTTTAAGCTTATCTCGGATTTTCTCTGTTAAAGCAAAACCGGCATTCTGTGCTCGTTCACCCATCATTAACATAACCGCATGAGGATGCTTAATATGCTTTTGTAATTCATCTTGATCCAGCAAACTGATTAAGCGCTCCAAGCCCATAGCAAAACCGACCGCCTTAGTCTCTCGCCCACCGAGTTGTTTTACTAAGCCATCATAACGACCGCCAGCACAAATAGTCCCTTGTGCACCCAGCTTATCAGTTACCCATTCAAAGACCGTCTTACTATAGTAGTCTAAACCACGCACCAGACGGGTATTAATCTCATAGCGAATACCAACACTATCTAAATAAGCGCAAAGCTGTGCAAAATGTTGCTTGGATCCATCATCCAGATGATCCATTAGACGAGGAGCCTGTTCAATCATTTCTTGCATTGCCGGATTTTTGCTATCTAAAATTCTCAGTGGATTACTCTGCAAACGGCGCAGACTGTCTTCGTCAAGCAATTCTTTATTTACTTCTAAATAATCGCTGAGAATATCACGGTAAACGTCCCTCGAAGCAGGCACACCTAAGGAATTAATTTGTAAGCTCACAGAATCTGACAAGCCTAACAACTGCCACAAACGAGCTGTCATACAAATAAGTTCGGCATCAATATCTGGCCCATCTAGGCCATAAACTTCCACACCCATCTGATGGAACTGTCGATAGCGCCCTTTTTGTGGTCGCTCATGGCGAAACATCGGTCCTAAATACCATAACCTTTGCTGTTGATTGACCAGTATACCATTTTGTATTCCTGCCCGAACGCAAGCGGCTGTACCTTCTGGTCTTAAGCTTAGGCTGTCACCATTTCGATCATCAAAGGTGTACATTTCTTTTTCAACAATATCAGTCACTTCACCAATGGACCGCTTAAACAAAGCTGTTTTTTCGACAATAGGAAAGCGGATTTCATCATAATCATAGCCATGCATTAATTGACGTAACTTTTCTTCTAAAAATTGCCATGCAGGGGTTTCATCGGGAAGAATATCATTCATCCCTCGAATTGATTGAATTTTATTGGCCAATGTTATTCCATAAATTACAGGTTAAGTGGGTTAGCAGAACTGGTTATTTTCCCTTAAATAAACAAGGGAATAAGTAAAACGCCTATTCTACCTTAAATCGAGCAGTATTTTTCTTATTTATGTAGCTTGAATGGTCAAATACTTTGCCATTAATGCGCACCGTTGCCATACGGGCATCGCCTAAAAAGACTTTATAGGGTAATTTCCCATCAAGAAAAAGTGTTTTGCCTGACTTCATTAACCCAGTGGCTAGTATTGTATTATCAGCGTCTTTAATACTCACCCAAGAATCACCAGAAAATTGAATAAGCAGTTGATTCGCTTTTGTTTCAAGCGTAGGTACAGCATTATTTCCATTGGTCATAGTCCCTGTGGAACTATTTATGGCTTGTGAAGAGCCCTCAGCTTGTAGTAAAGAGCCCTCAGCTTGCAACAAAGAGCCTTCAGCAGTTTGTTGCAAAGAATTTCCAACAGATTGTACAGGCATTGCTTCTGTTTCTAATTGAGAATTTTCTATTTGTGGTTGGCTTTGCGCCATTTTTGAATCGGCCTCTGATAATAGAGTTGTCGCATTTTCTATTATTTCTGGCATAGCTCCATCTGATGGTTCTGAATTAACAGATTGTCCCAAGCGAGATTGGCTTGAAGAAAGATCGTCTAAGTCAGTAGCATTCTCTGGTGCACTATCAACTTCTTGTAAGCTATTATCACCCACACCCGTTTCATCACTGTGTACAGCAGTATTTTTACTTATTTCATCATTTATAACTTTGGGTTCAGGTAGCAATAAAGCATCAGAAGCATCTGTCTCTTGATCTGAGTTATAGGGTTTAATAATATCTTCTTGTTGAATATTATTAGCATTAAAAAATTTCTCTGATATCTCAGGCCAATACTGCCAAGTAGTAAGAGCAAGAACTACCACAAACAATGAAAGAAAAAATGGTCTCAATAAAGCAGGGAATATTGATGATTTTTGTCCTGCTTCTTCTTTTCTAACCTTAAGCTTAGGCTCAAGATTGTCATCAAGCTGATCATTTTTATAATACTCAATCAAAGGCTCTGCTTGGATATTGAGAAACTTAGCATAATTACGAATATAGCCACAAACAAAGGCTGAAGCAGGTAGTTGTGTATAATCCTCATTTTCTAAAGCAATAATAATTTTCTTATCCAGACGCAGTTCTTGAGAAACAATCTCAATACTTAATTTTTTTTCATCACGTTTGCATTTAAAATGATAACCAAAGCCTTCTTCTTTAGAAGCAATAATATCCTTCAAATCTTGCTGCTCTGATGTATTGTCTGACATTAATATTCCTGTTTGCCCTGATAAAGATTTTTAGCTTCATCACTGTCAGGGTATTTACTTTTTAGCTTTAATTCATAAGTGGATAATATATTTTTATCTGGGTAGGATATTTTTCTTAGTAAATTGATACCCAACCATAAAGCATCTGCATCCAAAACAGAGGTTCGAGAATAGCGTTCAAAATAACTCCAAGCATACTCATAATTACTTTGCTTATAATACAGTTTTGCTAAACCAATCAGAGAGGCTGGCATATTAGCATCCATTGCTACTGATTTTTTATACAGTTTCTCAGCAAGTTCTAACTTGTTATTTTCTAATGCACACCAACCTGCTGATTGATATGCCTGTGCTCGCTTAATATAAAGAGGATTATTAAGTACCTTTTTAAATAAGGTTTGAGCACGTTCAAATTGTTTATCATCACATAAAAAAACAGCATAATTATTAAGCAAAGAGGTATCATTAGGTGAAAGTTGGATGGATTTCTTAAACTCTTTCTCTGCTTCACGAGGACGCTCAATACGGCCATACAAAACCCCAAGATAGTTATGTGCTAAAGCATAATTAGAGTCATGCTCAATGGCCTTATTCAATTTAACTAAGGCTCTATCATAGCGACCGTTAGCAATATAACCTGCACCCAGTTGAGTATTGATGTCTGCCAATTTATTCGTTTGATCATGCTCTGAATATTGTGTTTCTAAGTTGAGATCATCACTTGAATTCACCGCAGTACTTTGACATGCACTTAAAATATAAAAGAGAAACAGAATTACAATTATTTTATTCATTACATTTATCTTTCCATTAGTATTCATAATATTCCATATTTTAACTATAAGTTTTTTATTATTCCAGTATCTAAAACTTGGCTATTCTCATCAATACACCATTTAAAATAGATACCATTGGTAAATTAGGTGACATAGCTCAACAATTTTTACCTATAAGCGTCGACTTTTATCCCTTACTTTGCCCGCAAGTTGTCCACAGGCTGCATCTATATCGTCACCACGAGTTTTCCTTACCACAACCACATAACCCGCTTTATATAAAATATCTTTAAAACGATTGATAACTTGGCTACTTGAACAGGAAAAATGACTATTGGGAAATGGGTTAAAAGGGATTAAGTTGATCTTACAGGGCATTTTTTTCAACAAAGCAACCAATTCACGGGCGTTTTTCTCACTGTCATTAACGCCCGCTAACATAACATATTCAACCGTAAACTGCTTCTTTTTTGTATCCCCACTAAAATAATATTGACAGGCCGACAGTAATTCTTTAATTGGGTATTTTTTATTTAGGGGGACAATTTGATCACGAATTTGGTCATTGGGTGCATGTAAGGATATAGCTAGGCTAACATCACACTCTTCACGCAAGCGTTTCAGAGCAGGAACAACACCTGCGGTACTGATTGTCACTCGACGCTTTGATAAACCATAGGCATGATCTTCAAGCATTAAGTGAATAGCTTCAACAACATTATTGAAATTAAGTAACGGCTCCCCCATACCCATCAAGACAACATTGGTAACTGCTCGATTTTTTGAATCCTGAATTTTTTGCTGGCTATTACCTTTGGTTCTAGCCTCACTATGATCAGCCAATTGGTTTAATGTGCGATGTGCCACCCAAAGCTGGGCAATAATTTCATCACTGCTTAGATTACGGTTAAAACCTTGTTTCGCTGTTGAGCAAAAACCACAGTCTAAGGCACAGCCTACCTGCGATGACACACAGAGTGTACCCCGATTATCTTCAGGGATAAATACTGTTTCAATACTATTACCACCTTCTAAGCGCATCAACCATTTTATGGTACCATCACTGGCTTTTTGTTCCATAATAATTTCAGGTGCTTTGATTTGAGCAATGTCTGCTAATTTTGCTCGTAAAGCTTGGCTGACATTACTCATTTTGGCAAAATCATCAACCCCAAACTGATGGATCCACTTTAGAACTTGTACTGCTCGAAAGGGTTTTTCATTAATTTCTGCAAAAAATGCCTTCATGTGGGCTAAGTCATAGCCTAATAAATTCCGTTTTTTTACAGTCGTTTGAGTTAAGGGGAACTCGGTACTTAGATTCATAAGTCAGTCATATCGGTCGCTAAGAATAGAGGATCGTTTTAATGGTTTTCTGAAACCATATTAATCGTATATTTAGGAATTTCAATCACTAAATCTTCATCCGCAACAACCGCCTGACAGCTTAAGCGTGAATCAGGTTCCACACCCCATGCTTTATCTAAATAGTCTTCTTCAATATCTGTTGCTTCTTCAAGAGAATCGAAACCTTCTCGGATAATCACATGGCAGGTTGTACAAGCACAAGATTTTTCACAAGCATGTTCAATTTCAATATGATTCTCTTGAGCTGCATCACAAATAGTGATACCGGGTTTAACTTCAATCACTGCACCCTCAGGACAGATTTCTTCATGGGGTAAAAAAATTAATTTGGTCATTCTTTAGCCTTTTTTGCGGTCACTTAGTTTTTTAATTTGATGTCTATTGTCTTTTATTGCCCAATTATCCTAGGTAACCTGAACTCTGGATAAAATACTCCTAAAAATAACTTCAGAGTGTTGATTAGCCTGTATTTGTGGAAGAAGTCTCTTTGGCATGGATGCCAAAGTGAAGCCTACAAGGATGTATTAACGGCGACTTCTGTAACAAATAAAGGCTAATTAATACGTTACTCGTTCAGTTATCCAGAACTCAGGTTAGGTATGTAAATCGTTTACACGTTGTCCTGCTAATGCTTTATTAATACTCGCATCCATACGGCGTTGAGCAAATTCTGCAGTAATTTTATCAACCTCTTCAATTTTTAGCTTAATGGCTCGTTGTTTTGAACCTTCAGCTATCTCACTTAACTCATCAATAGCTTGTTGTATGGTGTGTTGTTCTTGGGCTGATAATAAGTTTTCACCATCTTCTTCCAAAGCAGCTAATAAGGCTTCTACCACTCGCTTCGCCTCAACCTGCTCTTCTCTTAGCTTACGTGCATCTAAGTCATCTTGAGCATGACTGAATGAATCTTTAAGCATGGTTTCAATTTCACCATCACTCAAACCATACGAAGGCTTCACCTGAATACTACTTTGTACACCAGAGGTTTCCTCTTTAGCCGACACAGATAACAAACCATCTGCATCAATTTGAAAGGTAACTCGAATTCTGGCTGCACCAGCAACCATTGGCGGTATGCCTCTTAATTCAAACCGAGCCAGTGAACGACAATCACTAATTAACTCTCGCTCACCTTGTACCACATGAATGGCCATGGCTGTTTGACCATCCTTAAATGTCGTAAAGTCCTGTGCGCGGGCAACGGGAATGGTGGTATTTCTATGGATGACTTTTTCTGCTAGCCCCCCCATTGTTTCTAAGCCCAAGGATAAGGGTGTCACATCCAGCAATAACATATCTTCATCAGATTTATTGCCCGCAAGCACATCAGCCTGACGAGCAGCACCAATAGCAACGACCTTATCTGGATCAATATCAGCCAATGGTTGTGTGGCAAAGAAATCCCCAACTATCTGACGCACTAAAGGCACTCGCGTCGAACCACCAACCAACACCACATCTTGAATCTCATCTACGCTAATATGAGCATCACGCAAAGCTCGGCGACAAGGTACTAAGGTTTTTTTAATTAAGGGTTGGATTAATTGTTCAAATTGCTCACGAGAAAGTTCATATTGCCATGAGTTTTGTTTATCTGATTGACTATGAAGTTTTTCATCCAAGTGGATCTGGATAAGTGTTGTATCCTGCTCCGTAAGTGCTTCTTTTGCTGCTCTGGCTTTGTCCAATAAGACACGTAGTAAAGAAGCATCCGGCTCAATAATACCGGTTTTTGCTAGCATCCAATCTACGATGGTATGATCTAAATCATCACCACCCAAGGCTGAGTCACCTGCGGTGGAAAGTACTTCAAACACCCCTTTAGTCAGTTTAAGAATGGAAATATCAAAAGTGCCACCACCTAAATCATAAACAACATGAATACCTTCACTACCACTGTCTAAGCCATAAGCAACCGCTGCTGCGGTGGGTTCATTAATCAAGCGTAAAACAGGCAAACCTGCAAACTTGGCTGCATCCTTTGTTGCCTGACGTTGAGCATCATCAAAATAAGCCGGTACGGTAATAACAGCTCCTATTAGCTCACCGCCTAATGATTCTATGGCACGCTGTTTCAATGTCTTAAGAATTTCAGCCGATACTTCAACAGCACTGACATCACCAGCAACGGTGCGAATACGAGGTACTGCTGAACCTTCTTCGCTAACAAAATGATAAATAGAGTGCTTTTTAATATCTTCCAGACCCCGTCCCATATAGCGTTTTACAGAAGAAATGGTGTTTAATGGATCGTTGGCAGCATTATCCTGTGCCTGCTGTCCAACAATGGTTTTATAGCCGATTTCATCTTTAGCCTGAAATTGAACAACAGAAGGCAATAGATGTTGGCCTTGGGTATCAGCAAGAGTTTCTGCCAAGCCACTTTTTAGACTCGCAACTAATGAGTTAGTGGTTCCCAAATCAATGCCTACAGCTAATTTATGCTGGTGAGGTGCAGTGGTTTGTCCTGGTTCTGATATTTGTAATAAAGCCATAAAGTAAGGTCACTGGTCAATAGGTTAAAATTCTAATCAAAATAATAAAGTGTTCATTTAAGAAATATTTCTGGTCGTATAAACAGGTGTGAAGCCATCGTTAATATTGTTTAGCTAGGTCTTCTTCTTTGTTCAAGCATTCTTCTTGAAGACGATTCAGATACTGCATTTTTACAACTTCTACTGTGATCAATTCAAGCTGTTCTTGTTGTATGTTATCTTGTTTAGATTCGGATTCAGTCGCAAGTAAGCACTCAAATAACCGACTGAGTTGGCTAATAGAGTGTTTAATTCGAGTATTCACATCATTTATAAGCACATCAAGTTCAGCAAAAGGATCGGCTTTATCGTTCACTTGCGAGAGTGCTTCACGCAGTTCCATCTGTTCCATTAGAAACTCTGGGGCAACGTGCTTATTTTCACTGAGTTCAATGGCAAACAATGATAACAAGTAAATAGCACGGGGCAGAGGGTTTTTTAATGAATTTAAAGCATCATTTATTTGTGCAGCTTTTTGTACCGAGAGTCGTCGTTCCCGATCACCGGCATTAGCAAAGTTATCTGGATGAATGGATTTTTGGATCTCATGGTAGTTTTTTATCAATAAGTTTTTATCAATGTCAAAACTTATGGGCAAACCCAATAATGAAAAATAATTTTCAGGGTACTGCTGTTCAAGGGTATGCATGATGATTTACCTGAAGGGATTTTTTAAGCAATAAAGAGTATAGAGCTTATTTTGCTGAGTTAATGATTGGCGTTTGTACTGCTATGCTTTCATTACTATAAATAATTAACCTGAGTTCTTAGTAACTGAACAAATAACGTATTTATTACTAAACGTTGAAACTCTTATTACTAAACGTTGAAACTCTTATTACTAAACGTTAAAACTCTCACCACAACCACAAGCATCTTTGACATTAGGGTTATTAAATTTAAAGCCTTCATTTAGGCCTTCACGGCCATAGTCTAATTCTGTGCCATCAATGTAGAGCAAGCTTTTGGGGTCGACAATAATTTTAACGCCTTTGTCTTCAAAAACGTTATCTTCTTCTTCAACCGTATCTGCAAATTCCAGAACATAGCCCATTCCAGAACAACCATTGGTTTTAACACCCAGCCTTAACGCTTCACCCTTGCCTCGATTTTCAATAAATCGAATCACATGATCAGCTGCTGCTTCTGTTAATGTAATTGCCATGAGTTATAACCTACGTTATTTTTCTGTGTGAAAACTAATCGGACTGTTTTTCTTTGTAATCCGTAATTGCTGCTTTAATTGCATCTTCTGCTAATACGGAACAATGAATCTTTACTGGTGGTAAAGCCAATTCTTCTGCTATATCTGTATTTTTAATTTGCCCAGCTTCATTTAAGGACTTACCCTTCACCCATTCAGTAACCAAAGAGCTAGAGGCAATGGCGGAGCCACAACCATAGGTCTTAAATTTAGCATCTTCAATAATGCCATTATCATCTACTTTAATTTGTAAACGCATGACATCACCACAAGCAGGTGCTCCCACCATACCGGTACCCACACCAGACTCATCTTTATCCATAGTGCCTACATTACGTGGATTCTCATAGTGATCCATTACTTTATCACTGTATGCCATTATCATTTACCTCAATCATTATCATCATTCTATTTTAGCAACTTTTACTAACAACGTTAAGCTCTGCTAAAACGGATAGTTTACTCTATAAATTGTATCACTTATAGTTTCACTGCGTTATTTTAGTGCGAGTTCCATTCAATGGTTGATATATCAATACCCTCTTTATACATATCCCATAAAGGCGATAAGAGTCTTAGTTTATCTACCTTTTCTATTAATAACTTAATCGTGTAGTCAACATCTTCTTCGGTGGTAAAACGGCCAATACTAAAACGAATAGAACTATGGGCAAGCTCATCATTACGACCAATAGCTCTTAATACATAAGAGGGTTCTAAGCTGGCCGATGTACAGGCTGAACCAGAAGAAACGGCTAGAGAGTCAATTGCCATTAAGAGTGATTCACCCTCAACAAAATTAAAACTTAAATTCAAATTATGGGGTACACGTTGCTCTAAGTTACCATTAACATAAAGCTCTTCCATACCTTCAAAGCCTTTAAGTAAGCGATTACGCAAACTGAGAATGCGCTTATTTTCACTGACCATTTCTTCCTTAGCAATCCGAAATGCCTCCCCCATACCAACAATCTGGTGAGTGGCTAAAGTGCCTGAGCGCATACCGCGTTCATGACCACCGCCATGCATTTGTGCTTCAATACGAATGCGTGGTTTGCGACGAACATAGAGAGCGCCAATACCTTTGGGGCCATAAACTTTATGAGCGGAGAGAGAGAGTAGATCTACTTTTAATGATTGTAAATCAATCTCTGTTTTACCTGCACTTTGAGCGGCATCGACATGAAAAATAATCTTTTTAGAACGACAGAGTTCACCAATAGCCGCAATATCTTGAATCACACCAATTTCGTTATTAACGTGCATAATGGATACAAGAATCGTATCATCTCGCATACTCGCTTCTAGATCAGCAAGAGCAATTAAGCCATCTTCTTTGGGATCAAGATAAGTAACCTCAAAGCCTTCGCGTTCTAACTGACGACAGGTATCTAAAACAGCCTTATGCTCTGTTTTTGAGGTAATAATATGCTTGCCTCGTTTGGCATAAAAATGAGCTGCCCCCTTAATGGCTAAATTATCTGACTCTGTGGCACCCGATGTCCAGACAATTTCTTTAGCATCCGCATTAATTAAGGCTGCGACATCGGAACGTGCTTGCTCAACAGCTGTTTCTGCATCCCAGCCGTACTTATGTGAGCGTGATGCTGGATTACCAAAAGTACCATCCATCGTTAAATAGTGGCACATTTTATCAGCAACCCTTTTATCAACAGGTGTTGTCGCTGAGTAGTCAAGATAAATTGGAGAGCTCATTAATGATTCCTATTCCAGTTTGTCACAATCAATGAAAGTTACATAACTTATTATATTGCAACATTTTTCTTAAATAATAAATTTATGCTACGCAAGACTCATCTAAACCTGCATCGGCAGGTAAGGAGTTGTCTTGACGTCGTGCAACATCTTGAACGCCTTGCTTGTCTACTAGGCTACCCAGTGAAATATTGGCTAAAAAATTAAAAATTTGATCGCTAAGGTCACACCAAAGATCATGAGTTAAGCATCGCTCAGCGTGCTGACAATTGCCTTTTCGTTTACACCGTGTCGCATCCACTGTTTCATCAACAGCGGCAATAATTTCTGCTACAGCCACTTCGTTAGCAGGACGACTCAGACGGTAGCCACCACCTGGACCTCTAGCACTATTAACTAACTCATTTTTTCTCAGCTTAGAAAATAATTGTTCCAGATAAGAAAGTGAGATTTCCTGACGCTGAGAAATATCAGATAAAGTAATTGAGCCTTGATCATAGTGAATAGCCAAGTCTAACATTGCCGTTACTGCATAACGCCCTTTTGTAGTCAATCTCATGTTTAATTCCTGTTTTTAAGATAATATGCCCCTATCTTAAAAAAACCAAGCATTTTAGTCAAGTATTATTATGATTCTGTCTTGCTTGAGTTTGCTGACTCAGCATTTGCTCGAACAGGAATTTTAACATCAATATGTACTTCATTGACGTCCCCGTCTGTTTGATTATTAGCTGAGCTGCTACAAATATCCTGTGCCGGACAAGCTTGATGATCATCCAGTAAGGTCACTTCACAAAAATGTACATCGGGAATTGTAATTTCAGGAAACTCTGCATCAATGGAGCGAATTGCCGTACACATTTTGTCTAATTTATCATCCACCGAATGCATATGATCCAGCATACAATTAATCGCATGAGCAACGGGATCAGGCATTTCGCTGGAAGTACCATAGGCATCAAAGCCTATTTTTTTAGCCATATGCTCACGTTTTTCATCATTAGGCGAACTCTCAGGTTTGGGCTTTTTGTCGGCACTAATTAATCGCCCCGGTATGCCTACAACCGTACAAGAGGCAGGCACATCTTTAACAACCACAGCATTAGAGCCCACACGAGCCCCATCGGCTAAGGTAATAGGGCCAAGCACTTTAGCCCCGGCACCAACCACCACATCATTACCTAGGGTAGGATGGCGCTTGCCTTTATTCCATGATGTCCCACCCAAAGTGACACCATGATATAGCGTACAGTCATCGCCAATAATAGTCGTTTCACCAATAACAACCCCCATACCATGATCAATAAAAAAACGTCGTCCGATAGTAGCACCTGGGTGAATTTCAATACCAGTAAAAACTCTTGCTGTGGCAGAAAAAAATCTTGCCAACCAGCGAAACCCCCAGTGCCATAACTTATGATTCATGCGATAAAACATCATGGCATGAACGCCTGGATAAGTACTTAATACCTCAAAATAATTTCGGGCAGCAGGATCACGATCAAAGACACAAAGAATATCTTCCTTTAGGTGGTCAAACATTGTGTATACCCATCATTATCATATTTTAATTAGGTTTAAGCGGCTTTTTATAGTAATTATTTTTGTCTTGCTACAATGCATTTCGCATTCATTTACAATACTATCACTCTCACAACAAGATACTAATGAAAATTAAAGACTGGGCATTTTACTAGGAAATAGACAAACTCTCAATCATAAATAACAGGCTAAAAGCGATAAAAATCAAAAACAACTTAACTAATAGACAAAGATACTCTACACACCCTGTTTTTGAGTCTTATTTAAAATACCTCGTAAAATATTTACCTCTTCTTGTTTCAAACGTGCTCGATTATAAATATTCCTTAATTTAGGCATCAATTGGGGTGACTGTTCAAGATGCAGAAAATCAATCTCAACCAATGTCTCCTGTAAATGTTGATAGAAACGTTCCATATTATCACTGGAAGCATAGTCGATACTATTATCAGAATCTTTTTCTGCTTGCTTTTTAAATCCTCCCATAGCCATCATAATTTCATAGGTCACAATTTGTACCGCAGAGGCAACATTGAGTGATTGATAGTCTGGATTTGTCGGTATATTGATTAATTTATGACAAAGCCCCACTTCTTCATTGGTCAAACCCGTGCGTTCTCGACCAAACACCAAAGCAACTTCCTGTGTACTAGCTTCCTTCATGGCCAATACACCTGCCTCACGAGCATCAATAAACTCATGTTGCAGTTTTCGCTCTCTTGCAGTCGTACCAAGAACTAAGTGACAGCCCTCTAGTGCTTCTTCAAGTGACGAGCACACCTTTGCCTTTAACAGCAAGTCATCTGCTCCAGAAGCCATAGCGGTTGCTTCATAATTTGGAAAATGTTTTGGCTCAACCAAATACAGTCGCATTAAGCCCATATTTTTCATTACTCTTGCCGCAGCACCGATATTGCCAGGATGGGAGGTGTTGATCATCACAACACGAATTGAGTCTACGTTCATCGAATACCTTATTCATATTTATATTAATTTAATTCAATTTTAACATGCACTTCTTAGGCGAATCTAGGTTATAATGCTCTGTTTACTTGCTCTTTAATTTTTAACTTACGTTTTTTATGGGAATTCTCAAATGCATCCTATGCTTACTATCGCCGTTCGTGCTGCCCGCGCAGCAGGCACCGTCATATACCGTTCTATGGATAAAGTGGACAATTTAAAAGTCACCACCAAAGGTGCTAATGATTTTGTCAGCGATGTGGATCGTCAGGCAGAAATGGCTATTATCGATATTATAAGAAAAGCCTATCCTGATCATGCAATTAAAGCAGAAGAAAATGGTGAGCTTGCTGGCAATGAAAACTTTCAATGGATCATCGATCCTCTTGATGGCACAACTAATTTCCTACATGGTTTTCCACAATTTGCCGTGTCTATTGCCTTTAAACAAAATGGTCGTTTGTCTCAAGGTGTTGTTTTTAACCCTATCAATCAGGAATTATTTACCGCCAGCCGTGGTGAAGGGGCAATGCTTAATGATCGCCGAATTCGAGTTTCTAAACAAAAGAAGCTGGAAGGTGCATTACTGGGCACTGGTTTTCCATTTAAAGAACAACAGCATCTAGATACCTATATGGAGACATTTAAGGCCTTATTTCCTATGACTGCTGGTATTAGAAGACCCGGCTCCGCAGCGTTGGATTTAGCTTATGTGGCAGCTGGGCGCATGGATGGTTTTTGGGAAATTGCCCTAAATGACTGGGACATGGCCGCTGGTGCATTATTAGTTAGAGAAGCAGGTGGGTTGGTTGGCGACTTTTCAGGCGGTGATGATTTTCTTAAAACAGGCAATGTCGTTGCTGGAACGCCTAAAGTATTTAAAGAAATCCTGCAAACAATTACGCCTCACCTTAGCTCAGAATTAGCCCGTTAAGAGCATAACTGGTATAGGATACCCTACTGACCTAGCTACAAAAAAGTCTCGGGATATCCTTAGCAGCTAAATTTAGATTACACTTCTTCGTAAACCTCTTCTTCTTGTCCACCCTCTTGTTTTACTGGAGCCAAATCTTCTTTACTGATCCCCATGGCAACTAGGACTGAACTGGCAACGTAAATGGAAGAGTATGTACCTACAAAAACACCGGTTAGTAGCGCTGTAGCAAAGCCATGAATTAGTTTACCACCAAAAACAAACAAGGCAACCAATACCAATATAGTGGTTAATGAAGTGATAATTGTTCTGGATAAAGTCTCATTAAGAGAGGTATCAATGACATCAATCGCATCACCTTTACGGATCCTACGAAAATTTTCTCGAATACGGTCAAAGACCACAATGGTATCATTAAGAGAATAACCAATAACCGCCAGAACCGCCGCCAAAACCGTTAGATCAAATTCAATACCAAAAACAGAAAACAAACCTAAGACAATAATGACATCGTGCGCCAGAGCACCGACTGAACCCAGAGCAAAGCGATATTCAAAACGCAAGGCCACGTAAATAAGGATACAGAATAGAGCTGCTAACATGGCAATACCACCTGTTTCAGTCAGCTCTTCACCCACTTGAGGACCAACAAACTCAATACGACGTTTTTCTACCTCTGCATTTTTCGCTTTTAACAAGTCGAGCAATTGAGTTGAAATCGTAGCATTAGGAACCCCATCTTTGGGAGCAACACGGATTAAGACCTCTTTGTTTGAACCAAAGTATTGTATCACTGCATCTTCAAAACCATTATTATGGAGTTGCTTACGAATGGGATCAAGTTGTACTTCTTTGGGATAAGCCACTTCAAGCAAAGTTCCTCCCGTAAAATCCAAACCAAATTGCAAACCACGAAAAGCTAGGGATGTCAGTGAGATGACAATCAAACTAATGGAACATATCATCGCTAGTTTGCGATGTGACATAAATTTCATGTGCGTATCTGTAAATATCTGCATAATTTCTCTTGAGCCACCGCTCTGTTTACTCTAAAAAATATAAATGATTTAACAAGCTTATTTTAACTTGTAACTAAATGGAAACTTCCTTTATACGCTTACCACCATATAGGAGATTGACCACAGCACGAGTGACCATAATGGCCGTAAACATTGAGGTTGCAATACCAATAGACAAGGTCACAGCAAAGCCTTTAACTGGCCCCGTACCAACAACAAAAAGGACAAAAGCGGCAATCAATGTAGTGATATTCGCATCTGCAATGGTCATTAATGCCTTTTCGTAGCCTGCATGAATACTATTCTGAGGTGAATTACCATTACGCAATTCTTCTCTAATACGCTCAAAAATTAACACATTAGCATCCACAGCCATACCAACGGTTAAGACAATACCCGCAATACCCGGCAAAGTTAGAGTCGCTTGCAATAAAGATAAAACCGCAACAATAATAACTAGATTTAAACCAAGAGCCAAATTAGCAATCATGCCAAATTTACGATACCAGAACGCCATAAAAAACAGTACCGCAACAAAACCGATAATGACCGACATAAAGCCTTTATTAATATTGTCTTGTCCCAGACTTGGGCCAATCGTACGTTCTTCAATAATATAGACCGGTGCAGCCAATGCCCCTGCTCTAAGTAGCAACGATAAATCATTCGCTTCTTGTACACTATCCAAACCCGTCGTTTCAAAACGATTAGAAAAATGACCACGGATAACCGCATTGCTAATCACTTCTTCGGTGGTATGGCGTTTAATAACAGGCTTACCCTCTTTGTCCTTAAGAGTGATGCCATTTTTATCTTTTACTGTTTCTTGCTTAGTTTCAAGGTAAACAACAGCCATGCGCTTGCCAACATTTTCCTTAGTGAAAGCCCCCATGCGCTTACCACCATAACTATCTAGAGAAACATTAACTTTAGCACCACCACTATCAGGATCAATACCTGCTTGAGCATTAGTTACATGTTCACCTGTTACAATAACACGTTTTTTCAATAATACGGGAACAGAAGGAATAACACGCTTAGCCTCATGTCGTTCACGGGTATAATAAATCCTTGAGCCCGCTGGAACTCGGCCATTTAATGCTTGCTCTACTGTATGTTCTTCATCAACTGCGCGATATTCTAGTGTCGCAGTTGCACCTAAAATATCTTTTGCACCCGCCGTATCTTGAATACCTGGTAATTGAATAACAATACGGTCATCGCCTTGTTGCTGAATAATGGGTTCAACTAAGCCATGAAATTTTTCATCAATACGTTTTCTCAATGTGGTAATATTCTGGTTTAAGGCAAATAATTTTAACTCTTTTAATTTTGCTGGACTCAAACTACCCTGTAAAACAAAGCTGTTATCACTATTTTTTTCTTTAAATGACAAGTCTCGCATTTCACGCTTTAGAATCGTAAGACCTTGCTCCCGTAAGGTTTCTGTTTTAAAGCGCAAAATAATTGTATTGTTGACTCGTTTACTACCTAAATAGCGTACTTTTGCCTTACGTAAAATCGTTCGTGAATCACTAACAAAGGTATTTACAGATTTTATAACGGCTGCATCCATATCCACTTGCATTAAGAAATAAACACCACCTCGCAAATCAAGCCCTAAGTACATAGGCTGAGCATTCATATTTAATAACCATTGGGGCGTTGCGGTGGCTAGATTCAATGCAATCGCATAATCATCACCTAATGTTTTCTCTGCTAATATTTTGGCCTTATTTTGATCATCTTTATTACTAAAGCGAAATAACAAACCGGTATCAGACAATTTGGCATTACGATATTTTAGACCTTGCTTATCAAACAAGGTTGAAATCCGCACCAATGTTTTTTCATCTATCGTCACATCACGAGCAGAGGCAGCAATTTGTAAGGCCGGATCTTCGCCATAGATATTTGGTAAGGCATAAAAAGCACTGAGCGTAACAATAAATACGATCAGTAGGTACTTCCAGAGAGGATAATGATTAAGCATAATTTTTCTTTTTGTAGACTCTAAATAAGACCACAATAGCCTAGGCTATTTTAATAAATCATATCTAGAGATATAGTTAAATAGTAAGTGAAAGAGGGATCAGCTTTTAAGACCCTTAATGGTACCTTTAGGCTGAATAGCACCAATAGCAGAGCGTTGTACATTAAGTTTTATATCTAGAGCTACTTCGAGTGTCACAAAGCTATCATGTAGGCCTACCACCTTACCTAATACACCACCATTGGTCACAACTTCATCACCCTTGGCCAGAGCATTAACCATTTCCTGATGTTCTTTCATTTTTTTATTTTGTGGCCGAATAAACAGCAAATAAAAAATAACAAAAATACCACCAAAAACCAGTAGTTGTGAAATCATATCTGGCGCTGATGGTCCTGCACCCGCTGCCATGGCATCTTCTATAAAAAAACTCATTGTGTATCCTCAATTATTGCAATAAATATGTGCTGTGCTATTTCTACTAAGAAATTCTGCTAAAAAAACAGCCACTAAAAAGTATAAGTGGCGCTATTATGACATAAATTCAAGGGACTTTGGAATGTTAGCCCTTGATTAACTTTTATGGGGATAGCCATATAACTAAGATACTTATCCCACATTTCTTTTCTCATAAAACTGCTGCACAAATACATCTAAAGTCTGATCTGCAATCGCATCACGTAAGCCCTGCATGAGTTCCTGATAATAATACAAATTATGCAACGTATTAAGATGAGAACCCAGCATTTCATTGGTCTTATCTAAATGACGCAAATAAGAACGAGAATAGTTTTGACAGGTATAACACTGACAAGTTTCATCTAATGGGCGAGTATCCAATTGGTGCTTCTGATTGCGGATTTTCACTACCCCCTGATGAGTAAAAAGATGGCCATTACGAGCATTGCGTGTTGGCATAACACAATCAAACATATCAATACCACGTCGCACTGCTTCAACGATATCCTCTGGACGACCAACCCCCATAAGATAGCGAGGTTTATTTTCTGGCATTTTCACAGTCGTATGGTCAAGAATTTTTATCATTTCTTCCTTAGGCTCTCCTACCGACAAGCCACCAATGGCAAAGCCATCGAAGTCAATCGCCTGTAAGCCATTAAGGGAAGTATCACGCAATTGGGGGTACATGCCTCCTTGAATAATACCAAAAAGTGCCGCAGTATCTTCTTCAGGTGCCTGTGCTAAAAATTCATCCTTAGAACGCTGTGCCCAACGCAAAGACAGTTCCATCGAACTTTTTGCTTCATCATAGGTGGCTGGATAAGGTGTGCATTCATCAAAAATCATGACAATATCTGAACCAAGAGTTCGTTGCACTTGCATGGATTCTTCTGGCCCCATAAAAACTTTCCGACCATCAATGGGCGATGCGAAAGTCACTCCCTGCTCAGTAATTTTACGTAATTTACCCAAACTAAATACTTGAAAACCACCTGAGTCTGTTAAAATGGGTTTCTGCCAGTTCATAAAATTGTGCAAACCTTTATGAGCTTCAATTACTTCCATTCCAGGACGTAAAAACAAATGAAAGGTGTTGCCTAATAGTATTTCAGCTCCCACAGATGCAATCTCTTCTGGAGTCATTGATTTAACCGTAGCAACGGTTCCTACAGGCATAAAAGCTGGGGTTTGAATAGCACCTCGTGGAAAACTAATGGTACCTCGCCTTGCTGATCCATCCGTTGTTAATAGGTCAAAGTTCATATTTTTCGTGCTCGCTGAGGTAAAATAAACATGGCATCACCATAACTGAAAAAACGATATTTGTGGTCAATGGCGTGTTGATAAGCAGACTTAACATGTTCCAAACCAGCAAAGGCACTAATTAACATAATTAATGTACTTTCCGGTAGGTGAAAATTCGTCACCATTGCATCAACCGTTTTAAATTGATAGCCCGGATAGATAAAAATATCTGTATCGGCATGATATTCCTGAATCTCGTCTTTTTGATCGCCAAATGTAGCGGCACTTTCCAGACTTCTCATCGCGGTTGTTCCGACCGCAATCACACGCCCACCTTGAGCATGAGTCTGTTTAACTTGTTTGACTGTTTGTAGCGGCACATCGACATATTCTGAATGCATTTTGTGTTCAAATATATTATCCACTCGAACTGGCTGAAAGGTTCCAGCTCCCACATGCAATGTAACCCATGCGGTATTAACACCCATTTTAATTAGCCGCGCTAATAGATCATCATCGAAATGTAAGCCTGCTGTTGGGGCTGCCACAGCACCTTTTTCTTTAGCATAAACAGTTTGATAGCGTGTTAGATCGGCTTCATCATCTGCTCGTTCAACATAGGGTGGTAGTGGCATATGGCCAAAATACTCAAGCAGACTAAAAACCCCTTGTTGATCTGTATCTGATAGAAGTTTTAAGTGAAACAAGTCATCTTGACGTCCTAATATTTTTACCTGAAAGCCTTCACCCTTATCCATTCCAAGAGACAGCACTGAGTCCTTTTTAGGTGATTTACTGGCTCTAATCTGAGCAAGAAATTCTCTCTCATTAAGCACCCGCTCCACAAGCACTTCAACTTTACCCCCTGATGTTTTTTGGCCAAACAAACGGGCAGGAATGACTTTGGTATTATTAAAAACCAATAAGTCACCTGATTTTAATAGTTCAGGTAACTGATCAAAAAAATAATCACCCAAATCACCACTTACCCCGTCCAAGCTTAATAAGCGACTGTCTGTCCTTTTTTTCAGCGGAAATTGGGCAATTAATTCATTTGGTAAAGCAAAATTAAATTCAGATAATTTCATAGCGGGGCATTCTACCAAAGATAAGAGCACAGAGCATTATTCCACGGTATTTTTTAATCAGTTTCAATAAAAAAAGAAAAAACTTGTCAGTTTCTTAAAAATCCCTATAATGATGCTTCCAATTTCTAAAAACATTTCTCTATGGCCGAGTGGTGGAATTGGTAGACACGCCGGATTCAAAATCCGGTGCTGGCAACAGCGTGACGGTTCGAGTCCGTCCTCGGCTACCATCATTTTTGTGCCTTTCTAAAAAAAAAATCAACTGCTTAGCTCTAATATTTGCAACATTATTCTTATCAGTATATCTTATGTAAGGATTGTAACTTGTCCAATAATACAAACGAACAATTATTGTTGATAATACTTATTTTGGATTTGTAACAAAATAAGCTTTTATTTATTGAAACGTATCTCATTTTTAGAATTTTATTGAGAAAAAACAATACTTTTTTGGCTATAATTAAAGTACGTACTAAAATACAATTGTAACTATGGCGTACTCAGCAGTAAATATAAGAACTTCATTCACTCAAAAGAAGAATTATCGATTATGGTTTTAGCACAGCAATCATCTCAACTGACAGGACTTGCACGGCAGCTTGTCATGCAAAACCTTATTAATGAAGAAGATGCACTCGAGGCATTGGATGCAGCCAAAAAAGATAAGCAACCATTTGTACATTACATAACAAGCAAAGGACTTGTAAAATCGATTGATGTTGCCACACTTGCATCAACGGAATTTGGCACGCCCTTATTTGATATTTCTGTTACTGAGTTTGAAAAAGACACGGTTAATATCATAAAAGATACTCTTGTTACCAAACACCGTGCCTTACCAATATTTAAAAGAGGGTCTCGTTTATTTATTGCCATTGCCGACCCAACAAATATTGCTGCCATTGATGAAATTAAATTTCAATCGGGTCTTAGCACTGAAGCCATTCTCGTTGAAGCAAGCAAGCTAGAAAAAGCAATTGATAAAGCTCTATCAGATGCTGACACCAGTATGTCTGGTTTTGATGATGATTTAGAAGACTTAGACTACGAAGATGATAACGGGAGTAAGGATCCTGATAAGGTTGATGAGGATGATGCGCCCGTTGTTAAATTTGTTAACAAAGTACTATTAGACGCTATTAACAAAGGCGCATCTGATATTCACTTTGAACCCTACGAAAAATTCTTTCGAGTACGCTTACGCTTAGATGGGCTCTTACAAGAAGTTGCTAAACCACCTGTTAGCCTGACGCCTCGTATACTCGCTCGTATCAAAGTATTATCTCAGCTTGATATATCTGAACGTCGAATCCCTCAAGATGGTCGAATGCGTTTAAAAATTTCTAAAAATAGAGCTATTGACTTTCGTGTCAGTACCTGCCCAACACTTTTTGGTGAAAAAGCAGTTCTACGGATATTGGATCCTACCAGCGCACAGCTAGGAATTGATGCTTTAGGCTATGAAGACTTTCAAAAAGATCTTTATATGGATGCCTTATCGAAACCCCAAGGCATGATCCTAGTCACAGGGCCAACAGGTTCAGGAAAAACAGTATCACTGTACACAGGGCTTAATATTTTAAATACTGAAGAGGTTAATATTTCAACCGCTGAAGATCCAGCTGAAATTAACTTACCTGGCGTGAATCAGGTTAATGTAAACCCTAAAACCGGACTAACATTTGCAGCAGCCCTTCGTTCATTTTTACGCCAAGATCCTGACATCGTTATGGTCGGGGAAATACGTGATTTAGAAACTGCTGAAATTGGTATTAAAGCCGCACAGACTGGACATATGGTACTATCAACATTACACACAAATGATGCTCCACAAACATTGGGACGTCTTGTCAATATGGGGGTTCCACCTTATAACATTGCCTCTGCTGTCAGTCTGATTATCGCACAACGCCTTGCTCGGCGCTTATGTGAAAATTGCAAGCAACCCCATGACATTCCAAAAGAAGCCTTGTTAGAGGAAGGTTTTACTGAAAAAAATATTACTGATGGCTTCACTGTATACAAACCTGTCGGTTGTGCCAATTGTAATGCTGGATATAAAGGACGAGTAGGCATCTATCAGGTCATGAAAATTTCTGATGCCATGGGTCGCATTATTATGGAAGGGGGGAATGCAATTGGCCTTGCTGATCAGGCAAAAAAAGAAGGCATACCCGACTTAAGAGAATCGGGGCTGAAAAAAGTTATGGATGGTATCACCAGCTTAGAAGAAGTAAATCGTGTCACTAAAGAGTAGCATTTACTATCAATTACATTTGCAACTCAACTATACAATCATAGATAAAAAGTCAGAGATAACTAAGGATTAATATGGCAACTAAAGCTAAAGCTAAGGCAAGCGCAAAGCCTACTCCAATATTTATATGGGAAGGGGCTGATAGAAATGGCAATCGCAAAAAAGGTGAGGTTCAGGCTTCAAATTCAGCTCTGGCAAAAGCACAACTTAGACGTGAAGGCATTAATGTTCTTAAAATAAAACCAAAGCCTAAACCTCTCTTTGGCCTCGGAGGAGCAAAAAGTAAAGCCATTACCCCTGCTGATATATCAATTTTTTCTCGTCAGTTAGCAACCATGATGAAAGCCGGTGTTCCTTTGGTTCAATCTTTTGAAATTGTCGGCAGTGGCCATGACAATGCCAATATGTCAAAAATGATTTTAGATATCAAAGCCGATGTTGAGAGTGGTAGTTCTCTTACTGAAGCCTTGCGAAAATTTCCTTTACATTTTGATGATTTATTTTGTAATCTTGTACAAGCAGGTGAGCATGCAGGTATCTTAGATTCAATCCTTGATAAAATTGCTACTTATAAAGAAAAAACAGAAGCCTTAAAATCTAAGATAAAGAAAGCCATGGGCTATCCTATTGCCGTTATTATTGTAGCAGTTATTGTTATCGCTATTATGTTAATTTTTGTAATTCCTGTGTTTGATAATATGTTTAAAAGCTTTGGTGCATCACTTCCAGCTCCCACACAATTTGTTGTTAATTTATCAAAATTTTTACAAGAATGGTGGTGGGCACTCTTTGGCTCCATAGGCCTATTCTTTTATGTCTTTTTCTATTTTAAAAAACGTTCTCAACATTTTCGGGACATACTTGATAGACTTGTTTTAAAAGTGGCTGTTATTGGCCCTATACAAGAAAAGGCAGCCATCGCCCGTTATGCGCGAACCTTACAAACCATGTTTGCTGCTGGCACGCCATTAGTTGAGGCCTTGAGTTCAGTTTCTGGTGCTGTGGGAAATGTTGTTTTTAGAAATGCTGTCGATCAAATCCAACAAGAAGTATCAACAGGCACTCAGCTCAATAAAGCAATGGTCAACACTGGTGTTTTCCCAAATATGGTATTGCAAATGACTGCCATTGGTGAAGAATCTGGTGCATTAGATACTATGTTAGGCAAGGTCGCTGATTTTTATGAAGATGAAGTGGATAACTTGGTTGATGGTTTAACCAGTTTATTAGAACCCATTATCATGTCCGTGCTTGGTGTCGTTATTGGTGGCATCGTTATTTCAATGTATTTGCCAATCTTTATGATGGGTTCAGTTGTTTAAGCTTGTCTATGATTACTATTACTTATTTACATTCAAACCCAGGATTTTTTCTTTTTGGTGTTTTTTTATTTGGTTTAATCGTCGGTAGTTTTCTAAATGTTGTGATCTACCGCTTACCCCTTATGCTTAAACGTGAGTGGAAATGTGACTGTATTGATTTCTTATCTGACGAATTTAAATCTGAAAAATATAAGCTACCCTCTTGTATAGATGAAAAAGCATTTAATCTCTCCGTACCTCGTTCCCGTTGCCCATCTTGTGGGCATAAAATTACTGCATTAGAAAATATTCCCATTATTTCTTGGTTAGCACTAAGAGCTAAGTGCTCTAAATGTCAGACAAAAATTTCAGCAAGATACCCCTCTATAGAGTTAATAACAGCGCTTCTATCACTTTTAGTTGCTTACCACTTTGGAGTTCAATGGTATACATTAGCAACTCTATTGTTAACATGGGCACTTATTGCCTTAACGATGATTGACTTTGATACACAGTTATTACCCGACAACATTAGCCTCCCTTTTTTATGGTTAGGTATTTTAGTCAGCTTGATACACATTTCACCTATTCCGATAGAAAATAGCATCATTGGTGCCATGTTGGGTTATATGTCATTATGGAGTATCTACCAACTATTTAAGCTGGTAACAGGGAAAGAAGGTATGGGCTTTGGTGATTTTAAATTATTAGCCCTTTTAGGTGCATGGTTAGGCTGGCAAGCACTACCATTAATCCTACTGCTGTCAGCCTTAGTTGGTGCAATTGTTGGCATATCATTAATTATCTTTATGGGTCGAGATAAAAGCATCCCCATTCCTTTCGGTCCATATCTTGCCTCAGCAGGCTTTATTAGTTTGCTTTGGGGAGAAGAAATCAAACAATTTTATTTTCAAACAATGGGGCTTTAATGCTAACAATCGCCCTGACTGGTGGAATTGGCAGTGGCAAAAGCATTGTCTGTGACTATTTTATTACGCTGGCAGAGCAATCAGATGATGTATCCAGTCTACATATTATTGATGCCGATAGCATTGCCCGTCAATTATTATCAGGTTCACTCCAAGAGGCTAAGCATAGCAAACACTTAACACCTAAACAAACAGCCCTAAAAAATACACATAAACTATTTGGTGATGATATTTTTCACCCATCAGGAAAGCTCAATCGTACAGTATTGCGCTCGCTTATTTTTTCTTCTAAAACAAAAAAACAACAATTAGAGCAGATTTTACACCCTTTAATTCATAGAGAAATCACCCAACAACTAGCGGAAATAAAATCTAGTTCAGGCAGTAATAGCATCAATATTATTGCCATCCCCTTACTTTTTGAAACCTCCCAGAACTACCCTTTTGATCGTATTTTGGTCATTGATACTCCCATTAATACCCAAATTGAACGTAGTAGTAAGCGCGATAAATGCTCTACCAAACTCATAAAAAAAATTATTGAATCTCAAGTGAGTCGTAAAATACGCCTTGCCCATGCCAATGATATTATCGACAATTCAGGATCACTAGAACAATTAAAAAGACAAGTTGTTTCACTATTTCAATATTATTGCTCTCTACTGAAACAGTCGAAAACATAGTGTGAAATTTTAGCTACATTAGAGAGCTTAAAGCAAATAGAAATAGGAAAAATGTTTGTTGCAACCATTGTCGAGATATTAGACAATAAGCATCGGTATTAACCCTGATAAAAATTAATATGAACTATTTTAGACCGTAATGATGGACGCTACTATTTACGAACTCCCTCTCAATGAGCGTGTACGCACTCTATTGCGTCTTGAATTTTTATTTCAACAAGCACGATATTCTATGCGGGGTTATTCAGTTTGGGATAGTAGAAATACCATCAGTCACATTCTTGATATACTCAATATTATGAGTCGAATTGATTTACGTTCCGAATTAGTTAAAGAGTTGGAGCGCCAAAGCTCTGCACTATTAGCAATTAGTTCTCGACCTGGTGTTGATCCTTCTATATTAGAAGATACTTTAAAAAAGCTAAAAATCTACACTCAAAACCTTAAGTCTTTAAGTCATCATTCTAATGATAATTTATGTAATAACGAACTATTAAAGCTTATCCGTCAGCGGGATTCAATTCCTGGAGGAAACTGCGACTTTGATATTCCCAGTTATCACTTTTGGTTAAAGCAACCCGCAGAACATAGAATTGAAGCACTAGAAGCATGGCTTGGTGAATTAGATAATTATCGCCTTGCCATTAATATTGCTTTAAGTCTACTCAGAGAAAGCGCAATTAATACACCTGTTATAGCGGAACAAGGCATCTATCGAAAAAACTTGGATACCAATATTCCTTTCCAACTTATTCGAGTTTCGCTACCCCAAGATGCTCCATTTTTTGCTGAAATAAGTGGTGGCAAACACCGTTTTAGCATTCGCTTTATGACACCAAGCAATGGTGAACGCCCCATTCCTTGTCTCGATAATATTGACTTTCAACTTTCTTGTTGTGCACTATAAGTATCAGCCTTATGCATTCTAATAATACAAAAACCTTAATAATAAAATGTCCATACTGTTCTAAATCACATAATTATTATCAGTCAAAGCCTTGGAGTCCATTTTGCTCTGAACGTTGTCAATTAATCGACTTAGGTGCATGGGCATCTGAAGAACATAGAATTAAAGGCAAGAGTATTTCCTTAGAAAATGTTTCTGAAAAAGCACAGCGCCTACAACACAAGGAATTCTTTTTACAATAACTATCAGGGCTGGTAAAAAGGAAACTCTGCACGATACTCTTCTTTTGTCGACTTTAAAATAATGATAGCTAACCAATCTTTTCTTTTGCTGTTTATTTGCACATCAGGCAGATTTATTTCAGCAAACCATTTTTCTGGTACCACTTGTCGAGTCGACTTATCCGCTTGCAAAGGAATTAATTGACGATTAATATCTTCTCCCACTCGATCAAAATAAAGGGAAATTGATTCAATACCATCAAAATCAAAACCTGTTGCAATCAGTTTGACACGATATTCACCACTCTTGGCTACTATATTTTTATTCTTATGAATAATAGAAAAACTCAGGCGCTGAAATTCCCCCTCATTACGAATGGATGCACTACAAATGCTAGACATTGAATTGCATTGTGGATTCACACCTAATTTAATTGTATTATCTGCATGATCTCCTAAAAAGTCAGAAAAGTCCTGTACCCAACTTAATGCCAGTACAATAACCAAACTCATTGCCAGTAAGCGTATGTATTTATTCTCTAAGAAATTCATTATTAATCCTCAACCTTACTATTCACTGTCCCATAGCTTACTGATAGCAGCAATTCCCTGAGCACCAGCACCAATTGCTTTTGGCACATCATTTTTAGACATTCCTCCTAAGCTATATACTGGCATTTTGGCAACATGAGCTAATACTTTAAATTGCTCCCAACCTAGAGGGATTTGCTCTGGATGTGAGCTTGTTTTCTGCACAGGAGAAATGACAATAAAATTAAGTTTAAGTTTATTGGCCTGCTTAATATCATCCATAGTATGACAAGAGGCCGCTAGTTGTTTTTTTGCAAAGCGTTTACGAAATTGCTTAATAAATTCCACATCATATAAGTGCTTGGCAGTTAGGTGCAAACCTGAACTTAAAGAGATAATATCATCTGCCAATTTCATAGAAGAATTAAGTAAAATTAAAGTCTGATTCTCTATGGCAATAAAACATGCCTGCTTAATAATATTATCAAATTCCAATATTTTATTTTTCCCTTTAGAATAAGAAGGAAAACGTAATTGAATAAGCGAATAATCATGACATTTCTCAGCAAACTTATCTAGAAAATGGGTTTCAATAGTCTTATCTATTGAAGAGTTTTCTAATACTGAGTCAAAACTATCCGGTGTAATCAAATAGCTTAATGGTAGCATTAAGGCATTTATAATCACTTGGTTTGCTTCAGGGAATGGATAGTCACCTAAATCATTAATAGCAACCCACCTAACAAGTTGCCCTTCAAGGCCATATTGAGCATTTTCATTAAAGACATAATCATGTGCCGTAAAGTCCAGCACTTTTCTTACCTCTAGAAAGACGCTTTGTTCTGGATAATGAAATTGAGTAGTAATTAACGGAGAAGAACTTTTTATATCAATTCCAAGTTCTTCCTTAATTTCCCTTACTAAGGCCTGCTCAATGGTTTCATTTTCTTCAACCTTCCCACCAGGAAATTCCCATAAACCTCCCTGAGAAGCATGATCAGCCCTTTTTGATATCAGCACATGATTATCTTTTAGCAACACAGCTATAGCAACATGGAGCATATTGTTCCTTATAAAGCCATAGCAATGAGTAAACTTAAGAAAATAACAGGCATAAACCTATGTCCTATATTCAGCATTAATTTTTACATAGTCATAAGACAGATCACAGGTCCAAATCTGGACACTGGCATCGCCCCTATGCAACTGGACATTTATAGTAATTTCATCTTTGTTCATAACAGATTGTCCTTGCTCTTCGGTATACTCTAAAGCTCTGCCACCATTATTTACAATACACACGTCATCTAAAAATATTTCTAAGGCATTAATATCCAATTGAGAAAGCCCTGAACGACCCACTGCTGCTAAAATTCTACCCCAATTAGGATCACTGGCAAAAAATGCAGTTTTAACCAACGGTGAGTGGGCAATGGTATAAGCAACTTGATTACACTCTTGCTCAGAGAGTCCTCCAGAGACTTGAATATGGATTAATTTTGTTGCTCCCTCACCATCTAAAACAATCGCTTTAGCCAGTTGTTCAAAAACATCTGTGATTGCACTGCGTAATAATACATAATCACTTTGCTCTTCACTATGGATCATATCCATCTTGGCATGACCTGTAGCAACCAACATACAGGAGTCATTGGTTGAAGTATCACCATCTACTGTGATCCGATTAAAGGAATGATCCACCGCATATTTTAATAATGTTCTCAATAAACTTTGTTCTATGGCAGCATCTGTGGCAACAAAGCCCAACATGGTTGCCATATCTGGACGGATCATGCCTGAACCTTTTGCAATACCTGTAATAGTTACCCATTTACCCGCAATCATTACACGAGTTGAAGCCCCCTTAGTACAAGTATCTGTAGTTAAAATTCCCTGTGCTGCATCTTGCCAGCCCTGCTCTGATAAATTATCCAATACTTCAGGTAAAGCCTGAATAATTTTGTCTACTGGTAGAGTTTCACCAATGACACCGGTTGAAAAAGGCAACACTGCATGATTTTCTGTATGGGTCAGCTTACTCAGCTTATCACAGGTTAGTAAAGCATCTTGTATACCTTGTTCACCCGTTCCTGCATTTGCATTACCCGTATTAATCACAAAATATTGGACACTATTTTTTTGTAAATGCTCTTTAGCAATATGAACGGGGGCAGCACAAAATGCATTTTGAGTAAAAACACCTGCAACATGGGCTTGTGTACCAAATGACATGAGTACAACATCTTTTTTATCTGTTGCTTTAATGCCCGCACACACTGTGGCCAATTTAAAACCTGAAACAGAGTGCATTTCAGGTAAATTTATTTCTACTGACATAATAATAATTCCTTTACTGCATGTTACTCAAAGCTCTTAAACTTAGCTAACCTGAACTCAGGTTAAGTTAATTTCTAAATTTGATCCAAAGAAATAAAAATGCCCACAATAGTGGGCATTTTTATTTCAGAATTAGGCTAACTATCTAACTCAATTTACCACAACATTGCTTGTATTTTTTACCTGAGCCACAAGGACAGGGTTGGTTTCGCCCAACTTTCTGCCCTTCTCTAACAAAGGGTTGTTCTTTCTCATTTGACCCATCTTCTTCATCTAGCCCATTATTTGAGCTTTCTTCACCTAACGCATTAACACCATCATGTTGAAACTCCATTTCTGGTTGCTCATGGTGCTCAAATTCACTCATATCAGGATCTTCCCTAATTTGAATCATACTCAAGCGGGCAATCACATCATACTTAACACGTTCAAGTAAATCAGAAAATAGTTCAAAAGACTCTCGCTTATATTCTTGCTTAGGATCTTTTTGAGCATAGCCACGCAAACCAATACCCTTACGTAAATAATCCATTGCTGCTAGATGCTCTTTCCATAGACTATCTAATACTTCTAACATGACACCTTTTTCAACACGGCGCATCATTTCAGAGCCAATAAGTGCTTCCTTTTGTTCTATTGAGGAAACCATAGCATGTAAAATTTTCTTTCGAAGTGGTTCTTCATGTAAATTATCATCTTCAGAAAGCCACTGGGCAATAGGTATATCAAGTAAAAACTCATTGCGAAGCCCTTCTTCAAGTTCTTCAATACGCCACTGTTCTTCAATACTTTCAGGAGGTATATAAGTATCAATAAACTGTTCAACAACATCTTCTCTAATATCAACAATCATATCGGAAATATCTTCTGTTGACATTAAATTGTTGCGTTGTTCATATATGACTTTACGTTGTTCATTGGCAACATCATCATATTCAAGTAGCTGTTTACGAATATCAAAGTTATGCCCTTCCACTTTACGCTGGGCATTTTCAATCGAACGACTGACCCATTTATGTTCGATTGCCTCACCTTTTTCCATACCTAACTTACGCATTAAACCGGCCATTTTTTCTGAGGCAAAGATCCTCATCAAATTATCATCCAATGATAAGTAAAATCGTGATGAACCGGGATCGCCCTGACGGCCTGACCGCCCTCTTAACTGATTATCAATACGACGAGACTCATGCCGCTCGGTACCAATAATATGCAAACCACCATTTTTTAAAACTTGTTCATGCCGATCTTGCCACTCATTACGCATGGTCTGAATGGTTGTTTCATCCGGCTCATCCAGTTTGGCAATCGCTGCATCAATATTACCCCCTAAAACAATATCAGTACCCCGACCAGCCATATTAGTTGCAATAGTAATAGCACCTGCAGAACCTGCCTGAGCAATAATGTCTGCTTCACGAGCATGTTGCTTGGCATTAAGTACTTCATGTTGAATATTGGCTTTATTTAGCGCCTTAGACAAATGTTCTGATACTTCAATTGAAGCGGTACCAACCAGTGCAGGTTGTCCTCTTTGCTGGCAATCTTTAATGTCCTCAATAATGGCAGAAAATTTTTCTTCTTGAGTTAAGAAAACCAAATCACCATGGTCGAGGCGTTGCATAGGATTATTAGTAGGTAGTACAATGACTTCTAAACCATAAATCTCATGGAATTCAAACGCTTCTGTATCTGCAGTACCTGTCATACCCGATAGTTTTTTATACAAGCGAAATAAGTTCTGAAAGGTAATAGAGGCTAAAGTCTGGTTTTCAACCTGTATAGCAACACCTTCCTTTGCTTCAACAGCCTGATGCAAACCGTCAGACCAACGACGCCCAGGCATAGTTCGTCCAGTAAATTCATCAACAATGATGACTTCACCATTACTAACAATATAGTCCACATTTTTAGTAAACAAACTATGTGCTCTAAGAGCCGCATTTACATGATGCATTAATATGATATTGGAAGGATCATATAAACTCTCATTCTCTTGGATCAGCCCTTCTTCTAAGAGCAATTCCTCTACATGTTGATGACCTTCATTAGATAATAATACCTGCTTGTCTTTTTCATTGACAGTATAGTCACCCGGAGGCTCTTCCACCTGTTCGTCCAATGATTCCACGACCGCTTCTTGTTGTACCAGATTAGGAATAAGTTTATTGACCCTTCGATAGACATCAGAGTTATCTTCAGCAGGGCCAGAGATAATTAAAGGTGTGCGAGCTTCATCAATTAAAATAGAATCCACTTCATCGACAATAGCAAAATTTAAGCCTCTTTGAACTTTATCTTCTGTTGAAAAAGCCATATTATCGCGTAGATAGTCAAAGCCAAATTCATTGTTGGTTCCATAGGTAATATCAGCCTCATAAGCCTGACGCTTTTGATCTGAATCTTGGCCAGATAGAATTACACCAACAGATAAGCCCAAAAAATTATAAAGTTTACCCATCCACTTAGCATCACGTTCTGCTAAATAATCATTAACGGTAATAACATGGACACCATCGCCACTTAATGCATTAAGAAAGACTGCTAACGTTGCCATCAAGGTTTTACCCTCTCCAGTACGCATTTCTGCAATTTTACCTTCATTGAGCACCATAGCACCAATATGCTGCACATCAAAATGGCGCATACCCATGACTCTACGACTTGCCTCTCTAACCAGAGCAAAGGCAACTGGTAGGATATCTTCCAAAGTTTTGCCGTCTTCTAACTGTTGTCTTAGCTCAGTAGTTTTAGACTGGATATCTTCATCTGTTAAATCAAACAATTCACCTTCTAAGGCATTTATTTGTGTAACAATTTTAGAATAACGTTTTATTTCCCGATCATTACGACTACCGAAAATTTTTCTAAATAATTTTGCAACCATAGTATTTATATATATCTTATTTGAATTATAAAAGTGTAATTTAAATAGCACGATAACGTACTACCCATTGTAAATTTTAGCTCCACAGCATAGCACATATTAATGATGAGTTCAGAGTGAGTGCGTCTTAAACTAACCCAATATTATTATTTTTTTGCTGTCACAATATATCGCTGAGGATTAACAGGTCGACCATTTTTTAGCACTTCATAATGCACATGTGGTCCAGTTGAACGTCCAGTTGAGCCCATTGTTGCAATATTTTGCCCCTTTTTAACGACATCACCAACTTTAACTAAAATTGTCTTGTTATGCCCATAACGAGTGCTTAGACCATAGCCATGATCAATCTCTAGAACCTTACCATAACCATTTTGTTTTTCTGCCATAATAACAACACCATCAGCCGTTGCTAGTACAGAAGAACCTGACTTACCAGCAATATCAACCCCTTTATGCATTTTTTTCTGCCCTGTGAAGGGATCTTTTCGAGAGCCAAAATAAGAGGAAATCCAGCCTTTCTTTGCAGGTTTTCCTGAGGGTGTTGATGCATGTTGCAACTGTTCTGTAATCAGTAAATTTTCTAGAATGGTTAATTGTTTATTTTTAGACTCTATATCTTGAGATAATTGCTGCATTTTTGTTACAAACTCATCATATTTAACACGCTGGGATAGTATTGTTGGTGAACTTGTAGCTAACATTTGATTATTTTCATCCGAGGCACCTCCAATTGAAGGCTCTAAATCAAAATTAAATGCTTTCTTATCTAGCTGGGCAACTTCAATCAATCGATTACCCAAAGAGTCCAAGCGAATAATATGAGCTTGTAAATTTGCCATACTATAGGTCAGTGCATTGATATTTTCCTGATTATTCTGCTTAAGTATATCAAGCTCTTTTTTTTGCTGCTGCAACTCATCTTTGTAGATACTACCAACTACCTTATTCAATTCATTACGAAAAGGTTCTATCTGATCAAACTGGCTAATAGTTGGAAGAGTATCAAATGATTTAAGCCCATAGTAGTAGCCGATAAAAGGAGAGCTAAAAAATAAAGTACCAAGAAAAACAATAAAAAAACGTGATAAGTTAATAGTGACTGTAGCACCGCTTTTTTGTCTAACTAAAATAATATTCATAGTAATTGCTTGCACTTTATGCCAGTCTGAATCATACACAGGGGCGACACATTTAATAAGTTAGGGTACCATTTCAGAACAGCATTGATATAATCTGATTGAACCCGTTGAACACTCTATTATTAATAGGTATTCTCCATTAAAAACATATAAATAAAAAGTATATGAAAAAAATCCTCAAACAAACATCAGGGAATATTGAGCGCCTTCTACAGCATAGTCAATATCTTAATTACTTATCCAAACGCTTATTAACCTACCTTCCCGCAGAATTCCAACAAAAAGTGTCTGTCATTGGATTCTCCACCAAAAAGAATAAGCAGAATTTAACAGTTGCAACCACAAGTCCTGCGTGGGCAAGTAAGCTACGTTTTTATATCCCAACATTAAAGCGTTTACTTAGCAGTGAAGCACAATTTAGCCAGCTTAAAAGAATAGTTATACGAGTTATACCACCAAAGATAAGCGCTAGAGAAGAGGGAAACAACCCTGTTTACTCAAAAAACTCAGCTACAATTATAAAAAATAGCGCTGGACATATTGACAACAAAGAACTACAAGCTTCATTAATGCGCTTGGCTCGCAGTGTAGAAAAAAATAGTAGGTGAAATCATTGTTATGTGAACCCACAGCAATTTTATATGGGGCTGATTTAACGCTCCACTCTAAAGCTAAATAGTTAGGCTGGAACAATAGACTTCATATAGGAAATAGGCGCTGAACGTTCATCCTCAAAAATCACTTCTTCCCATGCTGACTCATCTGCCAATAACTCTCTTAGGATCTTATTATTAAGTGCATGACCCGCTTTATGTCCGCTAAAAGCACCAATTAAACTACTTCCAAGCAGATAAAGATCACCAATAGCATCCAGTATTTTATGTTTCACAAACTCATCTTCATAACGCAATCCATCTTCATTGAGCACTCGGTATTCATCCATAACAATGGCATTATTTAAGCTACCACCCAATGCAAGATCATTTGCTCTAAGCTGTTCAATTTGATTCATAAAACCAAAGGTTCTTGCTCGACTGACTTCTCGAACAAAAGAAGTGGAAGAAAAGTCCATTTCAGCACTTTGTGAACGCCCTTGTATTGCCGGATGTTCAAAATCAATAATAAACGAAACCTTAAAACCTTCATAAGGTTCAAAACGAACCCACTTATCACCTTCTTCGACAACAACATTACGTTTAATTCTAATAAACTTTTTAGCTGCCGACTGTTCTACAATGCCTGCTGACTGCAAAAGAAAGACGAAAGGCCCTGCGCTACCGTCCATAATCGGCACTTCAGAAGCACTCAAATCAATATAAGCATTGTCAATTCCCATACCTGCCATTGCGGATAATAAATGCTCTACGGTAGAGATTCTGACCCCATCTTTGACCAAGGTTGTCGACAATGTTGTATCTCCAACATTTTCAGCTCTAGCAGGAATCTCCACTGGATGCTCTAAATCCACCCGACGAAAAATTATTCCTGTATTAATAGGAGCAGGCCGTAGTGTTAAATAAACCTTTTTTCCTGAGTGCAACCCTACACCTGTTGCTTTAATACTATTTTTTAACGTACGTTGTTTGATCATTTAAGTGCCCTGAATTAACGAAGATAAAGCCTCATCGGACGAGTTTACCATGTTAACTACAGTTTTTCTAGAGCCAGCCTTGTCCAATGCGAAATGAGTCTGAAGACTCAAACCTAAATAAATCGTGCCTAATCGAGCAATGAAGAAGATATAGAGCTAGAAGAACAAAAGACAAATTGAATAACTTAGCCGTTTTCTAGATAGCACTTAGGATTTTATTCGGGGTAATACAAATTATCAGCTGTTCAGAATAAGAAAAAAGGCGTGTACTACATTAATGCCATGAATAAAAAACACCATTTGAAGCAGTTGCTTGCATAGAAAAAACCAGCGAACATTTTCTAATCCCAGTGCTAGAACAAATGTTAGGATCATTTATCTATTAACCAAATCAGTAAAAAATAACGATTTATTACATATCTTCAACTTTTAAATAAGCGTCTGGATGCATATAGAGAGGGTATAAAGTTGCCTCTTCTCTTTTTATCCGATCCACAAGAACTTCACCAATTTTTTCAAATTCCGAAGGAAAAGAATGTACTTGTTCCTCAGACCACGGCAACTCGCTATAACGAATTAAAAAGTTATTCACAACTCGTCCAATTTGTTGCATCTCTGAGCGTAAGTCAGTAATTATAGCTAAGCTTTCAGTATCAGCCACCATAGCATGGCTTAGGTAAATGTACAGTTTAAGATTTTCTGTTAATAGATGAGAACGCAATTCTGCACTAAATTTTGTAAATAAGCCCACCAAAGTTTTATGATCATTATCGCTAAGAGCTTGAGCCATTTCACCATATAAAGACAATAGAGTTTGGTGATCATCTTTTAAATTTTTAATTAACAAAGCATCAAAAAAAAGCTGCGTACCTGGTAGTACTATTTGCTCTTTCTCTTTTTGTGAATTTTCAGTTTCTTTGCTTGAAGATGAAAAAATATTTAAAAAGCTAAAAAATCCCATGATAATTGTCCTAAATTTATTGGTTTCATTGTAAGTATAATTCTATAACTAGCTACATCCTAATGGTACTGTGAGCCACAGAATATAATATTATTGTTCCTCAATATTAATTAAATACCATAAAAAGCAATTACGCAATAAATTATATTAAATACTAATGCAGTTTACGTATGATATTAATGAATAATCTAGTAAATTTCTAAGAGGGTTTTCTATACAAGTAACATTAAGAACTAAAAATAGTCTCAATAGAGTTTTTATGATATTCACCTGATCTTATTTTTTTGTTCATCGTTGTAGGATAAGAAGTCAGTGACTTAGGCTTTCTTTTCATTGCTTGTGAATATGAATGATAAGACTTTATTGACTTAATTAAATATGCTTGAACAGGTTCTTTAATACCTTTGAGCTTAAGTGGTGAGGTAGGAATTACAGTCACCCTATCTTTAACCATATTATACGTTGCATGACTGATTAAAATACCGTCTCGCTTAGCTAAATGCTCTAAGCGACTGGCAATATTTACATTATCACCGATAAGGGTAAAATCTCTCCTTGAGTGACGACTGCCTATATCGCCTAAAATAACATGCCCTGAATGAATACCGATACGCATATGAACATCTAAACCTGTTGATTTACGTAACTCAGGTAATGCTTTAAGCATAGCAGCAGCAGCACAAATTGCCTGAAAGGCACCGACTTCCTGTAAATCAAAAGAAGCAAAAATACCATCACCAATAAACTTATCAATAGTGGCATTAAAAAGTATCAGTTCTTCAACCATACGATCAAAATAAGTATTTAAAAAATCAACCACTTTTCGTGATGATAATTGATCCGACATCTTGGTAAATTGAACAATATCTGAAAACAACAGGGTTCTAAACTTATCCTCTGCAATTGCATTTTTATTTGCCGTAGAGATATGAGAAATAGTTGAGTCAGGCAAATAATGACTTAAGGCATTTTGATGATTTTTTAACCTTGACTCGGCTAAAACTCGCTCAACCTCTGCTACCATTCTATCGGGCGAAAAGGGCTTAGTAATAAAGGCTTGAATTCCAATAGAGCGAATTTTAACTTGTTCAACTTTTGAATCCTTACTGGTTTCAATAATAATAGGCAAATCTTCAAACTGACCTGATTGACGGATACGTAAGCATAACTCCAAACCATCAACATAAGGCATATCATAATCAGTAATAACTAAATCATATGGATTATTATTCAATTTTTCCCATGCTGACAAACCATCAGCAGCAACATCAACCTGAAATCCCTGAATTAACAATGATGTTTTTAATTGGTGTAACATAGTCGGAGAATCTTCTGCGACAAGAATACGTTCTGGCCTGCCTCTTGAGTGCTGTGCATTCATTAAACGCTCAATACGCGACAATAGCTCAGGAATAACAACTTTATGAGTTGCTGAATGATCAGACTTGATAATATAGTCATCAGCACCTGCATTAAAACCACCAATAATAGCTTTATCTGTTTGCTGGGAAGACAGTAGCAATACTGGGATAGATAACTTTTCTTGCTGTCTAATAATTCGACATAACGTGATACCATCTAAAACAGGCATTTCAACATCACTGACAATAATATCAATTTTATCTTCACGGATTATTTTGAGAGCATTTTCACCATTCTCAGCTTCAATAACTTCATAGCCTTCTTGTTCTAAATAAGGTTTAACTAAACTACGGCATGTTTTACTGTCATCAACAAGTAATAGTTTAGGTTTGTGATCAAATAATGGCTGAATAACCTGATACAGATCGTCTCGAGAAAAAGGGACTTTAAGAAACGTATTAGCACGATGATCAATTGCATATTCACGGTTTAATGTATTAGTAGAGATAAAAACTAAGCGGGCATTACGAAGACTTGGGTGAGAACGAATGCTATCACAAACAGACAAACCATCCATATTTGACAACATTGCCCGAATAAAAAGCAAGTCTGGTTTATAATCGATAAGTTGTTGAAAGAAGTCAACAGCGGTTGAATGTATTATTTTTTTACAAAATCGTTCATCATCCAACAATGAGCTAATAAGACCATCAACTGTTGAAGAATCTGTCAGCAAAGCAACTTTTATCATATAGTCATCCATCTATAGCTCATTATATCCTTAAACTTAACATTAAAACATGCTATAAGCGTGCCATATATTTATATTCTTTAGTGAGTAAAATAAAATTGATAATCCCTGTCAATATATCTAATATTAGCAAGGAACTCAATTGATTTTCATCAAACAAGCCTAATTTTTTAGGGTTTATATAAACTAAAAAACCGTAATAGATTTCTCTATTACGGTTCTACATGAATTTCCATTACTTAATCTAGGTTAAAGTATAAAAATTCTATTTAGCTACTGGAGCAACTGGTGCTTGAGCAGCCCATTTCTTCATTTTTTCTTCATATGCGGCACGAGCTGCTTGCATTTGAGCTTGCTGTTGCTTTTGCATCTCTTGCATACGTTTTTGATTCGCTTCAAACTGAGCCTTTGCTTTAGGATTTGGGATTACTGGGGCTGTTTGTGGAGCCATCATTGGCGCCTGAGGAGCTTGCATCTGGCCATAAGGCGAATTGGCATAATTATTATAACCATTAAAGCGGTTATTCATATTGTTATAACCATTGTAGTTGCTGTAACCATTGCCATAAGCTGAACCACGAGAGTTACCACGACCGCGACCACGACCTTTTGCTTTAATAGTAATTTCGATATCACCATCCATATCAGCATCACCTGAACCATCACCCCAGCCATTACCATAACCATTGCCATAGGCATTATTATTCATGTTGTTATAGCCATTACCATTAAAGTTTGAGTTACTATTACCATCACTCCAAGGCCCCCAAGAAGATGCTGAAACAGACATAGAAGCAGTTGTAGCAGCAATCGCTGCAATTATTAATAATTTTTTCATTATAGACTCTCCAAGATTATTTTTTATGTATTGATTTTTAAATTAATGTTATCGCATTACTTTGAATTAACAAGCACCCTCCACAGAGGCAAAACATTTACAGCTTCACTCATTAACTTCTTTTTATTGTAGAATAATTATATACAGGCACAACTATATTAGCAACCAGATATATAGTAATTTTCTAATTTTATTAGAAAAAAAAAAGCCTGCTCGTCACAGGCTTTTTATCATACTTAGAAAAGATAAGGCTAAAATATATTATTCATCCTTTTCTTCATCTTCGCTAGCGCTGGGGCTATCATCTGAAGGATCATATCCTTCCGGCAAATGATGAGCAATACCTTTATGACACTGAATACAGCTCCAACCATTATCAATTGCTTCTTCATGACGATCTGAACTACGTGATTCCTGTTTATCAAAGTCCATTGACTCAAAATCATGGCAGTTACGACATTCACGCGAATTAACACTTTCCATACGTGCCCACTCATGTTTTGCCAGTTCTAAACGATGACTTTCAAATTTTTCGCGAGTATCAATGGTTCCCATCAGTTTATGATAAAGCTCGTTGGAAGCCTGAATCTTACGAATAATTTTATGAATCCATTCTTTTGGTACGTGACAATCTGGACAGGTTGCTCTCACACCTGTACGATTAGAATAGTGAATAGTATCTGTGTATTCCTGATAAACATTGTCTTCCATTTCATGACAAGAAATACAAAAAGCTTCCTTATTGGTCATTTCTAAAACGGTATTAAAACCACCCCAAAAAATAACCCCCATAACAAAGCCAAAAAACAGTACTTTAAAAGTACCTTCTTTTGAAAATAATCCCATTATTATTAATCCCACTCTCAAAAAAGAGTTTTAGTCTAAAAATTAAAGAAAAGTCTAAAAAAAATCTGATTGACAGAATTGTACACCATCAATCAGATTATTAGTATAAATCTATACAATAATATAGGTTTATTTTCTAAATACCCTCATACACATTTTCGACTAAAGGAGAATCTTTAGTTTGAGGCGCATGACACTGATTACAAAAATAACGACGTTTAGAAATGGTTTTTGTCTCTTTGCCGTCACGTCCAATAAAGTGGCTTTTCCCAACCATAGGTGCTTTCTCTTTCTTGTGAGATTTTTTGCTATGGCATTTCAAGCAACCATTACCCTTTAAGGTAATTCGATACTTTTCAATTTTATGTGGAATCAACGGTGGTTGAAGTTTATAGTTACGATCATAACCACCTTCTTCCGTATTCACCTTATGTTTGCTTACTTTATTAGATTTACTATCAAGCGGTCTATCACCACGTAATGATTGTACCGACATTGCTGCCGATGAAAACATCACTGCTGTCATTGCTAATAAAAAAATCGTGAGACTCTTTTGAAAAAGAGTTTTTGATTTTATTGTTTTAAACATTTTTTTATCTCCATTTAAAGTCTGAAGCTTGAGCCTCAGTTTTAAAATTTAACTTTTAAAACGACTGGAAAAACGAAATACATTTTCATCACAAATATCAATACATCGGCCACAATTAGTACAGTTACTCTCATCTATAAGGGGACTGATGCCTTTATCTGCTCCTTTTAACGCAGGTCGAATAACCTTTGGTTCAGGGCAAATAATAAAACAGTCATTACAATCATCACATTGTTCTCGTTTGCTGGCACTCACCCGAAGAATACTTTTCTTGCCTAATAAACTATAAAAAGCACCTACAGGACATAAGTGACCACACCATCCTCGCTGACTGATAAAGACATCAAAGAGGAAGATAGCAATGATCACCATCCATGCCCATCCAAGACCAAAGATAATTCCTCGGAACATCAATGATACAGGATTGAACAATTCCCAAACAATAGAACCTGTTATTAACGGCAAAACCAATGTCAGCCCCAAAAGCCAGTAGCGTGTACTTCTGGAAAATGGACTCGACACTTTAAGACCCAGCTTTCTTCGCACCCAAGCAGCCATGTCGGTCACAATATTAACAGGACAAACCCAAGAGCAATAAAGCCGACCACCGATTAATAGATAAAAAATACTAATAATTGCTACACCAACTAAGCCTTCTGTTACTGGAACATTACCAGTCATCAAGCCTTGCAACATCACATAGGGATCAGAAAGAGGTAATATGTCCAAAGTTAAACTTGATGCCATATTACCTTTTACAATCCACATTCCAAACAAGGGCCCTATTAAAAACAAAGCAAGGATAGCAAGCTGAGTGAGCCGACGAAACACCAACCACTTATGAGCTTGGAACCAGCCTTTTGCTTTAATGGCACGAAAACCTACAGCCTCCTGTCCGGTTTTATCCTGTGTTGTTTTTACCATCATTTATTCTCCTGATTTTGCAGTTTTTTCAAACTATCAAGAGGATTTGAGGAAAAAGGAGCTTCATTATTAGCCTCTGGAGGCAATGATAAGCCCTTCCCATTTAAGTCATACTTGACTCCCTCAGGTAAATTATAGTGATGTTTCACATCCGGTGTTACCAGACTTTTACCAGCCATTTTTTTCTGTTTCCAGCCGAATCGATAGTGCTTACCTACTAAGCCTTTTGCTAACTCCATAGGTAGCACTTTGATTGCAGCTTCTTCCAGAATGCAAGCTTTTTCACACTTACCACAGCCAGTACAAGCATCTGAATGAACCACCGGTATAAACAACGCATGTTTACCCGAACGACGGTTATGATGCATTTCAATTGTAATCGCATCGCCCTCTACAGGGCAGACATTAAAACAAACTTCGCAACGCAAGCCCTGAAAGGCAATGCATTCTTCCTGATCAAGCAGTACAGCAAGACCCATACGGGCATCTTCAATTACTGTTAAATCATGATCCAACGCATTAGTAGGACATGCTGCCACACAAGGTATGTCTTCACACATTTCACACGGTTTATCCCTAGCGATGAAATAAGGTGTACCAAGAGCAACTTGTTCACCTAATTCTGCTAACCTCAGCATATCGTAAGGACAATCTCTGACACAAAGCCCGCAACGAATGCACGCACCTAAAAAATCATTTTCAGGCAATGCACCCGGAGGACGAATAACCCAGGCTGGAGTAGACTCAACTTGACGGGAATAAGTCCCCATACCAAGTCCAAGCAGACCTGCACCGCATGCAGTTTTGAGTGTGTCACCCAAAAACTTACGACGATTCAGTGCTACTGCTGTCCCATTACGGACAGTTCCAGTTCCTGACTCAACAGAAGCCCCCCGGCTTTGTTTCTCAGACATGTAAAAAATCACCTCGTATTTATCTAATAAACTTAGCCTTACGAATAAAGACAGAGCCAAGCTAATTGATGCTAATATTTGTATCAAATAGGCTATTATGCATTAGCCCATTTAAGGTTGTATTTATATTCTCCAATTTATTTTAAAATTACTATTAAATTAAGCCTTCACAACCTTACAAGCACATTTCTTGTAATCGGTTTCTTTAGACAGTGGATCAGTTGCATCCAATGTCGCCTTGTTGATTAAACGACCAGCATCAAACCAAGGTACAAATACCAAACCCTCTGGTGGCTTGTTACGTCCCTTAGTTTCAATACGTGCTTCAATTTCACCACGACGGGTCATCAACTTAGCTTTAGAACCATTACGCAATTTGCGCTTCTTGGCATCTTTTTTATTCATATAAATTACTGCATCAGGTACCGCTCTATAAAGCTCAGGTACGCGACGAGTCATAGAACCAGAATGCCAGTGCTCAAGAACACGACCTGTACATAACCAAAGATCATGTTCTTTATCTGGGCTTTCTGCAGGTGGCTCATAAGGAGCTGAAATAATCTTCGCCTTACCACCATTTTTCTTATGATTACCATAAAAATAAACATCACCCTTTTTACCCTTAGGATTATGTTTAGCCACATAAGGATCATAACCTTCACGGAAGCGCCATAATGTTTCTTTACCATCGACAACCGGCCAACGAAGACCACGAGCTTTATGGTACATATCAAATGGTGCTAAATCATGACCATGGCCACGACCAAATGAAGCATATTCTTCAAATAAACCTTTTTGGACATAAAAACCAAAGTGATCCATTTCATCATTATTATGCTTGTTACCATTAACATCGGTAATTTCCTGACTAGGATATTGATTAACCTGACCATTTTCAAATAACACTTGATACATCGTCTTGTCTTTATACTCAGGCATTTTTGCCAAGAGTTCTTCAGGCCAGACTTCGGTCATTTTAAAACGTTTGGTAAATTCCATAGTTTGCCAGAGATCAGATTTTGCATCACCGGGCGCTTTAACCTGTTGATGCCAAAATTGAGTACGACGTTCAGCATTACCATAAGCACCTTCTTTCTCAACCCACATAGCCGTTGGTAAGATAAGATCAGCGGCCATAGCAGTAACTGTTGGATACGGATCGGATACGGCAATAAAGTTTTTGGGATTACGATAGCCAGGCCATGTTTCTTCATTAAAGTTAGCAGCAGCTTGACCATTGTTGGTGCATTGCACCCAATACGCATTCAACTTACCATCTTTAAGCATACGGTTTTGCAATACAGCATGATAGCCAGGTTTTGGATTAATTGTACCCTTAGGTAGTTTCCAAATTTTTTCTGCAACATCACGATGCGCTTCTTTCTTAACCACTAAATCAGCCGGTAGACGATGTGCAAACGTACCGACTTCACGAGCAGTACCACATGCAGAAGGTTGTCCTGTTAAGGAGAAAGGTCCTGAACCTGGTTCAGATATTTTACCGGTAAGCAAATGCACGTTATAACATAAGCCATTAACCCAAACACCACGAGTATGTTGATTAAAACCCATAGTCCAAAGTGAGGTAATTTTCTTCTTTGGATCGGCATACAGTTTTGCTAACTTTAATAATTTACTCTTAGGTACACCCGAAAGTTCACTGGCTTTTTCTAAGGTATAAGGTTTAACTGATTTGGCGTATTCCTCAAAACTAATTTTAGGATGTTTACCCTTCGTTTTACCATTATTTTTAGCTTTTTTCTCAAGTGCATGATTGGGACGCAAACCGTAACCAATGTCTGTCGTCGCTTGGTGAAAAGCAACATGTTCTTTGATAAAGTTTTTATCAACCGCATCATGTTCAATGATGTAATTGGCAATATAGTTAAGAATGGCTAAATCCGTTTGAGGTTTGAAGACCATACCATTGTCTGCTAATTCAAACGAACGATGTTTGAAGGTAGAAAGCACATGAACTTCACAATCTTTCTTGGTTAAGCGGGTATCTGTGATACGAGACCAAAGAATAGGATGCATTTCTGCCATATTTGAGCCCCAAAGGACAAATGCATCTGCTTTTTCCAGATCATCATAACAGCCCATTGGTTCATCAATACCAAAACCGCGCATGAAAGCACCTACGGCAGAAGCCATACAGTGACGTGCATTGGGATCTAAATTATTAGAACGGAAGCCCGCTTTAATCATTTTAGAAGCGGCATAACCTTCCCAAAGAGTCCATTGGCCTGAGCCAAACATACCCACAGCAGTAGGGCCTTTTTCTTTAAGAGCAGCTTTCCATTTATCTGCCATGGTGTCAAATGCTTCATCCCATGAGACTTCTGTAAAATCACCATTTTTATCATATTTACCACCCTTCTTACGAAGTAATGGTTTGGTTAGACGATCTTTACCATACATAATCTTGGTTAAGAAATAACCTTTGATACAGTTCAAACCTTTATTTACAGGTGCATCTGGGTCGCCCTGATTGGCAACCATCTTGCCATTCTTGGTACCAACCAAAACACTACAACCTGTGCCACAAAAACGACAAGCGGCCTTATCCCATTTAATGCCATCATCAGCAGACTCTGCTGCTTGAGTGACACTAACGGGCAAGGTGACACCTGCTACCGATGCGGCGGCAACGGCTGCGTTACTTTTTATAAAATCACGCCTTGTTATACTCACTATACGATCTCCTCTTCCATCGCGGTATTATCTTCTTCTTGATGATAAATCATTGTTGCATTAATCACTCCTTTGATATCATTCATAGCTGCCATCTTGTCAGCCAAAGCTTTCTCACCACTGTCTTCCAAAGTGGCAATAATCTTCCCTTCTTCTATTCCACCAAACACATCAACGCCTTCCATTTTTGCTAGTAATTCGCTAATCATCTGGGCATTTTCAGGTTTTGCATTTACAATTACACTACAAATATTCATATGGTTCTCTTTTATTCTGTTTATCTATCAGGCCTATAATATAGATTTTATAGTTCAATTAATTTGAGTTGAATAACTTGCACTGGGCATACAGAAAAACATGCCCCACAACCAGTACATTGCTCAACATCTAATATTGGCTCAGCAACACCACCTAATTGCAAATTAAACTTAATTACCTCATCATCACATGATTCGCCACAAGAACGACAGATAATGGCATTCATTGAAAGACATTTTTTTAGGTCAATAGCTACTTTTATATGCCAAGGAGGGAGGTATTGTTCTAAATCAGATGATAAATGATCGTATAAATCCAACTCATCTTCTTCAGACGCTTCCTCTACATCATTGGTTCTAGAATTAGTTTGGTTTGTGGTATTTTTTTGATGAGCGGTTTTATTTAGAGAAATCTTCTTTAGTGCATTGCTTTCACACACAGTCAGGCAATCTTCACAAAAATCACACCCTCCTTTACTAAAATCCATTTGAGGATAGCCACCCCGTCCTTTGACAATAAGCTCATCAAAGCAAGCATCAACGCATTTATCGCAACGAGTGCAATAGTCCACAAAATAGTTTTCTGGAATAGCCCAAGGCGGACGAAAAGGCCGTTTATCTCCCTTTAGATCCCCTCTTAATAATTGCATTCGGGTAATATTAGCCATCTAAGATGCTGACAATTCTCTTTTAAAACCTTAAAAAAATACTGTGTTTAAGTTACCGCTAACAGTATATTACAGCCTTGACCTAAATCAAGCTTCAATAAGCTTTATCAGCTATTTATTATTTAGTCATTTACTCAAGAATTAGCTTTTATTTCAGAGAATCAAGATTATGCTGCACGGTTTTATACGCTTCAGTGTCATTACCTAATTGTGGCAAAAGCTTGTCCCAAAATAATTTTGCCTGTTTATTATCACCTGCAACTTTAGCTAATGAGCCAGAAAGGAAAAGTGCATCTAAGTGCTGTGGATTTTGATCAACTAACTGCGCAAAGAATATACGAGCTTTATCCAATTGATCGAGACGAGCACTCTTAATCACTGCATTAGAATAGGCCATAAGAAGGTTAGCATTATTATGATCTAATGCAACGGCTTTAGCATAAGCATTGGCTGAGTCAACTTGGCGATTCAACACGCCATAAGACTTGCCTAGTGATGTCCAACCTTTGAGATCCTTAGGATTTTTTAACACCCTTTTTTCTACCCTAGCAATCATAGAAGCAATAAAAGCTTGCTCTTGTGATGTCCCTGTTAACTGCTGATTGGGACGTGGTTTTTCAGATACAGAAGATGGTGCTTGCGTTGCTGGAGAATTTGTTTGAGGCAGTTCCTCAGTCGTGGTTTTACTCGCTACTTGACTGACAGCACCTTTTACCTGATTAAGATAAGTCATTACAATTTTTGCTTGCTCACCTTCTTTAGGCAATAAAGACAATAACTGTGTCCAACGTGTAATAGCTTGTTGCTTATCTCCAGCTTCATAATCAAGAAAGCCCATAAACCATAGTGCATCACCATTATTAGGATCGTTTTGCAAAAGAGTGGTAAGTTGCCTACGTGCTTTTTGATAATTGTTTTTATCTCCCGTCTGCATCAATGCTTCTACATAATTAATCTCTAATTCCGGCATTTCCTGTTCGGCCTTACCTTGTTGTACAAGTGCAAGTGCTTTTTCATAGGCTTTACTGGCATCAGAATAACGTTTTAATACCACATAAGAACGCCCTAACATATTCCAACCCAAAGCATTTTCAGGCTGTTCATTTAGTTTTTTCTCCAGAGACTTTACCATGGTCGCAATATCGGGTACTTGCTTCTTACTTGTTGCTTCCACTGAGCCGCCAACAGGTTGTGCCATGACAATTTGTTCAAGTTTATCTGGTGAAATAAATAGGTAAATAATAAGGGAAAAAATAGGCACAAATAGTAGAAAGGCAATACTAAGCTTTCTAGCATCCGAGTTTGATAATTGTGTTAGCTTCGTCTCACTAGAGAGAGCAGCATCATTTAGTAAACTATGTTCTATTTCATTTTTTGCTTGAATTCTTCCCTCTTCATCAAGTAAGCCATTAGCAAAGTCTTGTTCTATCTGTACTTTTTTTTGCTCATACAGGTCAATATTAAGTGCTTTTCTCTGATCGGCTTTTTTTTGCTTCTCTTGCAATTCAGTAATAGAGTATCTGGAAAATAATGGTTTTATTAATAAACTCATTGCAACGATAACTAATACTGCACAAATTAACCCTAATACCCACATACTTATTTTACCTTTTCCGTCATTCTTTCATGATGATGATAACTAAGAGTGTTTGTTTCAAGACAAAACTCTATTTTTTGTTTAAAATGTTCGCTAAGCGCTCTTTTTCTTTTTCAGAAAGTTCAGCACTGTCTGTATTAGCTTCTTTTGCATCAACTTTTATCTTTTTTAACAACCAATAAATAGCAAAAAACATCAGCACAAAAGGACCACCCCATAACAACCACGTTTGCGTTTTAAATGGTGGATTGTATAGGACAAAATCACCATAGCGATCCACCATAAATTGAGTAACTTGATCCTTACTTTTACCTTGTTTAAGCATTTTAGCGACTTCTCGGCGCAGGTCATCCGCGAGATCGGCATTAGAATCAATTAAATTTTGATTCTGACAGACTAAACAACGCAACTCTTTAGCTAATTGTAAATAATCTTTTTCTACTTGTGGATCGGTAAAAATAATAGGTTCTTTAGGGGTTTCTACAGACCCAGCCTGAACCTGTAAAGTCATCAGGCATAAGAGTGTGAAAAAGAAAAAATAACGGAAAACACATGGATTAAAGAATCTTTTTATATAAGAAAATATCATGTTTCTGCCTGAAGTTGTTTGATCAGAGGCAGGATTTTATCGTCAATATCCTGCTGATACATAGGACCCGTATGTTTGTAACGGATCATCCCTTTTTTATCAATAACAAAAGTCTCTGGTGTACCATAAACACCCCAATCAATGCCTGCTCGCCCTGTAATATCATGAGCATTTTTCACATAGGGGTTGCCATAAGCACTGAGCCATTGGCGGGCATCTGATAACTCATCTTTATAATTGATGCCATATATTTTGATACCCTGTTGAGCCACTTTGTTCAATAATGCATGCTCTGCGCGACAAGACACGCACCAAGATGCCCAGACATTAACCAAAACAACTTGACCTTTTAATTCACTATTGCTAAAGACTTTTTGTTGATCTTCTACTGTGGGAATTGAAAATACGGGTACCGCTTTACCAATCAGTGGTGAGGGCACATCACGAATGTACTTAGCTTTAACTAATCCAACAACCAATAATACGACTAATAGAGCAAAGACAATTAAAGGTGTCATAAATTGTTTTTTCATATACTATTCTCTCTGTATTAATGCGCTTGTTCAGCCAATTGCAAACGATAACGTCTGTCTAACACCGCCACAAGACCACCTAACGCCATCAAAATACATCCTAGCCAAATCCAACGGATAAAAGGTTTATAATAGATCCGTAAGCTCCAAGCACCATTATCAAGTTGCTCTGCCAAGGCAACAAATAAATCCCGAAATAAGCCAGCATCAATACCTGCCTCAGTCATCGGCATACCACGAACCTGATACACACGCTTCTGCGGTGTTAATACAGCAACTTCTTCACCTTTTTCACCAATAACACTCACCGCTCCTTCATAAGCAATGTAGTTAGGACCTTGATGGGATTTTGCACCTTCAAAGGTAAATGAGTAACCCCCTAAAGAAATCGTATCACCCTGCTCCATACGTAAGTCTTTTTGTAAACTCATGGATTCAGTAAACGTTACCCCCACAACAAATATGGCTATGCCAATGTGAGCGAGATTCATGCCATAAAAAGATAAGGGGATTTTCTTCATCGCCTGTACCACATTGCCTTTGTTACGCACTCGAACAATGAAGCTCATAATCACAGAAGAGACAATTAAGGTCGCCAAGCCAATACTGATAGAGACCATAATTGAGCCTTGTTCCAACATCAACATGGCTAGCCCCATAGCTAGAGAAACAAATAGGGGAATAATTAATTGCTTAGCAACTCTGGAAAAATTATCATTCTTCCAACGCATTAATGGTGCCATAGACATAATCACCAGTGCGGGCAACATAATGGGCACAAACACCGCATTAAAATACGGTTCGCCAACTGATAACTTACCCAGATCAATCATTTGATCCAACAATGGATAAAGTGTGCCTAATAAGACCATGGCGCAGGCGACTGTTAATAAGATATTACCCAGAAGCATAAAGGTGTCTTTAGAGAATAAATTAAAGTGACCACCGCCACTCATTAATGATCCTCTAATTGCATAAAGTATTAATGAACCACCAATCACCAGAACCAAAAAGGCTAAGATAAAAAATCCTCTAGTAGGATCAGAGGCAAATGCATGCACTGACACTAACACACCTGAGCGAACCAAAAAAGTTCCCAACAGGCTTAAGGAGAAAGCCATTAAGGACAATAGAACGGTCCAGCTTTTAAAAGCACCTCGTTTTTCTGTTACTACCAATGAGTGCAACAGGGCTGTGCCCACTAGCCAAGGCATAAAAGATGCATTTTCTACGGGGTCCCAAAACCACCACCCTCCCCAACCTAATTCGTAATAAGCCCACCAACTACCTAGAGCAATACCCAAGGTTAAAAAGATCCATGCAACAATAGTCCATGGTCGAGACCATCGCGCCCATGCCGAATCAAGTTGCCCAGAAATCAGACCAGCAATAGTGATACTAAATACCACTGAAAAACCAACATAGCCCATATACAACATAGGTGGATGGATCACCAAACCAAAGTCTTGCAATAAGGGGTTTAAATCGCGACCATCAATAGCAGCCGGAAAAAGACGCTCAAAAGGATTAGAGGTAAAGATAATAAATAACAAGAAACCAATGCTGATCATACCCATAACAGATAAGACTCTGGAGGTCATTGCCAAAGGTAAACTTTTACTATAAAAAGCAACCGCAACCGTCCAACCTGAGAGCAACAATAGCCACAATAAAAAGGAGCCTTCATGAGCACCCCAAACAGCAGATATTTTATATATCATCGGTAAAGCTGAATTAGAATTGGTCGCCACATAGCGCACTGAGAAATCATCAACGCTAAAAGAATAAGCTAAGGCAATAAAGGCAATAGATATTAAAAAAAACTGTGCCGTAACAGCGTAACGAGAAAGTTGCATCAGTTGCAGGTTATTTTTCTGTGCCCCAATCATTGGTAAAGTTGCTAGAACAAGCGATACCGCCAAGGCAATAATTAAAGAAATATTTCCAATTTCAGGTATCATTGTGCGGTTTCTCCTGAGGCTTTAGTCTTTTCTTTGGATATATTTTTGGCATGTTCTTCGGCATTATCTAAAGCATCTTGAACTGGTGGTGGCATATAGTTTTCATCGTGCTTGGCCAGCACTTCTTCAGCAACAAATAGCCCTTGTTCAGTAGAGTTTTGTAACTTACCCATAGCAACAATACCCTGCCCTTCTCTAAATAAATCGGGCAAAATACCAGTATAAGTTACTGTTATAGTCGATACATTATCAGTCACATCAAAACGTGTTGTTAAACCTTCTTTCCCCCGTTTGACACTACCATTAGCAACCAAACCTGCCAGACGAAAGGTATGATTAGCGGGTGCTTTACCTGCCTTCACTTCTGAGGGACTCAGATAAAGTTGAATGTTTTCTTTTAGAGCCATGGCTCCTAAAGTCACAGCTAGCCCAGTACCAACCAATATCAATAACACCAATATCAGGCGATTTTTACGCTTAGGATTCATAGTTGTTCCTGTTCCTTCGCCTTATTGGCAAGATTAACTTCACGACGATATTTCATTGATAATTCTTTAAAAATTGTTTTTTTATCAAACAATGGCTTAAATGCAACATAAGCCATTAATGCCACAGCAAGACCATAAGATGACCAAACATAAGCACCATATTTACCCATTTGTAATAATTCCAACATAGTTAACTCTTTGTTTTTCAACAACTATTGTTATATCTTTAGATTAACATCCTGATTTGACCAGATCTTTAACCCAACGATTATTTTGTTCTGCATACAATACTTTATTTCGTGCTCTCACTAAGACCACAGCAGCGTAATAAAGTTTAAAACCCACAGCCATAATTAATAAAGGGATCAGCATAGAAATGTGAATAGAGGGTTTGTCAAACTTAGTCACTGTGGCACCCTGATGCAAGGTATTCCACCATTCTACGGAATAATGAATAATTGGAATGTTCACTACTCCAACAATGGCTAAAATAGCACATGCTCTGGCAGCTGCTCTTGGATCTTCAATCGCAGCTTCCAGAGCCATAAAGCCCAAATACAGAAATAATAAAATTAATTCTGCTGTTAAACGAGCATCCCAAACCCACCAAGCACCCCACATAGGCTTACCCCAAATAGCACCGGTTACCAAAGCAAGAAAAGTAAAGGCCGCCCCAATAGGCGCACTACTACTGGCAACCACATCCGCTAGTTTAATCTTCCAAATCAGACCAATGGCACCAGAAACAGCCATAACCATATAGATAAACATAGACATCCATGCGGCTGGCACATGAATGAAAATAATTCGATAGCTATCACCCTGCTGATAATCAACCGGAGCAACAAATAAACCATCAATACTACCAATAATAAGTAAAATGACAGCTAACCAGCCAAACCAGGGAACTAACTTACCTGAGATACGATAAAAATGTTTAGGGGAAGCAAAGTGATAAATAAACTTCATAACCGGATTTGTTTTTGCTTTAGTCACAGCATTCATTATTCAAGACTCACTCTTAGTGCGGCAGATGTGGCAATAGGTGCCAGCGTGATACAAAAAATTAAAAATGCAGCCAGAAAGTATAACTGTCCACTGATAGACAAGCCGGCCATACTACTACCAACGGCATTAGAAGAAAAAATTAGAACGGGAATATAAAGAGGCAATACCAATAGTGATAACAACATACCACCTCGTTTTAATGCCACCACCAGTGCCATACCAATAGCACCAATTAAGCTTAAAATAGGTGTCCCTAGCAATAGGGTGATCATTAGCGTTTCTATCGCCTCACCATTAAGGAACATAACCGTACCCAGTAAGGGTGAAAAAACAATAATAGGAAAGCCGGTAACCAGCCAATGGACAATGATTTTTGCTAATACCAGCACCGATAATGGGTGCTCACTCAAGAGCATGAGTTCTAACGTGCCATCCTCATAGTCAGAGCGAAACAGAGAGTCCAAAGAAAGCATCGCGGCCAATAATGCAGCCACCCAGATAATACCAGGGCCAATTTCTGCCAGTATGTGTTTGTCTGGGCTGATCCCTAAAGGAAAGAGGGTGACAACGATAACGAAAAAAAACAGGGGATTGAGTATCTCGCTCTTATGTCTGAACGCCATACGCAAATCACGTTTTATCAAACTAAAAAAAGCGTTATACAATACTATTTACCTTGACTTTTGCTATGACATTCATAAATGACTATAAGATGATTTAAAAAAGGCGAACGATTTATTAGTACTTACTTAATTTTACAATCGCTCATTTTACAGAGTTCTGTGATGAACTCAATCATAATTTTATTATTGACAATCATAGACTTATTAATTTTGCGGTTATCGCGTTAAACACTAAAAACAAGCGACAACTACTCTTTAGTGCGTTACTTTACCTGAGGGTAGTTGCAGATATCGGGTCGTGCAGTTATTAAGGTTCACTTCCTGATGTGTGGTTAATAAAATCATACCGCCATTACATACATGTTCCTGAATCACTGTTAAAAAATAGTCTACACCAATGACATCCAAAGAGGTAAAAGGTTCATCTAAGATCCATAATTTAGCCTGTGACAATAGGGTTTGAGCCAGAGCAACTCGGCGTTTTTGACCTGCTGAAAGTTGATTGCAATACATATCTTCAAAGCCATATAAACCCACTTGCTCTAAGGCATTCATAATCTGCTGCTCAGTACAAGGTGAGCCTAATTGACAATAACTATTAATATTTTCTACCGGCGTTAACTCCAGTTTAATACCCAGCTTATGCCCCATAAACGCAATTTCTTCATTGTATTCACTACGATAGTTACGACAATTATGACCATCAAAAAAAACATCCCCACTAACAGGCAGTGCCAAACCCGCTAAAATCCTCAATAAACTGGTTTTACCTGCACCATTTTCACCTTTAATATGCAAAATTTCACCTGGGGCCAACGTAAAACTTAAATCAGTAAATAGTTCACGATAGCCTCTTTCACAGGTTAAGTTATGAACCGATAAACCTTGGAAGTTATTTTTTTCTTGTGTCATGTTCTCTATTTATGTCATTTTATCTTAAGTATGCATAAAACTAAATTTACTATTTACTTAAAGTGGGTGGTATAAAGAAGGAGTAAAAAAGTTGAAATTATTTTAGTCAACTTGCTTGCGATTCGCAAATTCAAGTTTAAGTCATTTAGCTAAGCAACTGTTTTATTATACTCTTTTTTCAATTGTGAAAAAAAGTTTTACACAATTGTATGAGGGTTAAGACTTGAATTTAAACGACTAAATGAGAGTTCACTTAAATAAATAGTTTGTCAACAAAAAACTTTGTTTATATTTTAACTCATTGTTTTTATTGTATTTTTATCAACTCATTATATCTGTTCATTTTGTAACCAATTTGTAATATAGCTTTATGACAATACAGTTACAGGCTTTTACCCAAAGTTTATTCACAGACTTATCCACAGGCTCTGTGAATAAAGTATTCTCATTGACTTTAGTCAAATTCTAATTGTTTTTCTAGACGAATAATCTTGACTTTATCACCTATACTGAGCTGATTATTATTTGTAGCACTCAATTGATGCAATACGTTCTGCCCAAAAAGCACTTTATTTTTTTGTTTGCGAAATTGTGCCAGCGTTTTTAATGGCTCAGCACTTTCTTTTTTCCCCGTTTGAGGATTGATTGTTGTTACGACACAGCGAGAACATGGTTTTACCGCAAAGAAATTCATATCGCCCACCATAAAGTGCCCAAAAGTATCCTCTGCATAGGCGGCACACCCAGAAACAACAATATTAGGACGAAAGCGACTCATACTCAGGTCAATATCAACCCGCTGATTTAAATCAGCTAATGAAGCCTCACTAATAAGCAAGTTAGGAAAACCATCAGAAAAACTGGCAATATCATGATTTTGAGCATATTGAGGATCAACAGGGCGAAGGCTGTCATCCGGCATATAAACTAACTGACAGTCCATACCTAAAAAATCACTAAACCAATTATCAGTTGAGCCATTAATATGGTGGGCTATAATCTGATCATCCCAACAAATCACTTCGAGCGCCTCATAAAGTTCTATTTGAGGATCAGGATAAGGCACAATCAGTGTCGGCATATCCGGTGCATTGAGCGCCAAACCAAATTCTGACAAAGCCACCTTTATCAAGGCCATTTTCGGATATTGCCGTTGACTGATAAAACGATGATTGCTATCAACCAACATCCAACGCCTATCGTATTGAAAACCTCTTTTTTCTAGCTGAACGGAATTTAATAAAATCCCCGTTACCGATTTAATGGGGTAAACCCAAAGTTGTGAAACCACAATAGCCATTATAATACCACTCTTAATTACGATTAAGGAGTCAAACCAAATAAATTAAAAACAACACTAAGCATAACATTCAGCTCAGTATAATGAAAAGCAATGCTTGTTTTTCAAGCACTTGTCTTGCTTGATAATTATCAATAAAAATGATGAACAGCAAGTCGAATAAAAAAGTTTAAAATTTTTTTAAAAAGAACTGGTATTTTTTTTTTACTTCCCTATAATATGCATCACTTCGGAGCGGTAGTTCAGCTGGTTAGAATACCTGCCTGTCACGCAGGGGGTCGCGGGTTCGAGTCCCGTCCGTTCCGCCATTATCTTTATTGTCATATTTTTTATCTCTTCTCTTTCACTATTTACTATTGCATACGCATTAATGATGTTTGTATGACCATCAAATTACTGACTTTTGATTTAGATGACACGTTGTGGCCCTGCTTAGCAACCATACAACAAACAGAAACAAAACTGCACCAATGGTTTACTCACCATCACTCATTTATTAGTGAACACTATTCAATAATAGACTTACGTAACAAACGTCAAAAATTGGCTCAGCAATATCCTCATATTGCACATGATTTAAGTGCCCTCAGAAAGCACTCTTTTGCCGAACTGGCTCATGAGATGGGCTATTCTAGCGAGCAACAACAACAGTTTATTCATGATGCTTTTAGTTTTTACTTTAAAGAACGCAATAAAGTCAGTCTCTATAGTGATGTACTGCCAACCTTAGAGATATTAAATAAACACTATGATTTAGTAGCTCTTAGTAATGGCAATGCCGATATTAACCAAGTAGGACTGGGACATTTATTCAAATTTTCTTGGTCAGCAGCCGATGCGGGCAAACAAAAGCCACACCCTATCGTTTTTCATTCTCTGATGCAAAAATGTCAGCTAGGCGCAAATAAAATTATTCATATTGGTGATGATCCCATTAGCGATATTCAAGGCGCTCAGCAATCGGGCATTCAGGCAATTTGGCTAAATCGTAATAAAACAACTTGGCCAAAAGAACTTAATTCACCTTTCATAGAGATAGATCAATTAAATCAATTGCCAGCAATTCTTAAGGCGTTATAATCAAGTCATCGAATTATTCGGAGACTCTTTATTTAATGGCCTATGTAATCACTTCCATCGCCAGCATCCTGTTTCTTATTAGTATTATGCTGTTTTTCTTTACTGCGCCTATGAAAAAAATTCTCTTTTTCTTTTTTTCACCTCGATGGATCAATGCCGTAATTGTTTTACGCATGCTCATGGGCTTTATTATTATTGCCGCAGCCCCCTTTACCGGCTTCCCCAATATGATGCTCTTTTTAGGCATTGCCGTTATCTTTTTAGGCATGACCATGCCTTTTATGTCAGATGAAAGTCTTGATTCTATGGCACAATGGTGGCAGGAGCAATCCAATTGGATGTTACGCCTATACTCACTTATCTTTGCCCCTATCTGGATGTTTTTTATCTTTGCCTCCTTACCTGATCACACATTATTAGAAGGTATTTTGCAGTATATTGTCCCCCATACTCACTAAAATGGTGATAGCACTCACTTTATTCATACCATCTATCAAAATAAGCAATAATTAAGAGCAAATTCAGAAAAAAAGACTACACACTACCCAATTCCTGCTAAAATGATCGGTTCAGTAGACATTTTTCAAACGATATTTTTTAGCATATCCCAAACCACTTGAAAAGATAGTTTCAAGTGGCTTGGGTATCAATACAAATGGGTTCATCGCATGCCTTCAAATACTTCTTCTGTTACACCATTGGCTTCTAAGAACTTGGTTTCTAAGAAAAATCAGAGCAAACATTTTTCCTTATTAACAGCCCAACTCAAAGAACGTATTTTGTTTTTAGATGGTGCTATGGGCACTATGATCCAACAATATAATCTCACTGAAGCCGATTATCGAGGCACGCGTTTTAAAGACTGGCCTTCTGATGTCAAAGGCAATAATGATTTACTCTCAATTACTCAACCAGACATCATTAAAAGTATCCATAGCCAATATCTCAATGCCGGTGCTGACATCATTGAAACCAATACCTTTAGCTCGACCACTATCGCTATGGCTGACTACAACATGGAAGATTTGGCTTATGAGATGAATGTTGCATCGGCACAAATCGCCCGTGAGGCAGCCAATGAAGCAGCAGAAAAAGATGGCTTAGTACGTTTTGTTGCTGGGGTTCTTGGCCCCACCAATCGTACTGCTAGTATTTCTCCTGATGTTAATGATCCCAGTTTTCGCAATGTCACCTTTGATCAGCTAGTCGATGCCTACTATGATGCCACCAAAGGGTTAATTGAAGGTGGTGCTGATATCCTATTAATCGAAACCATTTTCGATACGCTGAATGCCAAAGCAGCAGTCTTTGCGGTTAAAAAATATTTTGATGATCATACTATCGAATATCCCATTATGATCTCAGGTACCATCACTGATAAATCAGGTCGTACCCTATCAGGTCAAACCACAGAGGCTTTTTATAACGCTCTGAACCATGCCCATCCCATATCCATTGGCCTTAACTGTGCCCTTGGTGCTGATGAACTGCGTGCTTATGTTAAAGAATTATCCAGTCTTGCCCACTGTGCCGTATCCGCTCACCCTAATGCCGGCCTACCTAATGAATTGGGTGGTTATGATGAATCTCCAGAAGAAATGGCCGAGCAATTAGAAGAGTGGGCAGAATCTGGCTTTATTAATATTATTGGTGGCTGCTGTGGTACCTCACCCGAGACCATACAAGCTATAAAAGCGGTCATCGAAAAACACCCACCAAGAAAGATCCCCGACATCACACAAGCTAAACGACCATGTCGACTTTCAGGCCAAGAACCCTTTAGCATTGATGAAAACTCACTCTTTGTGAATATTGGTGAACGTACCAATGTCACCGGCTCTGCTCGCTTTCTACGTTTGATTAAAGAAGAAAACTACGAAGAAGCCATTTCTGTTGCCCAGCAACAAGTTGAAAGTGGTGCTCAGATCATTGATATTAATATGGACGAGGCCATGCTCGATGGTGTCTCTGCCATGACTAAATTTCTTAATTTAATCGCTGCCGAACCAGAAATCGCCAAAGTACCCATTATGGTTGATTCTTCCAAATGGGAAGTGATTGAGGCTGGCTTAAAGTGTATACAAGGCAAAGGTATTGTCAATTCCATTAGCCTTAAAGAAGGGGAAGAGCGATTTATTCACCATGCTAATTTAATACGTCGCTACGGTGCAGCTGCTATTGTTATGGCCTTTGATGAAGATGGGCAAGCCGATACCCAGCAACGTAAAATTGATATTTGTACCCGTTCCTACACCATTTTAACTGAACAGGTCGGTTTTCCTCCTGAAGATATTATTTTTGACCCAAATATTTTTGCCGTTGCAACGGGTATTGATGAACATAACAATTATGGTGTGGATTTTATTGAAGCCACCCGTATTATTAAACAAACATTACCCTATGCCAAAGTATCGGGTGGTGTATCCAATGTCTCATTTTCCTTTCGAGGCAATAATCCAGTACGTGAAGCAATTCATGCGGTCTTCCTCTACCACGCCATTCAAGCAGGTATGGATATGGGCATTGTTAATGCTGGGCAATTAGCTATTTACGATGACATCCCTACGGTATTACGAGATAAGGTAGAGGACGTGGTGCTAAACCGTAGTCCTAATGCCACCGATGCCCTATTAGAGATTGCCGAAGATTACCGAGGTGATGCTATTGGTGGCAAAGGTCGTGTGGTGGATCTCTCATGGCGTGAGTTAGATGTTGCTGAGCGACTCAGCCATGCCTTAGTCAAAGGTATTACCGATTATATTGATGAAGATACCGAAGAAGCACGCCTGACTTTTGCAGAGCCAATTGAAGTCATCGAGGGGCCCTTAATGGATGGTATGAATACCGTAGGTGATTTATTTGGCAGCGGTAAAATGTTTTTACCCCAAGTCGTCAAATCAGCTCGAGTCATGAAAAAAGCCGTTGCTTGGCTCATGCCTTATATTGAAGCACAAAAAGCTGCCGCTGCTGAAAAAGACCAAAGCATCATTTCTAATAATGGTAAAATATTAATGGCCACCGTTAAAGGGGATGTGCATGATATTGGAAAAAACATTGTAGGTGTCGTTTTACAATGCAATAATTTTGAAGTCATCGATATGGGAGTTATGGTTCCTGCCGAAGATATTCTAAAAACAGCCAAAGCAGAAAATTGCGATATTATCGGTCTGTCAGGCCTAATCACTCCCTCACTGGATGAAATGGTACACATTGCTAAAGAAATGCAACGCCAAAATTTTACTATTCCTATTATGCTCGGTGGTGCAACAACCTCTAGCATTCATACAGCAGTTAAAATCGAACCCGAATATGAGCACCCAGTCATACATGTTAGCGATGCTTCTCGTGCTGTTGGCGTTAGTCAAAGCTTGTTATCTAAGGCATTAAAAAAAGACTTTGTTGCCTCAATTAAAAAAGATTACCAAGCTATTCGAGATGCCAGAGCAAAAAAAACCAGCAAGAAAAATCAAATGACACTGGCTCAGGCTCGACAAAACAAGTTACCAATTAGCTGGGTTCACAATACTGATTTAACCAATAAGCCTAGCTTTCTAGGCACCAAAACCTTTATTGACTTCCCATTAAGTGACTTAAAAGAGCGCATTGATTGGGGACCTTTCTTTCAGACATGGGAGCTCAAAGGACGTTTCCCTGCCATTTTAGATAATGAAAAATATGGTGTTGAAGCACGTAAGGTTTACCAAGATGCCACCACCATGCTGGATAAAATTATTGCCCAAAAATGGCTCAGTGCTAATGCGATCATTGGCTTTTACCCTGCAAATAGCATCAATGATGATGACATTGAACTCTATAAAGACGACTCTCGTAAAGAGGTATTAACACGTTTTCATTTTTTGCGCCAACAGATGAAAAAGCCGCAAGGCAAATACAATCAATGCCTTGCCGATACCATTGCACCAAAGGACAGCGGTATTGCTGATTATATTGGTACTTTTGCTGTCACAACCGGTATTGGCATTGAAACAAAATTAGCTGAATTTGAAGCCGAACATGATGACTATCAGTCTATTATGCTCAAAGCACTGGCCGATCGATTAGCCGAAGCCTTTGCAGAAACCATGCATGAACAAGTACGAAAACACTATTGGGGCTATGCCCAAGATGAACAGTTAACAAATGCTGAGCTAATCACTGAACAATACCAAGGCATTCGCCCTGCACCAGGCTACCCTGCCTGCCCTGATCACACAGAAAAAGCCACCTTATGGGAATTAATGGCCGTTAAAGAGCAAACTGGTATTGAACTGACCAGCAGCTATGCCATGATGCCTGCGGCTGCCGTATCTGGCTTGTATTTTTCTCATCCTCAGGCACGTTATTTTGGCACTGGAAAAATTCATAAGGATCAAGTTACCGACTACGCCCAGCGTAAAGGAATATCAATAAGTGAAGCCGAACGATGGTTATCACCCGTTTTGAGTTATTAGACTACCACTATGACAAAAAACACGCTTTTTTACATTCATGATCCCATGTGTAGTTGGTGTTATGCATTCAAACCCGTATTACAACAATTGCGTTTACAATTAAGCAAGCAATACGCAGATGCCTTAGAATTTACTAGCCTATTGGGTGGTTTGGCTGGCGATACTCAAGAACCAATGTCCGCAGAGTTACGCCAGCAACTACACGACACATGGTTGCGTATTGAAAAGAAATTGCCTAACACCCAGTTTAATTATGATTTCTGGCAACATTGGCAAGTCAGCAAGCCCAGACGCTCAACCTATCCTGCTTGTCGTGCCGTTATTGCCGCTCATCAGTTTGATACAGACGACACTCACCACTATGAAGATCGTATGATAGACGCCATTCAAACAGCTTATTACCAGCAGGCTCTTAATCCATCAGAAAATACGGTATTAGAAGCTCTAGCCAAACAAATTGGTTTGGATCGCAAGGCTTTTCAAAGCGTTTTTAGCGCCCTACAAACACATCAGATCTTAGAGCAACATCTGGCACTATGCCAGAAAATGAAGGTACAATCTTACCCCTCATTGGTGCTAAAATTAGATCATAGTTATTGGCCTATTAGTGTAGACTATTACCAAGCCGATACGATTATAGAAACCATTGATAGCTTAATAGAATTTTAAAAACTTGATTGGACTCATAGGTAGGTACTTAAGCATGTCTGAGGCAGGATAACTCTGTATTTACTACGCAAGACGCCGTAAATCCATCCCTGGAGGCTTTATTGCCACATCCATGTGGCAAAAACTTCCTCCGTAAACACAGAGTTATCCTTAAGTACCTACGTATGTGATTGGGCTCAATGTGGAAAATAGCCTGATACGATTATTTATATGGATTTTTTAACACAAGAATTCAGGTAAATAAACACTCAAAGAGGATGGCTCACACTCATTTGACAGCATATCCGATGAGAGCTATAAAACTGGGCAATTCTTTTGACTGAATGGATATAAGTCTACTGAGTTTTTGGTGTTAATCCAGCTAACTTCATCCTAAATAATTAATACACAAAGGTACTTTATTTAGGTTTAACAATCCCCAATCACCCCCTCATCTTTGTAGTTCCCTGTACTCACTCAAAAAAACAGTGAAACAACACACTTAAACAGTGAAACAACACACTTTGAAAATATTGGAAAAGACTATTTCACTACATAATCAGTAGCTTATCTTCTGGCATAAGTATTGCTGAAGGCATTATTGAAAAATAATTTAATTAAGTGAGTAATTATGCTGTATTTACATTCCAATAAAAAACTATTTCCAACACTATTAATGATCTCATCATCCCTTAGTCCTACTTATCTATTAGCCGAAGATTTAAAAACGATTAGTGTTCAATCAACAGCAATTGATGATCGCTTTGAAAATAAACGAGATGAAGTTTCAAGTATTGGTTTTATCAGTGGTAAGGAAATAGATAAAGACCATCCTCAAAACATACAGGATATGTTACACCGAATTCCAGGCATAACCACTGAAGTACAAAATGGTGATTCCTTAAAAATCCATATACGTGGTGTTGACAATCAAGTATTTATGGGAGAAAGACCTGGTGTTGCCGTTGTAATAGATGGGGTGCCTGTTTTTGAACGAACAGGACGGGTTAATATTGATTTAGACAATATTGAGTCAATTAAAATTATCAAAGGGGGGGCATCCTACCTTTTTGGTGATGATGCCTTAGCCGGTGCAGTGATTATTACCACTAAACATGGTGCTGATAATGCTGGCTTCAGAGTTGATTTGGAAAGCGGATCATTTAATACCAATAAAGCACTATTACAAGCAGGCTTTGAGAACGAACAAGCGAATGGACATTTGCAAATTTCTCGCAGACAGACTGATGGCTATCATGATGATGCGGACTCTAAGGCTGATTACATCAATGGAAAACTACAATATTATATTGATGATAGCAGTGATATTACTCTTGGTATGGAAATCGCAAACAGAGAAAAAGGGAGTCATGGCACAGTACGAGGGAAAACAGCCGCAAAAAATGATCCTAAAAGTAAAGATATTTTTACCTATAATGATTTTGCCAATAACTATGATGTTGATTTAAAAAAATTCTTTGCTACTTATTCAAAAAATTTCGATGAAGATGCAAATTTTATGTTTAATATTTACCAGTTTACTGATAATACTAAATTTGATACCGATCCAATCAACAATGATCCTACCCGATATTCATTTGATAATGACTATGATCAAACACAACGAGGTATAAAGTCAGAATATCGATCTTCCGGTACTCAATTTGCTTGGATGGCAGGTATTGATCTTCGTGACAATGATTACAACAATCAAGTTATGGTGCAAAATGATGATGATCTATCAAGACGAGGTTATAAAACAGGCGATTGGTACAAAGATAATAAAACAGATGAAAATGTGACTGCTTTTTATGGTGAACTAAAATACAAGGCAACTGAACAACTCATTTTAACAGCCAATGCTCGTAATGATAATATTGATTTAGATTATAAAGACCGCTTGAAGCCTACAAAAAGTGGTGATGTAAATTTCAATGTTAATTCATTCAGGCTTGGTGGAAATTATGCATTACAAAAAAATATTGACCTTTATGCCAATGCATCAACAGGCTTTAGAACCCCGAGTGTTTCTCAACTCTTTACAGGAAATAGTAACCCATCCAGTTTTGTTGCTGCCAACCAAGATCTTATCCCTGAAGAATCATTAAATATTGAACTTGGATTTAGGATGAATACTCAGTTGTTTGGTATTTCACATGATATTGATGTTTCCATATTTCAACTTGACAGAGATAATTATATTCAAGCATCTGCCGGTCAGTATACTATTAGCCCAACGGCGGATAATGTTTATGATAATATTGGTGATGTACGAAATCGAGGCTTAGAATTGGCAATAAGCAGTGATATACAAAAAATGTTTTCATGGGATATTACTTATACATATCTTGATTCATACTATAAATCCTATGATGAATTTAATCTTAAAACGTCACCCATAGGTCATTCTTGCCCACCCGGATCATCACCTGTTTTTTCTCGTGGTCGTTTAACTAATTGTTTAACTCCGTATGACAATGGTAATAATCAGGTACCAAGAACGTCAAAACATACTCTTAATGCAATTTTTCGTATACACCCCGCTCAATATTGGACAATTTCAACAGAAATGGAAGGACAGTCCAGTTATTATGCCGATGAAATCAATCAAGAAAAAATTGGTGGTCGGGCAATTTTTAATGTCTGGGCAAATTATGATCGAAAAATAGGTGATGCTGATTGGTCTATTTTTGCTCGTATTGATAATTTGTTTAACCGTGATTATTACAATACCGCTCGTGGCTATCGTGATGCTAATGAAGATGGGATTTACAATGGGGAAGATCTCTCAATTGTTGTAAATCCGGGCATCGTCTTCTCTGCTGGCCTTTCTCTACGATTCTAATTAAGCCCATTATTCTTCTCTACCAAGGTACATATAATTGATATGTACCTTGGTAGAGACAAGGTTTCTCCTATGAAAAACAAAAATATGATCTTCATTGCATCCGGACTACTGAGTATCAGTCACCTTTGTTATGCGGAGTTATTATGGTCTCCAAAACCAAAGACACCCCCAATTACCCATAAAATACATCAAACTAATCACAGAATTAAGGAAAAAATATTTTACCTTAATGATAATACCCATGCTCATGTTAAATTTATAACACCATCTCTGAATATAAAAATAGTAAATGCTCAGAAGGATAGCAACAAATATATTTTACCTAAAACGGGAATGGATAATTATCATGCACTACTTGCTGAGCGAAAAACAGATAACACTTATGAATCATCCTTAAGATATGTCTCTATGAGAGATAAACCTTCAGGTTATAGTCCGAGGAAACTTATTAAAAAAAACAAACTGCCTTTAGAAATTGTACCGGAACCAATGATCCGTGAACACTGGCACTTTTACACCAGCAATAATCATAATTACAAAGTGTTATTTAAAGGAAAACCGCTAGCAGATACTTGGGTTACTTTGAATACCAGTAATGGTTCTAATTTAGATGCAAAAACAGATATTGATGGTATGGTTTCCTTCATTTTACCCGAGGATTTTAAAAACATTCAACCTGGTAGACGAGCCAATCAACCTGAAGAATTTATATTACGTACAGTCCATATTTCTCATGGCATAACGTATAAAACAAATTTTTCAGCACCCTACTCCGTCAATCCATCACATTGGAATTCAAATATAGGGGGCATATTATCACTCTCCATCGGTTTTCTTTCCGGTATTATTATAATGCGGAAGCATAATAGAGCATCCAGGAGAGCATCATGAACTTAACCATCATCAGACGATTAATTCAAATTACAGCCTTTATTGTAATGGTGTATGGTATTGGCTTAGGAGGTTATTATCTGGCCGATAAACTCACCAGTAGTTTACCTGCACTTGCCTGTGCTTATGATATGCAAACAGCCGATCACTGTGCGTTAATCTCATTTCAACATCAGATGGCACATCATGCAGCTCCTGTACTTTCATCAGGGGGATCCATTATTCAAGCTTTTTTACCTACAGCAATTACCTTAGGTACTTTTGCGTTGCTATTAATTGTATTAAGCAAAGCATTTTGTGGCTGGATCTGCCCTTTAGGATTCTTTCAAGAAGTGTTAAATATCATTGGACAAAAACTGGGACTTCAACAAACTCAAACATTAAGTAAAAATATAACGTCAAAAACTCGTCCAGTTAAATGGCTGATAATGATCTTTCTATTATTTATTTTCCCTTTATTAGCAGGCTTTGGCGTAGTAGGACATGAATTAGGCGATCCATTCTGTCGGATCTGTCCCAGTCGCATTCTAACGACACTGGTGACTGGAGATACGAAAGAATTGGTCGTTGATACCAGCTCCATGAGCTATTTAATTTTATCAGTACTTGCGACATTTTTATTTGGCTTAATGATATCTATAGGACTAATGGTTAGGCAGCCCTTTTGTCGGATTTGCCCGATGTTATCACTCAACACTCTCTTTAAAAAAATCGGCTTGGTGAGGTTGGTTAAAGAAGCCAAACCTCGTTGTGTTAAATGTGGTTTATGTGCTAAATCATGTCCAATGGATATACATGAAATTCATACAGACATGGAAAATAAAGATGTGATTTATCCCGACTGTACATTATGCGGACGTTGTGTAGAATTTTGTCCCGATAAAGATGTACTAAAAATAAAGTATGCATTTTTTCCAATATTATCTTCCGATCCAGGCTATTTTAAAAAGCGTAAAAAAGCTCAGACTCAATGGGAAAAAATTACCTTATTTGGAGGTCATAAGAAATGATGGCTGATATAACATTGAGTTTCTCTGTTGCATTGCTTATGGGACTAACCTTTGGTGCTGGTCCGTGTAATATTACCTGTTTGCCCTTTTTAGGACCCGTTTTTCTAGGACAGAACAGAAATAATATGCAAACATCATGGAAAACCATAATACCTTTTTCTCTAGGGCGATTAACAGGGTATACATTATTGGGTACTATTGCCGGTGCCTTTGGTCTGGCTGCAACAAAGTGGATAGAAGAAGGTATTGCCAGTCAAATTCTTGGTATAGCAACAACCCTTGTTGGTATTTATTTGGTTTTTGGAGCCTATTCAAATAAAAAGTCTTGTGCATCTCATCATTCAGCAAAGATAAAGGATGAGCAGCCCATTTATTTTAATAAAACACCTTCACATAAAAATGAAACCCAATCCACCTTATATTTATCAATAAGTTTATTTGCAATGGGTACAGGTATGGCGCTTAATCCGTGTATTCCACTGGTAACCATTCTCACCATAGCAGCCACTATGGCAACACCTGTAGGTGGTGCTAAATTAGGTATTGCATTTGGGTTGGGAGCCGTTGTCATACCCAGTCTATTTTTCGCTTTTGCCATTTCCTATTTCAGTCAACAAATCAAAGAACATTTAAATCAATGGGGTAAGAAAATAGAACAACTTTCAGGATTTATGTTAATTTTTCTAGGTATTTTTACTGGCTTGGGATGGATTCAAGTATAAGCAATTCTATTATTATATAGCAAACAGTATATAATACTGCTGGATTTCTTCATATTAAGATGTAAACAAAATAAATAGATTGATTTGCACACGATTAGAACAAATTCAATATCGCATGATATAAAAATAATTAGTTCTAGGCGTAACAAATCTTGATGCTAAAATTCGACCATTGTGCACAAATAAATACTTAGATTATTTTCAACAAACACTTATACATATTATTGCATGGATTATACTATGATTGTGACCGATATATTTGATAAGGGCGGCATTATTGTCTGGATACTAGCAGGCTACTCATTTATTGCCCTGAGTATTTTATTTGAACGACTGATCCGCTTTACTTTTATGGGTCGCCCAGGAAAGCAGGCTGAACAACACTTACTCAAAGCCCTTAGAGAATGCCAGCCCGATACTGTTATCAATAAGATGCGTGGCCCTGAAGGACGTTTACTGCAAGGCATGTTGCAAGCTTCTAAAGAAGGAATTATGGATCTTAACCGAGTAGCCATACGCTTGGGTAGTTTTGAGCTTAATAAAATGGAAAAAGGCTTTCGCACACTCTCATTTCTTGGTAACACTGCCCCTTTATTGGGACTTTTAGGCACAATAATCGGCATGATTAAAGCGTTTATGGTTATTGAGCAAGCAGGGGGACAAGTTGATGCCCAAGCATTAGCAGGTGGTATATGGGAAGCAATGCTCACCACAGGCGTTGGTCTGGCGGTTGCTATTCCCGTATTATTATTATTGCACTTATTGGAATCAGCCGCGGATAAACGTGCTCATAGTATGCGCAATTATGCCTCTTTAATGCTGGAATATTTTCCTAGAAACAATTCTCCATCACTAACCGAAGAAAGTGAGGCAAGCCACCATCGCAGCGGTGTTAGCCATGCAGTTTGAAGGACGCAGGCGCACCAGTAATGTGCCCAATCTCACCCCATTAATTGATATTGTTTTTTTACTTTTGGTCTTTTTTATGCTGACCTCACACTTTGTTCGTGATGAAGTATTAAGTATTAATTTACCCGAAGCGCAAAGCAGTGAAGCACTGGATGAGCCACAACAAATTGAAATTATCATTAACGAAGCGGGGGAATATTCAATTAATAGCCAAATCATCCCTTTGGCGGCATTAGAACCCGTATTAATAGAAGAACTGAAAAAACAAACGGAAAAAGTGGTTCGTATTCGTGGTGATAAAAATGTTGATCTGGGTATTGCCATTGGTGCATTTGATGCCGCTCGTAAAGCCGGTGCTTCTGGGGTTGATATTGTCACCATGGAACCTAAGTCATCAGCTCAAGCAGTAAAAACACAGCCAACTAACACAAACAAATGACTCAAGCACCTTCACTCTGGCATTCAATGAGTCACTCCAACACACTCATCTGGTTTGTGGCTATATTTTTATCATTAAGTTTGCATTTGCTTTTATTTTTTCAGGCAAAAACAACCCGTAGTGCTGTACCTGATCAAGTGATTCAGCAAACCATTACCCATGTACGTTTTGCCAATATCGCCCCTCCTCCCCCTATTGTTATTGAGCCGCCAATAGAACAACCTAAGCCTGAACCCATTGTGTTGCCAAAACCTGAGCCGATTCAAGAAAAAGTAATGGTAGAAAAAAAACCTGAGCCTATCATTAAAAAACAAGCCAAACAAAAGCCAAAACCAACGATCAAGAAAAAGCCAAAGAAAAAACTTAAAAAAAAGCCACAAATAAAAAAACGCCCTAAAGTGGTTAAGAAAAAACCTTTGCTGAAACAACAGCCAATAATAAAAGCGGTGGCTCATAGTGATAAGGTTCCAACAAAACCGATCCATATTTCTCCTGTACAGGCAAAACCTGATCCCCGCTTGCTGGAACAAACTCGAAAAAGCTATAAACAACTTGTTAGAAATCATATCGGAGCGCATAAACACTATCCTCGTATTGCTCGAAAAAGACATATTGAAGGAAAAATTAAGGTTTCATTCACACTTTTGGCTGATGGCTCAATTAAAAACCTGCTGATTAATGGTAAACGCAGCGTGTTGAAGAAGGCTACCAAAGAGGCCATCGCTAATGCTCTGCCCATGCCTCACCCTCCAGCACAATTAAGT
>WFNB01000119.1 GCA_015488755.1 Gammaproteobacteria bacterium | reverse complement strand
ATCTATATCATCCAATAATAAAATACTATTGGAATTATTAGCCTTATCTGATAAAAATTTAAACTGAGAGAGGATTAAACAAATAATAATAATTTTTTTTTGTCCTCTCGATAAAGTATCTTTTGCAATCAGATTTTTATAAAAGATTTTTAATTCTGAACGATGAGTTCCATACCTTGTATAACCACAATTTAAGTCTTCCGCTAATTTATTTTTAAGATAATCATTAAATGATAAATCTTTAGTCCAACCTCGGTAATATTCTATACGAATATTGTCTGCAAGATCATCTGAAAATAATGCAATGAATTGTTTAAATATTGGGTATATTTTTTCTATTTGAGCACTGCGATAGCAATCTAGATTAGTATTTAATTCATTTAATTGAGAAGACCAACAATTAATTTGCTCATAAGAATGGCTAGATAATCTTTTATTTAATTTAAACTCATTAGAAAACTTTGCTAATAAAGCATTTCGATTGGATAATATTTTTTTAAATGAACGCCAATCATTTAAAAATAAAGGTTCCACGTGAAACACTCCCCAATCAATAAACTTTCGTCTTACAGAAGGTCCTTCATCTAAGAGAGAAAAACTTTCTGGTGTTATTAGAGCTAAGACAACTAAATTAGAAATAATAGAGAGTTTATTAATTTTTTCTGAATTTAAATGGAGAATAGGCTGGGAAGAGTTTTTTGATCGACTAATACCTAAGGTAAAATTATTCGTAAATTTATTTTCATCTGCAACACAAAATTTAGAAAAGATAGTACAGGTAGTTTCTTTGTGGTTAATAAAGTTTTTAAGTTGATTACTTCTAAATGTTCGAGAACGCAATAAAAGATAAATAGATTCTAAAATGGTCGTTTTACCCACTCCATTAGAACCATAAACAATGCTAAATTTTTTGTGTGGGCTAAAAGTAAAGTCTATTAAGTTACGGGCATTATATATTTTTAATAATTCAAGAGGCATTGGGCAATCAAAGTCTCATAGGCATAACAACATATTTAATATTATCATTATTAAGGCCGGAGATAAGACAACTACTATTGGCATCCGTTAAACACAGTGCTACTTGATCTTCTTTTACAGCGTTGAGAGCATCCACTAAATAACCCACATTAAAACCAACAGTAAACTCATCACCTTTATATTCAATAAGAATTTGTTCTTCTGCTTCTTCTTGCTCTGGGTTATGAACAATGGCTATCAATAAATTTTCTCTGAATTCTAAACGAGCTGCCTTATATTTTTCTGTCGATAAAACAGCAATGCGTGCCAGAGATTGTTTTAGCGCTTGTCTATCTGCAATAATATTCTTAGTGCATAATTCAACAGCGGGAATCACTCGTTGGTAATCAGGAAAACGACCATCTATTAATTTTGTTGTAAAGCTTAATTTTTCAAAAACAATGTTTAAATGGCTGGCTGAAATTGAAATATGAATACTATCACTTGAGTCATTCAAAATTCTATTCATCTCAGTGATGGCTTTACGTGGCACAATTAATTGCTGAGTAGTATCTTTAGGAATATTAATCAAATTAGATAAGTTATCAATAGCACTAAATGCTAAGCGATGTCCATCTGTCGCAATTGTGCGTAATTCATTATTATAAATTTCAAATAATAAACCATTAAGATAATAGCGCACATCTTGGTTTGCCATAGAGAACTGAGTGGCATCAATAAGCTGTTTAAGGCTATTTTGTGCAATACTAAACTCAGAAGTAGAACTCATTGGATCGAGGTTAGGGAAATTTTCAGCAGAAAGAGTCAGTAGAGTAAAGCGACTTTTCTTAACTTTAAGAATTAATTTATTCTCAATCACTTCAAATTTCAATAAGGAGCCAGCATCAAGGTTTTTACAAATATCAAATAATTTTTTTGCTGGAACGGTAAAATCAAATTCAATAGAATCATCTTCTATTAATATTGAAGTGGTAATCTCTACTTCAAGATCCGTTCCTGTAATGGTTAATGTACCATCTTTTATATTCACCAATATATTAGATAAAATAGCTAATGTTTGGCGTTTTTCAACTACACCTATTACTGATTGCAAAGCAGGTAATAGTTCATCAATAGCAATCGAAAATTTCATTTACACAATCCCTTAAGCGGTAAAACTTTAAAATAATTGCACTCGTTCTTATATTTTTATACAGAACACACAAACTAAGATGTTAGCTGTCTATGAAGATTAGTAAAGTCTTCTTCAATGGCTACTTCATCTTTTCTTAATGATTCAATTTTTCTACACGCATATAATACTGTCGTATGATCACGACCACCAAAAGCATCACCAATTTCTGGTAAACTATGACTGGTCAATTTTTTTGCCAATGACATAGCAATTTGCCTTGGACGTGCAACTGATCGTGTCCTACGTTTAGAATGTAAATCTGCAACACGTATTTTGTAGTATTCAGCTACTATTTTTTGAATATTTTCAATGGACACCTGTTTGTCCTGAATAGCAATTAAATCATGTAAGGCCAACTTGGCAAATTCAACTGAGATTTTTTGACCTTGAAAACGAGCAGTTGCAATCACTCGTCTTAAGGCGCCTTCTAATTCTCTTACGTTAGAACGAATACGTTGGGCAATAAAAAAAGCAACATCTTGGGGTAAATCAATATTTACTTGAGCGGCTTTAGAGAGAAGAATAGCAACCCGAGTTTCAGTATCAGGCAATTCTATGGCTACCGTTAAACCCCAACCAAACCGTGATTTTAACCTTTCTTCTAAACCCGATACTTCTTTCGGAAACGTATCACAAGTCATAATAATTTGCTTTTGTCCTTCAAGAAGGGCATTAAAGGTATGGAAAAATTCTTCCTGAGTTCTCTCTTTACCAGCAAAAAATTGAATATCATCAATTAATAAAACATCAACAGAGCGGTAAAAATTTTTAAATTGATCAATCGTTTTATTTTGTAAAGCCGTGATCATTTCTTGCACAAAGCGTTCGGAATGTAAATAAATAACTCTAGAGTCAGGATTATTAGATATAATAATATTTCCAAGCGCATGAATTAAATGAGTTTTTCCTAAACCAACCCCACCATAAATGAGAAATGGATTATAGTTATTAACACCATCACCTATCGTCTCAACTATTTGCAATGAAGCAGCTCGTGCTAACATATTGCATTTTCCTTCGACAAAAGTATCAAAATTCATTTCTGTATTTAAAGCAGATTGATATTTTTTAAAACGCTTATCCACATCATGACTAGCTGTTGAAGAAAATGATGATTGAGATTTTTTTGCATCCAAACCAGAAGCATGAGAAGCAACACTCGTAAATATCCCTTTTCTAGAAATAGAGTTATCACTTTTATTTACATTAGTATTACTAACAAATGAATTGATGCTTTCCACAAAATTAGAATCTACTGTTTTTTTAATACTCCCCACTTGCAAGCTAACTGAAATTAAATTACCAGATAATTTATCGACAATTGTTGATATATTACTAAGAAACTTGTTTTTTACAAAATCCAAAACAAATTTATTTGGGGCAAATAAAATTAACTCAGAATCAGAGATAAGTTTAGCTTGAAGTGGCAAAACCCATATTTTGTATTCCTGAGCAGGTATTTCTTTTTCTAAGGACAGTAAACACTTATCCCAAATATCAAAATTCATAAAAACCAACTATTCAATACAAAAAAAACATAAATACAATTATTTAGCTAATCTACCACACCTAAAACAAATAGCTTTATAGTAATAAGGATATTATAAGTAGTTATCCGTCTAGACACTTATAATTACGCCGATAAAATTATACTCAAATAACAGATACACAAGATGAAAGTAGTAAGTTTCACATGATTCATGTTATTAATAAAACACAAAAAAACTGTGTATAAGTCTGTGTATAAGTTATGAAAAAGATGGGTGTTAAATGTTTATAAGTCAGCTATTGTATAACATTAAATTTTTATTCACAATTTGAACACAGGTAAAATACATTTTATCCTTATAGTTAAAAATACTGTAATTTATTGATAAATATTGTAAATAGTAACTTATTCACAGAAATGCAGTTGCCTAATAATAAAAATAAAAAAGATATATAATATATACTATTATAACTCACTGAAGCCTAATAATGAGACTCATTAAATTAACAGTATCATCAATAAAATAATTAAACTTAATATATTGACTAATAGTAAAATAATACCGTATAATATCTGGCTCTGAAAAAGGCTTATGAATTAGTGTTAACTAAGGTTTAAGCTTTATTTATCATCTTTATAAAATATCCGGAATTTATGCTATGAAAAGAACATTTCAACCAAGTAATCTAAAACGTAAACGTACTCATGGATTTCGCGCTCGTATGGCTACAAAAGCGGGTAGAAAAGTATTAAATGCACGACGTGCTAAAGGGCGTCATCAGTTAGCAGTTTAATAGATTATTCTAATTCAAGCCTAATAGCCTTAATATTATTTACTAAGTTTTTATTAAGTTAAATGCAATTATAAATAATAAGTAAAATACTATTGGGCTTAATAGCTTGTATTACAATTCATCTTTTAGACAGTATTGTTGTTAATAATAGTTATTATTGATAAATACTCTTCAGTTAAGAAAATATGCGATTTTGAATTTATGTCTGATACTATTAAACATCATGAGCAAAAATTCGAACGAAAGCAAAGATTACTCCTTCCCTCTGATTACAAATTTGTTTTTAATCAGTCAATGCGTTCATCAGATAAATTACTGACTATTTTAGCAAAGAAAAATGCTCATAAAAATCATCCTAGGTTAGGTCTGACCGTAGCCAAAAAATCAGTTAAAACGGCTGTTCATAGAAACAGGATAAAGCGACTTAGTAGAGAATTTTTCCGCCTTAATAAAAATACGATATCATGCGCTGATTATGTCATCTTAGTGCGTAAAGGTATTGATCAAATGTCTAATGAAACGATTGTGCAGTCATTATCTAAGCAGTTTAATTATTTACGAAAGCAGTTAAATAAAAATAAGTAAAGCCTTATGAATGGGAATCTGGTAAAATCCAGTGTTTTTAAAATAGGTATTTTGAAGGACGTCCTTCAAAAATACTGTTTTTATTGAACCACTTGGTTTTAGTCATGTGAATGTTATTAAAAACGCCTTGCTAGGCATTATTAAAGGCTATCAATATATTATCAGTCCTTTGTTAGGTAATAATTGTCGCTATATACCAAGTTGTTCTTGTTATACTCATACGGCCATAGAGCGTTTTGGGGTATTAAAAGGAAGTTGGATGGGGTTCAAACGCATACTTCGGTGCCACCCTTTTCATCCCGGCGGGCTTGATCCTGTACCAGAAATTGACTCAGAAAAAAATAATAAGAACGATGTGTGACAATAGTAGTCATACGTTAAATTACACTTTATATAATTTTATAGATTAAAAATATTATGGATACACAACGTTTAATTTTATTTGCAGCTTTTATGCTGGTTTCAATGTCATTATGGCAAACTTGGCAAGTACAAGTTAATCCTCCAACGACTAATATCACTACTACTCAAAATAGTACGACTGGTGAATCACAAGATACAATAAAAAATGATTTGCCTAGTGTACCTGTCAATGAAAATGGACTTGTAAGTTCAGATGCACCCGCTATTGCCAAAAAATTGAAAAGTGGTCAACGAGTTCATGTCAAAACAGACGTTTTTGAGATTGAAATTGATACTATTGGTGGAGATATAAGACGAGCTGCTTTATTAGATTATCCTGTTGATATTAATAAGGATCCAAACCCTGTTGTATTAATGAATGATAAATCGGGCTTATTTTTTATTAGTCAAACAGGTTTACTTAGCACTAATACTAATACCACTCAATATGCTCCTGACCATAATGTAACCTATAAGGTTGATAAACTTAGTTATGAATTGGGTAAGCAAAATGAATTAAAAGTACCACTTACTTGGACATCAGAAGATGGAAAATTTAGTCTCACTAAGATTTATACCTTTTATCCTGGAAATTATGAAATTGCTGTAGAGCATCAGATCAGCAATAATTCAGAGTCTCCTTGGACAGGGTATTTGTATCGCCAATTACAACGAACTGATTTAAAACAAAAAAGTAGATTTTTAAAAACCTATACTGGTGCGATGGTTTCCAAAGATGTGGATGGTTTTGAAAAAATTAAATTTTCAGAAATGCTAGAAAGTAATTTAAGCCAAAAAAATAAAGGTGGTTGGGTCGCTATGCTTCAACACTATTTTATGGGAGTATGGATACCACCTAAAGATAGTTTAGAAACTTACTACACCCGCGTTACTGAAAAAAATACAGCAGAACCTCATTATATTGCTGGTACTATCACAGCTGCTCAAAAAGTTGAGCCTCAACAAAGTATTACTCTTAAAGATTTTCTTTTTGTTGGTCCTAAGCTACAAGATAAAATTTCTAAATTAGCACCGGGTTTAGATAGTACCGTTGATTATGGTTTTTTATCAGTGATAGCTCATCCCATTCATTGGTTATTAGAGACAATTCAAAGTGTCGTTAATAATTGGGGTTTTTCAATTATTTTACTAACTATGATCATTAAAGGTTTATTTTTTAAATTATCAGCAGCATCTTATAAATCCATGGCGCATATGCGCAAAGTAACACCACGACTAAAAGCACTGCAAGAGCAATATAAAGATGATTCTGCGGGTAAAAATAAAGCCATGATGGAATTGTATAAGAAAGAAAAAATTAATCCTTTAGGCGGTTGTTTACCTATCGTGGTGCAAATTCCTGTCTTTATTTCCTTATATTGGGTGTTATTAGAAAGTGTTGAAATGCGCCAAGCTGATTTTATCTTATGGTTAAATAATTTATCAGCGCCGGATCCATATTATGTACTGCCTTTAATTATGGGGGTTTCTATGTTTGTCCAACAGAAACTTAATCCAGCACCAATGGATCCTGTACAAGCAAAAGTAATGATGATGCTACCTATTATTTTTACAGTCTTTTTTGCCTTTTTCCCATCGGGATTAGTATTATACTGGGTAGTAAACAACCTTCTTTCCATTACTCAGCAGTGGTATATCACTCGATCCATTGAGAATGCATAAGAAAAATTCTATTTCTACTATTGCTGCACTTGCCACAGCCCCCGGCCGAGGGGGCGTAGGTATTATTCGCCTCTCTGGAGCTAAATCTCTAGCAATTGTTGAAGAAATTATTCAGCAAACTCCTAAACCACGTTATGCTCATTACGTACCTTTTTTCGATAAAGAAAATCATACTATTGATTCTGGTATTGTTTTATATTTCCCTGCTCCTCATTCGTTTACTGGTGAAGAGGTTGTTGAGCTACAAGGTCATGGCGGTCCTGTGGTTATGGATATGCTATTACAACGTGTTTTTTCTCTTGGGGCAGAGGCAGCAAAACCAGGGGAATTTAGTGAGCGAGCTTTTTTAAATGATAAACTCGATCTCGCTCAGGCAGAAGCCATTGCCGATTTAATCGATGCCAGTAATGAACAAGCAGCTCGATCAGCACAACGTTCTTTACAAGGTGATTTTTCAAAATTAATACATACTCAGGTTGAAGCACTGATTTTATTACGTATTTATGTTGAAGCAGCAATTGATTTTCCTGAAGAAGAAATTGATTTTCTTTCTGATGGTAAGGTAGAAACTGATACTAAAATGATTTTATCAGATTTAAAAAATATTTTACTTCAGGCACAGCAAGGGTGCTTATTAAGAGAAGGGATGAATGTTGCCATTGTAGGTCAGCCTAATGCCGGAAAATCCAGCTTACTTAATGCTCTATCAGGTAAAGAATCTGCCATAGTGACCGACATTGCTGGAACGACAAGAGATGTCTTAAAAGAAGAAATTAATATTGATGGTATGCCTTTGCATATTATTGATACAGCTGGTTTACGTGAAAGCAATTGTGAAGTTGAAAAAATAGGCATTGAACGTGCTTGGAAAGTCATTGATACGGCGGATCAAATATTATTGGTAATGGATGAAAATAATTCTGATAATGAACAAAACAATAAGCAATTATTGGCACAATTTCCTGATACTATTGCGATTACATTAATACATAATAAAATTGATTTAGCAGATAAAGCCCCACAAATTATAGAAAAAAAAGGACTTACATCAATATATCTATCAGCTAAAGAACAAAAAGGTATTGAACTACTTAAGGATCATCTTAAAAAATCTATGGGCTATCAAAATGCTGGTGAAGGTAGCTTTATGGCTCGTCGCCGACATTTAGAAGCCATTAATAAAGCCATAGAATCAGTCGAAAAAGGACTTGTTCAACTACAACAATTCTCAGCAGGAGAACTTCTTGCTGAAGAATTACGTCAGGCGCAAAATTACCTCTCCGAAATTACGGGAGAATTCACCTCGGATGACTTACTTGGAAGGATTTTTAGCAGTTTCTGTATTGGTAAGTAATCAACCCTAAAAAACGTATTCAGCAACAGGTAACGATCAAAAAATTTGTTTTGTTGAAGATGATATCCTTAACCAGTTGGATGAAGTGAGCTTTTACTAAAATTAGCGTCAATTACCCCCTTTTTTATTGAATTTTTAAAAGAACCTATAAATAAGAATTTGGTTTTTATTTTTTAAAATAAACAACCCTAGGTAAATTAAGAAAATGATCGTCAGAAGTGATAAGTTCAACTTGTTCATTTTGGGCTGTTGCATAAATAATTGCATCAGCAAAAGACAGCTTATATTCCTGAGCTAAATCACCAGATAGGAGCGAAAGTGAAGTAGTTAAAGGAATGACCTTTCCTTGTTCGGTTAAAGCGATGACTTTTAAGGCTTCCTGTTTGTTTTTAACTCTACTTGCCCATTTATATAATTCAAATTGTACTGAAGTTGGGACAATAATAGATTCAACCTCTTGCATATAAGATTTGTATTTATTTGCAAGAATACCGTCAGTTAACCACTCAATCCATCCACAAGTATCAACCAAGATCATGGGTTTCTATCCTGCCTGTCACGATATTCTTCTGGTTTCACTGTATCTGTTGTTTTGAATTCAGAAAAAGAGCCTCGGGCATTATCAATTGATTGCATAGGTATCATTTCAATGATTGAGCCTCTGGTAATTAAAGTAAATTGTTGTCCAGATTTGATACCCATATTTTCCCTAATGGCTTTTGGAATTGCTATTTGATATTTACTGGATAGTTTTGCTGAAATCATAATTTTACCTTTTAGGTATCGATAAATATAATGTAAAATAGCATTTATGATAGGTAAGTGTCAATTGACATTGATACAAAACTATTCTAATTCATTACTGATTAAGGGTAAGTTTTTAAAATGTGTACTTATTTGTGTATTTTTGTCGCTGCTTGGAAGTAAAAGTTAAGTATAATCAATTAATTAAGAGAAGTTAGCAGTTTCTGTATTGCTAAGTAATACGTACTATTTGCTGACAGTAAGGTGATTACAAACCTTCTACACGATCAATACGATTAATGCCTGAAATAATCACTTTTAAATCACGCTGTGTTATTCCATCAGGTGGTGTGGCATCGCCCATAGTATAAGCAATATGAATATAAGAAGCCCTTTTTTGGTTACTAAATGACCAACTGGTTGTTTTAGCGCCTCTCTCTTTTAATGAAATTTCAGTAATTTCAAGGGCATTAATTTTATTAAGCATGGCAAGCATTTGTTCAGGATTAGACAATGAAGCCATATAATGAGTATTATAAAAATTAATTAATTCTTGACGAATAATAGGTTTCCATTCGTTTTGCAAGACCTCTTCGGTAATACCTAAATCACTTTCATTTTTACTGCTACAAGCGGATGTAAAAAAACTCACTATTACCAAAAATAATAATAGGTAAATTGGCTGTAAAGATATTTTTTGCATACTCAGTTTCCATTTATTGTTTATAATAATAGTCACTTTAGGATAAATCTTCCATAAAATCCAGCATGGCTTGGTGGCGGATGGTTTTTCTATGATTGGCCCATAATTCTTTAAGTTTTTCTTGATCACAAATTTTACGATCCACTAACATACGAGTCTGTAATTCACCTCTGGCTTTAGTTATAGGACATTTACTAAAGACAAATTGATTACTGATTAAATCCATAAAAGGGCCCGATTTACTGGTGGGCATAATAAAAATTAATTGCAATCCTAGGGTATTGGTTAAATAGTTAATGACCTCTCTTGAGCGAGCCTCATCCATTTTAGAAAATGCCTCATCGACCATGACCATACGTAAATGACTATTACCCTCATTAAAACGAAAGGCAGAGGTAATGGCTGCGGAGCGAATAATATAAGCAGGTGTTTCTAACTGACCTCCAGAACCAGTACCATATTGACTCAAGGCAATGGGTTGCTTATCTTTGGGTTCTTTATAAATTTCATAATGACGGTAGTTGCGATAATCACTGATGCGATCCAGTTCACGCATGGCTTTTTGTTCATCCTCATTTAATAACATAGAGAGAATTTTATCTCGAATTTTTTTAGCATTTTTAGATAGCTCAGCATTAAATAAGGTTGTACCATCACCAAGATTGGGTTGCTGGATCACTTCTTTAAAAAATTTATAATATTCTTGAAACTCTGGTACCCAACGATAGGCAAAGCGAAAACGTTCTTGATCAGTACCAAAACGATGATGGGCTAATTCAATATTAAGATCATCTAAGATCCTCTTACCATCATTAATCGCTTGATAAATAGAATGGCATAAATGAGTCACAAAGGCCGTATTAAAATCTTCTTTTAAGCTAGCAAGCTTATCTTTCTTTTCTGCTAGCACATTATTTTTTAGACGGTTTTTTATGCTATCTACTTCACCAGAGAGCTGATTAATACGCTTAAAAAAATCATGACTATGCAGAGTGTATGAATCAGAATCATAGACAATGGCATCATAATTTTTACAATGCTGATTGTGTTCCATAACAGATTGTTCAATCATCAGGGTCATTTTATTTAATTTTTCTTGAATGTGTTCTTTATCATAGCTAAAGTGATCAATTTGTAGTTTCTCATCTGCTTGATCGAGTATATCTTGAATGATAAAGTCACTTTGAATACGGCTTATTTTTTTTATTTGTGCTTCACATTGCTCTACTTGATTTTGATAATTAGCCTGCTCGCTATTCAAGTTGTGGACAACTTCTTGTTGTTTTTGTTGCTTAACTTGTAAGCCACCGAGTTCTTTGTTAAGTGTTTTTTCCTGTTCATCTAATTGAGCATAATAGGATTTTTGTTGATCTAATTGCTCTTCAAGTTCATTAAAATCACTTACATCTAAATCATGAAGTGCGTTTTCAGCGTATTGTAAACGTCGATGATGTTCTAGCATACTATGAATGATGCTGACATAATTAAGGGGTTTTATTTGTTCAAGACAATTAAAAATATCTCTATTACTATGGTAAATTTGTTGTAATTTATTAGCTTCATTACTTTGTTTAATTAATTCTTCTTGCTTTGCTAATAGTGCTCGTTCCCTTGCGCCTTGACCAAAAACCAATTCCGTATCATTTAAGTCGCAACGCCACATACTATAGCTGCCACAAGCTAAACCCTCGCTAGTAATGCCTCGTGCTGTATTGCGTAAAGCCTCTGTATCGGCCACTCGTAATACTGATCCATAAGAGGCAGTTAAATAATATTCAGCTGTTTTATGTTCAAAATGCATAATATTAACGATAGAGTTACTGGCAATAGTGATCCTTTGTAAATCTTTTTTAGCTCGACTGCCCTGAATTACTTTTGCTCGAATACGATTGCCACCGGGCATATTGCGTACAATCGTCATTGCTTGTGCTTCATATTCAGGAGCAACTAAAATAGAATAACGAGCACCACCAAGATAACCCTCAATGGCCATTTGCCATTGAGGATCAGATATTTCAACATAGTCACATAGTACACGAGGATCTGCTTCTGGGCATTGTTGTTCGATGCTATTTAAGGCAGCTTGTACATAATGAGGATAGGTGATTTTATGACTCTCTAGCGCATCAATTTCTTGTTGTTTTTGCTCAATTCTATGTTGGTTGTGTTGTAATTGATGTTTTTGCTGATTTAATAGTTGTTGTAATTGATCACGCAAGCTAACCCCATTTTTATGTACATCATTACTTTGCAATAAATGTACTAAATGATTATGATCTTGTTCGGCAATTAAGGCCTTATCTAAATGATTTTCTAAAGGGGAAATATCAATCCAGTCACTTCCCAATAAACTGTGTAGATCAATTTCAGATGTATGTTTAAGAGCAATGACTTTACCTAGTTGAGTAATTAATTCTTTGTTATCAAAGGCAGGAATATCGGTTCCTAAATTGCTTTTTTGTAATTGCTTTAATAAATCAGAGCTACTTTGAGTATTTTTAGTGAGTAGAAAATTTTGTTCTAATAACGGAGTGCTTTGTTTGCCTAGCTGCTCATTATGATGTGTGATTGTGGTTTGTAATTCATCTTTGTCTTTAAGTGCTTTAATGCCTTGGCGCTGTGCTTCAAGAGTAATAATTTCTTGGTGGCTTTGTTGACGTCGATCTTCGTTAATAGCAATTTTATTTTCATGATCGATAATGGCTTCAAAAATATGATGTTGTTCTTTTTTTGCTTGAATATAATCAGATTGATTCAGTAGAGCATTATAGCGAGCTTCTTTGTATTGATTAACCATTGAGTCAATCCAATGAGTCATATATGTATGGCAATGTTGTTCAGTGGTTTGCAGTAAATCAATTGCTCTAATAATAAAGCGAGCATCTTCTTCCATACCATGAATGGTTTTCATAGCATCTGAAATATCATGCACAGCATCACTCATGTCTTTATTTTCTAAAATCTCATGGGCAACAAAATCATTAATGCTTTTAACAGGTTTGTATGCCATAAAAGAAGAAAAGGTTTTTGCAGCATGCATGGCTTCGCGATCAGAGACAGCATCTGTTTTACCTCTTAGAGCCGCATATAAACGTCTTAAATAGGGTCTCTTTTTGCTATAATATTCAACCGTGTTTTCACCATAGCGTTGCTTTAATGTATTTTGGATATCATTAATGGGAATGATGTGCTGTTTTTTATGCTCATCAAGTTGAATAAAATCGTCTTGTTCAAGCATGTCACCTTGTAGAATAAAAAAACTTAAATTATCCAAACGAGCTTGCTTTTGTTGACTGGACTGATCAATATGAGCACGCATGGCCATAATAGCGCTGAAGGGTTCGGCTGTTTCACCTTGGGTGGGGTGAAAGACAGCAACAAGATAACCATCTGTATTCCAAGGGCGAGCATAACTGCCATCATCACAACCTAAGAGATAAGAAGCCAAAGTTCTTACCTGTTTGCCACGGCGACCTCGTTGAGTGGTTTCATCCTGACCCGGGTTGTAATTGTAGAGATTTTCATGTGCCGCAGTCATAATGCTTTGAATACCATCAGCAGCGGTTGTTTTACCTGAGCCATTGCCACCAGAGAATAAATTAATGGGGCCAAACTCAAAGTCAAGCAGAGGGATATTTCCCCAATTGATAAAAATTACTTTTTTTGCAAACATAGTTAGGGCTATCGCTTATCTATTTTGGGTCATTATGGCTGGCAGTGGTGTTTTTACCAGTAGATAAAATCATCAAGGCTTCTTCATTAATAAATTGGCTGATGGTTGGTCGGATCTTAAGCCAATTATCAGCCTGTTCTTCATTATCATCGAGTTTAAAATGAATGAGGCGTAATTGTTTCAAACGAGATAATAGGCGGTTACGTTCAGTCATGGTATCAGGTAGGCTTCGGTTTAATAAATTTTTCATACCAATGCTTAATGCTTCCATAGCGATCATCACACAACCATTTTCATCAATTTGTCCCTCGCGTAAAGACTTATCATACTCAGCACGTAATACTAGAATAACAGCAATATCAGACTGTGATAAACGTTGCCGAAAGCCATTATTAAAGGCTTGTTCTACTTCATCTTGTAGGCCGGGAACCTGAGCACCGGGAGGATAAATACGAACAAAATGAAAGCGTTTATCATGTTGTAAACGAATACCAATGATCTGTAGATAATCTTCAATAAGATTTTTTAATTGGATAAAACGATCATATAAGTGTTCTTCTACCTGACTTTCATCACGGCATAAGACACCATAATCTAAGAGGCGAATAAGTAACTCAGAAAATTCTTCCAGAGTATAATTCTTTTTTTCTAATTGTTCGGTAAATAGGTCGCTGATCATGGTAGTTTCATTATTGGTTGGTTTATATTTTTTTGAGTGAAATTAAAAATTCATCAAATTGTTTAAAATAGATGTTGCTATTGCTGCGTCCTACAGGGTCTATAGAAAATTGATAGTCCGAACTGATTTGATTAACCCCACCAAGCTCTATTACATGTGCCATGGCTAATAAATCGTTGGCATTATTAATACTCAAATCAGCCGTATTAATAGGGATATTTTTCTCTAAGGCTTGGCTGAATTGATGGTGTAAGTAATTTTTTAAATCATCATTTCGAATGGCAAAGGCTTGATCTAACAGTTGATCAATAATGATTTCTTGTTGGGCTTGTGTATTTAATGCCTCTTCTTCTATAATTTCTGTTTGCACAAGCCGTTTTTTCTGACGTTCGCTTAAGAATACTTGTTTAGGATCAATTAATCGGATAGCTATAGGGGACACTTTATGAGCAACTTTGTGTAAACGTTCATCAGCCTCATCGGGGCTTAGATTTTTTAGAGTAGCACAAATACTAAGAACATCACTTTGGCTTTGTCCACCTAAATAGGCAATTTGACGAATAATAATATCCGCTCGTTTAGTAAAGCTTTGTAAAGCACGGCGTAAAGCAGGCAGCATGGTATCACTGGCCTTACGCATGCGCAGCTCAATAGTATCAAGAATATGCCATAAAATGGATTGCTCTTGGGAGGTTAATAATTCTGGGGCAACTTGGCGCAAACGCAGTTCGGCCTGTTTTTTAAATTCTTTACGTTTACGACGGATCTTGGCAATACTTTGTTCAATTTGATCACGGTGTTTTTCAACACTATCAGCAGAGAGACGAATGGCCAAATCAGGTTGGAAGCGTTTTTCCATAAAATCAAAAAAATGTTCAGATGCCTGTTGTACCAAAGCCTGAGTTTCAACCTCACGTACTAATTCTCGTTTGCGCTCTTCAAGCTCAGAGATGATATCGCTAAAGTCAGCAATAATTCGTTCTGAGTATTCATAAGCATCTAATAAATCATGCACTTCACCACGATTTAAAAAAGCATCTAAGGCATTGAGTGTATTGCGAGTATTGCGGTGGCGGGTGCGAATTTTCTTACTCTTTGCTTCAACCAGTGCTTGAGTAAATAAACGTCCCATGCGACTAAAAGGATAGGTCGATTGAAAGGTGATCTGATCCACTTGTTTATCAATCCAACCGTTTTCAACTAATAGAGTTAAAGACCAACTGGCTTGTTCACGGGTGTGTTTAAAACGGGGACTGCCCAAATTGTCTTCGGGTTCACAGTCTTGCTCTAATATAGGGGCACGAGCCAAAGCTTCTTCAAAAATTTCAATGACTTGATTACGGCGCAGTGATTCGCCATAATCAGCATTAGCGCTATAAAGGCGATCATACAATAAGCGTAAACACTCAATGACCTGCTCTCTATATTTGCTGGTTAAGGGTTTAAAAAATTGTTGACGTTGCTCAGAAAAAAACATGAATAATTAAGCGGTTCTATGTGAAATAAGCGCTAATTGTAGCAGAATTAGCGACTCAAACATATTGCTTCATAGATGAGCTTATATGTATTAGTTCTGACTTCGTCTGACACTTCTACTTGATTAGAAGAGAGTTACCCGTTTTGATAAAGGTGTTGAATCTTTATTTTAAAACAAAAGGAACTCTAACATAACAGACACCTTAAAAAGACGGTAACTGTCAGATGAGGTTTGAGCTATCACAGTTATTTTAAGTTGGAGTTGATACGCATAAGCAATTATCCTGCACACTTGTCAGGCCAATTTGTAGCATTTTTCTACGTAAATAAGCAATTCTTGATTGCAACGGTAAATTTTTAGGGCAAACATCTTCACAGCCCAGTAAGGTCATACAGCTGAAGACTCCATCTTCATCACCAATCAATTCATAATAATCGGCATCACTGCGTTTATCCCTTGGATCAATTTGATAGCGGGCGATTTTATTTAACCCCACGGCACCAACAAACTCTTCTCGCATTTGTATGGTGCCACAGCCAGCAATGCAGCAACCACATTCTATACAACGATCGAGCTCATAAATTTCATCCGCTAAATCGGGTTCCATAGGTTCTTCTAAACGGTTAAAATCATGTTCTTCCTGTTGGTGTATCCAAGCTTCAAGACGCTCATTTAAACCACGCATCCAATTACCTGTGTATACTGATAAGTCACCAATTAATTCAAACACAGGTAAGGGCGCCAGACTGATATCCGTATCCAGAGTGGCTGTTAATGTATGACATGCTAAGCCGGGTTTACCATTAATCACCATAGCACAACTGCCACATATCCCTGCTCGGCAAACAAAGTCAAACTTTAGTGAGGCATCATGGTTTCTGCGAATGTCATTTAAAGCTATAAATAAAGTCATACCCGGTGATTCTTCTATAATAAAGGTCTCAATTCTTGGCTTGTCTCCTTTTAGATGTGGATCAAAACGTAAAATATGAAAATGTAATTGACGTGCTTGTTTAGGTGCTTTGGATGCTATTTGGCTATTACTCATTAGAAAATCCCTCATCTAAACGTTCATTCTTGGTACGATACTTTGCTGGCAATAAGTGCTTATAGGGCATGAGCATTTCTTGTAAGCTGAAACGATCACCGATTATGCTGTTTTTTTCCCTCGCTTGATCGACGGCTTGCTGGCGAATGGCACTTGTTGGGTGGCTAATAGTCATATCTTTACCATAGCCACGAAAACCTGGTGGTAACTCCATACTATTAATATCAATTTTTTCATAACTTACTTGAGGGAGATCCTCTTCTACTTTTGACCATTGCATAATGGTACGTTTTAGCCACTCTTTATCATTGCGTTCAGGGTAATCTTCTCGTGAATGTGCGCCTCGACTTTCTGTTCTAAGTAGCGCACCATAAGCAGCAGTTAAGGCAATTTTAATCATTTTTTGAGTTCGATAAGCATTTTCTAAAGCAGGGTTAGCGGCTTTGGATTTTGATCGCTTTACGGATATCTGTTTACTGCGTTTTAGTAGTTTTTGTAGCTCTTTTACGGCTATTTCTAAATCCTTACCATTACGAAAAATACCCACTTTTTCCATCATAATGGTTTCCATTGCTTCACGTAACTCATAGGCATCTTCACCATTTTCATAGGTCAATAAGGTATCCAATTTGCCTTGTTCACATTTGATAAAATGTTCAACCACATCACTATTAATGTCTACTGTGCTGTGCACGGCATCACAAAAATCTGCAATGTATTCTGCTACAAGCATACCGGCCACAACGGTTTCACTGACAGAATTACCTCCTAGGCGATTAAAACCATGAAGATCCCAACAGGCGGCCTCTCCACAGGAATATAAGCCTTTTAAGGTACTGGACTCACCGGTGTATTTGGTACGGATACCCCCCATAGAATAATGTTGAGTAGGCCGTACAGGGATCCAGTCTTTTGCTGGATCGATACCTAAAAAATTATGGCAAATATCATTGACTTCGCGGAGGTTTTTTTCGATATGATCCCGTCCTAATAAAGTAATATCTAACCATAAATGGTCACCATAACGTGAGGCTACCCCCTTACCTTTACGTATGTGTTCGGTCATCCGTCTTGAGACCACATCACGAGAGGCCAGATCTTTTTTCTCTGGCTCATAATCAGGCATAAACCGGTAGCCATCAACATCACGTAATACGCCGCCGTCACCACGACAGCCTTCAGTGGCTAAAATGCCTACAGGAACAATAGCAGTGGGGTGAAATTGAATGGCTTCCATATTGCCTAATGTTGCGACCCCTGTTTCTAAAGCAATGGCTTGACCAATGCCTTCACAAATAATGGCATTGGTGGATACGCTGAAGATGCGACCATAACCTCCGGTTGCAATGGTGGTTGCTTTGGCAACATAGGCAAGCAATTCACCTGTCATTAAATTGCGTACTACAGCACCATAACAGCGATGCTCATTTTTAGAAGAAATATCATGGATTAGTGCTAATGCTTCCATGCGCTCCTGAACATCTATTTTTTGCTCATGAGCCTTATTATCCATTGCATATAACATGCTATGGCCTGTCCCATCTGAGGTAAAACAGGTGCGCCATTTTTTGGTACCACCAAAATCACGGGCATTAATTAAACCATGTGCATCATCACGCTCATGAATGGTTACTTTTTTAGTGTTAATAATGGCTTGATGATCACCTCGTTGTACCCGACTCCAAGGCACCCCCCAAGCGGCAAGTTCTCGTATGGCTTTGGGAGCAGTATTAACAAACATACGAGCGACAATTTGATCAGCACCCCAGTCGCTTCCCTTAATCGTATCTGCAAAATGAATATCCTCATTATCTCCAGCACCCATAGCTGAGTTGGCTAAGCTGGCTTGCATGCCACCTTGAGCAGCAGCTGAGTGTGAGCGCTTAGGCGGTACTAAGCTCAATACTGTAACATCATGGCCTCGGGCTTTTACACCTGTGGCAACTCGTAATCCAGCAAGGCCACCACCAATGACCAGAACATCAGTGTAAATAATCTTCATAGCTGAACCTCTTTTTCTATTGATTCATAGCGCTCACCGGCTTTATCTCGATGCTCATAGCCAACTTTTAAATAACTAACTAATGAAGTAAAACCAATGATTACATAAAGGCTGATCCCTATAAGCATAATTTTTTTAAATATTTGGCGATTTATTTTTGATTTTTTGGCCACGTATTTTTGGTTACCATGAACATTGCGTTCAAAGATCCCCCATTTCAGAGCAAGGCGGTATAAACCAATGCCAGCATGAATAACAACACTGATAAGTAAAAGTAAATACAAAGGCCATAGCCAATCTGTATATATCCGATCGGCAGAAGCATAAGGCCCGATATTAGCAGGCTGAGTCATCATGATATACAAATGAACTGAGGCTAAAAAAAACATCATAAAACCAGTAACCGCTTGATAAAACCATAAATGAGTATCACTATGATGAAATTGTTTCATGTGTTGTTTTAAAATATGGTATTGACGATAGTTGGAGGGGAATTTACGTAGGGCTATTAGTGCATGGATGATTAATATGAAGAAAATAGCTGCTGCTAGAAATGAAATAATTCCAGGATATTTCTCACCAAAAAAATAGTAGCCTTCAAAAAATTTGCTCACCATCAGCATAGCATCTTTACTAATAATGATACTGGCTTCTAGTAATAAATGAATAATAATAAAGGCTGCTAGAATAAGTCCGCTGATGCTTTGAATAATATCTAAGCGGGCATAAATATGGCTGACATTACGACATAAGTACGCATTGATACTTTTTTGTATTCTATCGTGCCTCATTTTTATATCCTCTGATAGCTTTGTCTCCTACAATTCATAGTAGCAGAAAAGTTAAGTAATATTAATGCTTGTATTCAATTGACTTAATTCAATGGGTATTAAGTCAATCACATTTCTTGTTATTAATAATTTCTCTATTCCTTTTTACTTTCTTTACTATTCAATCCAATCTATCATTTAGGTAATAATTCAGTGTGTTAGTGCCTTCCTAGCTTAATTGTCTATCAGAGCTGAGTTATTCAAACAAATATTTGTTATATATTAGTAACTGAGCAGTCATGCCCCATTTGAGTCAAAAATAGAGTATGAAAAATAAAATAATCGCCATTTAATGCAGGTCTAAGTAACAATGAAAGCAATTAGTAAACTAAAGAAATGGTTATTAAAACGAGTAGAAGCAACCGACGAAGCGGTTCTTCAATCTAAGAATATTTATATTTTACCTACCCGTGAGGGTCTTATCTTTACTTTACTTATTTTTATTATGTTAGCTGCTGCTACTAATTTTACCAATTCATTAATCTTTTTCTTTACCTTCTTATTGGTTGGAATTGCATTGCTTGCTATGTATATGACACAGAAAAATCTAGTAAACTTGCATTTTTCTTTGTCTCATATTCAGCCAGTTTTTTGTTGTCAACCTATTTTGTTTCCTTTAGTAATTCAACATAACACAGCCAGACAACAGAATATTGCTGATGATCATTATTCAATTGCTATTGGTTTTGCTAAAAAAGATCCTAATAATACTATTTTTTCTGATATCTGTTCAGGTGAAAAAACAATTATCCATCTCTCTGCTCAAAGCCAGCAGCGTGGTTTATTTCAGTTGCCTGTTCTTACTATCTCAAGTTGTTATCCTTTGGGATTATTTTATGCATGGGGTAATATACAACTCAAGTCTCATGCGATTGTTTATCCACAACCCAGTACCTCATTTTTTCATATTCCTCTAAATGGTTCCAATAGTGAAGGCCAAAGTGATAAGGGTAGAGGCTTTGATGATTTTAGTGGTTTTAAAGCGTATCAAAAAGGAGAGCCTCTGAACCATATTCATTGGAAGGCTTATGCTCGTGAACAGGGGCTTATGAGCAAAACCTTTTTAGGTGCTAATAATCATGAGTATTGGTTTAATTGGAACGACTTAAGTGGTGATACTGAATCACGCTTAAGTCAACTATGCCGCCTTATTATTGATGCTCATAATAAGGGCGATCGTTATGGTTTGGTCTTGCCTGAGCAACGCATTGCCATTAGTCAAGGAATAACACATCAACATGTTTGCCTTAAAATGCTAGCACTTTATCAGGTGGCTTAATAATGAATATAAAGTGGTTAAACGCTAAAACTCTTGATTCTGCTTTTACCAAAATGGGCTTTATAATAAATGCATATACACTATTACCCATTGTTATTTTTGCTTTATTATTACCTCATCTATTAAGTGCTCCCCTATTTGTTGCTTTTTATGTTGTTCTCTTATTAGCGTGGTTTAGCATCCACAACTTAGGATTTATTCGCTTACCAAAAAGAGTGATCCGACTACTACTTATTTCAAGTGCAATTATCATTATTAGTACCAGCTATGGTTTTCATTTTTCTCAGCAAGCTGCGCTCAGTTTATTAAGCATTATGATCAGTTTAAAATTTTTAGAGGTGAAAAATGATCAAGATAAACGTAATATTTTTATTATTATTTACCTTGGCTGTTTTATTTTAATTACCTATTTCTTTCATTCTCAAAGTTTATTGCTTGCTCTATTTGCATCAGTCATGAGTTTTATTTTAGTGCTTATGCTTAGTGCCTTTAGTCGAAAACCACAAGACCCCATTCCTTTAGCCACACATATAAAAATAATCATTCAGCTTTTTAGTAAGGCTCTGCCCATTGCTATTATTCTTTTTTTATTTTTTCCTAGAATTCCAGGGCCTCTTTGGAGCTTACCGGATGATAATCAAATGGGGAAAACCGGTTTATCTGATAAAATGTACCCTGGTAGTGTCAGTAATTTGGTTGATTCTGATGAAATTGCTTTTCGTGTGGACTTTAAAGGCAAACCACCGACAGCGGATAAGTTATATTGGCGTGGTCCAGTGCTAAGTAAAACGGATGGTTTTTTATGGACTCAGGAAAACCCCAGAGCACTGCATAAACCATTTAATGCTATTGTGACAAAAACCAGAGACGCCACCTCTTATACCATTACGCTAGAACCCCATCAACAAAAATGGTTATTTGCTTTAGAAATGCCAAGTAAAATAGAAGGTGATACGATTCAAGGTTTTTTTATAAGTAATGATTTACAAGTTATTAATAAACATAATATTCACCAACTTACTCAATATCGGGTGACATCTATGACAGAATTTTACTTAAACCCTGTTAGAGAAAATGAATTACACAATGCTTTATATTTTCCTCCTAGTAGTAACCCTAAAACCTATGCCTTAGGTGAGCAATGGCGTAAGCAATTTAAAAATAAGCAGGATATTGTTTTGGCCGGTTTAAATTATTTTAAAAATCAGCCTTTTTATTACACTAAACACCCCACTATTATGACAAACAATCCCAGTGATGAGTTTTTATTTAACTATAAAAGAGGCTTTTGTGAACACTATGCCAGTAGTTTTGTGCTATTGATGCGAGCAGCTAATATTCCCGCTCGCGTTGTGACTGGTTATCAGGGCTTAGAAAAAAATAGTATCGGTAATTATTACCTTGTTCGTCAGGCTAATGCTCATGCTTGGGCAGAAGTCTGGTTAGAACATAAAGGTTGGTTCCGAGTGGATCCCACAGCAATGATCCCACCTGAACGTATTGAAGCTGATATATTTCAGACCTATCTTGAAGGTTTGAGCTTTTCATCGTTAAATTTAGCCAACTTACCCGAATTGTCTGCCCAGAAAAAAACAAAAATTTACCGTGCTTATCAGAAAGTGAGGCAGTCTATTGATAGTATGAAACATACTTGGAATAATTGGATATTAGGTTATGATAAAACAAAGCAAGGCTTATTATTAAAGTTGATGGGCTTAAATGACAGTTTGCAAACACTGATGTTACTATTAATTACCAGTATTTCAGGCTTATTAATTATTTTTCAGGCAAACAATCTTTATAAACAATATAAAGAAAAAGATAGAGTGTATGAGACGTATTTACTATTTATTAAAAAATTAAATAAAAAGGGTTTATTGATTTCTAGTGCTAAAGGTATTAATAATGAAGGCCCTGAGGCTATAAAAATAAGAGCCATTAAGAAGTTTCCTAATGATGCTTTACTAATACAGACGATTGTTAATCACTACATACAAATACGTTATGCTGATAATAGTGCTAAAAGTTTAAAGGCTGAATTTATTAATAAAGTCAATAGCTTTAAATAATCTTAATTTGAATCTTGTAAAATAAGCTGCTGTTTTTTATCTCGTGAATACTGTTTTATTTCATATTCACGTTTGCTGGCACTGCTACGATCATGATTATCTTCAATATAAATCACTTTTTTTGGTGAACGGCCATAAAAATATTTAGCACCCTTTTTATTGTTATGCTGCTCAAAGCGTTTATCTATGTCTGTGGTAATCCCTGTATAGAGTGAATCATCACTACATAAAATGATATAGACAAACCAATTTTTTTTTACCATAAAAATACGATTAGACTTTAAATTTGATGATCATTTTATCTAAATTATCAGAGAGTTGTTTTAAACTGGCACTGATATTAACGGCTTCTTGATTTTTATCGACACTATTTTCAGATAATTTACTAATAATGGATATATTTTGGTTAATCCCTTCTATGGCTTTTTCTTGCTCTAAAATAGAATTATTTATCTTAATGTTGCTGACTTCAATTTCTGCTACTTTAGGGGTGATTATGGATAAAGATTCTTCTGTCTGATTAGCAAGCTCTACACAAGTTTGTGCCTCTGTACTACTACTTTTCATTTCGATTACAGCAGAGCTTACCCCTGAGCGAAGACGTTCAATTTTTTGTTCTATTTCTTGTGTGGATTCTTGAGTTTTTCCGGCCAGAGATCGTACTTCATCGGCAACCACAGCAAAACCACGGCCTTGTTCACCTGCTCTTGCGGCTTCAATTGCGGCGTTAAGTGCTAATAGGTTGGTTTGTTCTGCAATCCCTTTGATCACATCAAGAATACTGCCAATGGATTGAGTTTCATTAGATAGCTCATTAATGACTATTTCAGCATGATTGACTTGTTCGGCTATTTTTTTAATTGAATTTAATGTTTGATGAATGATTTCACCCCCTTTGCTAAGCTCAATATTTGTTTGTTGGGAATGTTCTGTCATCTGCTCACTATGTTGTGAAATGGTAGCAATCGCAGTTTGTACATTATTAATCGCATCACTTACTTGATTAATATTATTTTGTTGTTGATCAATGTTGTTTTGATTATCTTGCATGGTCTGAGCCAATATGTCAGATGATTGATTAACCTCGTTGACCACAGGAGTAATGTCTGAAACCAAATCATGTAAGTTGATAATTGTATTAGCAATGGCCCTTTGTATTTCGGCTATTTCATCTTTATTTTTACTTTGCTCAATAGCGACAGTTAAGTCTCCCTCACTGACTGCAGTTAATGATTTTGAGATAAGATTTAATGGTTGTAAAGCACCCCCTAAATACCAATAAATAAAAATAACTGCCATTAGGCTGATAATAAGCAATAATAAAATTGCACTGCTATTAATCGTCTCTTGTGCATTATAACTTTTTGTATTATCAACGATAATAATTAAGCTGGCTAATAATTCATTTTCTGAGGTTTTTATAGGTAAGGCTGTCGTAGAATATATTTTATCTGAATTTTTTAATAAAACGTGTTCTGGCAATTTGTCAAAAGTTAATCGATTTTTAATTTCATTTTCTAAGTCCATATCTGAATAAGACTCTAGATTTCCTGATTTATTGTTAATATAAATTTGAGCATGCAAACGTTTTTTTAATATTTTAATGGTGCGTTTAATATCAAGGGAGAAAGAGCCTGCACCAATAATCTTACCCCTCTTAGTAATAGGGAAAATAAGTTCTGTTTGTAAATGCCCTTGGGCATCTCTGGTAATAGAAGAGACGTTCTTTTTTTGTTGAATGGATAATAGTGATAGTTGATTAATGGCTGATATCTGTGTTTTGTCTCTGGCATTAAATAAAATCTTGCCTTCAGAATCCATTAATTGCATATTTGAAATGACACCCTGACCCTCTAAAGAAAAGTAAGTAGTGGAGGCATTTTCTTGTAAGAAAGCAATATCTTTATTCGCTACTGCTTTTTTTATTTTTCTATCACGAGTAATATTTTTAATATTCGGTGCCATAGAAATAATCTGACTTTGAGTGACTACATTCAGGAGTTGTTGATTACCATTAATTGCTAATTCATTATAACGGCCTTCAGCCTTGTCTAGTTTTAAATAGCTCGAAATAAAACCAGCGCTGACGATGACAATGGCCATAATAACAACGGTAATAACAATTCTATTTTTTAAATTCATGGTATTAACTACTCACTTCTTTATTATATAATAAATATTATCATCTCCTAAAATTTAACAATCTTAGATAACTCTACATAACCTAAGATTGTTAATACCGCTCCAGACAAAAAACTTACTATTATAATCTTATTGGTATTTTACTATTCAACGGGATAACCGGCATTTTTCCATGCAGGAAAGCCATCACGATAATAGTACACATTGGTAAATCCCCACTCTACCGCTTTTTTGCAGGCTTTTGAGCTTCTCATGCATTTTTCACCATTACAGTAAATAACGACTGGATCACCCTTCTTCATTTCAGCTAACATGGTTTCTTCTGAAAGCTTTGTTTTTACATTGAGTTGCACAGCATCGGATACACGACCTGCATTCCAGTCTTTATCTTTGCGTACATCAATAAATAAAACGCCATCATCAAATAATTTTTTTGCTTCTTCTGTGGTCACAGTTTTTGCACCCTCTACTACCATGGGTGAAACACCATCACCAGCAAATGTAATTTGAGGGCTTAATAAGACAAACAAAAAGAGTAATGCACTTAAATTGACTAACTTCTTCATTATATTTTCCTCTACTGATCCTTTCGGCATGTGTATAAAATACTTTAATTGCTAGGAACAATTTTTCCTACACTTAATATATTAGAATAGTTTTTAAAAAAATCTATATAAAAAAAAGGCTATTTTTAGGTGTTTTAGAAGTAAAATGTGCTAGTAATTCGTTATGCTATGTGTTTTTGATGATTTTTTATTGTTATTTTGGTGCTTAACAGGTAGGTATTTATAAAATTATGGTATGGTTTTTTACACCCAGACACTGGTACGTGTGTCTGGGTGTATGAGTCGTATGTTTAGATAGTTGGCGGCGGAGGTGGGGGTGCACTACTTGAGGGTATATTAACCGGCTTATTTTGAGGGGCTTCTTGTGTATTACTGGTATTCGTTTTGGCTTTTCTTTTAAGGTAAACTAAAGGCCCAACAATGAGTGCAACAAGTCCCAGCGCTACCAATGGACGATAGAATACCCATGCGAAGGCAATGGTAAGTAACGAAAAGACAAACGCAATAACTGCAGAGATTAAACTCGTACCAATTCCTAAAAGATTACCAATAAACGGCACGACATCAGCAAATACGATTAGTGGTTTCATAATCATTGATAAGCCCATCATCATGATAATAAAGCCAAGAAAACGCAAGCCCCATGTCAATAGACGATTATTTGCCAGTTCATTGGCAAACATCTCTTTTGCAGTAACTACACCCATTGTTAATAATTGGATGGGTTTGCCTGCTTCTGTTTGGTAGGCGGCAAAGCTATTACCCACCTGTGCAGCAACAAGACTTATGGTGCTTGGTTTGGTCTCATAAAAGCTAATACGCAAATCACCGATAGTTTCTTGGTTCGGATCACCGATGTAAATTTCACCACTAACAATGCTTGCCTGCACATTTTTAGGGATATTTTTCTCAGAAAGAGTAATACTTTGTCCTCCAGAGATGTCTTGAATTTGAGCAGAACTGAGTTTAAATTGACCAAGGGATACATTTTTGGCATAAATGGTCTGATCTTTATAACGCTTCATACTAGGGTTTTGATGCCCTTCTGGGTGTTTAAATGAAGAGGAAGCGGTCAGAATGGGTGACCATTCTTTTGAGTAAGTATATGTTGTGGTGGTTTTTGTGCTACCACCGAGTTCTTTTTCTGTTTTAGACTCAGAGTGCTCTTTCCATTGGTAAACAGAGACCTTTCGAGATAAGCGGATTGCTTGTGCAGTGACATTAAATAAGCGGTCATGGAGTTCTTCTTTGGTGTTTGCCAAGCCAGAAAGATACACTAACTTACCTTCATTAGCAGGGTCAATGCGCTCAGAACTTACCTTAATAACTGCAGCTGCTCCTTCCTTTAGACTTTTTTCTGTTTCAATGGCTCGCCCTTCGTTCCAAAAAAGTAGTGGAAATGCAATAATAAATAAGAATAAGCCAAATAAAATTCCTTTTATAGAGTTGCCTAAGCGACTTCCCCATGATTGATGACTGACATGTGTAAAAGAATCTGACATGAATGCATTTCCTCGTTTTAGACTTTGTTTTAGAATAGTTTAGATAATTAAAAATTTAGTGATGATCTTGCCATAAAAAATATGCTACTACCAGCACTGTATGTTAGTTTGCACAAAAAATGCAATTGCTATTATCTGCCTATGTTTAAGCCTTGCTTAGCAAGCTAATAGGATGTATATTTTAAACCCTTTAAGGATGATTATTATCCACAGCTTTTGGAGAAGCACTGGTTTGAGCGAGACGTACAAAAAATTTATCCACTTTGCAACGACGCATAATTATAGCAAAATGAGCAGACGTTCAGATGCCAATATTTATCGTTCAAGCTGTTTATCTGATATTAATCAGTGGATAAATGACTGTGAAAATACCCAAGGTGACTTTTTCCTTAGTATTAATACTATTAGACAGGGTTTTGTTTGCCAGCTCCAATTTGAATTATTATTCCCTCAAGCAGAAGATGCAGATATTCAGCAATTTATTCAAATAATCGAATATATCAAACAACATGCTATTCCCCATGAGTTAGGCTTAGTTAAAAATAATAATAGGCTTATTATTTATTTTTTAGATGATGAGGGCGTGCCCATGTTATCAGGGCAAGTTTTGGCTCTGGTAAATAAACTTAATTTATATTTAAAACAGGTCACTACAAAAGAAAAAACCCTTTTTTTTATTTCCGATCAGGCTAATTATCAGGTGGCTCAACAGTCAGGTGTTATTTACCTTCGACCCTATAATGATCCGATGGTTGCAGCCTTTGTTAGCGCCTCACGTCAAATTAAGGTGGGAGAAAAACAACGTGAGATACTCAATGTTACCCCTTATCATTATAATATTAATCGTTATTTAAAATTTTTTGGTAAAAGCATGGATAGGTTAATATCTGTGTTTAAGCAAACGACGCATATTCCTAATTTACCTTGGGAAAAAGATAATAATGCTAATTTTTTAAATGAAGTGTACCGAGGTCCAACTGAAGCGCGGGCACAAGAGACATTTACAATAACCAAGTCCAATATTACCTCCAGTAAAATTCTGCAAAGTTTACACATTAATAAAAAATGGGCTGATAGATTATGGGATAAATTTCTGGAAGCAGGCTTTATTAGTAGCCAAGAGAATAGTGATACTGGGCAGCTATCAGGGCAAAAAATTTGGCAAGCAATGATAAATCATGACCTAGTTAAGCAACTTGGTGTTTATGATCAAAATGAAATTAATAAAATTTCTGCATTTCTGGCATTACATGTGGTTAAGCATGATGCTAAGTTCGTACAACTATTAAAAAATAAGCTACAACCAAAATCAAGATTTTCTTTAAATAAAAAGAAGCAATGTAAAATTACCCGACCAGTAGAAACTGGGCGTAATCTTGATATTTACTTTATTCAGCTAAGAGAGACTAAGTCTGGAATAACAGATGAATGGGTTATAAAATTTCAAGATTTTTTAACTCAGGAAAAAGGTCGGACATTAGTCTTTAATTCTTGGATTAAAGAAGCACTTATTTCGCTAAGAGCCAAAAAATATAACACCCCCTTAAGTGCAAACGATCCCATTGATTTTCTTTTGGCGACTAATCATCAATCACAGGCTTATAAATTAAAGTCTTATTTACAACATTTAGATAATGGTCGTGATGATGATGTGGATCGACTATTAAAAAATATTGCCCAAATAGTAGAACAATTTTTCATGGTGAAAAACTGTATTTTTGTGGCCTCTAAAAAATTCAAAAATGGTAGTGAACTCAGTAGCTTTTTAAAAACAAATAAATGGAAATCATACAGTCGAAATAAAAAAATAAAACTCTATACTCATATTGAAAATGCAGTAAAGCAAGCCAATAATGTAGGAGTGATTCATCGTGATCTTAAACCCGGAAATATTTGGGTTAATGATGATTCTAGTGTTGAAATTTTCGACTTTGATACCTCAGCATTAGAAACAAAACATTGTATTTCTGAAGGTGTTAATAGTGCCTCTCCTAAATATACACATCATATAGGCATTACTGCTTTTGGTTTTTATATGCGCCAGAGGTTAAATCTTCAAGCGTATAAAAAATACATTCGGATGCAAGATCAGTTTTCCTTAGGTGCAATTAAGGAACGAATACTTTTTAACAAGCTACCCTACTTGTTGAGTGAGTGGAAAATACAAACCAAAGAACGACCCTATGGGGAGAATTTCTTAAATGGCGAGAATTCCTATCATGGTTTTAAATTAGAAATCATGTTTAAGCGCTGGCAAGAAATGGTCAAACGGCAAATTAATTTTTATGGTTTGTCTGCTAATAAATATTTTAGTGATGCCTTAAATTGCATGTATTGGAAATTAGTTGAATTTAATACAGCTGAAGAATTTATTATTGATTTTATTACGCCATTTTTAGCTGTTGAAGAATATAAAGAATGCCTGCTTGATAATTTTAATGAAAATAATAGTGAACGTTTATGGCATGAAGCAGACTTGTTTCATAGGATTAGCTCAGATAATAAGCTACTTACTGTATTATTTAACCTAATGCAAGAAACAAATGAAGTAACAATTGAACAAACGATTAAGAAAACGATTGTTCCAGAGTTACTTGCTAGTGTCCATTCTGAAGATATTGATGAAACTAAAATAGCCAATACTATAAATTATATTATAAAACATAATAAAAAAGCAGAATTAATTACCAATATAATGCTATTAGAAGGTATTGAACGTTCTGCTTATAAAAAAGATGAGTCTTTAATTAATCGTGTTGCAGACTATCTGAGAACTCATGATCAGGATGAACTTTTAGGCTTAGAATCAGTCTCACCACAACAACACTATGAATTTTGCTTGCATAGAGAAGCTCTTGATGAAGCTACAGTCAATGGCTTTAAAAATTGCTTAAATGAACAAGATGAGTACCAACCGAGTGTTACATTTAAACAGTCTATTGCCAGATTAGGTGGTATGGACGAAGATGATTTTGCTGTTATTGAAGCAGACTTAGATAATTCGGTTCTATTCTATTTTTCACCAGAATGGGAAGATGAAAATATTTCTTTTGATGATGAACATGGTTATGAAGAACAGAAGCAATTGATCATTGTTTGTCAAAGTGAACGTATACTTAAGAGTGTTTTGGATCAAGAGTTTGATCATATTGTCAGCTTGGATAGTGTCTTTAGTTTAAGCTACGACAGTATTATGACAGAGCTTATTGTGTTTGCAGTCAGTGAAGATAAATTTCGTACACGACATAAAAAAACACAAGAAATGGCACAAAAATGGCTTGTAGATAAGTGCTATGGTTTTGGTATTAACGATGCAAATAAAGAACAAGATCTCATTGTGGCTCGCTCAATGATTGCTTATATTTGTGCTCATATTGTGCAAATTATGAATTCCACTAAAGTTGATGAACTTGATGGTCTTAGTGCGGCTGATCACATTCGTTTACACTATATGCATATGGAAGAATTGCTTTTTTTAAGTCATCATTGGAAAAATAATAGACCTTTATTTATTGATATTATTGAGCAATTTGAGAATGATATTGACAAGCCTATTCAAACTTATTTTACTGTTTTTATGCTCAAAGTAGATGAGTTGCTAAATAAAAAATTACTTGCTTCTTATCGATCAGAAGCCTCAATATTGAACACTCAGTTCACTCATTTCTTTAAACTACATGTTTTGAAAGTTTTGTCTGAGCGTGATACAAAAAGTAATATCAATGCACCATCTAATACCATTAACATGAGATTTGGTTCAGAAAATCAATACACAATCCCTGCACTGCACTTAATTAACGAAGTACAAAATGAAGAAGCAGCGGATATGATTGTTAACTATTTTGATGACTTAATTTTGAGCAAAAAAATGTCTTCCCAAGCCGTTGCTCTATTTATAGAAGAAAATGGTTTAATGGAAGTCTATGCCAGTCAGCCACTTACTTTTGATTCTTATAAAATGCTCATCACAAAAATTGATGAAGTAACGGATTATATAGGTAAAAAAAGTTACTTATTTACCAAGCAGTTTAATCAAAATTTGTTATTGCAGGCTACTATTGAGAAGTATGAAACGTTTCTACAAAGTACCCATAGTCGTCATGCTGCAAAAATGAATTGGGATCTTTGCTGATTGATTTACGATTATTGCTACTTTTTTTATGAGTGATACCTGTTTTCAATTTATGAACAGGCTATTATTTTTAGTTATTATTTGCTTGATAAGGACAATTTAATGTTTGATGCACAAAGTTTATTGGGAGGCTTACTTAAAGGCACTCTTTCAGGTGGTAAAATGGGGAACAAAGCAGCCTTGGGTATGGGGGCTTTGGGTATTGCTATTGCAGCCTATGAGCATTTCACACAAGATCAAAATAATACTCGCTCTGCAACATCTAGTGCTAATATGCCACCCCCAATTCAACCGGCTCAAGGGCTTAAAACAGCAGCACCACCGCCTCCACCACCTATATCGTCAGTTACTTCATCAGCGCCCCCCAAAGCGCCACCGCCAATATCCTCTAATGCAGTAGAAACATCACCTGCAGAAGAGAAACCACAAACAATGGCACTTTTGTTAATTGATGCAATGCTTGCTGCGGCAAATGCTGATGGTTATATTGACCCCGATGAAGAAACAAAAATTTTACAACAGCTTACAGCCATTAATAGTGATCAAGATGGTTTTGATTATGTGCAACAGCGTATTGATACTCCACCGACACTAGAGCAGATCTGTGCTCAAGTAAATGATGCTGAAAGTGCACAACAAGTTTATATGGTCTCTCTTTTAGCCATTACAGTAGATACCAGTGAAGAACAAAATTACTTAACTCAATTGGCAAACTGCCTTAAACTCCCAATTGAAACCATAACCCAGCTTAATGAACAATTTCAAACAAAGGAATAAATTATGTCATCATGGTATCTTAGTTATAATGGTGAGCAAATGGGGCCATTAACACTGGCTGATGCTATTGCTCAAACAACAACCAATAAAGATGGACACGCATGGCGTGAAGGTTTTGCCGAATGGTTGCCGATCAGTCAAGTAGGTGAATTTCAACAGTTAGCAAACTCTCAGGTAAGTGCCCCTCCTCCTGTAACAACCGTTTCGTCAGATGAAATTGACTTTACTATTCATGGTTCTGAGATGCAGTTTGTAGAAATAGAACTTGATCCTGGTGAAAGCGCAGTGGCTGAGGCTGGTGCGATGATGTACAAAGATGCCACGATTAATCTTGATACTGTTTTTGGTGATGGCTCCCACAATGATAATCAGGGTGGTTTTATGGACAAGTTATTAGGCGCTGGTAAGCGTCTGATAACCGGTGAAAGCATGTTTACCACTGTCTTTACCCATGAAGGTACCGGTAAAGCACATGTGGCCTTTGGTGCCCCCTTCCCTGGCAATATTATTCCCATTACCTTACCTAATGTAAATGGTGTTCTTATTTGTCAAAAAGACAGCTTTTTATGTGCAGCCAAAGGGGTTGCTATAGGCATTCATTTCCAGAAAAAGATCTTAACGGGTTTATTTGGCGGTGAAGGTTTTGTTATGCAACGTCTTGAAGGTGATGGCATGGTCTTTGTTCATGCAGGGGGTACGGTTATTGAGCGTGAACTAGAAGAAGGGGAAATACTGCATGTGGATACCGGTTGTATTGTGGCTATGACACAAACGGTTGAATTTGACATACAGAAAGTAGGGGGAATTAAGTCCGCTCTCTTTGGTGGTGAAGGACTATTTTTTGCCCGAGTTCAAGGGCCAGGTAAAATTTGGATGCAATCTCTGCCATTTTCACGCTTAGCCGGTCGAATGTTGGCTTCAGCACCGCAAAATGGTGGTTCACAAGGTGAGGGCTCCGTCTTAGGTGGGCTGGGTAATTTAATTGATGGTGATAATTTTTAATTGTAAAGCTAAAGAGGTTAGTTAAGTTTTTGGCTTGATATGGATTTATGATGTAAAAAATAGCCATAACGCACTGATACTACCAAGTCCAAAAACAATTTGTGCCTCATTAAGCATATTTTGTGAATACAATATTGCACCACTAATGAGTAAGGCTGAGCTGATAATTGCTTGAGTGCTGCGCTTAGTTTGTTGAACAATTTTATGTTCAATACGATTGAGAGTGTCACTTTGGTAATTAATGCGTAACTGTCCCTTGCGAGCTTGTTGCACGACATCAAAGACATGGCTAGGAAATTCTGGTAATTGCTCCATCCATAAAGGGGCATTATGTTTCACTTGTTTGGCAAAAGAACGAAAGCCTAATTGCTCTTTCATCCAGTTTTCTAAAAAGGGTTTGGCGGTGTCCCATAAATCTAACTGAGGATAGAGTTGCCGGCCCAAACCTTCGATATTTAATAGGGTTTTTTGTAATAAAACTAATTGTGGTTGTACTTCCATATTAAAGCGTCGAGCGGTTTGAAATAAGCGCAATAAAAGCTGGCCAAAAGAAATTTCATGTAAGGGTTTTTCAAAAATAGGTTCACAAACAGAACGAATGGCGGACTCAAAATCATCCACTCGGGTATCAGCAGGTACCCAACCTGATTGCACATGCAACTCTGCTACCCGATAATAATCACGATTAAAAAAGGCGAGAAAATTTTCTGCCAGATAACGTTGATCATCACTGCTTAAGCTTCCCATAATACCAAAATCAATAGCAATGTATTGGCCGGAATTAGATACAAAAATATTTCCCGGATGCATGTCAGCATGGAAAAAATTATCACGAAATACTTGAGTAAAAAATATCTCGACTCCCATTTCGGCCAGAGCCTTAAAATCAATATCCATGGCTTTAAGATCATCCATATTGGTGACCGGCATACCGTGAATACGCTCCATAACCATGACTTTTTTACGGCAATGATCCCAGTCAACCTCGGGAATATACAGCAGGGGTGAGTCTTTAAAGTTACGTCTTAGTTCAGATGCATTGGCAGCTTCTCTAAGTAAGTCCAGCTCATCAATAATATTTTTATCGAACTCTGCCACCACTTCATGGGGGCGCAATCGCTTGCCTTCAGACCAGTATTTTTCAACTTTATCCGCAATAAGATATAGCAATTCTAAATCTCGGCGGATCACTTTTTCAATATCAGGGCGTACCACCTTAACCACCATTTCACGACCATCTAACAAAGTAGCAGTATGCACCTGAGCAATGGATGCTGAAGCTAGAGGGGTACGATTAAACTCAGCAAATATTTGTTCAATGGGTCGTTTAAAGGATTCTTCAATAATTTTAACGGCTTTATCACCAGAAAAAGGGGGTACTTGATCTTGTAATTTTGCCAATTCATCGGCTAAGTCATCAGGTAATAGATCGCGCCGAGTGGAGAGAATTTGGCCAAACTTAACAAAAATTGGCCCTAAATCTTCTAAGGCTTTGCGGATGCGTTCACCACGAGGACGGCGAGTTCGTTGTCGAAACCAAAAGGAAGGGGTAAAAACACGTAGTAAACGCAGTGGGCGAAATAAATGGGTATTGATTAATAAATCATCAAAACCATAGCGTAGTAATATGCGGCTAATAAATAGTAAATGGAAAAAATGGGTAATGCTTTTCACTCGATACACTTCTTATATGGATGGCTTGCTGGAAGGTTGCGCGTGTGGTTCCGTTGATAATTGGCTTTGTAATAAACGATTGACCCGAGCTTCAGCTCGATCAACATCACTGCGTATGCGATCAATTCGTTCACTAAAATACTCAAGCTCTGGTGTTGAGGCAATGTCTTTGCTTTCGTATTGCACATATTCACTGGCATCCATACTGAGGGTGTTAAGTGTTTGCTTACCCCAACCAAGTAAACCTCTGGCAATATTTCCTAGTGAGTGGGCAATAACATCACCGGTAATATGGGAGATGTGTTCTTCCCAATCAATATCCAGTTGTTTAAACAGTGCCTGAAAATGTTGTCCTAGAGCAATATCACCGCTGATGCTAATGTCACCTTTAAAGATAGCCTGAGTTTTTTCTTTTTCACTACTCATTGCCATGCGTGCAAAGGTCAGTAATGAGCCACTGATAATCGTATCGGCTTGGCCTTCATAATGACTGATAATTTGCACGCCTGATGTGTCAGGGAAAAAGTATAAGCATTGCTCAATATCGCTGATATGAAGAGCAATAATACGTCCTTTAAAACGTGATAGAGAGATGAGGCTATCGGGATCCATGGCAAAGAGTTGATTTAAACCAGCTTCCATAGCACCTAGTAGTGGAATAAGTAGTGGCTTACCAGCATTGAGAGTATTGCTTGTTTGTTCAGTTGTTTGAGTCATTAAAATTTAAAACCACGGTGCAGGGCGACAATGCCACCGGTTAAATTGCTGTACTCACAACGCTCAAAACCTGCTGTAGTCATCATATCTTTTAAGGTTTCTTGATCAGGATGCATACGAATGGACTCTGCTAAATAGCGGTAACTGTCAGAGTCATTTGCAATTATTTTGCCCATAACTGGTAAAATATTAAAAGAATAGAAATCATATAAAGGGCTTAAACCCGGTGCCACCGGTTTGGAAAATTCTAGAATTAATAAGCGACCTCCGGGTTTTAAGACCCGAAACATGGAGGCTAAGGCGGCATCTTTATCGGTGACATTGCGCAAACCAAAAGCAATAGTGATGCAGTCAAAACTATTATCAGGAAAGGGCAGACACTCCGCATTGGCCTGCACATAATCAACATTGCCGACAATACCTTTATCTAATAAACGAGTCCGACCAACTTTAAGCATGGAATCATTAATGTCACCGAGAACAACCTGCCCACTAGCACCAACTATTTTAGAAAACTTAGCGGTTAAGTCACCCGTGCCTCCGGCTAAATCTAAGACCCTATGGCCACGGCGGACACCACTTTTTTCAATGGTTAAACGCTTCCATATCCGGTGTACTCCCATGGACATTAAATCATTCATCATGTCATATTTACTGGCAACAGAATGAAAGACTTCAGCCACTTTAGCGACTTTTTCTTCTGTATGAACCGTTTTATAACCAAAATGTGTGGTATCGTCAGATGGGTTTTGATTTTCCATGTTATTTCCTGCTCACTATTGATCCCCTGATTATACGATGAATAGGCCAGAAAATCACATGCCAAACAAATTGGATAATCAGGATTTTATTTTTTTGGAATAATCCGCATGGCTTTCCGGTCATTATAGTCGTCTTATGTAAAACAAATTTTTTAGGGTACTTATGAAAATCATTTTTATGCTTTTATTTATATCATTGCATAGCGTATCGTATGCACTGACCCAATGTGATAGCAAGCGGGTTCGCCTACAGATGTTGGGCACTGGGGGGCCAGAATTAGTAACTGATCGAGCCTCAACAGGCTATCTTATCTGGCTGGATAATAAGGCGCGTATTGTTATTGATGCTGGACCTGGAACGGTACAAAACTTTAAGAAAACTCAGGCCAAATTTGAGGATTTACGGGTCTTTTTATTTACTCACTTTCATGTTGATCATAGTGCCGATTTAAGTGCCTATATTAAGGGTGGTTTTTTTAGTGATCGAGCCACTAATCTCTTTATCTATGGCCCTTCTGGTGATACTTTTATTGCCTCAGCAGAGCAATTTGTAGAGCGTTTATTTGGTGCGAAACAAGGTGTTTATCCTTATTTATCTCCTTTTATAGACAATAAAGCAGATAGTGCCTATAAAATTAAAACCAAAAATATTCAATGGACGTATAAGAACCGTAATGTTCGACCGGTATATAAGGATAATGATTTTATTATTAAAACCATTTCTGTACACCACGGACCATTTCCAGCTTTAGCTTATCGGGTTGAAGTAGCAGGCTGTGTGATCAGTTTTACTGGAGATATGAGTGGTCGCCTTAATACGATGCCCGATTTAGCGCAAGATTCGGATATTCTGGTAGCCCATAATACCATTGCTGAGGATGCCACAGGAGTACCACAATTATTGCATATGAAGCCCAGTTATATCGGTAAAATTGCTGGACAGGCTAGGGTAAAAAAATTATTACTGACTCACATGATGGCTCGCAGTATTTATCGGCAAGATGAAACAGTGCAACAGATAAAAAAAGAGTATCAGGGGGACATTATCTTTGCCAATGATCTGGAATCGTTTCAGCCTTGATAAATTTTGCAGTCATAGCCTATAAGAATAAATGTTGGCTATGAGTCTGCATTAATGCGACGACGTGCTCAAATTCTTCATGGCGATTGGATTGTGAGCGCCAAGCAAAGCCAATTTCACGATAATTATGATGATTTTCTTCCAGAGGGCGAATGAGGATGTCGGTATTATCTAAAATACCAGATGAAATGGCCATTTTAGGTAAAAAAGTAACCCCCAAATCATTATTAACCATTTGTACCAATGTGTGCAGACTGCTAGCAGAAAATGAATGGATTTTTTCTGAGTGCTCCAAATGGCAGGCCGATAGGGCATGATCCCGCATACAATGGCCATCTTCAAGCAATAGCAAAGAATGATCAGAGAGATTTGAAAAGTCGGTATTAAGATGTTTAGTTGTTAATTGGGACTCTTTATGGTAGGCAAAATAAAATTTATCATGATAAAAGCTTTTTGTGATCATGCCATGACAATCATATGGCAGAGCCAGTAGTACCAAATCCAATGTACCTTCATCTAATTGTTGTAAGACAACAGCGCTTTGCCCTTCTCGGACAAAGACTTTCAAGTCTGGAAATTGCTGTTTTATAAGCAATAGAAACTGAGGTATTAAAAATGGCGCAATGGTTGGGATCACCCCCAGCTTCAGCACACCACCAAAGGGTTTTGCAAATGCTTGTACTTGTTCATTTAACTCAGCCACGCTAACCAGAATATGTTGTGCTTGCTTGACCACTTCCTCTGCCAGCGGTGTAAATAATATTTTTTTATTATCCCGCTCAATCAAACGTACCCCCAAGAGTGCTTCTAATGCGGCAATACCGCTACTGAGGGTTGATTGGCTGACATGACAGGCTTTTGCCGCTGTGCCAAAGTGCTGGTGCTGGTGAACACTGATCAGATAATGCAGGTGTTTTAAACTGGGTAGCCTCATAATAAGTCCTAAAACCTTGTCTATTGAATAGCTTAATATATAACCTGAACTCTGGATAAGATTATCTTGGAAATAACTTCAAAGTGTTGATTAGCCTGTGTTTGTGAAAGAAGTCTCTTTGGCATGGATGCCAAAGTGAAGCCTACAAGGATGTATTAACGGCGACTTCTGTAACAAATACAGGCTAATTAATACGTTACTTATTCAGTTATCCAGAACTCAGCTTATATAGCTTAGCCTTTATAATCGCTTTTTTCTATCATATCATTCTAATTAATTCATTTTATTAATAGTTATAAGCCTTGTACACTGCTTCCATCAGTTAGCAAATAGCATAACTTAATGAATAAGCTAAAAAACCATTTAAAATTTTTGGAGAAAGACTATGTTAGACAATCGTGAAGGACAAACTATCCCTGAAGTCACTTTTAAAACCCGTCAAAATAGTGAGTGGCTTGATGTCACCAGCAATGATTTATTTGCCAATAAGAAAGTGGTTGTTTTTGCTCTACCCGGAGCATTTACACCCACCTGTTCATCCAGCCATTTACCACGCTACAATGAACTTTATCCCGTCTTTAAAGACAATGGTATTGATGATATTTATTGTTTATCTGTTAATGATACCTTTGTTATGAATGCTTGGCAGGATGATCAAAGTGCTGAAAAAATTACCATGTTGCCCGATGGTAATGGGGATTTTTCAAAGGGCATGGGTATGTTAGTGGATAAGCAAAACTTAGGCTTTGGTTCTCGGTCATGGCGCTATGCGATGATTGTGAATGATGGTGTGATTGAAAAAATGTTTATTGAGCCTGAAGTTGATGGCGACCCATTTGGTGTATCCGATGCGGATACGGTTTTAACATTTATTAACCCAGAAGCAAAAGCCTTGCCAACAGTGAGTGTGATTACTCGTAAAGGTTGCCCTCACTGTACCCGTGCCAAAGAACTATTAATCGCACAAGGCTTACCTTTTGAAGAAATTGAATTAAGCCAGAATGTCACAAATCGTTCATTAACGGCATTGAGCGGTGCTCACACCACACCCCAGATTTTTATGGATGGTAAATTAATTGGTGGTGCTGATGAGTTAGAGAAATTCTTTAGATAACCTGAGTTCTAGATAACTGAACGAGTAACGTATTAATTAGCCTGTATTTGTTACAGAAGTCGCCGTTAATACATCCTTGTAGGCTTCACTTTGGCATCCATGCCAAAGAGACTTCTTTCACAAACACAGGCTAATCAACACTCTGAAGTTATTTTCAAGATAATCTTATCCAGAGTTCAGGTTAGCTAAGTTAAGAAGTAAGATGTTGGAAGTTTTTGTTCTGTTACTTGTTGCAGGACAGAACTTCTACTCCAAAGTGTGACTTTTTAATTATAAGTACCTCATGAGTATTTAGCCTGATATACTGATCTTTTTACTCACTATATCCATAGGTGATGATGATGACAATCATAAAACAAGATGACCTGATCAACAGTATTGCTGATGCCCTGCAATTTATCTCCTACTACCATCCCAAAGATTATATTCAAGCACTGGCTAAAGCCTATGAGCAAGAACAATCTGCGCCAGCAAAAGATGCCATTGCCCAAATTTTATACAATTCCCGTTTATGTGCTCAAGGGCATCGACCTATTTGCCAAGATACGGGTATTGCGGTTATCTTTATTGAAGTCGGTATGGCTGTTCAATGGGACTGCACTATGAGTCTGGAAGACATGATAAATGAAGGAGTGCGTCAGGCCTATAATTATCCGGATAATATTCTCAGAGCATCGGTATTAGCTGATCCAGCAGGTGCAAGAATTAATACCAAAGACAATACTCCTGCGATTATTCACACTAAATTGGTCTCCGGTCATACCGTTAAGGTCAAATTGGCCGCCAAGGGTGGTGGCTCAGAAAACAAGGCAAAATTTGCTGCTCTGAATCCCAGCTCTGATCTGGTAGCATGGGTACTAAAATCCGTTGCGGATATGGGTGCTGGTTGGTGCCCACCCGGTATTCTAGGTGTTGGTATTGGCGGGACACCTGAAAAAGCCATGTTATTGGCCAAAGAATCCTTGCTTGCTCCGGTGACTATGCAAGACTTAATCCGTGAAGCGGAACAAGGTAAACGCCTGACTCGTCCAGAAGAACTGCGTCTTGAGCTATATGAAAAGATCAATGCCTTGGGCATCGGTGCTCAGGGGTTGGGTGGTTTAACAACGGTTGTGGATGTGAAGGTGCTGGATTATCCTACCCATGCGGCCTCTTTGCCGGTGGCGATTATTCCTAATTGTGCCGCGACTCGCCACACTCATTTTACCTTAGATGGTTCCGGTCCTGCTGTATTGACTCCCCCAGCATTAACTGACTGGCCCGATATTACTTGGCAGCCATCTGCTCAGGCACGTCATATTAATTTAGACAACTTAAGCAAAGAAGATATTCAACACTGGCAACCGGGTGAACAACTCTTACTCAGTGGCAAACTATTGACCGGTCGTGATGCTGCCCACAAACGCATTATTGATACCCTAGCTAGGGGAGAGGCCTTGCCTGATGGGGTTGATTTTACTAACCGCTTTATTTACTACGTTGGCCCCGTAGATGCCGTTAGAGATGAACCGGTCGGTCCAGCAGGCCCTACAACCGCTACTCGTATGGATAAATACACCGAAACCATGCTGGCTCAAACAGGTCTTATTGGTATGGTAGGTAAAGCAGAACGGGGAGCTATTGCTATTGATGCCATTAAAAAGCACAAGGCTGTTTATCTAACGGCGGTTGGTGGTGCTGCTTATTTGATTTCTAAGGCCATAGAAAAAGCCACTATTATTGCTTATGCTGAGTTGGGTATGGAGGCCATTTATGAATTTGAAATTAAAGATATGCCTGTTACCGTGGGTGTTGATGTTCATGGTGAATCCGTACACCAAAGTGGTCCTAAAAAATGGGCTAAAATAATACCACAATGAGTCACTAAAACAGTTCATATTGTGTTTGTATGATTTTTTCTAATGAGCTATCAAATACACTAAGCAGTGCGTCCACCACGGGTGCAATTTGTTTTTCTATATAATGATCATAATCCAGCGCATAGGTATTATATTGCGCTGGTTCGGCACCATTTTTGGTTATGAAATAGTGAATCCAACAGCCTTGTTGATAAGATGTCGTTTGGTAATTGCTTTGCTTGGTCTCATTTTTTTTAAGCTCTTTTTTCTTAATATAGTTTTGTGCTTTAATGGCCGCCTGAGCATGGGGAGGGCAATTCTTTTTATACTCAGATAAGGCTTGGCGCAAGCGTTTTCTATAGATTAATTTATGATCCAGCTGACCTTGTTTGAGCTGTAGGATGATGTTTTTTAAATACTCTTTATAAGGGCGTTCATGAAAAATACGCTGATATATTTCTTGTTGTACTTCTCTGGCTAATTCTGTCCAATCTGTTCTGACGCTTTCTAAACCTTTAAAAATAATCTTATCATTGTTTTTTTGTGTCTTGTCTTGAATCATTCCTGCATAGCGTTTTTTACTGCCTTTTGTAGAGCCTCGTATTGTAGGCATAAAAAATTTACTATAATGAACTTCATACTCCATTTCTAGTGCGGAGTCTATCTGGTATTGCTCAGCCAGTGTGTGTTGCCAATAATGATTAATTTTGGCTACTAACGCATGGCCAATACTATCTGCCTGAGTGGCTTGTGTTTCAGTGGACTGTTTTTGAGCCAAATGATGAAGACCACCCAATGACACAAATACGGAATCTGTATCACCATAAATAACATCATAGCCTTCCTCCTCAATAAGTAAGGCTGTTTTTTTCATTAATTCATGCCCTCTTAAGGTAATGGCACTGGTTAAACGAGCATCATGTACTCGACAGCCTGAGGTTCCTAGGACACCATAAAAAGAATTCATAATGATTTTTATGGCCTGAGAAAGTGTCTTATTGGCCTCTTTTTTTGCCTGATCTCTTGCTTGCCATAAGTGTTCAATGATTTCTGGCAATATAGTGTCATCTCTTGCAAAAGAAATATCATTAAAACCAGGAATGCAGTCTTGTTTATCTAATGACTCGGCAATTATTCGAGCATAGGGGTCAATGCCAAACGTTCTAATAATAGCGGGGTATAAGCTTTTATAGTCCAAGACTAAAACACTCTGATAAAAACCAGGTTTGGAGTTCATAACATAGCCACCGGGTGCTGAGAAGGTTTCCTTGTGATCAAATACATTAGGGGCAACAAAGCCTTTACGGTGTAGTCGGGGAAGATAAAGGTTATCAAAGGCGGCCACAGAACCACCCGTGCGATCCATTTCTAAGCCTGTTAATTGTGCTCGTTGTAAGGCAAATTCAAGCAGTTGTGTTTGTTTAAAAATATCCCATACCAGTTGACAATCTTCGATATTGTAGGCAATCAGTGCGGCTTTATCTTGCTGATATTGACGTTTAATTTCTTTTGCCTTATACAAGCTATCAACTTGCATAATATGCTCTTTTTCGGCTATTTTTTTACCACGCCCTAATATATTTTGAGCAACGGACTCCAGTGAAAAGCTAGGAAAATTCCATGTAGCACTTTTAAGTGTTTCAATACCATCAAGCACAACTCGGCCAGGTATTAAGAGAAAAAAATGCGCTTGCTCTGTTTGTGCTTTGCGCCACACAGGTAAACTTTGTGCTCGGCCAATGGCTAATGAGAGATGTAAGCTGTCTGCTTTTTTTTGTAAAAATCGAAAGTCAAAATTAATGACATTCCAGCCAATAATAATATCAGGGTCTTGTGTAAGCATTAATTCAATAAAGCGTAGCATAAGTGATTTTTCATCTAAAAAGCACTCAATCTTAGTGGTATTTTTTATATTTTCTTTCTTGGTATCGGCTTTAATCAAGCTTATCTGCCAGTGTTCACAGAGCATAGAAATGCAATATAACTCTTGAGAATCATAGGCGGTTTCAATATCCAATGACATGATGGTGAGTTTTGGCTTATTCAGCTTATGGGGACTTATTTTGGGATTAATAAAAAGTGGTTTTTTGGGTATCTTTTCTGAGACTGAGCTTTCTGTAGGCTCAATGGTGACTGCTCCTGTTAAAAATCGCTCCATTAGATAGCGCTCAGTTGGCCTGATATCGGCTTCATAGTGTTTGATGTGATGTTCTTGTAATAGAGTGCGAGCCTGATATAAGTCCTTTTGTCGGGTAAAATAGACCCCAGAAACAGCTTGATGATCAAAGTTCTTTAATTGCAGTGCTTTTATCGTTATTCTCATAGTAGGCGATAATAATTGCTGCACCAAGTGATGATCCTGTTGACGAATAAAGAAGATAGCCTGTTGTTTTTCAATGAGCACATGGCAGGCTCCTTGTTGGCTGGCAAACCAAAGATCCAATACAATACCCTTGGCAGTATCACGCCATTGTCGAGTCAGTAAAAAGGCTTCCAGAGTGGTATTAATAGCAGGCAAATCAATTTTATCCATATAAATTACAAGTGTTTAAGTCTCATTTATCATAACAAACTCTTTGCTTCACTATCAGTCTTAATCTTAAAATGAGACAATGCTATTTTGGATTTTATCTTGCTTAAATTGCTATTGGAAAATTTATGACAAACCCATTATTAGATTTTAGTGGTCTGCCCCATTTTGGTCAGATTGAAGCAGAACATGTGCTACCCGCTATTGAGCAAGTGCTACACGACAACCGTCAGCAACTAAGCCAGCTATTAGCTCAGACAAAGCCATATACTTGGGGCAATCTGATGCAAGCATTACAAGAAATGGATGACCGGCTCAGTCGTGTGTGGTCTCCTGTGAGTCACTTAAATGCGGTTAAAAATTCAGAACAACTGCGCCAAGCACATGAACATTGCCTACCGTTACTTAGTGAATATCATACCCAAATGGGACAAAATAATGACTTGTATGATGCCATTAATAGCCTTGTTAATAGTACAGACTATGCGTACCTAGATACAGCACAGAAGAAAATTCTCAGTAATCAACAACGGGATTTTCATTTATCTGGTATTGATCTTGATGAGGATAAAAAGCAACAATTTAAAGCCATTAAACAAGAATTATCACAATTAAAGTCCCGCTATGAAAATAATGTGCTGGATGCTACTAATGGTTGGGAAAAACACATTACTACTAAAACAAAGCTATCAGGCTTGCCAGATTCCGCATTGGCTATGGCTCGACAGGCGGCACAATTAGACGATGCCAATAATACTGATGTCTACTTGTTTAATCTGCAATTCCCCAGTTATTTTGCCATTATGACTCATGCGGATGATCGTGAGCTACGCCAAGAGTTTTATACTGCTTATGTTACTCGCGCCTCTGATCAGGGGCCTAATGCAGGTCAATGGGATAATACCGAGCTGATGGAACGCATTGTTTTTTTACGTCAAAAACTTGCCCAATTACTGAATTTTAAGCATTATGCTGACTATTCTTTGGCCACTAAAATGGCAGACTCAAGTGATGATGTGATTGATTTTTTAGAACAATTAGCAGAAAAGTCAAAACCTATAGCTGAACAGGATCTTCAAGAGCTAAGAGATTTCGCTCAGCAGGAACTGGGCTTGAATGATATACAGGCTTGGGATCTTAATTATGTAGCAGAAAAACTACGCCTGCATCAATATCAGCTATCACAAGAAATTTTAAAGCCTTATTTCCCTGAACATCAAGTGTTAGAAGGTTTGTTTGCTATAGTAAAACGTCTTTATGGTATTGATGTTTCAGCCGTAGCCGGTGTTGAAACATGGCATCCTGATGTCCGTTTTTATGAAATTACTGATGCACAAGGGACATTAAGAGGCCAGTTTTATCTGGATCTCTATGCCCGACCTCATAAGCGTGGTGGCGCCTGGATGGATGAATGTTTGCTACGCTATGCTCATAATGGCGTGGTACAAATTCCCGTTACGTATTTAACCTGCAACCTGACCCCGCCTATTGGTGAGAATCCGGCACTCTTCACTCATGATGAAGTCACCACCTTGTTTCATGAATTTGGCCATGGCCTACAACATATGCTGACTCAGGTCGATTATACTGCTGTGTCTGGTATCAATGGAGTGGCTTGGGATGCAGTAGAATTGCCCAGTCAATTTATGGAAAATTGGTGTTGGCAGCAGGAATCATTAAATCTGATGGCCAAGCATTATCAAACAGGTGAAACCTTGCCTGATGAATTATTTGCTAAGATGAATGCGGCTAAAAATTTTCAATCAGGCCTGCAAATGCTTCGCCAAGTAGAGTTTTCCTTATTCGATTTTACGCTTCATATACACTATCAATGCACTGAGAAGCACCAAGTACAAGAGATACTTAATGCCACGCGAGAACAAGTTGCCTTAATTAAACCACCTGAGTTTAACCGTTTCCAGCATGGCTTTTCTCATATTTTTGCTGGTGGTTATGCGGCGGGTTACTATAGTTATAAATGGGCAGAGGTATTATCTGCGGATGCTTTTTCTTTATTTGAAGAACATGGTATTTTTGACCCTCAAACAGGACAACGATTTATGCAGACCATTTTAGAAACAGGGGGTGTTGAAGACCCTATGGATCTTTTTATTCGTTTTAGAGGGCGTAAACCGTCTATTGATGCTTTATTAAGACATAGTGGCATTAAGCCTAAATAAATTAGGCTTACAGGTATTATCTTAGAAAACTCTTATTAATAGATGGATTAAGGAAAAGAAAATATGAAAGTTATCGTGAGTCGACAAACATTGCATGGTATATTTTGCTTGCTAATACTTTCGCTACCCACATTAAACAATGTGAGTGCTGCTCCTGATGAAGGAGGAAAAAACTATTATATTAGTCCTAAGTTACAATTAGGTATACATACTCAAGCGAGTTTTAATAGCCCTATTAGAGCCTTAATAAGCAGTGGTGCTAAGGTTAAAGTGCTTAAAAAAAAGCATGCATTTAGTCAAATAAAAACGGCTAAAGGTACGATAGGTTGGGTGAAAAGTAAATTCTTAACACAAGAAGAACCACTGGCAAAAAAAAATAAAACAACTAGAATATGCACTGAAAAATAAGCCCCCTAAAAAAAATGAGCAAAACACATCATTAACTATTGATTCAACATGGCAAGCACAGAAGCAATCATATGAAGAGACGATTGCTATGCTTAAAGAAGAATTAAAGGCGTGGGAGCAACTCGATGTGCAGGATAAAGAAGCACAAGAAATACAGATGCAAAAAGAAAATCAACAACTTAAAGAGCGTCTTTCTCTGATTGCTAACCTTGCCATAGGCAATGACTCAGAGACATCAATAAGGTCTATTATCAGTGAGGATAACTCAATAGTAAGTGCTACAAAATTATCATTATTTAGTTTAATGAATAAAAATTATCTACTCTTGGTTATGGTTTCTGGTATTGGTTTTTTATTAGGTGTTTTTATTATGGATGTGATTAATCGTAGGAGACATGGTGGTTACCGAGTGTAACAAATAAGATAATCAGCAACGACTATTTATTGAAGGTTTTTATGAAATATAATGATTTGCGTGAGTTTATTGATAAGCTCGAAGAGATGGGTGAGCTTAAACGCATAGCGCATTCAATTGACCCTTATCTAGAAATGACTGAAATTTCGGATCGGGTGTTACGAGCCAAAGGGCCTGCGCTATTATTTGAAAATCCCCTTGGTCATACGGTGCCGGTATTAACTAACTTATTTGGTACGCCTAAACGAGTAGCCTTAGGTATGGGAGAAGACAAGGTATCTCAATTACGAGAGATTGGTAAGCTTTTGGCCTTTTTAAAAGAACCTGAGCCACCTAAAGGGTTTAAAGCGGCTCTGGAAACCCTACCTATTTACCGTAAAGTGCTTGACATGGCACCCAAGGTGGTGAAGCGTGCTCCTTGTCAAAAAATAGTATGGGAAGGGGATGAGGTTGATTTGTATAAATTACCCATTCAAACTTGTTGGCCAGAAGATGCGGGACCATTGATTACTTGGGGGCTGGTGGTAACCAAAGGACCCAATAAAGAACGCCAAAATATTGGTATTTATCGCCAGCAAGTGATTGCCAAAAATCGAGTGATTATGCGTTGGTTAGCACATCGTGGTGGAGCCTTGGATTATAGAGATTGGCAAGCGAAAAACCCAGGGGAACGGTTTCCTATTTCTGTTGCCTTAGGAACCGATCCCGCTACTATACTGGCAGCGGTGACTCCGGTGCCAGATTCGTTATCTGAATATGCTTTTGCTGGTTTATTACGTGGTGCTAAAACAGAATTGGTTAAATCCATCGGTAATGAGCTACAGGTGCCCGCTCGTAGTGAAATTGTTCTTGAAGGTTTTCTTGAACTAGGGGATGAAGCCCCTGAAGGGCCTTTTGGTGATCATACCGGCTATTATAATGAAGTGGATAATTTCCCCGTCTTTACCATTGAACGTATTACTATGCGTAAGGATCCTATTTATCATAGCACCTATACGGGGCGACCACCGGATGAGCCTGCGGTCTTAGGTGTGGCACTTAATGAAGTCTTTGTGCCAATTTTACAAAAACAATTTCCTGAAATTGTCGATTTCTATCTACCGCCTGAAGGGTGCTCCTATCGTATGGCGGTTGTGAGCATGAAAAAAGAATATCCTGGTCATGCAAAAAGGGTCATGTTTGGTGTCTGGTCGTTTTTGCGACAATTTATGTATACCAAATTTGTTATCGTATGTGATGATGATATTAATGTTCGTGACTGGAATGATGTTATTTGGGCCATGACAACCCGTATGGATCCGGCCAGAGATACCTTACTGGTAGAAAATACACCCATTGACTACCTAGACTTTGCTTCACCGGTTTCTGGTTTGGGATCAAAAATGGGTATGGATGCCACCAACAAATGGCAGGGGGAAACCGATAGAGAATGGGGACGAGCCATTGTCAAAGACGAAGCAGTGGTTAAAAAAATTGATGCACTCTGGGATAAACTTGGGCTTTAGTAAGGCGTAACGGATTTATTTAGGATTATTATTTTGGTTACTCTTGATAATTCATAAGCTGGCGAATTTTAGGGAACAAATCACTCACCAGCATACCATTTTTACCTTCTTGTGCAACTAAGTCGCCAGCCTTTGCATGCAGACAAACACCCAATTGTACAGCATCAGGCAGACTGAGTTTTTGTGCTAGTAGAGCACCAATAATCCCAGTTAAACAGTCTCCCATACCTGCACTGGCCATGCCTTCATTACCATAGGGACAAATCAAAATATCACCACCACTATTAATCAATGTGCCAGCACCTTTTAAAACAAACGTACCATAATAGCGTTGTTTGAGCTGTTGGATCATGGCAAAGCGATCGGTATCATCGGTTGGTTGCTCTGACTTATGTTTTAATAAACGACTGGCCTCGCCAAAATGAGGGGTGTAAATGACATCAGGGCTTTGTAATACTAAATTATGCTGGGACATGATATTAAGTGCATCAGCATCAAATACACAGCTTATTTTTCGGGTCTTAGAGTTGTATTGCTGTTTGATCAGTTGAATAACCCTGTCCAGTAAAATAAATCCCCATTGTTCAGTTCCTAAACCTGGCCCTATGGCAATAGCTGTTGCCTTGGCTAGTAGGGGCTCTAAATCATCAGCTGTTTCAACACCATGTACCATTAATTCAGGGCGTGACCCAGTAATAGCGTTGACATTTTCTGAACGGGTAGCAATGCTGACCAGTCCTGTGCCACTTCTAAGTGCTGCTTCTCCAGCAATACGGCAAGCACCAGCCATGCCGTAGTCACCACCAATAATGAGCAGATGGCCATGATCGCCCTTATGGCTAATTGGACTTCGACAAGGTAATTTTCTAGCGATATCTGCCCATTCTAATAAAACAGCACTATAGTAAACTTCTTGATACAAATCATCAGCAACCCCTAATGAGGAAAAATGAATATCACCACAATAGTAGCGAGCCTGTGCAGTATACATGCCAATTTTTTGTGCAATAAAAGTAATGGTGTGGGTGGCATTGGTAGCAATACCGAGACTGGCACCGGTATTGGCGTTGAGCCCAGATGGTATATCAACAGCCAAAACCGGTTTTGGGCTATTATTCATTGCGACTACGGCATCATACCATTCACCTTCTAAGCTACGGTTTAAACCTGTGCCTAATAGTGCATCTACAATGAGATCAGTAGTATTAAAGTGATGCTCAGCCATTGAAGTGATTGTGCCATCACATGCCAGCCAATCCAAGTAAGCAGTGTGGGCATCACCAGAGAGGTGCTTAGGCTCAATAATAGAGATTACTTGGACAGTTAAAAGGGGTTCTTTAGTCTGTATTTTTGCTAGTCGTGCCAGCGCATAGCCATCACCTGCATTATTACCAGCACCACAGACAATGCTAATGTGTTCAGCCGTTGCATAATTACGATTAATAAAGGCTAATAATGCCTTTGCTGCACGGATCATTAATTTATATGAAGTCTCAACAAAACCACGCTCAACCATCAAATAATCTATATTACGTACGTCTTCACTGGTATAACAATAATGGACGTATTGGTAGCGCTCATCTACGGGAGTCGTTAGCTGTCCTTTATGGCATCGTTTATTTTTTGGGTATTTATAGGAAGAGTTCTTGTAATTCATTAAGATACTGAAGCCCCCGTGTGGTTGGTCGAATAAAGTCCTTAGCTTGTTTACTTGAATATTCAATTAAACCTAATTGTAATGCTTTTTGCAAACCGGCTTCAATTTGCTTGATGCTTAAACCTGTGTGAGCAGCAAAGAGTTGTTGCTCAAAGCCAGCCACCAGACGTGTACTATTGAGCATAAACTCAAAGCCAATATCGGCCTCTGATAAATAGTGCTGCCCTCCTAACATAGAGTTATGAATCACCAGATTATTTTTTGCTGCTGTTTTTTCTTTTTGATGGCTTTGTTGAGCATCAATATAATGTTGAGGATGTTTGTTTTTCCAACGACGGCTAATAGTTTGTTCAGCAGCATTGCTTATTTTTCCGTGTGCACCGGCACCAATGCCTAAATAATCACCAAATTGCCAATAGTTTAGGTTATGCTGACATTGCTTGCCTGAACGAGCATAGGCAGATATTTCATAATGCTCAAAGCCTGCCCGTGCCAATAATGCCTGAGCTTGGAGCTGCATAGCATAGCTATGATCATCATCAGGTAATTTGGGTGGCTGTTGGGCAAAGGCGGTATTGGCCTCAATAGTCAATTGGTAGTGGGATATGTGTGTGGGCTTAAAATGAATAGCCTCTTGTACATCTGATAAAGCACTTTTTATGGACTGTTCCGGTAAGGCATACATGATATCCAAATTAATATTATCAAAGCCAATATTCTGGGCGCACTCAATAGCCTGTCTTGCCTGCTGAGCATTGTGAATGCGGCCAATTTTTGTGAGTAATTGATCATTAAAGGTTTGCACACCGATGGATAAGCGATTAATTCCGGCACTATGAAATTCGGCAAATTTATATTGATCCACCGCCCCAGGATTAGCCTCCATGGTTACTTCTGCTAAGGGTGAGACGGGTATTCGAGCACGTATTTGGCTTAATAGAGAGTGTAATGCTTCTGGGGTGATTAAACTGGGTGTGCCACCGCCAATAAAAATACTTTGTATGGTTCTTCCCCAAACCGTGGGTAATTCAGATTCTAGATCCTGTATTAGTGCCTTAACATACAAGCTATCTCTTTGTTTTTCATCTACATGTTCAGATTTTAATGAGGCTTTTTGAAGAGCATGTGAATTAAAATCACAATAGGGACATTTTTGTACACACCATGGATAGTGAATGTAAAGAGATAAGGGCGGTAAAGTGGTAAAATTAAGCATATTTAGGGCGTCTGTATTCGTAACAAATGTGAGTATCTGTTATAGTTTCAGGCAATATTGTAATTATTTGGATTCGATAAACGATGCAACTTAATTTTACTAAAATGCATGGTCTTGGTAATGACTTTGTTGTTATTGATGCCATTTCACAACGCATTAGTCTAACACAAGAGCAGGTTAAGTTTATTGCTGATCGACATTTTGGGGTTGGTTGTGATCAGTTATTATTGGTAGAAAAAGCAGATAATAGTCAGCTTGATATTGATTTTAAATACCGAATTTTTAATGCTGATGGTGGTGAAGTTGAGCAATGTGGTAATGGTGCACGTTGTTTTGCTCGCTTTGTACAGGAAAAAAAACTGACCACAAAGTCTACTATTCTAGTAGAAACTTATGGTGGTGTTATTTGTTTAAAAATAAATCAAGATGGTGATGTCAGTGTGGATATGGGGCAGCCTGTGTTTGCACCGGAAAAACTGCCTTTTTTGCCGGAGTCTGCCAGCTATGAAAAAGAGGATCATCAAAGTAATAATCGCTACACTTTAACGATACCCTATGCAAGCAAAGAACAAGATAAAACCATTGAGTTTTCGGCAGTGTCTATGGGGAATCCTCATATTACTATCCGTGTCACCGATCTGGATAATTATCCTGTACAAAAGGTCGGCCGTTTATTAGAATCTCACCCAGCGTTTCCAATGCGGGTCAATGTTGGTTTTATGCAAATTATTGATGAGCACACGATTTACCTTCGGGTTTATGAGCGTGGTTCCGGTGAAACACTTGCCTGTGGTACAGGTGCTTGTGCTGCGGTAGCCAATGGCATTACTCAGGGTTGGCTCACAGAAAATGTTTCCGTCATCTTACCTGCGGGTAAATTACACATACAATGGCAACAGGGTGATCATTCGTTAATAATGACAGGTCCTGCAAGTTTTGTTTATGAAGGTCAAATAATATTATGAATTCAAGCAGTAAATTACAACAAGATTCTATTGTGGGATCACCACAAGTAACAAAAACAGATAGTCAGATCACCTGTGATTATTTGCAAGAACACCCTGATTTTTTTAATCAGCAACCAGCACTTTTGGCGTCATTGGAAATTCCCCATAAGCGTGGAGCGGCAATCTCTCTAATTGAACGTCAGGTTACTTTATTAAGAGAGCAAAACACACAGCACAAATCACAGCTTAGCGAGTTGATTAAAATTGCTAAAGAAAATGAACTCTCTAACCAACGCATGCACAAGCTGACATTATCACTTTTAGACAGTGATGGGATTGATGCCTGTGAGGTGATATTAGATGAAGTACTATGTGATGATTTTTCTGTTGATGCCATTGCCCTTAAATTATTTATTGAACCGATTGATGAGCAACCAGATTATCTTTTTATACCAGCCAAAAGTGTCTTATCTAACGAACTTAATAAGCTTTTAACAACCAGAAAACCGATGTGTGGTTTTTTTAAACAATTACCATTAGAAGCGCTTTTTGAGAATAAAGCACAAAACATTACTTCTATTGCGGTCATTCCTTTGTTTGTTGAGAAAAATAATTGCTTTGGAGCCTTAATACTCGGTAGCCATAATGTTCGGCGTTTTAATGGCGATATGGGAACATTATTTTTAGATCGTCTGGGTGAGATTTTAAGTCATAAGTTACATACCTTTTTATAAACTGATAGGTGGTGCAACTATTAACTATGCAACAAACGCTTGATGCTTTTATTAATTACTTAAAAGTAGAACGCCAACTGGCTAGAAATACCTTAGTAAATTACCAACGTGATCTCACTCAGGCGATGGCTTATTTTTCTGAGCAAGGTATTGATTCATGGCACTTAATTGATAATCACCAATACCGTAGTTATACGGCATTACAACACCGTAAAAATCTTTCTGCAAAAACAATTCAAAGACAGCTATCCTCATTACGTCGCTTATATGCCTATCTAATAAAAGAGCAGGTGCTTAGTCACAATCCGCTCAATGGTATTCGGGCACCTAAAAGCGGCCGTAGATTGCCTAAAGCACCTGATATTGAACAACTTGATCAATTGCTGACACATTCAGAAGATGATCCCTTATCTATTCGTGATCAGGCTATGTTTGAGTTAATTTATTCTTGTGGTCTGCGTTTGTCTGAGTTAATAGGTATTGATTTTTCTGATATTAACATACCAGAGCAGCAACTTCGTGTTTTAGGAAAGGGTAATAAGGAACGTGAGTTACCCGTAGGACAAAAAGCGATAGAGGCATTACAAAAATGGTTGGCTGTTAGAAGTACATTGGCTAAGTCGGATGAGCCGGCGATTTTTGTATCTCGTTTTGGTACTCGTATTACTCAACGTGGAGTACAGCAACGTTTAGAGAAAATGGCGCTCGAGCAAGGGCTTCCTATACACCTTCATCCACATATGTTACGTCATTCTTTTGCTACTCATATATTAGAGTCCAGTGGCAATCTACGTGCCGTGCAAGAACTTCTTGGTCATGTTGATATTTCAACAACACAAATATACACTCATTTAGACTTTCAGCATCTTGCCTCAGTTTATGATAAGGCTCATCCCAGAGCAAAGAAAAAGAAATAACTAATATTGCTACATAGGTAGATACTTAAGCATGTCTGAGGCAGGATAACTCTGTATTTACTACGCAAGACGCCGTAAATCCATCTATGGAGGCTTTATTGCCACATCCATGTGGCAAAAACTTTCTCCGTAAACACAGAGTTATCCTTAAGTACCTATGTATGAATATTGCTATATTATTCATTAATTATGTGCACTATTCGCAAAAGATGCCCCTTAGAATGGTGTGCTGAAAATAGCTTAATTAACCATCCTCTAACATAGAAAAAATTAACCCCTTTAGCTTGATAAGTATCAACAATTTGACTATTCTCTTGAGAGGTAATGCACAATTACATCTTATACAAGACAATATATTGAATAAGGGTTTTGAGTTTACAAAATACTGAATAGTAGTAATTTCTTATATTTTATAACATTAGGTACAAACTCCCATGAATAAGCTAAGCATCCATTTTCCAAACTATTTTTCTAGCACCATTACTTTGCTTCTATGTCTTTTAATCGCTCCTCTTAGTTTTGCCGATAAAAGTGAAGGCTTCCCCGGTAGGGAAAAATATCCTGAGATGCCATTTATTGAGCTGGATGATTTTTATCAGGGTTATATTGATAATAAATATATTGTTGTCGATGCGCGTAGTCACTTTGAGTATGAAGTGATTAATATTGTGGGTGCTGTGAATATTCCCCTACATTCATTGACGTTTAACAAAGATATTAATGCCTTAGCAAAAAACACAGATAAAACCATTGTCTTTTATTGTAATGGTCGTCGCTGTATGAAATCATTTAAGGCAGCTAAAAAATCTAAACTATCCAATATATTAGTTTTTGATGCAGGGGTCTTTGAGTGGTCACAAGCACACCCTGAATATGCCAGTTTATTAGGAGAAAGCCCTCTGGATCCAGAAAAATTAATCAGCAAAGCAGAACTTAACAAACACACATTGCCTTTAAGTGAATTTGAAAAATTAATTTTGGGATCGGTACTGATTGATATTCGAGACAAAAAGCAACGCCGGGGTAATGGCCTTTTTTTGCTGGCTGACAAATCAGCTCCGTTGGACGATACTAGAAAGCTTAACCGTTATATCAATAAGGCTATTGAAGAAAACAAAGTATTGTTAGCCTATGGCAATTCAGGCAAACAGGTTCGCTGGTTACAATATCATTTAGAGAATAAAGGGTTAAAAAATTATTACTTTATGAAGGGTGGTGCTAAATATTATCGCTATGATGATGCAAAGTAGAATTTGCATATCTAAGTTTGCTGAGAAAAAGAGCACTAGAAAAAGAAAGGGCTGGATAAGAATCCAGCCCTAGGCAGTTTATAAGGCTATAAGATTTAATAGCTTATCATAGACTTTCGTCGTACTACATCATGCCGCCCATACCACCCATTCCGCCCATACCACCCATATCTGGAGCGGCACTTGTTTCTTGAGGAATTTCACTTACCATTGCTTCTGTTGTTAGCATTAGGCCTGAAACCGATGCAGCATGTTGTAATGCTGAACGGGTTACCTTAGCAGGATCCATAATACCCATTTCAATCATGTTACCGTATTCGCTTGTGGCAGCATTGTAACCATAATTGCCTTCACCCGCTTTAACATTGTTTACAACGACAGACGCTTCGTCACCAGCATTTAATGCGATTTGACGCATGGGCTCTTCCATAGCGCGTTTAGCAATATCAACACCAACACTTTGATCGTGATTGGTTGTTTCAACATCACCAATGGCTTGTAGAGCACGAATGAGTGCAACGCCACCACCAGGAACAACCCCTTCTTCTACTGCTGCACGAGTCGCATGTAACGCATCTTCAACACGGGCTTTCTTTTCTTTCATTTCAACTTCAGTTGCTGCACCTACTTTAATAACGGCAACACCACCAGCTAATTTAGCCACACGTTCTTGTAACTTTTCACGGTCATAATCAGAAGAGGTATCTTCTAATTGACGACGAATTTGTTCAACACGTGAAGCAATATCAGCTTCTGCACCAGCACCATCAATAATAGTGGTATTTTCTTTACTGACTTGAACACGCTTGGCGGTTCCTAAGTCATCTAAAGTAACGGCTTCAAGGCTTAAACCTACTTCTTCAGAAATAACGGTAGCGCCTGTTAAGATAGCAATATCTTGCAACATGGCTTTACGGCGATCACCAAAGCCTGGTGCTTTAACCGCAGTTACTTTAACCACACCACGCATATTATTAACCACTAAAGTAGCCAGTGCTTCACCTTCAATATCTTCTGCAATAATGAATAATGGTTTGCCTGATTTTGCTACGGCTTCTAATACTGGGAGTAAATCACGGATATTAGAGACTTTTTTGTCGTGTAGTAAAATGTATGGGCTTTCTAGGTCAGCGGTCATGCTGTCTTGATTATTAACAAAGTATGGTGATAAATAGCCACGGTCAAACTGCATGCCTTCAACAACGTCGAGTTCATTTTGTAGTGCCGAGCCTTCTTCAACAGTAATAACACCCTCTTTGCCTACTTTTTCCATTGAGTCAGCAATGATTTGACCAATGCTCTCATCAGAGTTGGCAGAAATAGAACCCACTTGACCGATAGCAGCAGAATCTTCACAAGGCTTGGCCATGCTTTCGATTTCAGTAACAGCAGCTAAAACGGCTTTATCAATGCCACGTTTTAGATCCATTGGATTCATACCGGCAGCAACGGCTTTTAAACCTTCGTTTAAAATAGATTGAGCAAGCACGGTTGCTGTGGTGGTGCCATCACCAGCAACATCAGAAGTCTGTGATGACACTTCTTTGACCATTTGTGCGCCCATGTTTTCAAATTTATTTTCCAGTTCAATTTCTTTTGCAACTGAAACACCATCTTTTGTGATGGTCGGTGCACCAAAGGCTTTATCTAATACTACATTACGACCCTTAGGACCTAGTGTTACTTTTACTGCATTGGCTAGAGTGTTAACTCCGGCAACCATTAGATGACGTGCGTCATCACCAAATTTTACATCTTTAGCTGGCATGTTTTATACCTCAATAATAATTCTATATTAAAAATGGAATAACTTAACTGTATTGTTTTTCTGAGTCTTTACAGACTTATTCAACGACAGCTAATACGTCTTCTTCACGCATAATCAGTAGAGTTTCATCTCCCACTTTAACTTCGCTACCAGAGTATTTACCAAAAATAACTTTGTCGGCAACCTTAACTTCCATTGCAATCAAGTCACCATTGTTAGTAGTACGACCGTTACCGACAGCAACTACTTCACCTTCAGAAGGTTTTTCAGTAGCTGAATCAGGGATGTAAATGCCACCGGCAGTTTTTGTTTCTTCTTCAAGACGACGCACAACAATGCGGTCTCCTAATGGACGAATATTCACGTTACACTTTCTCCGTTATAGTAAACTTAGCACTCTCATTATAGAGTGCTAAGCTATGATGTTAAAAAAACCGGCTTAGAAATGAGCCGGAATTATTTCATGGTTGATAACTTTGGGACAGGACTTTGTTTTTCAAGTATTAATTATCATAAAATTTTTATTTTTTTGTTTTTGTCTCATTTGCTTCAACACTGCCTTCAATAATATTGCCTTGGCGAAGACTGTTTTGGGCTTGTGTCTTGGTGCTTATATCTTCATAAGTGCCTTCATAGTAGTCATTGTTTGTCTTATTAGCGTTGCTAACATAACGAGATTTTAAGAGGGCACTGCCAATGATAACAGAGGCTAAGAGCTTCCTAAGAGGAGGGACTAATAATAAAAAGCCAATAGTATCGGTAAAAAATCCAGGCATAAGCAAGCATAGCGCAGCGATAAGTAACATGATGCCCTCAAACATTTCCATTGCTGGAGGCACACCTTGTGCCATAGAATGTTGTGCTTTTTGTAAGGTTGAAAAACCTTGTATGCGGATCAGTGTAATGCCAAGTACTGCGGTAGAAACAACCGCAATTACCGTAGGTAGAGCACCAATGGCACTGCCTACTTCAATTAATAAATAGATTTCTATCAGAGGTATACTGATAAAAATTAGTAAGAACAAAGGTAGTATGGGCATAATATTCTCAATAGCTAGGAGGATAAAAAATGAATTTTTTATTTGTCTATGGGTCTGACTTCTTATGAGCGATAAACAATAAACAGCTAATAATTGTAGATAGGCATCATTTAAGTTGGTTGCTAATCCGGTATTGTTCACTTAAAATTTGAGCATTTAAGCCATTTATCAGACTCATCTTCAGATTCTATACTGAGTAGATGGGGTAAGGAAGTATTTTTTTCAAATGAAAAGTAGTATTGAACAGCAAAAAGAACAGCAAAAAATAGCCTATCAATTAGTGTTTTGCACGTGCCCTGAAGAGGAAGTTGCTATCAATATTGCTGAGAATATAGTGGCACAAAAGCTAGCCGCCTGTGTCAATGTGTTACCTGCGCTATACTCTATTTATCACTGGGAAGAAAATGTTGAATCTGCAAAAGAGACTATGATCTTGATAAAAACAACACAAGAAAAATATGCTTCATTGGAACGGGTTATTCGCTCATTACATCCCTATGAAGTTCCTGAAATTATTGCGATTGATATAAGTAATGGTTTACCAGACTATCTAAAATGGATTGATAGTAGTATAAACCAAGCATAAAAATTGAAAAGAAAGCAAAAGAACCTTTCACTGGTCTTAATATAAAACCTGATGGCAGTTGTTTGCAAATTTGAGTAAGCCACTGCCAACAGCCCAACATAAATGGTCATAAAATAATGTTCATGCGATTCATTGTATTTTTTTCCCTATTTTTCTTTATCAGCACAGTACAGGCTGAGCAGGACTTCCTTCCCCCTGAACAGGCCTTTGCTATACAGCAAAGCAAGGTAATACGCTCCGCTGATGGTACTGAGCTTATTGTGTCATGGAAAATTGCCGATGGTTACTACCTTTATCGAGATAAGATTGCGTTTCGTTCTAAGGATGATGACCTAGTTTTAGGTGAGATAAAGCTGTCTCCAAGTGTGACCAAAAAGGATCCGTATTTTGGCGAGATACAAATTTATAAGCATGAGGTCAGTGCCACAATCCCTTTTACATCAAAGAAAAAAGCCGGTGAGACACTGAGTTTGCAGGCTAAATCTCAGGGATGTGCCTCAGGTGGTATTTGTTATCCACCATTAAAGCAGACGGTGTCTTTTAGCCAACCCGATGCGGTGCTCTCTGCCGTCAGCAAAAATAATAAGGCAGTGGCTAATAATACGGTTTCTACAGCCAAGACCCTAAATCAATTAGCCAATCTTGGTAAGGACTTAAATGCTCAGGATGATGTTCTGGATATTGAGGAGGCATTCAAATTTTCACTATCAATAAATAATAAAAACCAGCTTTCAGCATTATGGTCGATTGCCGATAAACATTACTTGTATAAAGATAAACTTAAATTTAAATTAATCAATGCCGATGGTTTCTCCATCGCATCACCGAACCTGCCTGATGGCAAAGCCAAAAGCGATGAATATTTAGGTGATTATGAAGCTTATTATCATGATTTGAGTATTAATATTCCTATCACGGGTTCTGGTGATAAAACCAAGCCATTAGCGGTTCAAGTGATTTATCAAGGGTGTTCTGAGGCAGGGATCTGTTATCCTAAGGTGACCAAAAATATTGACTTAGATATCTCTAAACTTGAGATTAAAACACCTTCTAGTCGTGATCCACAAAGTGCCATTCAAAAAAGTGCCATTCAAATCCCCACACCTGCAGATAAAACAACAGCAATAAATGCTATTGAACAACAGTCTGAGCAGGATGTTTTGGCTGGGATGCTCAGCTCTGAAAATACCTTACTGGCATTAGCCACCTTTTTCTTAATTGGTTTAGGTTTAGCATTTACACCCTGTGTCTTTCCTATGATCCCTATTTTATCGGGTATTATTGCCGGACAAGGGAGTAAGGCCAGTAGCAGTGCCTTTGTGATGTCTGTTGTGTATGTACTTTCAATGGCAGTGGTGTATACCTTGGTGGGTGTTGTTGCTGGTCTGTCAGGAAATAATATTCAGATTATTTTTCAAAATCCTTGGGTATTGGGCAGTTTTTCTCTAATTTTTGTTTTATTAGCATTATCGATGTTTGGTTTTTATGAACTGCAACTGCCATCCTCTATACAATCAAAGATTTCAGAGCTAAGTAATAAGCAAGAAGGTGGCACCTTAATTGGCGTGGCTATTATGGGCGTGCTGTCAGCTTTGATTGTTGGCCCGTGTATGGCGCCACCGTTAATGGGTATTTTATTATTTATCAGTCAAACAGGTGATCCTTTCTTAGGGGGTAGTGCTTTATTTGTTATGAGTTTGGGCATGGGGATTCCCTTGATTATTATTGGAACCTCCGCGGGTAAACTTATGCCTAGAGCGGGTGTTTGGATGGATACAGTCAAAGCGGTCTTTGGCGTGATGATGCTGGCCGTAGCAATCTGGATGTTGGAACGAGTATTGCCAGAAATTATTATTATGTGGTTATGGGCACTGCTCATCTTTGTTGCTGGGGTTTACATGGGCGCATTAACACCCATTCATGAAAATACTACGGGTTGGTCACGCTTATGGAAAGCCTTAGGCTTGATTTTGATGTTGTATGCTAGTCTCTTAATCATCGGTGCTTCTTCTGGGAATAAAAATTATTTGCAACCACTTAAGGGCGAATACTCACTTGCTGTTGCCGGTAATGTCGCTCCTAGCCATGTGGTCTTTGAAAAAATAAAATCAGTCGCTGATTTAGAAGCAAAATTAGAGCAAGCCAAGCAAAACAATCAGGCCGTTATGCTCGATTTTTATGCCGATTGGTGCACCTATTGTAAAAGTATGGAAAATACCACCTTTAAGTCAGCTAAAGTACTTTCTTCATTGGCAAATTTTATGGTGCTACAAGCGGATGTTACTGAAATGGATAAGCAGGATGAAGCACTACTAAAGTCTTTTCAAATACCGGCTCCCCCAGCAATTTTATTCTTTCACCCTAGCTCGGGAGAGAAACGTAATTTTCGAGTGGTCGGCTATAAAAATGGCGATGACTTTGCTCAGCATGTGCATGCCTTTGAAAAAAGTGCTCAATAAGCGTTTTATATTATGAAAACACGTACTATTTTTGTTCTTGCTCTGAGTTTGATTGTTTTTCTTTCTTGGCTTGCTTATGAGACTCTTTTAGATACTCATAATAGCCCAGAGGTGGTTAATAAATCACATCATATAAAACGCCACGATTTTAGCTTACCTGATTTAAGTGGTCAGCCCCAAGCCTTTTCACAATGGCAAAACAAGGTCATATTAGTTAACTTTTGGGCTACATGGTGTCCTCCTTGCCGACGTGAAATTCCTGATTTCATTGATATTTATAAGCAATATAAGGATCAGGATTTTATTATTATTGGTATTGCCACTGATGATGAAATAAAGGTGGCTGACTTTGTTAAGCAATTAGGGATAAATTACCCAATATTGGTTGGTGGCCGTTCAGCCATGCAGGTTTCTTATCAATACGGCAATCATAGTGGTGCTTTGCCTTATAGTATTATTTTTGATAAACAGGGCATTATACGTTATCGAGCAGGAGGTCTGATGTCGAAAGAAAAGCTCCTTAATCAAATAAAGCCCTTGCTGTAAATGCCCTGTTTAAGCAAAATTTGCTGTGATTATGTGGCTATCTTCTGTGAATGGACAATTATTAAAATAATTGTCCTAAATTTTCTGGACAAAGCCCGATATCTGTAGCAAAATAAAAAAATAATATCAATTTATTCTCATTCGATGCTGTTCGTGTCTTTTTTGAGTAATAATTGATCATATTAACAACAAATCTTATGTTTTTGTTATACCCAAAGCCACAATCTAATGTGGTTTAGATATATAGCTAATGAGCGTTTTATTCATTAGCTGTTTTTTTGGAGCATTACATTTAATATGGCGCAGATTCTAGTACTCAATGGCCCAAACCTTAATTTATTGGGTGTGCGTGAACCTACCCACTATGGTCGGGCAACATTAGATGATATTAATACCCTACTTAACACATTGGCTCGTGATGCTGGGCATAGTTTGGAGTGTTTGCAAAGTAATGCAGAACATCAATTAATTGAAACAATTCACCAAGCCTATCAAAAGCAAGTTGATTTTATTATTTTTAATCCGGCAGCTTATACCCATACGAGTGTTGCTCTAAGAGATGCATTATTAGCTGTTGATATTCCCTTTGTTGAGCTGCACCTATCCAATGTATATAAACGAGAAAGTTTTCGACATCGTTCTTTTTTCTCAGATATTGCGATTGGTGTGATTAGTGGTCTCGGTCCCAAGGGATATGAACTGGCATTAAATTATGCTATTTCATATCTTAAAAAATAGCGCTGTTGTATGACAAGCCAAACCAAACAAATATTGATACTAAAAGGTTTAAATTAATGGATATTCGTAAAATAAAAAAACTTATAGAATTATTAGATGAATCCGGTGTTGCAGAAATTGAAATTCACGAAGGTGAAGAGTCGGTACGAATTTCACGTAATAGTCCTGCTGGCCCTATTGCAATGCCTATGTCTGCTGCCCCTTATGCACCGCCTCTTGCACAAGCACCTATTGCTGCCCCTACTGAAGCGGCATCTGCTGAGCCTGAAAAAGTGACTGGCCATGAAGTCAAATCGCCGATGGTGGGTACCTTTTATAGTGCACCTTCTCCCGGTGCCGCAGCCTTCATTGAAGTTGGTCAAAAAGTAAATAAGGGTGAAACGGTTTGTATTATTGAAGCAATGAAATTGCTTAATCAAATTGAAGCCGATGCCAGTGGTACAATTAAAGCCATTTGTGTTGAAAATGGTGAGCCTGTTGAATATGGCCAAACCATTTGCATTATAGAATAAGGTATTAAACCATCGTTTAATTATACCTATTTGATAAACACCATTCATTATATGGAACCCTCTGATGTTTGAGAAGATAGTAATTGCTAATCGCGGTGAAATAGCCTTACGTATTCAACGCGCTTGCCGTGAGTTAGGTATTAAAACCGTTGCCGTTCACTCTGATGCGGATAAAAACCTTAAGCATGTATTGCTTGCCGATGAGTCGGTTTGTATTGGTCCTGCTTCCTCTATGGAAAGTTATCTAAATGTACCGGCATTAATCAGTGCTGCTGAAGTCACCGACGCTCAGGCAATTCACCCTGGCTATGGCTTTCTTTCAGAAAATGCAGATTTTGCCGAACGTGTTGAAGAAAGTGGCTTTGTTTTTATCGGCCCTCGTCCGGATTCAATTCGCACGATGGGTGATAAAGTACAGGCCATTAAGGCCATGCTTAAAGCGGAAGTTCCTACCGTGCCTGGTTCAGATGGTGCACTCGGTGATGATCCTGACGTTAATATTCGTATTGGTCAGAAAATAGGCTATCCAGTGATTATTAAAGCTTCCGGTGGTGGTGGTGGCCGTGGGATGCGAGTCGTGCGCTCCGAAGCCAGTTTATTAAATGCCATTTCATTGACAAAAACAGAAGCTGGTGCGACCTTTGGTAATGATGAAGTCTATATGGAAAAATACCTTGAGACACCTCGTCATATTGAAATTCAGGTGATTGCTGATGAACATGGCAATGCGGTGCATTTAGGTGAGCGTGATTGTTCTATGCAACGTCGTCATCAAAAAGTCGTTGAAGAAGCGCCTGCTCCGGGTATTTCCGAAGAAATACGTAATAAAATTGGTAGTCGTTGTGCTGAGGCGTGCCGACAAATTGGCTACCGTGGTGCGGGTACATTTGAATTCTTGTATGAAAATGGTGAGTTTTATTTTATTGAAATGAACACTCGTCTACAGGTTGAACACCCCGTTACTGAATTTATTACTGGGGTTGATTTGGTACGTGAACAATTACGAGTTGCGGCAGGTTTACCTCTGAGTTTTTCTCAAAGTGATATTAAAATTCGAGGACATGCGATTGAGTGTCGCATTAATGCTGAAGATCCTAAGAATTTTATGCCTAGCCCTGGAAAAATTGACACCTATCATGCCCCCGGTGGACCAGGTGTTCGAGTGGATTCTCATATTTATAGTGGTTATACCGTACCGCCATACTATGATTCAATGATCGGTAAATTAATTACCTATGGTAATGACCGCAGTATTGCTATTGCCCGTATGAATACTGCATTAAGTGAAATGGTGGTTCAGGGAATTAAGACCAATATTCCTCTACAGCAGGATATTCTTTCTGATACTGCCTTTAAAGCAGGTGGCACTAATATTCATTATCTAGAAAAGAAGCTGGGTTTATAGAACTGAGCTTAACTTTAGGGATATTATATTATGGCTTGGTTACAGCTGACCTTTGAAGCAACTAAAGAAAGCAGTGAGCAGTTGTCTGACTTACTCAGTCAGGCGGGTGCCGCTGCGGTGACCTTGCAAGATGCCCATGATGATCCCATTTTTGAACCACCGCTTGGTAGCACCCCTCTTTGGCAAGAACTTTTTTTAACCGGCTTATTTGATGCAGATATTGATATTGAGTCTGTGCTGAGTTTTATTAGGCAAGAGTGTGGTTTTCTACCAACGTATACGCTTAACCCTCTGGAAGATAAAGATTGGATCCGTGCTTGGATGGATGATTTTAAACCCATGAAATTTGGTTCGCGGGTTTGGATTTGTCCCAGTTGGCATACACCTCCTGAGCCTGATGCGGTCAATATTATGCTGGATCCTGGTTTGGCTTTTGGTACGGGAACGCACCCGACCACCGCCCTATGCTTACAATGGCTGGATCAACATTTCAAGCAAGCCATTGAGGTGATTGATTATGGGTGTGGCTCAGGCATTCTTGGTATTGCTGCTAATCTCCTCGGAGCCAGTAAGGTCTATGCCGTTGACTTAGATCCACAAGCACTGATGGCCACTGAAGCCAATGCCGACAAAAATCATGTCTTAGATAAACTGGAGTTATTTTCAGTTCCTGGCTTTAAAAAACAACATAACACCCTACAATGTCCATTATTAATGGCCAATATACTGGCAGGCCCTCTGGTTGATTTAGCCCCGATGCTGGCATCACATGTCAGCCCCAATGGGCATATTATTCTATCGGGTATATTGGCAGAACAAGCTCAAAGCGTGTCCTTGGCTTATCAAAAATGGTTCCATATTGATGAAATTACTCAGGAGGAGGATTGGATCCGCATTAGTGGGACAAAATTTGATGTCTAAACTATAACCAGTTTACAGATTATTTTTTTTAATGGTGGTAGGATCACAAAATTCGCTTTGTTGTTGTCTATACTCTTTGTATATCTATAATACTTGTGATTTTAGATTTTGTTATTTTTAAGTATTACTGGTTTAGTAACTCGTTGATCCAAGGAAATATTTCGCCAAATGTATACCCATTGTCCAAGCTGCAATACGCATTTTGAAATCACCCAAGAATACCTTGATATTGCTCATGGTCAGGTTCGCTGTGGTCAATGTGATCATATTTTTAATGCTACAAATCGTCTTTATGAAAGAAATGATAGTCCGAGTACTATTTCTGATGGTGACATTGTTCAACAATCTACTTCTCCAGCAAATAGTGAAGGTGCAGTTGATAAACTGAGTCAGTTGCAAGCGCAATTAGCAAGTAATGGTGGTTCACCAACAAAGCAGAAAAAGCCTGAACCAGAAGATACATCAAGCCTATTACAAGAGCCTCTGTACTCTAATCACGACAGTATAGAAAAACACTCTACTAGGCTAGAAAATAGGCCAGAAAACACTCATACTTCAGAACAGAGTATGGCTAATTCATCCGATGGTAAAGAACTGAGCATTAAAGAAAGAATGGATCAAATTGTGGCTTCGCTATCTGCGGCGACCAAAGAGCTACAAAACACGCGTCAAGCAACCTCTTTTAGCAAAGATGATGATTCTCCTATTCTGTCTTCGCTAGGTGAAACAGAGGTACGGGACACAACTGAGCAGATAAAATCGGGCACAACTGCTAGTACCATATCTGAGAACATAAGCCAGACTATTGATGAGCCGTCAGTTCTGTCTACTAAAATGGCAGAACAAGAAATTAAGCAAGAGCCAGTAGATGTCGAAGCAGAACCAGTAGATGTCGAAGCAGAAACTGAAATAGCCCCTCTTGGAGCGATGAATTACGCAGCTAAAGATGATCTTTCTACTGCTATGCTAGGGCAGACAGAAACACCACCTGAAATACCAGAGCCTAGTCTTGAATCAGAAGTGCTTGATAATGAGAGTCTTGATTCTGAGCTAGCTAAACTTGAAACAAGCATGCAAGCTGATCATGATGCGGTAACTATTATAGAAAATAGGCCTAGCCCAAGTAATGATGAACCTTCTGATAGTAAAATAGAACAAGCAGAGGTCATTGCTGAGGTTGAGATAGCAAAGGTCGTACCTGAAGAAGTTGAAAAAATAGAAGTTATTGATGAGCCACAGCTTGATGAATTTGATATTGTTGATTTTAGTGTACAAGAAGATGAAGACGATGACGATCTGTTAATTACCGATTATACAACCAATCATGTTGATGAAAATGATATTGATATACTCAATGAATTAATAGAAGCAGAAGACCATCAGGCTGATAATGATCTTCTTAATGAACTGGATGATATTAATAGTAGCCTATCAGGTGGAAAGCATTCATTAGATAGTTCACTTGATGATGAGCTGTCCAGTTTAGATGATGAATTTTCCAGCCTAGATGATGATTTTAATCAGCTTGATAATGGTGATGATCTACTTGCTGAGCTTGAGCAATTGGAGAATGACTTTTTAAGCAATGAGGCGGCATCAGGTAGTCCAGCCCCATCGTCTAGTGAAGCTGATATTAGTGATCTTGATATAAGTGATCTTGATACTAATGAGCAGGCAAATAATGACGTATTGCTAAATGCAAAGACTCATAAGAAAAAAAGTCAGTTAGTTCCTGAAGAAGTTGTGCCTTCTTTTCTAACTCAGACAAGTTCATCAAGTAATCCTGCTACTGTTTTTGCATGGTCAGCAGCAACAGTATTGCTATTGCTACTTTTGGCCATTCAATACCTGCATTTTAATAGCATTAAATTTGCTCAGGATGCTAGTATTAGACCTATTCTTGAAACCTTATGTCCTATTACCCAATGTGCTTTGCCACTAAGAAGTAACCCTAAAAAAATTGTTACAGTAACTCATGATGTGCGCACCCACCCTAATACAAAAAATGCCTTAGAAATTTATTTAACCTTTAAAAACAAAGCACCTTATACGCAAACTTATCCTAACTTAGAAGTTGTTTTTTCCAACTCTTTAGGTGAAACAATTGCTCGTAGGAAATTTATGCCTAATGAATATCTTCCTAAAGAAATTTCCTTGCAACAAGGAATTAAACATAATCAAAGCCAAAAAGTGCATTTGCAAATTGTTGATCCTGATCCTGACTCGTTATTAAGTTTTCAATTTAACTACTTATAACGTATTGACACGATATTTTGCAGTTATGAATATAGGCTCTTGGAAATTTCAAGCACCGTGTAGCACTCAAAATTTCACACAACATGCGTTTGTAAAAGAATTTTCCTCAATTTCTGTGCCTTTATTTTTAGCACCTATGGCAGGTATTACTGATCGACCCTTTCGCCAACTATGCCGTAAACTCGGTGCGGCTATGAGTTTTTCTGAAATGGTGACCTCAAAGCCTGAATTATTCAACTCTCAAAAAACGCAGTCTCGTTTGAACCATGAGGGTGAAAACAAACCTATCGCCGTACAAATTTTAGGCACCCAAGCGGATCAAATGGCTCAGGCAGCACAGTACAATATACGCCATGGCGCTGATATTATTGATATTAATATGGGCTGTCCAGCCAAGAAGGTCTGCAATGTTTTAGCGGGCTCAGCACTATTAAAAGATGAATTGTTAGTCAGTAAAATATTATCTACGGTTGTTCAAGCCAGCTCTGTCCCAGTAACCCTTAAAATTCGCACAGGCTGGGATAAAAGCAATAAAAATGCCCCAAAAATTGCTCAAATTGCACAAGAGTGTGGTGTACAAGCATTAACAATACATGGTCGAACTCGTGCCTGTGGTTATCAAGGTGATGCAGAATATGAAACAATAAGGCGAGTTAAAGAACAGGTAGATATTCCTATTATAGCCAATGGGGATATTAATAGTGCAGAAAAGGCATTGCAGGTGATCCAATATACAGGAGTAGATGCGATTATGATTGGTCGATCAGCGCTTAAATCACCATGGATCTTTGCCGATATTAACCACTTTTTAATGACCGGAGAACATTTAGCGGAGCCTTCAATAGAAGAAAAGTGTGTTATAATGCTCGGTCTACTTAATGAGCTTTATATTTTTTATGGTGCAGCACATGGTGTTAGAATTGCCAGAAAGCACATAGCATCAATTGTTAAACCTTTATCTAATGGTACGGCATTCTGGCAGCAGATAAATCAAGTAAAAAGTGCACGACAGCAGTACACACTTGTCTCTGATTTTTTTAATAAGCAATTACAAAGTTGCCAATGATCGTTTGTTTGTTTCTTTATGACAATAATCAAAAAAGAACCACTTTGCTCAGCCATTTCTTGTATATTATAAATATATGAGAATAATAGTCAGATTGACTTCTTTAAAATAGCACTATATAGCACCACATAGCACCATAGTTTACCCATTTATTTTTTAGGTTATCGTTTATGCCCATGACCCAAAGCAACATTAATTCACCAGCCAAGCTAGAAGAAAACAGTACACCTTGTTCTGAAAATAATGTCTCTGTCGATAATGTGACCCCAATAAATAAGGTTGCAACGGATGATAATAGCACCCTGCGTGATTGTGTACGCAAAGTATTAGCAAGTTATATCGAGGATCTTGAAGGCCATTCTATCGAAAATTTATACTCGCTTGTTTTGGCTGAGGTTGAAGTACCATTACTAGAAACTATTTTGGAGCATACCAGCGGTAACCAAAGCAAGGCATCACAAATGCTGGGTATTAATCGTGGTACCTTACGAAAAAAAATCAAACAGTATAATATTGATGGCTAATGTATTGAATCAGTCAGCATGCTACTTTTCTCACTTAACGATCATCGATATTTTTACATTAATTTGTTAACTATCCCCTTATTATTATTGTTTCCAACAGCATTTACACTTATTATCCTAAGCTGATTTATTTAGGATTATGCAACGTATAAAGAATGGTCTTTATTACTAACTATTGGAGTTTTTTGAATGGCCACAATTAAAACGGCACTTATTAGTGTTTCAGACAAAGATAATATTATTGACTTCGCCAGAGCATTGGCCGATATGCAAGTAACTATTTTATCTACAGGTGGTACCGCGAAATTATTGCAAGATAATCATATTCCTGTTACTGAAGTTTCAGATTATACCGGTTTTCCTGAAATGATGGATGGTAGAGTAAAAACTCTGCACCCTAAAGTGCATGGTGGCATTCTTGGCAGACGGGGCATTGATGATGATATTATGGCACAGCACGGTATTGATGCTATTGACATGGTGGTGGTTAATCTTTACCCATTTGAAGCAACCATTGCTAAGCCGGATTGTGATTTAGCAACGGCTATTGAAAATATTGATATTGGTGGGCCGACTATGGTTCGTGCGGCAGCAAAAAATCATAAAAGTGTTGCCATTGTTGTGAATCCTAAGAGTTATACACAAATTATTGATGAAATGCAGGCTTCTCAAGGTAAGTTGGCAACAGAGACATTATTTAAGTTAGCCGTCCAAGCATTTGAGCACACAGCTAAATACGATGGTCATATTGCCAACTACTTGGGCACTATCAATATTAATGATCATAGTAAAACGACCTTCCCCCAAACCGTTAGTTTGCAATTTGATAAGTCACAACAAATGCGCTACGGGGAAAATCCACATCAAAATGCAGCCTTTTATGTAGAATCGTCGCCTAAAGAAGCTTGTATCGCTACTGCCATCCAAATACAGGGTAAAGAACTTTCTTACAATAATATTGGTGATACGGATGCGGCTTTAGAATGTGTTAAGCAATTTGATGAGGCTCCGGCCTGTGTGATTGTTAAGCATGCGAATCCATGTGGTGTTGCTTTGGGAAGTAATCAGTTAGAAGCCTATGACCGAGCATTTCAAACCGATCCCACATCGGCTTTTGGCGGTATTATTGCGTTTAATCAAACCTTAGATGCACAGACAGCCAAGGCAATTATTGATCGTCAATTTGTTGAGGTTATTATTGCACCGCAGATTGATGAAGAAGCAAAAGCGATTTTAGCAGAAAAGAAAAATGTGCGAGTGTTAGCCTGTGGTCAATGGTCTGATAAGCCAGTCCAAACATGGGATTATAAGCGTGTCAATGGTGGGCTTCTCGTACAGGAGCGTGATTTAGGTATGATCACTGAGGCAGACTTAAACGTCGTCACCAAGAAAGTGCCTACAGATGAACAGATGCAGGATCTTATCTTTACGTGGAAAGTGGCTAAGTTTGTTAAATCAAATGCCATTGTCTATGCTAGAGATAAACAAACTATTGGTGTTGGTGCTGGGCAAATGAGTCGTGTGTATTCAGCAAAAATTGCGGGTATTAAAGCCGCTGATGAAAGTCTGGTAGTACCTGGTTCTGTTATGGCATCAGATGCTTTTTTCCCCTTCCGTGATGGCCTTGATGCGGCAGCTGAAGCAGGCATCAGTGCTGTGATCCAGCCAGGTGGTTCTATGAGAGATCAAGAAGTGATTGATGCTGCAGATGAACATGGCATTGCCATGGTCTTTACTGGTATGCGTCATTTCCGCCATTAATTGATTGAGCTTGGACTATAATTATGAAAGCACTTTCCTCTTATGCAATAACAGAACTGAAACTTATTTATAATGTGTTACACACGAATGTGCAAACACATATTGAACTTATGGACTCAGAACTGCTCTCTGACTTACAAAGCTATCTGCAATCAACAGCAACGGCTGAAGGCATTGATGTGACTCATCATGAACAATGGCAAGCTTGGCTAGACAAGCAAAGCCCTTTTTCATTTGAGGAAGCGCCTGGAGATATTGGCGCATAATAAAAAAGGGGCATTGAGCCCCTTTTTTATAGCATTTGTCTCTGACTCTCTCTCCTACTATAGCGACCACTTATCTAAGTTTTACCTCTTTGTTTTCTTTTTGGTAGCCACCTTTTTCTTAGCGCTGACTTTCTTTTTAGCAGCCACTTTTTTCTTAGCACTGACTTTCTTTTTAGCAGCCACTTTTTTCTTAGCGCTGACTTTCTTTTTAGCAGCTACTTTTTTCTTAGTGCTTGCTTTCTTTTTAGCAGCTACTTTTTTCTTAGTGCTTGCTTTCTTTTTAGCAGCTACTTTTTTCTTAGTGCTTGCTTTCTTTTTAGCAGCCACTTTTTTCTTGGCACTGACTTTCTTT
>WFNB01000118.1 GCA_015488755.1 Gammaproteobacteria bacterium | reverse complement strand
GCTCTAAGTTTTTTCTGCCAATTATGAAAAGTACTCATGGCTAATCCATGTTGGTGACAAAATTCAACTTGGGTTAAATTACTGGATTTCCAATGGTTGATTTTGTCTTGCCAGTATTCTGCTTTGCGATGAACTACTTTACGATGTGGGGTATTCATAATAGCCTCCTAGCTACTCAATTTCAGGAGGCTTAAGAATATTTTATTTAGGGTTGCCTTGGAAGAACGTTGGGGAATGATCGCTTACTTCGATAGGAACATATTCAATGAATACTTTTCCTCGAACGTCCGTTTTTTGGAATGTATATCCATTCTTGAATTCTGATTTTAACCAGTCTTTTTTCATTTGATAGCCGTCGTTACATTTCTTATCGCTTATGGCACAGCAAATGTGTTCATCTGTTATATTTGTATCCGTCAATTTAAGAAACTTCATTATTCCTCCATGTTTTCAATCAGCAATCTGTCTCTGCATCTCTGATGTTTATATTTCTTTGCGCTCACGCTCATATTCCTCGTAGGGTTTACTTGTACGTTCAATGCATTCAAAATAGGTGGTCGGCGGCTCTTTAACACACTTGTTACGCTCATCTAGGCGCAATTTATCATATACCTCTTTGTTGCTGCACCCAGCGATGTTAAATATAGCTAAAACTATCAGCAATTTATTCATGGCCGACAGCCGCCATGTTCTTCAAAGTAACGCACCAACACCAGCATTGCATTGTCCGAGGCGTATTGTTCACTCCGTAACTCCATAAAGCGAATAATAGCCGGCACATCAAATAACGTTTTTGGCTTCTTGCAATACACTTTTTCCAGATAATCCGTCTGTTCGTCGAGCGTCGCTAGCAGGTCAAGAGCTCCGCCAACATAAGCCTGAATAATTGGATGATCGCTGCATTCGCTAGGAGATGAATGACAGATGTCAGAAACCTGCTTCATCGTCAGCGCGGTAGTGCTGGTGGCATGCAGAGTTAATAGCAGGGTAACAAGAGTGTTTGCGAGTAAACGAACATTCATGGGTACAATTCCCTTGATATAATTGCTGTAAAACGATAATATATTATTGCAAAACAATAATGTCAAGTGGAGTTTATATGATACGACAATTTTCACGGTTAATCGCCATGGGCTGTATGGCAATACTTATTACAACCCCCTTTATTGCCCTATATTTCCTGATCAATATTGAGCAATTTTCCACCATAGCCAGAAGTAACTTAGGCCTGTCGATACAATGGCAGACCGTCTCCAACATGCAGTGGTACAGCTTGTGGCTGTTGACTGTCTTTTATGTTGCCACTGGTTTAGCTGGCCTCTATTTTTTACGCCGTGCGTTCTCAAACTTTTCGAAAGGACAGCTCTTTAATCACAGTAATAGTCGCGATCTACGATCGTTTTCAATCTTGCTGTTTGCACAGGCACTTGCCAAGCCCTTGATCTTCTCTATTTCCAGTGTGCTATTATCAATGAACCATCCTGCGGGTCAGAAAATGCTCTCTGTTTCCGTGGGGAGTGGTGAAGTTATAGTGATCGCACAGGCCATGATAATGTGGGTAATGAGTGAACTATTAGTTAGAGGCTGTAAGCTCGAAAACGAAAACAAGCAGTTTATCTAGGGGATATCAATGCCTATAGTTGTTAATTTAGGTGTCATGATGGCTAAACGTAAGATTCGCGGTAAAGAACTTGCCACTGAAATTGGTATTACCGAGCAGAATTTATCGCTGCTACGCAACAGTAAAGTTAAGGGCGTTCGCTTCTCCACACTGGAGAAAATTTGTCAGACTTTGGAGTGCCAGCCAGGTGATATCCTAGAATTTGTTCAGGATGATTTTAACCCTGAGAGTTAGCAATATTGCAGGTGAAAAAACTAACTGCAAAGGGAGGAACTAGTTATTTAATACTCACACATATTTTTCCATTGTTTCATCTCTCCTGACATTAGGCTGTCAGGAGGACTGTGATATGGTATTTAGACTTTAAATAAAAAAGAGAGAATAACAATGAGTGAAGCAATGAAACAACATGGTTCCTTCAGTTGGAACGAGTTAATGACAACAGACGTGAACGCAGCAAAAGTTTTTTATGGAAAATTATTTGGTTGGGTGTGGGAAGATATGGCGAATTGTGACATGGGCTATACTATGGCTAAGAAAGATGGACAAGAAGTAGCTGGTATCATGGCTACACCGCCTGAAGCAGGTAACATGCAGCCAATGTGGGGTGCTTATGTAACAGTTGATGATGTAGAAACCAGTGCAAAACAGGCAGAAGAGCTGGGTGGAAAAGTTATGCTGGCACCTCAAGATATTCCTGATGTTGGACGATTCTGTGTCATCAGTGACCCTCAGGGTGCATCTTTGATGCTGATTACTTATGATAAGAAATCCTGTTAAACGAATATCTGATTACTTGATACCTGATAAATGTATAATCATGGAGGTTAATGACCGCTGATGCGTCGTGCTGATCGATTATTTCAAATTGTTCAGTTTTTGCGTTCACGTCGAGTGACCACTGCATTTTGGTTGTCACAAGTACTTGAAGTGTCTGAACGAACAATATATAGAGATATGCAGGATTTAATGATGTCTGGCGTGCCAATTGAAGGTGAAGCTGGCATCGGCTATGTGCTTAGACGTGGCTATGATTTGCCACCTTTGATGTTTACTCAAAATGAATTAACAGCGTTGTCACTGGGTGCGCGCATTGTCCAGAGCTGGTCAGATACTGAATTAGCAAAAGCGGCACAATCTGTACTGAGTAAAGTTGAAACAGTGTTGCCTGATGCATTAAAAGGAAAGCTCGATCAGGCACGGTTATTTTCTCCCATGGTGCAAATTTCTACAGAGGTTGCGACGACTATGAGTGACTTACGTAATGCGATAGATCATTGTAATAAAGTCACTTTAGTTTATAGGCGTGCGGATGGAACAAGATCAGAACGTATTATCTGGCCTTTGGGATTATTTTTTTGGGGAAAAGTCTGGACGCTCGGTGCGTGGTGTGAATCTCGGCAAGCATTCAGAAATTTTCGACTGGATAGAATTAATTCTCATACAATATCTCAGGAACATTACCTGAATGAACCAGGCAGGACTTTGGATGATATGATTGCTTATGAACAAAAAAAGATGTGTGATGGTGAAGCTATGTGATGGGCAAGTGATGCAAATAAGGGTTATTACCCCTACTTTTCAGCTATGGTTCAACAGATGTATTTAGATTTAAGCGTATTGAGTATAAACTTAAGTCAGGATAATAATTGACAATTGAACAACGTTTAATTATTCTTATGCATATAAATAATCCTAGATTTTTTAAAAGGGCTAAATCATGGCAATAGCAAAGCAAATAATACGTTTTATTTTACAACTCCTCTTTCGGGTAGAGCTTGAGGGCATAGAAAATTATCATAAAGCGGGTCAGCGAGTCATGATTGTGGCTAATCATACGTCGTTGCTGGATGCGGTCTTATTAACTATTTTTCTGCCTGATCGACTGACCTATGCAATTAATACCCAAATGGCTGAAAAATGGTGGGTAAAACCTTTTGGTAAAATTGTCCACCTGTTCCCTATGGATCCTGTCAACCCATTATCCATTAAGTCCTTTATTAAAGAATTGGAACAGGATCGACGTTCCGTTATTTTTCCAGAAGGGCGGATCACCGTAACCGGTACTTTGATGAAAATTTATGATGGTCCTGGTCTGATTGCTTTAAAATCAGGTGCTAAAGTTCTGCCTATTCGTATTGATGGCGCTCAGCGTTCATTTTTTAGTCGCCTAAAAGGTATTGAGCATCGTCAGTTTTTCCCTAAAATAAAATTGACCATTTTACCACCACAGACAATTAATATTGATGACAGTATTGTGGGTCGCGCCAGACGTATGGAGGCAGGTAAAGTCCTAAAGCAAATCATGATTAATATGATTTATGCCACTACAAATAATCATATTACCTTAATGGATAAATTATTAAAGGCACGGGATATTCACGGTGCGGGACAGGTTATCTTAGAAGATATTGAACGCCAGCCTTTAAATTATCGCCAAGTCTTACTAAAAACCAGTATATTATCTCGTTTAATGGCTAATGATTCTGAGCAAGGGGATGTGGTGGGTCTATTATTGCCCAATACGAATACCACGGTGGTGAGTTTTTTAGCCTTACAAAGTCTGGCTAGAGTACCTGCTATGCTCAACTATAGCGCTGGGCAAAAAGGGCTTTTATCAGCTATTGAAACGGCTAAAATAACCACCGTTTATTCCTCAAGACGCTTTATTCAAGTGGCGAATATGGAGGACTTAGCAAGTGCCTTAGCCAAGCAAGTTCGATTGATTTATTTAGAAGACTTGCCACAAAAAGTAACAGGACAAGATAAGTTTTATGGCCTGCTATGCAGTCTTATGCCACGGATTTTCTATGCCCATCAATGGCAGGATGTTCAGCCAGATGATGCGGCGGTGGTCTTGTTTACCTCCGGTTCAGAGGGTGTACCTAAAGGTGTGGTGTTAAGTCATAAAAATATTATTAGTAATGCCATTCAATTAGGCACTAAAATTGATTTTAATAAAAATGATGTCATTCTTAATGCCCTGCCTTTATTTCATTCCTTTGGTTTAAGTACGGCAACCTTAGTGGCCATATTAAATGGTATGAAAGTTTTTTTATACCCATCACCACTGCATTATCGCATTATTCCAGAAGTGGCCTATGACATTAATGCCACCATGTTATTTGGTACCAATACCTTTCTGAAAGGCTATGCAAAGTTTGCCCATAATTATGATTTTTTCAGTGTTCGTTATGTGTTTGCTGGGGCTGAAGCGGTACAAAAGGAAACCGCTTTATTATATGCTGAAAAATTTGGTTTAAGGATCTTAGAAGGCTATGGGGCCACAGAAACCAGTCCAGTGATTTCCATGAACACACCTTTGGAATACAAAACCGGCTGTGTAGGGACTCTATTGCCAGGCATGGAATATCATTTAAAAGCGATACCCGGCATTGATACCGGAGGGCAACTTTTTGTCAAAGGGCCGAATATTATGAAAGGTTATTTTCGTAATGATAAGCCCGGTGTTCTGGAATTAACAGACTCTGAATTGGGTCAAGGATGGTATGATACGGGAGATATTGTCGATATTGATGAGGACAATTTTATTCGTATTAAAGGGCGGGTCAAGCGCTTTGCTAAGATTGGTGGTGAGATGGTATCCTTATCTATGGTAGAAGATATGGTCAGCCAGTGTTGGCCAGATGAGCAACATGCCGTGATCAGTATTGCGGATAGTGCCAAGGGCGAACAATTGGTTTTGTTTACCACTTATGAACAGGCACAAAGAAAAGCACTATCAGCCTTTGCAAAGAAGAATGCCATTAGTGAACTGAATGTCCCCAAAAATATTAACATAATTGCTGATCTTCCCTTACTAGGCACAGGGAAAACAGACTATCAACGTATTAAAGAAATGGCTTTAGGCTAAAGTGTATAGTATCAATAGGTAATCAATATGAAATGGAAAAATCGCAGACGTAGCAGTAATGTTGAAGATAATCGCTCTCGGCGTATTGGACGAAAAGCCGGTGGTGGTGGCATTGGGGTAATTATTCTTGCTTTGGTAGCGATGTACTTTGGTGTTGATCCGAGTGTTGTATTAAATGCAGGCAAGACTCTCTCGCAGAATAATAATCAGTCGCAACAGCAATCGTATCAGCCTTCTGCCAGTGAAAATCAACTGGCTCAGTTTGTATCCGTAGTATTAGCCGATACAGAAGATGTTTGGAATGCCTTATTTAAAGCACAAGGCAAACGTTACCAAGAACCTCGTTTGGTTTTATTTACCCAATCCGTACAATCAGCTTGCGGTATGGCCGGCTCAGCCACTGGACCTTTTTATTGTCCAGCAGATAAAAAAGTTTATATCGACCTCAGTTTTTATGAAGAATTAAAGTCTCGTCATAATGCCCCAGGTGATTTTGCTCAGGCGTATGTCATTGCTCATGAAGTGGGTCATCATGTGCAAAATCTACTGGGAATATCAACCAAAGTGCATCAAGCAAAGCAACAATTAAGTAAGGAAAAAGGCAATAAATTATCGGTTAAGCTGGAACTTCAAGCAGATTGCTTGGCCGGTGTCTGGGCAAACCATGCTCAAGACAGTAAACATATTTTAGATGCTGGTGATTTACAAGAGGCATTAGTTGCGGCCAGTGCGATTGGTGATGATCGATTGCAAAAACAAAGCCGAGGCTATGTCACTCCAGAGAACTTTACTCATGGCAGCTCTAAGCAAAGAGTCTATTGGTTTAAGCAAGGCTTTAATAATGGCAAAATGAATCTATGTAACACTTTTGAGAGACTCTAATGATTATTTTTAATAGCTATGTACGAGCTGTTTTACTGGCATTCTTATTCTTAAGCAGCAGTCATGTGATGGCTTTAGAGGCATTTTTTGATGAGGATATACGAACTCGATATGCACCACAAGAGCCGGAACTTACGGACTTAGATTTGGATGTGCTTATGCTCTGTGGAGATTGGGGCGCAGAGGTCAAAGCGGTTGATTTTGAAACTATGATGCGCACCAAGGGCAATCAAGCGGTGGTTACACGATTGCGTAAGGCATTGGGTAATCGTATTTTTTCCAAAGCTAAGAATGATCGAGATTTTATACATCAGCTTAGACGAGTTTGGTTTGAACAAAAAGGTTTTCAGCATGTGTTTTGTGGTGAGCCAGATCGCTATAGCTTAGGCGGTTTTCATTATGCTGCTCGTTATTGGCAGGCACAGGATAAAGGCTGGGCAGGCTATCGTAAGTTGGCAAAAAATATTAATCAGAGACCCATAGCAAAATGTCAGAAATTTTATTTACAAGAGAAAATAAATGATCCTGTTTATAGCGTGAGTATTGCCTATATTGCACCGCAAACCAATCGCCAGAAGGTAAAATGTCTCAGTGGCTATAATCGAGAAATGAATGCAGAAAGGTTGTTATTAGCAGGAACTCGGGCATTTAAACAAGCCAACCGACGAGTAGGGAAAAATACCAAGGAAGCCTGTTGGTATCAAACTAGGCAAAAGGGTATTAAAGCGAATTATAATCAAATGGTGATTAAGCAAAGAGCACTTAGGACGTTTTATCCTATTGCAGATAAACGTCCTTATTGCCGTAAAAATAAGAAAAATATCAGTGCCTGTCTTTGCTCAAATCTTTAGTTGCTCTTTAATATAGCTCTTTAATATAGGAGATGAGAATGGTGACTATCGGCCAAAGAGTTTACCAGCCATAGACATGACATTATCCATACCACCTAATGAATCCAGCAAAGAGCCACCACTGCTGGATTTATCAACTAATGCAGGCACCGCCTTTGTAAGCCCATTAAGGGCAAGATCTTCGCTAATCCCTAATTGAGAGGCAAAAGAGGACAGTTTCTTGGCATCAAAAACACCGCCAAGTTGACTGGATGATACGTCTTTATTCTCACCATCACCCAACCATGATGACGCGATGTCCATCATACTGCCTGAATTCATATTGCCTAATAATGAGCCTAGATCCAATTGACCATTACCATCAGACATAAGAGAACCTAATGCGCCTTTGATATCATCGAGATCAATACCATCGCCCTCTTTATCAAGCTTACCTTTAAATAGCTCACCGGCAAGATTAAAAATTTCAGATTGATTCATAGTGTTCCCTTTGTGCTAATAATTAATAGCACGGGGTAGTGCCTTAGCCTGAGTGACCCAATCTTGAACTTGATCGGCAGTGGGTAATTTTTTGACCAGATTCTTGTCATTGTTTACTTCGGTCATTTTTGTGTGTAGATTGTCAGCATTACGTTGTGCTAGTTCTGGTACGGTGTCTACCCCTGCACACTCCAAAAGATCACCATATTGAGTGCTGACACCCTTAATACGTGATAAATCTGCACGGTTAGCCCAATGCAAAAGAGAGGCTTCTTCAATGCCTGTTTTTTCGGCTAATTCTTTACGCCCTTTTTTCTCAGCACAAGCGTTTAAATAAGCATCCATAGATGAAATACCTGCGGCATTTAATTTTTCAGCACTTTGCTCATCTAAACCCTTAATTTCAGAAATATTAGCCATTTTATTCACCTCTATTTTTAGTTACTGTTGTCAATCTTTCTAGTAAGAAATCATTGTTAGTTGTTCATCCTAATTGTTTTTCCTCTTGAAGACAAGATATTGAGGATGGGAATCTATAATAAATAGATGACGTTGACTGAGCCATGATAAAGAATAAAAGTAAGTAAATAGTGAGTAAAAAATAAAAAGTCAATAAAGTTTTTAAAAGCTATCTATGACAGTAATTTTTTGTTAAATTTCCTAATCTTAGCCAGCTTATATAAACTCCTAAATAAAACTTCCTTATTTGAATAAATGATAAGATGATGAAAAAACTACAAGATATGGTCTTGCTTTATGCCGAAGACGAGCTTATTACACAGATGCTTTATAAGCAACAATTTGCCAATCATTTTAAGACCATTTATACCGCTAATGATGGTCAACAAGCATTAGGTTTATATTATAAAATAAAACCTGATGTGGTTATTTTAGATATTAATATGCCACTGATTGACGGTTTACAGGTGTGTAAAAAAATTCGTGAAAATGATCATTATACCAAGATAATATTACTAACCAGCCGAGTGGATAAGCAAACACTTTTGGATGCGGTTGAATTAGGTTTGACCAGTTATTTAGATAAGCCTGCGACTAAAGAGCGAATTATTGAAGCTTTGAATAAGCTACTGGACTATCATAAATCCGGTGATACCTTAGTCTGGCGAGAAGGGAGTCAGGAATATCGATGGTATTGTAGTAAGCGTGAATTATTTGTTGAACAAGAGGGCATTCACCTCACTAAAAATGAAAAAGCCTTATTAGAATTATTAATCACCACAAAACATAAGAACTTAAATTATCAACAAATTTCTGATGCACTTTATTCACCAGAGACAGATAAAGTCTTAAGTGATGCGGCCATCAAAACTCTAATGTGTGGTTTGCGTAGTAAGTTACCTGAGAATACGATCAAAAATGAATATGGGTTGGGCTATTTTTTCGATAGAGAGGTGATCAAAAATTAAATAAGCGCCAATTTTATAACGAAGATAGACTAAAACACTTAATATAAGCACTTAAAGTAGAATGCAACTAAAGTAGAATGTAATCATGCAAAAAAAAATATATATAATTGCCTTAATGAGCCTTTTCTTGGCGTCTGTTGCGAATGCAGAAAACTGGTTTTACACCTTTCAAAAAGGGGATACCGTATGGGATGTCAGCCATAACTCTTTAGTGGATTGGCAACACTGGGATGACATTGTTAAATTAAATAAAATAACCAATGATCATTATATGAAACCCGGAACAAAAATTGCTATCCCGCTTAAATGGTTAAAGCAACAGGAGTCCAAAGTCAGTATTAGAAAAGTCAGTGGTCAAGTGACCATTCAACTGGCTCAATCTAAACGTAGTCTGGCTCTTAAGCCTGGTATGCGTATTGCGTTGGGCGATCGTATTCAAACGGCTAAAGACAGTTCAGCACAGCTTATTTTTGAAGATGGCACAAAACTAATGCTTTTAGAGCAAAGTGAATTGATCGTCGTGACTGCTCGTATGATTGGTGGTGGCACCATGAATGCCACAGATATACAAGCTAGGATCAGTCAGGGAAGAGTTGATATACATGCGAATCCAAACAAACAGCCTAATAATCGTTTTGAAATTCTCACCGTTGCAGGAAACTCTGCAGTAAGAGGGACGCAATTTCGTGTGAATGTTCATGATACCAGTACCAATACCGAAGTATTGTCGGGTCATATTGCTGTTAGTAACCCCCAAGGACATATTAATTTACCCGCAGGTTTTGGTACTATTGCACAAGTTGGTAAAAAACCCTTAGCACCTATCAAGTTGCTAGAGGCTCCAGATGTTAGTCATCTACCACGCACAATTCGTTATTTACCCAGTAGTATTCCATTGCCTGTGATAACTAACACATCACCTTTATCCGCGTATCGTCTACAGATCGTTAAAGCATCGGAGCCTGATGTAGTATTGCTTGATCGAATTACTCAGAAAAGCTTGTTTTTTAGCCAAGAATTAGCTGATGGTGATTATCGTATTCGCATTCGAGCGATTGATAAGCAAGGTTTAGAAGGGAAGACAGCTCAATATATTATGAAAATTGATGCTCGTCCAGAAGCCCCTTTTCAGCAGGAGCCTACGGATAATAAAGTGCAACCTGCAGGTAGTATTCTATTTAAATGGTCAAAGCCAGAAAATATTGAACGCTATTTGCTTGAAATTTCTTCTCAAGAAAATTTTCAAGGCAGTGATGTGAAGGAATATACACCCACGCAGCAAAAATATGCCGAAGTATTAGAACAAACAGGTGATTATTATTGGCGAATTTCCTCTATTGATTCGGTAGGCAAAATTGGTCCGCCTAGCAATACATCGAAGTTAGTTGTTGTCCCCAAACCTAAGCAACCCAAATTACAAAAGCCGGCCATTGCTAGTAATAAAATTATCTTAAAATGGCGAGACTCAGGTGCTGGTATGCATTATAAAATACAGTTTTCTGATACCTCAGATTTTAGTCATATCATCACGGAGCAACGACTTGAAAAGGCGGCGTTTAGTCTGGCTCGTCCAAGCAGTGGTCGTTATTATTTTCGGGCTAAAACCATTAGTCAAGATGGCTTTTCTAGCCCCTATTCACCGGTACAAACTATTAATGTGCCCCCTAAAAGTTATTGGCCAGCTGGGGTTGCAGGGGCATTAATTTTATTACTGGTTTTATAAAACGAGTCTGCATTGTATAAAGTTGATCACTCATTAAAGCGCATTAGCATTGTGCTGGTCTTATTATCCAGTATCATTGCTGTGGCACTTCAACATTGGAAAATAGTTGAATATTTTGATTGGGTGATCTATGACTTGCAAATGCCTCTTTGGTCTGAAAAAGCACCTGATGATGTACTTATTATTGCTATTGATGAGAAAAGTATTGCTCAATTAGGCCGTTGGCCGTGGCCTCGTCGAACCCATGCAAAACTCATTGATCGCTTATCAAAAGCCAATACCGGGCCCATTATTTTTGATGTGTTATTTTCAGAACCTACGCTACAAGGTGATCAAGCTGGAAATAAGTTATCCGATGATGAGCGACTTGCTCAAAGTATGGCAGAGAATAAAAAAATTATTTTACCTATTGCAGGTGTGGTATCACCACAGGAGGGCATCCAAGAACTCTTGCCTATTGACCCCCTATTTCAAGCCTGCCAATCATTAGGTCATACTGATCTTGAGTTGGACTCAGACAGTAAGTTTCGGCGTGTTTTCTTATATGCTGGTCTTAATGATGCCCGTTGGCCAAATTTATCTGTGGCAGCATTAATGGCTAATAATGGTGTTGAAAAATTACCGGGACAGCGCAGAGAAAAGTCATACTATGGGCGTAAAAACTCATGGGTAAGAGATTATTATATTATTGTTCCCATTATAGGAAAGCCCAAACATTTTCATACCGTTTCATATAGTGATGTGCTTGATGGCTATATTCCTTTAGAAGCCCTGAATAATAAAACTATTTTTATTGGGGTTACTGCCCGAGGCTTAGCGATCACTTACCCAACTCCTTTACGATTTCATCAAGTGATGAGTGGGGTAGAAATTCAGGCTAATATTTATGAAGCGGTGCGCAGTCACAATACCATTAGAGAATTATCTCATACGGTGCAATTATTAGTTACCTTTGTTTTGGCATTACTTGGCTCATTGATATTCAGTCTAGCTAACTGGACAAAAAATCAATTTTATTTAATTGCGCTTATCGTTGCTGTTATTATTCTAAGTGAGACATTCTTGCTCCTAACTCATATTTACATGCCTATTGTCTCAGTCATTGTTGCTTATTTTATTTCTTCATTATTTATCAGTTCGCTGTATCTTCAGCAGTTAAAAACAGTTGCCGAAACCGATTCCTTAACGGGTTTGTATAATAGACACTTTTTTGATATTAATTTAGCGATCATGTGGAAAAAAGGCTATAAAAAACAATCCTATTTATCATTGCTGATTATTGATATTGACTATTTTAAACAGTATAACGATAGCTATGGTCATGCTCAGGGTGATCAAACATTAAAGAAAGTGGCTCAAGTGCTTGATCAACAAGGTAAACTCTTTTCTTATAAAGCGTGTCGTGTTGGGGGAGAAGAATTTGCCTGCCTAATAGAAAATTGCCCCCCTAACGTGGCAAAAATCTATGCGGAGAAAATCAGAAAAGAAGTTGAATTGCTTGGCATTGAACATAAAGGTTCAAAAATAAAATCGCTAGTAACGGTGAGTATTGGTGTGGCAGGTATGGTGCCTAACAATAAAAGCAATAAACAAGACTTGTTTAATGTTACCGATAAAGCCTTATATCGTGCTAAGAAGAAAGGTCGAAATCAAGTATTGGAATATCATATCAGTGGTGATGATCTTGGTGGTATAACATGAAAAAAAATACATTGTGGCAATGTTTATTAATCATACTACTGCTTTTATCTATGGGCTTATCGTATGTGTCTGCGGCAAAGCCACCAGAGCTGGTTTTTATTAATCAAATTGATAAATACGATTCTGGTAATTGGTTGTTTTTTATTGCTGCATTTATTGTATTGTTGCTAATTTCTTATCGTAATAAAATTATTCAAAAAGAGTTAGAAAAAAGGTTGCTTGTTCAAGAGCAACTAACAATTAGTGAACAGAAATTCAGCCTGTTATTTGATTTGTCACCGATTTTAGTTGATTCATTTGATGAAAATGGGCGTTGTGTTTTATGGAATAAAGAATGTGAAAAAGTATTTGGCTGGACAAAGGAAGAACTCAATCAACATAAAGAACCATTAGCTCTGTTTTATCCCGATCCAGAGATCAGAAAACACGTTATAGATTCTGTGTGTTCAGGTGGTGATAACGTTTTTAGAGAATGGTATCCCATAACAAAAAGTGGTAAACAATTAGTTAATTTGTGGGCCAATATTATTTTACCTTCTGGTGATGTGATTAATATTGGCTATGATATTAGCGAACAAAGAAAAAAAGAAATTGAAATTCATGAAAAAAATCAAGAGCTAAAGGAGCAAAAAGAACAATTAATATTAGCCAAACAAAATGCTGAAAAAGCAAATAGAAGTAAGAGTGAATTTCTGGCCAATATGTCACATGAAATTAGAACCCCATTGAATGGGGTTATTGGTCTTTTAAATTTATTGCAACAAACGACATTGACGGATAAGCAAAGTGACTATATCAATAAAATTGATGTGTCATCGCAATTATTATTGGAAGTTATTAATGATATTTTGGATTTTTCCAAGATAGAAGCAGGTAAATTAATTATTGAGAATATTCATTTTAGTTTGCAAGACTTAATTGCTAATGTTGAAGACATTATGCAACTAAAAGCATCAGAAAAAAATCTATCATTTATTATTGATAATCAAAGTTGTGTGGATTTTTTTTATGGTGACTCATTAAGATTATCTCAAGTATTAATTAATTTATTGAATAATGCCATTAAGTTTACTCAAAAGGGTAAGGTGGAATTAAAAATTGAATCACTTGATGATCACTACCTAAAATTTTCAGTGATTGATAGCGGTATTGGTATTAGTGATGAACAACAAGCCTCTTTATTTCAAGCCTTTAATCAATTAGATAATAGTACGACTCGAAAATATGGTGGTTCAGGTCTTGGACTCACCATATCAAAACAACTTGTTGAACTGATGGGTGGTACTATTTCTCTAAAAAGCCAATTGGGTGAGGGAAGTCAGTTCATTTTCACGATTAAACTGCTTCCTGGGGATAAAAATAACATTAAATTTATTCGACCTTATCAGACTCAAATGCATAGCCTAAGTGTCTTTAAAGATAAGCAGGTGTTATTAGTTGAGGATAATAAAATTAATCAGGAAGTATTAGCTTTATTTTTACGTGAAAGTGGTTTTCTTGTCAGTATTGCAAATAATGGAGAAGAAGCATTACAAAAATTATCCTCTATAGAGACAATATATGATGCTGTGTTAATGGATATTCATATGCCTATTATGGATGGCTATAAGGCAACCGAAAAAATACGTAATGAACTTGGCTTAAAGCAATTACCTATTATCGCTTTAACTGCCAATATTATGCAAGACGTGAAGCAGGAGTGTTTGTCCGTTGGTATGAATGATTATCTTTCTAAACCGGTTAACTATAGTCAGCTGTTAAATGTATTAAGTAAGAATATGCAATTAAATAGAACTATTGTTGATGAAGAAGAGGCTGATTTTATTTCAGATGATAATTATTTACACTCAGATGAAAATGTTCAATTACTTGGTATTGATCAAACTATTGCTCGTCAATTTTTGGGTGATGATACAGAACAACTTAAAAAAGTATTAATTCAATTTAGAGAACAATATGCTCAAGTGGATCAGCAAATAAATGATTACATTAAGCAACAAAATTATTTAGAGGCACATTTACTGACTCATTCAATTAAGGGAGTAAGTTCTATTATGGGGGCTACTATGCTTTCAGAGGCCGCGTTAATATTAGAAAAACAGCTTCTATTAGATAAGCCTGATAGGGATAAATTAAGAGAAAACTTACAACAATTTAAACGGCACTTAGCGCAAATCATTCATACTAGCCATATTTTATAAAGCTAACAGTATTCTAACTTTCATTTTATAACATAGATATAAGTAAAAAATAGGAACTTAGGAGATGTCAATGTTATTAGCTGCTACCCACTTTAATGAAAATAGAGCCATTCAAGATGTGATGTTTGATGAAATAAAATATGATAATTTAACTCATGCTGATAATGAAGAAAATACCTTTGAGCAAGGCATTTTTTATTTACATGAGGGCAACTGGGTTCAGGCAAGACATTATTTTTCTAAATTAGCTCATAGTGGTGATCATTTTCATAGCCATTATACAATGAATCTCTCTCTATTAGGTGTAACAGAGGTCTTGTTATTGAAAAGTAATGGTGGCTTGTATCGTTGTTATGATGCCCTTAAAGAGGCTCCAGATAATAAGGATTTATATTTTCATATTGCTTATGCTGAATATTTATTAGGACATCGTAGACGTTGCCTTCGAGCCTTAAAAAACTGTCAGGATCATGTATTTGCAAAGCAATTAATATCGTGTATTGGTGTCAGGAGCAAGAAAAGAAAAACGAAAATATCTGTGCTTCAACAAAGTTTGTTAAAGTTATTTAGAAAGACTAATGATGTCAAAATAAAAACGGATGCGATGACTATTTTTACTGAATATCTTGCGAGCAAACAGGATAATAAAGTATGCTCTTAATCAATCTGAACTCTGAATAAGATGATCTTGACAATAACTTCAGAGTGTTGATTAGTTCAGTAATATGACCAATTTTTTCCAAAGTGATTGAAATGTATAACGGCTGATCAATAAAGCACTGATTGCGCCAAGTGAATTAGCACTTTCATCCCATAAATCAAAGCTGCGGTAGTCGGTCATACCTTGTAAAAATTCCAGGGTAAACCCCAGAGTAATTGCCCCTAAAACAATCAGTAATTGCCTAGGCCACGTTGGATATAAGGGAGAAAACCAGGCCACTAAAAAAAAATACATAAAAAAATGAATGACTTTATCGGTATAATCAAATTGGAAGGGGGTATTAATATCTGGCACCTGAACGAGAGAACCTGTAATGATAAAGGCACTATATAAAATACCAGCCATGAGCCAGAGTGTTCGATAAGGTATGTTCAATTACCAAAATACCCAAAATAAAAAGATGCCAAGGAAAAGTCGATAAATAATAAAAGGTAATAGACCCATCGTATTAAGCAGTTTAATAAAATAGTGGATACAGATATAGGCACTAATAGCAGAGAGGCCAATACCAGCAAGAATATCTAGCCAAGGAATATGTGTGGTGGTATTAGTAAATTCAATTGCTTTCATGGTGCTGGCAATAATAATAATGGGAATGGAGAGTAAAAAGGAAAAACGAGCTGCTGCAGTACGACTCATACCGGTTAATAATGCGGCAGTAATGGTAATACCTGAGCGTGATGTACCGGGAATTAAGGCAATGGCTTGGGCACAACCAATAATTAAAATCATTTTGACTGTCAGTTGTTGCTCAGTTTTTTGAGGGATATGATGATTGAGCTGTTGTTGTGCGCGGTAATCAGCAAACCATAGTAAAAAACCAAAAACCAATGTGCTACTGGCAATGATCAGGGGATTTCTTAAATGCTCATAATAATCATTAATTGCCAGCCCAGCCAAACCTGCGGGTATCGTGCCAATCAGTATGCCCCATGCCAAGACACTATTACCACTGGTTTGTTTGGTTTTAATAGATATTAGCCAATCGTTAAATAAGGGGCGCAGATCATGGCGAAAATACCAGAGTACCGCAATGAGAGTTCCAAAGTGTGTGGCCACATCAAAGACTAAGCCTTGATCGGCCCAGCCTAGTAATGTGGGTACAAGGATCAAGTGTGCAGAGCTGGAAATGGGTAAAAATTCAGTAAAGCCTTGTACCAGAGCCAAGATAATAATATGAAGAAAGTCCATGTGTACCTATCGTGATAATAGCATTTTAATATGATTCTAATGTTATTTTAAGGAGGCGATGTAACAACATTAAGTATTATAAGCGATTTTGAAAATTGTAGGGTGTGAATGCCGATAATGATAGCGCTTTGCCTTTCGTAAGTAAAATGACCTTAAATAATTCGCCCATTTCTTCGGGTAGCGTGAGCATTTTTATTTGCCGTGCGGCTTCACTAAAAGGAATAATATCATTTGGATTTAAGTCTTTGGTTAATTCCACCAGCCCTCCGGACATTAAAAAATGAGCCTGTGTGGTAAAACCACAGAGCTTAAGTCCTGCTTCTTCAGCACAGTGTGCAATATGACTAAAATCAATATGGGCGGTAATGTCTTGTAAGCCGGGTAAGTAAAAGGGATCATCGTGGCGATGATGCTGATAATGGCACATGAGTGTGCCCATAGAGCGTTGAGGATGGTAATACTCTTGGGCGCTATAACCATAGTCAATCAGTAAGAGTGCGCCTTCGATGAGTCTATCAGCAATGCTTTTAACCCAGTCACCAGCCAATAAATTAATTTCACTAATATAAGGCGTATTAGGTTTATCATTAAGGTGAGCAAAGGGTTGTTGTATGGTGTTTATCTGTTGCGCTATTGTCCTGATTCGGGGATTTTCTGGTTCATCATCCTGCCAGACAAACTGCTTATTGTCATCTAAAGCAACATAACGTTCATAAATAGTATCCTGCTGTAGCTTAATGATGTGTACGGGCATGGCATCTAATAGCTCGTTAGCTAGGACAATGCCAGAAAATGGTTTTTCTGGTAGTTGATCCAACCATTGAATACGCTCATAGAGTTCTGGTATACGAGTTTGTATGGCCTTTTGCTGGCGATCTCGAAGTTCAGCACTGAGCTCTAAAATAAGATACTGATCAGGCAAATAGTGTCTTTTTTGCAGTTCCAGCAATAGCTCAATGGCCATAATGCCTGAACCAGCCCCCACTTCTAATAACGTCTTTTGCCCTGTTTTGCGCATAATTTCTAGGCATTGCAAGGCCAGACATTGAGAAAAAAAAGGTGACATTTCTGGTGCGGTAATAAAATCCCCCTCTTTACCAAATTTTTTCAGACCAGCACTATAGTAGCCTAAGCCCGGTTCATAAAGGGCATAATTCATATACTCAGCAAAGCTTATACGTCCGCCATTAGCCATTATTTTTTTCTGAATAAGTGCTTTAAGTCTGTCGCTGTGCTTTTGGTATTCAGGGGATGGTTTAGGAAAACTCTCACAGGCTGACGTATGATGATTATTTGTTTGCATGGGCTTAGGGTTCAGGTGGCTTTAAGGGCTTAGATTTTCTTTGTTGGCATTGACTACCAACATTGTATTATGCTCGACTTATCTGCTAATATCCACAAGCATGTTCAACTACATGTTCAACTAAGAGAAGGTCTTCTATGCAAACAATCAATGATATGCTGATAAGTGATTTGACTGATAAAGTGGTCTTGATAACCGGTGGTGCTCAGCGAGTAGGCGCAATGACAGCACGTTTACTACACGCAGCGGGTGCTAATCTGGTTATACATTATCGTCATTCCCGTCAGCAGGCATTGGCCTTGCAAGAAGAACTTAATAATCATCGTGCACACTCGGTGGTATTGATACAAGCTGACCTATTGGATACTGCTAAACTAAAGAGTGTTGTCCGCAAGAGTCTTGAGCAATGGGGGCGTTTGGATATGTTAATTAATAATGCGTCCAGTTTTTACCCAACGCCCATAGGTAAAGTTACTGAAAATGACTGGGATGATTTAATTGGCAGTAACATGAAGGCGCCATTTTTTTTATCTCAGCAGGTAGCACCCTATTTAGCCAAACAACAGGGGTGTATTATTAATATTGTTGATATTCATGCCCAACGGCCTATGCAAGGGCATAGTGTCTATAATATGGCTAAAGCAGGTTTGGCCATGCTGGTAAAAACTCTAGCCTTTGAATTGGGGCCAGAGATCCGTGTCAATGGTGTGGCACCTGGAGCTATTATGTGGCCTGCTCAGGAAATGGATGATTTAACAAAGCAGCGAATTGTCTCAAGAACGTATCTCAAACGTAAAGGGTCGGCGGAAGACATAGCAAAAACCGTGCTATTTTTAGCAGCACAGGCGGATTATATTACCGGACAAATTATTGCTGTAGATGGTGGGCGTTCGCTGTATTTATAAGGCTTCGCTGATTTGCGAGGCTAAAGCCCCAACGCCATTGAATTGTTTCTATAGTGAATTGAGTAGTTACTAGATAATAACGACAGGAAAAATAATGACCAAAGAAATTATTGCAACAGATAAAGCACCTCAAGCAATTGGCACCTATTCACAAGCGGTAAAAGTAGCCAATACCGTGTATCTTTCGGGGCAAATCCCGTTGATCCCTGAAACCATGGAAATGGTTGAGGGTGATATGGAGACACAGATAGTTCGGGTATTTGATAACCTAACCGCCGTTGCACAGGCCGCAGGTGGTAGCTTGGCTGATATTGCCAAATTGAATATCTTTTTAACGGATCTGAGTCACTTCCCTTTGGTAAATGAGATAATGGCGCGTTATTTTGAGCAACCTTACCCTGCTCGCGCTGCCGTGGGTGTGGCTTCTCTGCCTAAAGCGGCAGATGTTGAAATGGATGCTATTATGGTGCTTGATTAAGCGACTCTTTTGGTGAATAAAAAGCCCATGCGCCATAACCAATAACATGTTCCTTATCTCCTTGGGTGTCTCCAGAGTTACGTAGATCTAATGTCTGTGCCTGTAGGCCATGTTTTTGTGCGCTAAGTAATAGGCCGGCAATAGCCGAACGTCCACAAGCTTGTTCATAATGAATGTTTTTAGTTTGTAAGTTTTCTATTGCGTTAGCAGTTGCCTGATCGCACTGTACTGCTCGTGTGTAGTCCAGATAGTGACTTAAATCAGAGCTGGCTAAAAACAACGTATTATCTTCTTGCCATAGGCTATTGATGATATCGCTGATGTAGCGATCCTCAAGTTGACCAATAACTAAAGGTATTATACGAAACTTTGGCAATATTTTTTGTAGAAAGGGGAGTTGCACCTCAAGACTGTGTTCTTGATGATGAACTGCCTCATTTACTTGGACAAAAGGAAATTGACTGAGCTGTTGTATGGTATATTTATCTAAAGGAACATTCCCTAGTGGTGTTTGAAAGGCATCGGCATTGCTTGTTGCTATCCCTAGTAATGGTTCGTGATGTGCAGGTCCTAGCAGGACGACTCTTGATATTTCTTGGGCAAAGGGGATGATTTGTTTGTAGGCGCTGGCGGCTATAGGTGCACAATAGTGGTAGTTTGCATGAGGAACAATCATGGCTAGTGGTTTTTTATTAAGCAATCGCGTTTTGTTTTGCTGCAGATATCTCTGTAGTGAGGACGAGAGCTCATCACTATTGTTAGGGTATAATTTTCCAGCAACGGCTGGGGTTCTTATCTGAGTATCGATTTTCATCTGCATCTATCCACCTCAAGATTTTATGTTTGATGACCTCTGCTTTACAACGAGCTGAGTCGTTATGAGTCATTAAGCGTTCTTTTTACTATAGATTAGTTAAGGAAAAATGCTTAAGCTTGGGAAACTTTCTATCAAAAATAGGGGGGATTAATGTGAATTATGGGTACTGAGTCTCCTTTAGGTATTTTTTTATAAAATAAAATTGTACTACTTTATTGCACTAAACCTTTTACCAGCAGGGATTCAGTTTGAGCCATATAGAAACAGAAGTAATTAATACGCAACGATTAAAATTTTTTACTACGTTTGCCTCACTATCTGACAAGCAATTGGACTATATTGCTGTTAATGCCCAAATTATGACAATGGATCAAGGTGAGATAGTCATTGAGCTAGGTTCTAACTCATCAGATAAGTATCTTTTATTAGACGGCTCGGTGCAGTTACAAGCGGATGATGCTTCTAGCAGTTTAATTGATGCTCAGACAGAACGGGCAAAAACCCCGATTGCTCAGCTAAGACCAAGCAGTTATCGAGTGACTTGCGTTTCTAAATGTCAATTTTTGGTGTTGCATGAGGATTTTTTAAATACCGCTATTGAACAAGCGGATATTCGCGCAATGGTAGGTATAACAGAAACCATACTCGATGATGAACATGAAGATGACCGCATTTTATATGAGCTGATTTTAGAGTTACAACAGGGTAATTTTGTCTTGCCCAGCTTGCCTAGTATAGCCACTAAAATTCGTGAAACCATTGCCTATGAAAATTCCAGCGCTCACGATATTGCTAAAATTGTTATGAATGATCCGGCCATTGCTACGAAGATTATAAAAGCAGCTAATAGTGCTTTGTACCAGAGAAAGACTAAGGCAGAAGATTGTAAAACAGCCGTTGTTGGCTTGGGTACTAAAGTAACCAATCAACTGGTTAATTCCTTTGTACTTAGAGAACTATTTCAGGCAAAAAATAAATTATTAAATCGTTATATGGCTAAGCTTTGGGAACATAGTGTTGAAATTGCTGCCATTAGCTATGTGCTTGCTAAGGTAACGCCAGGTTTTGATGCCGAGCAGGCAATGCTGGCGGGTCTGATTCATGATATTGGTAAAATTGCTATTTTAAATAAAGCAGAAGCTCACCCACTTATTATGGATAATGAAGCGCATTTGCAGCAAATGATGGAGAAAATGCATAATCAAGTGGGCAGTGCCATTCTGCGTAGTTGGAATTTTTCCGATGATATGATTAATGTGGCCGAAGAGGCCGAAAATTGGGTCTATGATGAAAATGAACAACCCTGTTTAGCGGATATTATTAATATTGCTCACTTACACAGTTATATCGGCTCAGAAAAGCAGAGAAGCGTCCCTATTATTGATCAAGTGCCTGCTTTTCATAAGTTGGCACTAGGCAAATTGACACCTAAATTGAGTATTAAAGTGCTGGAAGAATCTCATAAAATCATTTCTGAAACAAAAAAATTACTCAGTTTCTGAATAGACTCCACTGGGTTATGGCTTTCACCAGTTAAAATGAATTTTTTCTAATGTGCCAGAGTCTTTTTTGCCCTTAAGTTGTTGCCACATAGTCAGTATGCTATGCCCCGTTTCTGGGTGTATTAAATCAGGGCTGAGATCGGCTAATGGTAATAAGACAAAGGCGTATTTCTCAATTTCATCTCTGGGTATATTGACCCCATCATTATGAATGATTTGTTGATCATAGAGTAATAAATCAATGTCTAGGGTGCGGGCAGAAAATTTTTCCTGATCTCGTCGGCGGCCATTATGATGCTCAATTTCTTTGAGGATCTTTTCTACGCCAAAGGGTGAGTGTTTGGTATAGAAGCTGGCCACCAGATTATAAAAATCATCACCATCAAAACCGATAGCCTGAGTTTTATAAACAGGAGACAGCTGTAATTTCTCAAAGCGTTCTTGTAGTGCTTGAACACCGGAGCGAATGTATTTTTCTTGCTCAATATTACTGCCAATACCGACATAAACTAAATGCTGACTCATTTTATCCCTATTGTTTTATATCTGACGAGTTCGTTCAATAATAACCCCGACACCACTTGCCTCACTGATGGCATTGGGCTTATCTAGAGTGATTTTTACCCATTGAGCCATAAATTCACAAAGAATAATCTGGCTGGCTTGCTCAGCAAAGGATTCAACCAATTGATAAGAATGCTCCTCTGCTAGCTGTTTCATACGCTCACAAACTGTAAAATAATCAATACAGTCGCTAATATTATCACTATGAGCAGCCGAAGTTATCGAACAGCCCATTTCAATATCAAGAATAATGCGTTGCGTGTTTTCTCTTTCCCAATCATGAATACCAATAATGGTATCGAGTTTGAGTTGCTTAATAAAAACAATATCCATAATAATGGCTTAGTAAGTCCTTATGATGTGAGTCAAGATTAACTTTCAAGTTTAAACTAGCATGTTCGTTGATTAGTCAGTTAAAATCAATCCTATTTTTTAAATTGACTCAATACAAGGTGATGCAAAATGAGTTTTTATGTCATTGTTAAGTTTATTCATGTAACGGCTATCAGCTTATCCATTGTTGGTTTTATTACTCGGGTGATCTTAAAATTAAAAGAAACAGCCATTCAGGATAGCTATTGGGTTAAAAAATTGCCCCATAGAGTTGATACGCTCTTATTAGCCAGTGCTTTGACTCTGGTTTATTTGCTGGGGGTAAATCCTTTTACTACCTATTGGATTGCCGAAAAAATTATTGGTCTACTTACCTATATCATGCTGGGTATGGTGGCGCTTCGATGGGGTAAAACCAATACCATTCGATTAACGGCAGCAATAATGGCTGTTATGGTCTTTATTTATATTGTTTATGTGGCGCATTATAAAACCCCTGCGCTTATTTTTGCTACTTGATCTTAATCATTCACTCATACAGATATTATTGTTCTAATAGCCACATTCTTCATAGAAATCCATTTATTATGAAGCACTCTATATTGATTGAGGATACTTGTGTTTATACAAATCGAAGAAAAGGTAAAGCCATCCTTTGCCTTGTTTAATCTGGGCTTTCGTCCTTTTTTCTTATTGTCCGCTATTTTTGCAAGTCTCTTAATTGCTATATGGGGCTTGGCCTATACACAAGTGATATCGTTAAATACCTATTATGGGTTTATTAATTGGCACAGCCATGAAATGCTTTTTGGCTATGCCGCTGCGGTGATTGCCGGTTTTTTATTAACGGCGGTGAGAAACTGGACGGGGGTTGATACCATCAGTAAAACACCTTTAGCCGTACTTGCTGGTATCTGGCTATTGGCAAGAATACTACCCTTTATGCCAATCCCCGGTATGCTTATCGCTTTGGTTGATATCTCTTTTTTTATCGTATTGGCCTTAGCCATTGCTCACCCGATTATCAAGGCAAAACAATGGAATAACCTGATTATGGTCGCCATACTCAGTGTTTTTATGCTGGCCGACCTATTGGTACAAAGCCAACATCTTGGTTGGTTTAATGGCGGTGTGCTGGCAGGTAATACCCTAGCTCTTTATTGTGTGTTAATGATCATTCAAGTGCTTACCGGGCGAGTGATGCCATTCTTTACTCGTGTGGTAGTACCTGATACGCAAGTGCTAGAGCGCCCATTATTAGAGAAAGTCTTATTAATTAGCTTGGTGTTACTCGCTTTGGCTGATGTTTTAATGCTTAATGGCTTAATTATTGCCGCTTTAGCCGCAGTGTTATTAATTGCCCATACTATGCGGGTAATGCCTTGGTTTTCTAAGCCCGTGTTAAATACCCCTATTTTATGGGTCTTATATGCCGGTTATTTCTGGCTGTTATTAGGTTTTGCCATGAAGCTCTTTGTTGGCTTGGGTTTAGTGACTAATAATTTAGCCATACATGCATGGACGGTTGGTGTTATCGGTATTACCACCTATGGCATGATGGCCAGAGTCTCGTTAGGGCATACTGGCCGTGAAATGCGACCCTCCAAATTAGCCGTCATCGGTTTTTATCTGCTTTTTATTGCGGCTATTGTTCGCGTTATCATGCCCTTGTTTTTAATGAGCTATTATAGCGTGCTGATTCAACTATCCTCAGTGCTTTGGGTTATAGCATTTTTACTATTTACTATCGCCTATACTCCCGTTTTAACACAGCCAAGAGTGGATGGCCGAGACGGCTAGCCTAGTCGGGGTCAAAGGGTAGAACTTTATTGAAGTTTAGTAAAATAGGCTATTTGACTCTGATACCTCACTCAGCACAATCCCCCCTTACTCAATGTTTTTCACCAACCTTATCTTCTCGCTTCATATTGAGAACTGCGTAACAAAATAAAATCAAAAAAAACATCTTATCCTTAAAAAATTACCGGTTATCGTATAGTGAATGCAAAAAAATACAGTACGTGTATAACTATAATCAAGAAAAGCCAATAACTATTTTCGATTTTAAGGTCGGACTCAAATGGCATAAAAAAATGGCATAAAAAAATAGTATAAAAGAGTAAAGTATTAATGCTCAGTCGATCTACTGTGTGGCTCTGCCATTACATAGCTTGCTTTTTAGGAAAACCTAGGAATAAAACAATGAACAAACACTCCGGTTTTACATTAATAGAAATGATGGTCACCATTGTAATTATGGCAATCATGGTGGCTTTTGCGGTGCCTAACTTTAGTAATATGATTGAAAAAAACCAATCACTTAGTACTGCTAATGATTTGCTGGCGGATATATTGCTAGCTCGCAGTGAGGCAATAAAACAAGATGCTTTGGTCAGTATTTGTCCTTCATCAGATGCGACAACCTGTACAGGGAGTTGGACGGATGGTTGGATTGTTACCCTAGTTGCTGCTCCTAATACGGTTTTCGCCGTAAGAGAAAAGCCTGCAAGTAATATGACTATTACTGCAACAGGTGGTTTGGGAACTGGTTTAACTTATAACGGTAGAGGGAGACGAGTTATCGCTGCTAATGAAACGATAACCATTCAAAAAGGATCTGATTGGCAGTATGTTCTCAGCATTTCTCTAACAGGTCGTCCAATCGTCAAGGAGATAAAAATATGAATGTGTATACCCCAATAAAAAAGCAAGCTATGAAAAAACAAAAAGGTATGAGCTTATTAGAAGTTCTTGTTGCTGCATTAATTTTAGGTGTTGCCTTAGTTAGTATTGCTGTGATGCAAATGAATGCCCTAAAAACCAGTAGTAATTCAGCTTATCGTTCGGTTGCAGCAGATATTGCTGGTGCATTAGCTGGGCGTATGCGAGCTAATATTCCAGGTGTTCTTGGGCCTGATAGCGATCCTAATGCAGGATCTTATGAAAGTGATCCTGATAATCGAACAGCTGCTGATAATGCCTATCTTGTTGCTTGGACAGGGGGCTGTGTAACACCGCCTCAAGCCTGTGCAAAAACAGTTGCAGGCGTGGGTGATGACTGTACTGCTGAGGGAATGGCTTGGTGGGATGTCTATGAAGCGACTTGTGCGGCAAATGTTGGACTTAATGATTTATTACCTAGTGCAGAGTTGTCAGTAGCCTGTAGTTATTCAATTGCAAGAAATGCTGCTATACCTTTAAAGGCTGATAATTGCAAAATTACGATTAGATGGGCAGATTCTGGTTTGGTTGATTTGGGTGGGGATGTCATTGGTGATGGTAAAGAAACTCTAGTGTTTAATGTGATACCCGGTACACAAAAGATCAATAAAGATCCGGTGATCGGTATCTAATAAAAAATAAATCATTGCTTTCCAAGAGGAATAAATTATGAATAAGACAATGCACTTTCAACGAGGTATATCATTAGTGGGTTTAATGGTTGCAGCGATGATTGGTTTGTTTATTGTTGGTGCGGCTTTGCAAATGTATAGTAATAGCCAGCAGACATTTAAAGCACGTCAGGCAATATCAGCGGCATCAGAAAATGGTCGTTTTGCTCTTTCTGACCTACGTAGAATGATTGTTATGGCAGGTAGGGGCATGGATGCCAGTTCTGCACGGGATCTTCAGAATATAGATAAAACCTTTACCTCAATGCCAACTTCAGTTTTAAATACCTCAGAGGGTGGAGCCTCTGGTTCAGATACCTTGGAATTTAGACTAGCAAAGGGGCGTGATTGCTTGGGTAACACAATACCCGAAGTTAATCTTGGTAGTGGGAAAACTCGAGGTACGGTGACAGTAATTAGTTATTCGCTTCAAGTCAATGTAGACGGTATTAGTGAGCTGGTTTGTAGTGTTAATGGTGGTACGCCACAGCCATTAGTTTCGGGTATTGAAATGATTAAATTTCTCTATGGTGTTGATACCACAGATGATAATTTTGCCAATATGTATATGACAGCCGATCAGCTTAATGTGCTACAAGGAACCCCAGGTAATGAAAAAATATGGGAAGAAATTGTGGCTGTTCGTATTGGAGTGCTTTCAACATCGGCAGAATTTACTATTCCAGCGGGGCAGCGTGCTACAACATCTCCAGATAAGGAAGTGCTTCACGGCCTGTATCATCCTGTGAATAGTACCGGTAACGGCGGTGATGCGAATGCTTGGGCCTATCGTGTGAACACCGAAACCGTTGCTCTACGCAATTTAATTGCTCAATAGGAGGAGATAATGCAAATGACACGAGCTAAACAACAAGGTGTTGCCCTTTTTATTGTTCTGGTGTTGCTGGTGGTATTAACAACATTGAGTTTGTCGGCTATGCGTAGTGCTATTATGGAAACTAAAATATCAGCCAACTACCAGCACAAACATTTGAGCTTTCAGGCTGCTGAAAATATGCAAGAAATATTGATAGCTCTACCTGTTCAGGAAATTAACTTTCCAGTAGCAGTGGGTGCAGTGCAAACAGATGTGATTACCATTGAAGATACCGATCAAAACGTAGGCTCTGATCTTAAAATACAAGGTGGTTTACAACTAACGAATTTAGGTAAACGAAAAAATGTCAAAGTTGCGGGAAATAGCATTGAAAACGAGGGGCTTGTCTATATCGCTGATTCGATTGGTCAGGTGACGAATACACAGGCAAAGACTCATACCAGGGTAGAGGTGTTCCGCCCAACCAGCTTTAAATAATATGAGTTAGCATAATGGAGTGTGCCATGAATAAGAAAAATACGATGATAAAAGATAATAATAGGGGAACTATTATGAAGTCCTTACACAATAATAGCGCTGAGTGTTATATAAGTAATAAAAAATTTATTAAGCTAATAGCAGCTGCGCTATTAACACTGGTATTTCTGCCAATGGCAACCGTACAAGCCGATGATGTAGAAATTTATTTAAAACCACCGCCAGAGCCATTGCCACCGAATATCCTTTTTTTGCTGGATGAATCAGGCAGTATGTCGTTATCATTTGATACCACAAGTACCACAACAAGAAATCAGGTATTAAAAAATGCCATGCATGATGTCATTAATGATCCGAAGTTGGAGAATGTTAATGCCGGTATTATGGGTTATACCTCGGGTAGTAGGTATCGTGTGATTCAGGATTTTCTAACCATGGATACGGCGGCGAATCGTACGCTATTAAACGATGGTGTGGATAGTCTGAAAGCACTTTCTGGTACGCCCAGTGTGGAAGCATTAAGACATTCAATTGAGTGGTTTGGTTCAGGCTATACTGATTTTAATGGTGATACGGGTACATCGCCTTTAGATCCTGCTAATTATTGTTCCGCTAACTCCATTGTGTTTTTAACAGATGGTCAACCTAAGGATAATAGTCGTAGACGTTATCCTAAAGGTGGTTCTAATCCATATTGTCAAGATAACCTGTTTGCTTATGGTCGAATTATGGGGCATTTCAATGGAGGCCTTTGCGCGCAAGATGAGGTAGCAGGCGCGTTTGCAAATGATATGCGACCAAGTTGGGCTGGTTTACAAAATATTCGTACGTTTACAGTCAGTATGATATCCCCAGGCACAGACGATTTTACCAACAAACAAAATTTCTTACGAGGTGTTGCTCGAGAAGGTCATGGTTATTCCTTTGACTGTGGCGGACTGTCAGTTGCCGATACGGCCTTATGTTTGGATGATGAAGATGCTGGTTTTTTCCAGGCCAATAGTTCTGCGGACTTAGTCGATGCACTAAAATCCATTGTTGAGGCGACAGAATCCTCAGTACAATATACCTATAATACCCCAACGATTCCTATTGACCCATCCAATGTGGCCAGTACAGGGGATTATATTTATATTCCAATGTTAGTACCCACCGTCAAAAATGCTTGGCAGGGAAACTTAAAAAAATACAAATTAATGAATCTGCCCAATGGTACCGTGCAAATTCATGGTGATGGTACAGGCAAAGCGGTAGAAGACAATCCGAATGTTGCCGGTTATAACCAGTTTTTGAGTGGCGCAAAGGATTTTTGGGGAGATCCTAGTGGTAATAATCCTCTTGCTGGTGGTATGATTGATCAAATGGCGGGCTATATAAAAGAAGCGGATATTATTCGTCCTGCAAATTTTGATACTTTATTAGTGAATGAAGAGGTTCGCAGGCTATTTACCTATTTGCCGGGTACGAGTACCACGACAACCTTGAGCGACCCATCAAATAGTTTGTTACCCAGTAATGATCCTATTCCAGCAGGTGATCCTATAACACAATGTAGTCAAAATGCAGATATTACACCAGCGATGTTAGATGTGGCAGACTTTGATACATGTAAGGATATTCTTGAATGGTTAGTGACAGGAACACTGGATTCGGGCACCTTTGAAGTTGATGAAAATGGCGACCCAGATCCTACTAAGCCAATTATTGACTATAAATTTGCTGCACCGTTACATACCCAACCGAGTGTGGTCAATTACGGTAGCAGTGCGGTTGTTTATCTACCCACTTCAGATGGTATTTTGCATGCTATTGATGCCGATACAGGTAAGGAACTCTGGGGTTTTATGCCACAGCCACAATTGCATGATATTAAAAACTTTATGTGGAATAGACAATCGGAAAGTTTACCTACCTATGGTTTAGATGGTGATATTACACAGGTCTATAATGATAGTAATGATAATGGCATATATGATGTATCTGATGGTCAGCTCTTATTAGTCTTTGGCCAGCGCCGAGGTGGTCGCAACTATTATGCAATAGATGTAACCTCTAAAAACAACCCTTCTTATGTTTATATGATCGAAGGGGGTACAGGACCATTTAGTGCCTTAGGGCAAACATGGTCTAAGCCTAAATTTGTGACCTTAGATAATGTTAGTGAAGATAAGGTACTTATTTTTGGTGGTGGCTATGATCCCATTCAGGATAATTCTGTAATAGGCAGTCGTAGCTCTGATACGATGGGTAATAAGATTTATATCGTAAATGCTTTTACTGGAGCGCATATACAAACCATCCCTGCTTCGAGTAATGGTATTGCTGCCGATGTGGCAGCTGTGGATCTCGACTCTGATGGCTTAGTTGATCGCATCTATGCTGCTGATGTCGGTGGTCGTATTATTCGTGCTGATTTAGACCAAGGAGCGAATACCTGGTCGTCTTATGTCTTAGCAGACATGGGAGGGGCACCTAATATTAAATTCTTTAATGCCCCCACCATTGGTTACGAATCAGGTAGTAATAGCTTTTTATCAGTGAGTATTGGTTCAGGTAACCGAAGTGAGCCTTTGGAAGCGACAAGTGATAGCTTCTTTATGATTAAAGATGTTAATATTTGGGCGCCACCTGTGTCGCCTTCAGTAATAACTAAAGCAATGCTGGCTGATGCTACTAACGGGGCTCCTAGTAAGGCCGTATTAAAATCAACAAAAGGTTGGTTCTTTGATTTGGCTACGGGTGAGAAGGTCTATTCTAAAGCCGCGGTCTTGAATTATGTTGTCGTCTTTACCACGTATAGTGAGGTTGAAAATGCGAATGTGTGTACCGCGACAACGGCTGAAGGTGAAGGTAAACTCTATGCACTGAATATGCTCAGTGGTGAGGGTGTCTTTAAGAATAATGCAGGTGTTCGAGTGCCTTCAAAGAATTTACATGGCTCAGGGATCCCGCCATCACCTGTATTAGTAACGACTACTGGAACACCTGCGGATCCAAGTGATCCAAACGATCCGGGTGTTAAGGCTTTAAATAAAATCATCGTTGGTACAGAATCTCCTGTAACATTCCCAATTAAGCTTTATCAATTAAATTGGGAAGAGGTATTGGAATCTGAGTAAGCGATAACAAGTACAATCGTATCAATATAAACTGAGCAAGTATGTGTAGCTATTAACCCACTTGCTCAGTTTTGTACTTAGATAATAATCTTAAGGGCTTTAATTATGATGATAGATAAAAAAAAATCAGGCTTTAGTTTAATTGAAATAATGATTGTGGTGGCAATTATCAGTATTTTGGGGGCAATTGCTTATCCTAGTTATGTTGATTATATTCGTAAGGGGCGGCGTACTGATGGTATGAATGCGTTAACTGCAGCCATGCAAAAACAGGAAGTATATAAGGCAAATAATGCAGTTTATGGGACATTAGTGCAGGCTAATATTCCGGCAACTTCAACAGAGGGTTATTACACGATTGCAATTGACCCTGCCGGTTGTGCGCCACCTTGTCTTAGTATGACGGCAACTCCAACAGCATTAGGGGATCAAAATGCTGATCATGTTTCAAAGTATGAACTACTTTCAACGGGGCTGAAAAGATGGACCTATGATGGAACATCTTATGATTCATGGGAAGATCATTATTAATAAGTCAGATTTTTCTCACCTATAAGGTCTGAAAATTCCTATAAAATAATCAGATTTTTCTGACAGACTGTAGTTTCTTTTTTCTCTAAACTGGTTGAAAAATCAGTTTAGAGGAAAAACTAATGATTTATTCTAAAGGCTTCACTCTGCTGGAACTCTTGTTCACCATAAGCATCTCCGCTGTACTCCTTTCCCTTTCAGTGCCTGCTTTTACTCAAATGATCAGCCGAAATCAAGTGTTAAGCACGGCTAATGATTTATTGTCTGATATTCAACTAGCCCGTAGTGAAGCAATAAAATCGGGTAATCGAGTGAGTATTTGCCATTCCAATAATAGTGAGACTTGTTCAGGTTCATGGTCTGATGGTTGGATTGTGTATCGAGTGGATAATAATGTCGTGATAACGGTCAGAGGAAAAATGCCAAGAGGATTAACACTTAAAGCAAATAGCAAAATTAAAGACTATCTTTCCTATTTACCGTCTGGCCGTGCTAGAAGTAATTCCAATGCTTTGCAAAATGGTACCTTTACAGTCAAACAAGATGATTATACATACCGTGTCATTATTGCTAACTCTGGTCGTCCAAGAGTAAAAAGTATATAGTACTCTGTACGCTAATATAGCATTGGAATTGAGCTTTTAGCCCTGCAAAATAAACGGGACTAAAGTCCCAGTTCCGGCGGGGTGCAAATACGTTAGGCGGGACTAAAGTCACGGTTCCGGTGTAAATAGGTTAACAGCAATATAAAGGTAATATAAAGGCAATGAATAAAATTATTATTATCGGTGCTGGCATCATTGGTATGCTCAGTGCTCGTTTATTAGCAAAAGCCGGTGCTGGTGTGACTATTATTGAACAGGGCTATGCAGGCCAAGAATCATCATGGGCAGGTGGCGGTATTATTTCCCCCTTATACCCTTGGCGTTATCAAGATGCAGTGACGCATTTAGCTCAATGGGGGCAAAAACACTACCCTGAATTGCTTAATGATATTCATCAATCTTCAGGGATTGATCCAGAATTTATACAAAGTGGTTTATTGTATTTGGATATTGAAGATGAGTTAGAGCAAGCACAATTATGGGAAAAAGCACATGCTTATGAGTTTACAACACTTTCTGGTTGTGCTTTAAAGGAAGTGGAACCCAGTTTAAATTTCTCTGCTATGGCTTCTGAACAACAGGCTTGGTTTACCCCATCTATTGCGCAAGTACGTAACCCACGATTAGTGCGTTCACTACGTGAAGATCTGCGTCGTCTCAATGTTCCCATAAAGCAACAAACACAGGCACTTTCTTTTATTACTCAAAATGGGCAACTCCAAGGCGTTGTTACTGATAAAGGTAAATTTTATGCCGATCAAGTTGTGCTTGCAGGCGGGGCATGGAGTGCCCGTTTATTAGAAAAATATATGCAAGCCCCTCAAATTGCCCCAGTAAAAGGCCAAATGATTGTCTTTAAAGCGCAACCGGATGTGGTGTCACGAATAGTCTTAAGTAAAGGACGTTATGTGATCCCTCGTAAAGATGGCCGTGTTGTGATTGGCAGTACTTTGGAATTTAATGACTTTGATAAAACAACCACGCGTGATGTGCTAGAAGAATTAAAACAGGAAGCCTATCGAATTATTCCAGCATTAAAAAATTATCCTGTAGAAAAGCAATGGGCGGGCTTACGCCCTGGTTCTATTGATGGCATCCCCTATATCGGTGAACACCCAGAATTAAAAAACCTCTTTATTAATGCGGGGCATTTTCGTAATGGGGTTGTTATTGGTTATGCATCCTGTCAATTATTAGTGGATCAACTCCTAGGAAATACCCCAATTATTGATCCGAGACCCTATGGACTAAGCGATGAACGTCTAGTGAATGATTGTAATGATATTGATCTGAGGCTGGCAATCTAGCTTATCAACCACCATTGGAACTGGGGCTTTAGCCCCGCAGTAATAAACCTCAAATTCAACTAGGCCTAACGAATTTTTTTAGGCTCAATAAAACGTAATGAAAAGTCAATGGCCCTAAGATGTTTGGTTATGGCGCCACTGGAAATATAATCAATACCAATCTGTGCTAACTCACTAAGACGTTCATCAGTAATATTGCCGGATACTTCTAATTTTGCTGGATCGTGTGCTTGTGAATTAATAGCGACCGCCTGTGTGAGTGTGTCGTTATCCATATTATCTAAAAGTAAAATATCTGCTTTACTTGCCAGTGCTTCTTGTAGTTCTTCTAAAGTTTCAATTTCCACTTCAATTTTCAGTGTGTGTGGGCTAGTATTACGTGCATACTGAATGGCATGAGTGATAGAGCCTGCGGCCATAATATGATTTTCCTTAATTAAAATACCATCAAATAAGCCGTGGCGATGATTTGAACCTCCACCACAGTGAACGGCATATTTTTGAGCGGCTCGTAAGTTGGGAATGGTTTTTCGTGTATCCAGTAGTTTTATTTGGCTACCCTGTAACTGTCTGACATAGTGAGCAGTTGTGCTGGCTGTGCCTGATAGGGTTTGTAAAAAATTCATGGCTGTGCGTTCACCTGTTAATAAGGTTCGAGCATCTCCTTTGATACTACAAACACACTGTTCAGTGGCAATTTTGTCGCCATCATTAAGGTGCCAGTCGATATGGGTGCTCTTATGTGACTGTTGATCGAGCTGTCGGAATACTTCATTAAACCAATGTGTTCCACAGAGTATTGCGTTTTCTCGGCAGATTAGTTGGGCACTTATGGTTTTTTTTTCTGGGATTAAGGTGGCCGTAACATCTCCGGCGCCAATATCTTCGGCCAGTGCCAAGGAAACATGCATGTTAATGATAGAATTAGGTGGTCGCATAAGTTTGTTTAAGTTACCGTATTAGATTGATTTATTTAACCTGAACTCTGGGTAAGATGATCTTGAAAATAACTTCAGAGTGTTAATTTGCCTGTATTTGTGGAAGAAGTCTCTTTGGCATGGATGCCAAAGTGAAGCCTACAAGGATGTATATACGGCGACTTCTGTAATAAATGCAGGTTAATCAATACATTATTCGTTTAGTTATTCAGAACTCTGGTTATTTAGGATTAAGGCCATCCTACTCTATCTGATTTGAGCTCATATTTCAAAAATTAATAAAAGGATTGTTTATGCAATGGTTAAGTGACCTATTAGCTAACCTAAATGCCTTAGTCTGGGGTAAGCCTATGCTGATTGCTATTTTTGGTACAGGAATTTTTCTCATGTTTGGCCTACGTTTTATGCCGGTGTTAAAGCTCGCCAGTGCTTTTAAATTGCTTTGGCGGGGAAGAGAAGGGCAGAATGTAGAGGGTGCGGATAGCAAAGGTGAAATTTCCCCTTTTAATGCCCTGATGACCTCATTATCGGCCACTATTGGTACGGGTAATATTACTGGCGTGGCAACGGCTATTGTTATTGGTGGCCCCGGCGCTTTATTTTGGATGTGGCTGACGGCTATTATTGGTATGGCAACCAAATATGCAGAAGCGGTCTGTGCAGTGCATTATCGCGAAGTGGATCAAGAGGGTAATTATCTTGGTGGTCCAATGTATTATATTAAAAATGGCTTAGGGAAAAACTGGTTATGGCTGGGCTTTTTATTTGCTCTTTTTGGTGCTCTGGCATCCTTTGGCATTGGTAATACGGTACAGGCTCATTCAGTTGCCAGTGCCTTAGAAGCTCAGTTTCATATTCCTACATGGTTAACGGGATTGGTCTTGCTTCTATTAACTGCTGCGGTTGTATTGGGGGGAATAAAGCGCATTGCATTGGTGGCTGGTAAGCTAGTACCGATTATGGCCTTTGCTTATCTTGGTGCTGGCTTGGTGGTTTTGGGAAGTCATTTTTCCCAAATACCTGAGGCGCTTGCTCTTATTGTTAATAGTGCTTTTAATCCGGTTGCTGCAACGGGTGGCTTTGCTGGGGCAACAATTATGCTGGCCGTGCAGTGGGGTGTAGCAAGAGGCATCTTTTCCAATGAAGCAGGGCTTGGTAGTGCGCCTATTGCTCATGCAGCAGCAAGAACCAATGACCCTGTCAAGCAAGGTATGATAGCCATGTTGGGTACCTTTATTGATACCATTTTGGTGTGTAGTGTTACCGGTCTAGCAATAGTGTTAACAGGAGTATGGAGTAGTGGGGCTGAAGGGACAGCGCTAACCATTGCGGCTTTTGATCACGTTATGCCAGAAGCGGGGGGCATGATTGTTAGTATTGCTCAGGCGATATTTGCTTTTACAACGATTTTGGGCTGGAGTGTTTATGGTGAGCGCTGTGTTACCTACCTTTTTGGTCATCGTTCTATTATTGCCTTTCGGATCTTATGGATCATCGCTGTGCCGATTGGCGCAACAGGTGATCTAAAATTTATCTGGCTATTGGCCGATACCTTAAATGCTTTAATGGCTTTGCCTAATTTATTGGCTTTACTATTATTAAGCCCAGTTATATTTAAGCTAACAAAAAATGCAAGATAAGGCTTTATTTAGAATAATGGTATTGGAGTTGCTAAAACTTATAAATATTGTCGGATGGTTAAGGTGTCACCTCTTTGAGTAAACTCCAATTGTCTTAGTACCGACATGCCAAGTAAAATTTCATCTAAATTAGCGGTGATAATTGCTTGAACATTATATAAATGGATAGCGCCAATGTTCAATTTATCAATATTTGTTTGATAGCCTATACTGGGCCCATTGGCTGTTGATAGTTGGATCTGGCGACCTTTTTTTAAACCTAGTAATTTAGCATATCGTTCAGGAATTGCGACATAGGTTGCTCCAGTATCTAATAAGAAAATAGCTTTTTTATCATTAAAATGTCCGGTGCCGACATAGTGGCCTGAACGATTACGTTTGAGAGTGATCTCAATACTATTATCAGCAGTTTGTGAGCTTTGGATGCTTTGGTTGGGATTATATTGCTTATCAATAGCTGTTTGGAAGATATAGGTGAGTAGAGCGAGAGCGATGATCATAGCACTTATCATCATGCCAACACCCATACGTTTTGTGTCCGTATGGGCTTGCGTATTACTTTGAGGTGATCGCTTAGGATTAAATTTCATTCATCTTTAGAGTTCGGCTTGATCCTGCAGATCTTCTAATAATGCATCCATTGCTCGCTCAAAGACAGGAGATTCATCAAGAATATGGGCTTTTTGGGTTCTAAGAGAATCACTGAGGCCTTGGAGTGATTTTTCAGCGATTTGCCCTGTTTGAGTAACAAAAATATAGGCACTGGCATCTTCGCTCATCCATGATATTTTAGCACGGTAGAGTTGATTGTCTGCCCCTTTGAATTCAACCCATGCGCCTGCAACAAGATTTCTAGCTTGCTCAGTGAATTTATCTTCAATGAGATCCGCTTCACCATTGTCAGCAATGGCTTGTTCTGAGCCATCTTCTAAAGAGGCTAAGAGATCTTCTTCTTCTAAGACATCTAAATTAGCTAAATCACCACCTAATAAAACCTCGACTCCAGCATCAATACGTTCTAGCTCTTCTGGGGTTAGCTCATCGGGTGTGTCATTGGCTTTTTGAAGATCGTCTCTTAACTGCTGATGACGTTGATCATTGGTAATATAAACAACTTCATCATTGGAAAGTTGATCATGATTGACATTTTGACCTCTCATACAAGCCATATGACAATTTTGTAAATCTTGTAGCAATTGTGCGCGCAGATCGTTAGGGTATTGGATGCGATCTAAGCCAGCATTTAGGGCATTTAAAATGCCGGGAATGACTCGAACCAGTTGCTTTTGGCTTTGGGCATCGGCCTTGGGATCAACACTCCATATCAGGGTATCAACAAAGGTCATCGCCATGTCCCACTCATCACTTTCCATGCCATCGCTAAAGAAAATATCAAACATAACATCTTTCCAAACACGTTCTAATAAGAGAACAATATTTTCGGGTAGATCTTGTTTGCTTAATCGTGACTCTAACTCGGTTGTTACTAATTCAAGTGCAGCCTCTTTAGAGGGGGTTTTTTTGTTATCAAGGCCATGGTTAAATTGAGCAAGAAAACGGTGTAAATCATCTAGTAAATCGTCAAAAAAAGTAGCATCATCTCCCTGAGAGTGATCATTAGAGATGCGACTGACAATGTTTTCAAGTTTAAGATATAAGGGATTATTGCGTACCGTGACATTGTCAGTAACACCAAGGCCAGCATTGGCTAATTCATTAAGTAATTGTCTAGCCGGGTGGTTTTTGTTTCTAAAGAAGGTTTTGTCTTGTAGAGCAATCTTGATAATCGGTATCTGTAAGCGACTCAGTAGTGATTTTACAGAGTCTACCAGATTATCGTCATTAAGAATAAAATCAAATAACATGCCAATGACATCAATAAGATCATCATCACCTTGGTTAATGGCTTGCTTTTGTTGTGTTGATTGCAGTGACTGTCTGAGAGCTTCTTTTAACAAAGCACTGGTTGCGGCACCACTGCCAATAAAACCTCCCCCCTCATTACTATCAAAATTATTATTCTCTATTTGCTGTATTTGCAATTGTGATAGAGAAGAAACCACATCATTGGTGGATGCGTAGTCTGCTGGGGCAAAATTTTGTTGCGGTTTATTTTGTGAAATCAGTTGCTGGATCAAGGCAAAGGCTTGAGCCTCGGCCATTTGATTTGGTGTGCCCATGGGTTGTTGCATCAGTGATGACAAGCCGGCACTTTGGTTTATATTTTGATTAGCATTAATTTCTTGAGTGCGGGATAAATCTTCCTTTGGGTTTTCTTCAGGAGATGGCTGTCTTTTTCTTTGAGGCTTTCTAACAGTGACTTTTAAGTTAGGTAAAATACCTTGCTCAACTAATAGCTGATTAGCATGTTCATAAAGCTCATCTAACTTAGTGATAATATTGAGATCAAATAATTTGAAGACCAGAAGCTTAACTTTTATTTCAGCCTCTAAGGCTTTTGCTGCTTTGGCGAAAGAATGGCATAGAGCGGTTGGCCCCATAGGATTGTTGAGCGTGTTGATGGTTAAGCCTTTATAAAGATAGGCTAGACGCTGATTGAGTTGATCCAGTGATTTTTTGTTCTGCTTTTCTGCCTTAGCCACCATATTATTAATGGCCAGATCTTCTTCTAATGTGTCATCGGTAATGAGGGAGAGGTCGCCCTCTACAATGTCGTCTTTCTCTGATCTTTTAGCCTGTAAGGCTTGAGGGGTAAAGCTTTGTGTTGTACTTTGCATAAAAGCATCATGCGCAACAGCTCGTCGCAAACGAATAATGCGCATGGCATCAAAATAAATATTTTGATCATTTGAATTTTCGGCTTTTTCGGCCATTTCAAAGAGTTGAGTATCAACATTGTCAAATAGTGTTGATATGGCATCGTCTGTCCACCCTTTAGTGTATTGAATTAAATCACCTAATGGACCTTCTGGTGTCATTGAGTTTTGTACCTTATTTTTTACTTGATTGTCTTGTGTTAGACTGCCCTTGTGAGCAGGCTGTGCATCTTTTTTATCTGATTGTCTGCGATTATGCTGCTGATCATGTTTTTGATTGATCTGACTAAATTGTAAAATATTGTTTGCTTGCATGAGACTACACCGACATATTAACTAGAGAATAACGTATTTGTAACTATAGTCTGATTGTAGACGCTTAAAAATTATCTGTCTTTGAACAAGCCCGCAATTATCATTATCTATGGTGACTCAAATGCGACTCAAATTGAGTATGGTTTCTATCTGAGAGCTTAATAATAGACGTTTTAGCTGATATTTTCACTCGATTATTCTCTTTTATTGTAACATAGTTTATCCAAAATAAAGGTTATTATCTCCCTATGTATACTATTTGTGATGGCTGGGTTGAACAAGCACATATTATTCAATCGCCTAATTTTAATGAGCGCCCAGAACAGAGTCTTATCAATGCGATTATTATCCATTCCATCTCACTGCCACCGGGAAGCTACCAAGGTAATGATATTAGTGACTTTTTTATGAATCAGCTTGATTGCCATAAAGATCCCTATTATAAAAAAATTGCTAATTTACAAGTCTCATCACATATACTCATTCGGCGCACGGGTGAGTTAATACAATATGTAAATTTACTTTCTCGGGCTTGGCATGCAGGGCAGTCTTCATTGCATGGGCAAGATAATTGCAATAATTTTTCTATTGGTATTGAACTAGAAGGCACCGATAATAGTGTCTTTGAGCAGGCTCAATATAGCGTATTAACTGATATTGTATTGGCTTTGATGGCGTGTTTTCCAAAAATAACCAGAGAGCGTATTGTCGGGCATAGTGATATTGCACCAGGGCGTAAAACCGATCCGGGTAGTGGTTTTGACTGGCAACAGTGGCAAAGTCAATTAAGCTCTAAAATATTATTAAAAAGGGTATAAAATGGCAATTTATCAAGGCTATTTGCGTAAAATGCGAGTTCATTATGAAAGTGCTGAAAAACCAGTAGAATATTGGCTTACTATGGCTGAGGATGATGAGTGTGAGCAACAAGCTTTATTGCTCAATTCCTTATTGGAACAGCGTATTCGTATCCGTTATAAAGAACAGATACGTTGCATTGCCTGTGCTCGAGTAAGCAAGAAAAGTTTTAACCAAGGCTATTGTTACCCTTGTTTCTCCCGTTTAGCAGCCTGTGATAAATGTATTATGAGTCCGCAAAAGTGTCACTATGAGCAGGGTACCTGCCGAGAGCCGCAATGGGGAGAGAGTCATTGTATGCAGTCACACTATGTTTACTTGGCCAATTCATCGGGCTTAAAGGTTGGTATTACTCGTGGTGATCAATTACCGACTCGTTGGATTGATCAAGGAGCCATTCAGGCGTTGCCAATATTTAAAGTGAGTCAGCGTTATTATTCTGGCTTGATAGAAGTTATTTATAAACAGCAAATCTCCGATCGTACCCAGTGGCAGAGAATGCTTAAGGGGCAGGTGGAGCCGATCGATTTGCTCAAGCACCAACAGGCATTGTATCAGCAGTTTTATGAACCAATAGAACAATTGCTTGCAGAACGTGGTCTAGCGGAGGATGCGATTGTTCATTTGGATAATGAGGCAATGGTTGAAATTCAATATCCAGTGATAAGCTACCCAACTAAAGTAAAATCGTTTAACTTGGACAAGCAAGCACTTGTTGAGGGGGTACTTATGGGGATTAAGGGGCAGTATTTAATCTTGGATACGGGGGTGATTAATATTCGTAAATTTTCTGCTTATCAGGTTGAGATTGAGCTTTAGTGGCCACTCATTTTTTGCTGTATTGTTTTGATGATCCCCACACTATCTAAGCCATAATCGTGATGAATTTCGTATTGTGTGGCATGTTCGGGGAATTTATCAGGCAACCCCAGATTAATAATTGGACAAATGCCTGTATGTGCCACAAGACTTTCATTCACGGCACTACCTGCACCACCTGCAAGCGCATTATCTTCTAGGGTGAGCAATAAATCGCTGTTTTGGGCAATTTGTAAGGCTAAATTTGCATCAAGTGGCTTGATAAAACGCATATTAATGACTTGAATATGATAACTATTGGCTTTTTCTTTGGTCAGTATATTAGCTGCTGATAAGGCTTCATGGAGCAAGCTACCAAAACTAAGAATACTGATCCGTTGAGTCTGTTCGCTGAGTACCAGATCGCCGGCATTATTAAAGACAGTGACAGCCTTACCCAGTTCAAGATGGATGCTTTGCTGTTTATTGATGCGCTCACCAGAGCCTTTGCCTCTAGGGTAGCGTACCGCAACAGGTGAATTGAGTGCCAAGCCATAATCAAGCATGTGATAGCACTCGTTTTCATTGGCCGGTGCCATAATGGTCATATTAGGAATGCAACGCATAAAGCTAAGATCAAAACTGCCGCTATGAGTGGCACCATCACCACCGACAATACCGCCCCGATCAATGGCAAAGAGTACCGCTAAATTTTGTAAAGCAACATCATGAATGAGTTGATCATAAGCACGTTGTAAAAAAGAGGAATAAATTGCCACGACAGGTTTAAGGCCTTCGCAGGCCATTCCGGCAGCTAAGGTAATACTATGTTGTTCGGCAATGCCAACATCATAGTAGCGATCGGCAAATTGTTCAGAAAATTCTACCAGACCAGAGCCTTCACGCATTGCCGGAGTGATACCAATGAGTTGCTGATCGTTATTAGCAGCATCGACAATCCACTCGCTGAATACCTGAGTATAGGTAGGTGTATTTTCTTTGCTAACAACAGCAGATGCTTGTTCTGCCTGTTGAGCATTAATTGCATCATAGAAGCCAGGTGTGGTTGCATGGTATTGTGTTGGATGTTGCTCGGCTGCTTCAAAGCCTTTACCTTTTTGGGTCACAATATGTAAAAACTGAGGACCTGATAATGCTTTAATATTGCGTAAGGTGGTTAATAATGTGGGTAAATCATGGCCATCAATGGGACCAATATAGTTAAAACCCAGCTCTTCGAATAAGGTGCCAGGTACCACCATGCCCTTCATATGCTCTTCTGCACGACAAGCCAACTCCCAAACCGATGGCATGGAACTGAGTACTTTTTTAGAATTGGATTTTACTGTAGAGTAGAATTTACCCGATAATACTTTGGCAAAATAATTAGATAAACCGCCAACATTAGGTGAGATGGACATGTCGTTATCATTAAGGATCACCAATAAGTCCGCATCTAAGTCACCGGCATGATTGAGTGCTTCAAATGCCATACCTGCCGTCATGGCGCCATCACCGATAATGGCAATGGATTTTTGTTGTTGGTCTGTTTTTTTGGCAGCAATTGCCATGCCTAATGCGGCACTGATCGAGGTACTTGAGTGCCCTACACCAAAGGCATCATAGGGGCTTTCAGAACGTTTTGGGAAACCGGATAAGCCATTTTTTGAGCGTATGCTACTAAGTTGTTCGGCACGCCCTGTTAGGATCTTATGTGGATAAGCTTGATGGCCAACATCCCAGATAATTTTATCTTCTGGAGTATTATAAATGCGATGTAGAGCAATGGTGAGCTCAACGGCTCCTAAATTAGAAGAGAGATGACCACCGGTTTTATTTAAGCTTTGCAGTAAAAAGGCGCGTAATTCTGTGGCCAGTAAAATAAGCTGATCATTATCCAAGTCAGTTAAATCATCAGGTGATTTAATGGTTTCTAGTAATGGGTAACGTGACAGCTCAGTCATAAGTAAATCATTAGTTCTTGTGGGAACACACAAGTATACCCTAATTTAGTGATCACGGGTAATAATATATTTGGCGAGTTCTCGTAATGGATCCGCATGGTGATCAAAATTACTTAGACTTTGCAGTGCTTTTTGATGGCATTCTAGAGCCATTGTTTTAGCCCCTTCAAGCCCTAGTAATGATGGATAGGTTGCTTTGTCGAGACTGATGTCAGCACCTTGCTGTTTTCCTAGGGTATCGGTGTCAGACTCAATATCAAGAATATCATCTTTTATTTGAAAAGCCAGACCGATATTCTGGGCATATTGATCCAAGGTGTCTAATTGAGCCTCATCTATTTCTGCTAAACATAATGCTCCCAAACGAACACTGGCACGGATTAAGGCACCGGTTTTATGTTCATGCATTATTTGTAATGCTTCTAGAGATAATTGTTTGCCTGTTGCCGATAAGTCCAGTGCCTGCCCCCCAGCCATTCCTGCAACGCCACTGGCTTGTGCCAGAGTGTTGACCATGCGAACAATTTGCTTATCACTTAAGCTGTGTTTGTGAGTCAGTGCTTCAAATGCCAGTGTTTGCAATGCATCACCTGTTAGTAATGCTACTTCTTGAGAAAACTGTCTATGGCAGGTGGGTTTGCCACGACGTAAATCGTCATTATCCATCTCAGGCATATCATCATGAACTAAGGAGTAACAATGAATCAACTCAACAGCGCATGCGGGTGCATCTTGTTGGTCTGTCAAAAGCCCTAATGCCTGACCTGTGAGATAAACTAATAAGGGTCTGATCCGCTTACCACCATTGAAGACACTATAGTGCATGGCCTGATGCAATGAGGTATTATTTACGGCCTTGCTGCTGGCTGTATTAATGAGTTGTTCTAAGGCATTATCAACTTGTTGTTGATAATGTCTGGTGAGCTGTTTTAAAAGCACTATGGCATACTCTTATCTTTAGCGTCATAGTCACTCAAGGTTACTGAGTCATCATTTGCTAATAAAATTTGGACTTTTTGTTGTGCCTGAGTCAGTGCTTTTTGGCAAGAACGGGTAAGAGTAATGCCTCGTTCAAAGTCTTGTAATGATTGTTCTAAATTTAAATCCCCTGTTTCAAGGGCATCCACTAATTTTTCTAATTCATTGAGTGAGGCTTCAAAATCAAAATTTTTATTCTTTTTGGTCATAGTATTCAGCTTATTCGAGGTTTTGTATTAGTTAATGTTATAATCTCGACTTTGAGACAATCCTTGTTGCTAGAGATGTTGCCAGAGAAGCCTGTTAGAGATTGTTATCAGAAAGTTAGACTAATTGTAATATCGTCTATGCCGCTGGTAAAGCTCTTTAGCTTAATTTAATGAGCTTGAATATTAGAAAATGATTAGGAATAGAGTTGAATGAGAATAACTACTTTATGGTCGTATCTTTTGTGTGTAATGATATTATCAATAAGCAATGATGTCGTATTTGCCGATATTTGGGAAGACTTAAACCCCTATGACTATAAGGATAATGAAGACATTGAAGATTTTGTCTGGAAAGAGGGTGCCAGCACTTTGCCAGAATACCCTGATGAGACGGATCTTTTAGAGGTGGATGGCCCACCTAAGTATTCTAACTATCATTATTTTATTGATGGTAAAACATTGACCACAGATGCCACTGGTGTGGTGCGCTTTGCCCTTATTATTCGTTCCCCTAGTGGTTCTGATAATGCTTTTTATGATGGCATTCGCTGTACTGAAAATCAAATCAAGCATTATGCTTATGGTAGTACCGATACGAAGGGGAAAAAGAAATTTGTGGGCAGGAGCAATGCCCACTGGGGAGCCTTTAGAGGTAAAGGGGTTAATGCTTATGCAGCTATTTTTGCGACTAACTATTTCTGTGATCACAGTGGTGTGATGCTTAAACGCCATGAAATTATACAAAATATTAACTATGGAAAAGGCAATGTTGATGGACTTTATTATTAAGGCATCTGTCTAACAAGGAAGGTTTATTAAGATCCGCTTATATTTAGCTATGAAAATAAAAAAACACATTATCTCCCAGAAAGAACATCAGATATCACGCAATGCCATTAGTGAGAACGCTCTTAAGGTATTGTATCGTCTCAAAGATGCCGGTTTTCAAGCCTATCTTGTTGGGGGTGGTGTGCGGGATTTATTATTAGGTAAAAAACCCAAAGACTTTGATGTGGCAACGGATGCGCACCCAGAGGAAGTCAAACGCTTATTTCGCAATTGTCGTTTAATTGGGCGACGTTTTCGTTTGGCACACATCCTCTATGGTCGAGATGTGATTGAAGTGGCGACCTTTCGTGGTCCTCATGAGGGGGAAAAAAATAGCCATGCTGATCGAAACAAAGAAGGACGTATCACTCGTGATAATGTTTTTGGTAGTATCGAGGAAGATGCTGTGCGTCGAGACTTCACCATTAATGCCTTGTACTACAATATTCGAGATGACTCTATTATTGATTTTACTGGGGGAATGGGTGATTTAAAAAGCAAAACCATTCGCATGATTGGTGATGTGCAAACCCGTTATCGTGAAGATCCCGTGAGAATGTTACGTGCGGTGCGTTTTGCAGCCAAATTGGATTTTCGTATGGAAGCAGAGACTCATGCCCTTATTTTTGACTTAAAACATTTATTAGAAGATATCCCCGTAGCGCGACTCTTCGATGAAAGCATAAAACTCTTTCAAGGCGGTTATGGTCGGCACTGTTTTCACTTATTAAGAGACTATCAGTTATTTGAAGTGTTGTTTCCTATTACTGAAGCGGCGTTAAACAATGTTCATTCCGGTACCAGAAATGCACCGGCACTGGTGATGATTGAACAAGCCTTAAACAATACGGATGCTCGCATTGCTATTGGTAAATCGGTGAATCCAGCCTTTTTATTGTCAGTTTTTCTCTGGCATCCTATGTTGGACTATAAACAACGTTTTATTGATATGGGTGAACATGAGATGGAAGCCTTAAACAGCGCTAGTCGGGAGGTGATTACTCGACAGCATGCTTTTACCTCAATACCTAAGCGGTTAAGTTTAATTATGCGGGAAATCTGGCACATGCAACCGCAATTACAGCACCCGACACGAAAAAGAGCCTTGCGTACTCTGCAACATAAGCGTTTTCGGGCTGCCTATGATTTCTTACTTCTCAGACAGAGTATGGGGGAGTCAGACTTGGCAATTTGGTGTGCTTGGTGGACAGCTATTCAAACAAAAACACCCATCGAACAAGAAAAAATGTGTGCCAATCTAGGTAATGCGCCCAAAAAGTCCAAGAAATATAAAAAACGTCGAAAAAGAATAATAACTTAGACAGAAGACTTAAACCTAAATATGCTAAGGGAGCCTATCCGATGAAATGTTATATCGGTTTGGGGAGTAATTTATCTGAGCCAATGACCCAATTGCAGTGTGCACTTAAGCGTATTGCTTCTGATGATGACATGCAACTTGTTCGTTGCTCCAGCTTTTATCAAAGCCGTGCCTTGGTGTTGCCTGATACCGTTAAGCAAAATGATTATATTAATGCCGTGGCCTGTATTGAAACCCTATTGTCTGCTGAATTATTATTAACCAAGCTACATAGCATAGAGGCATTACAAGGGCGTGACAGAAAAGAAAAGTGGGCCGCTCGGACATTGGATCTGGATATCCTTCTTTATGGCAATGAGTGTATTGAAACCGCAACATTGAGCATCCCGCACAAGCAACTCCAATATCGTAATTTTGTGATCCATCCATTATTTGAAATTGCGGGAGCTATTGAGTTGCCGGTGTTGGGTAATTTAGCGGTATTAGCAGAAAATACCGATTGGGATGGTTTGCTTAAATTAACGCCCTTGTCTTAATCTTGCTAAGATCAAAGCTACCTTATTAAGTCAGATGCTCTTTTTCTGGAAAAACAGGCTTATTTCCCCAAGTGACTATTTTGTCTCTGGCAAAAAACCACCAAAAGAAAAATAGCGTGATACTCAGTTGTATTGCCCTCGTATAGTGAGCATAATCCGAAAAATCAATACCAAACACACCTGCACTATCTGTCATACCAAGTACTGAAGGCACTCGATAATAGTAATAACAAGAAATAGCGCTGGCAGTAAAAAATAATATGAGTTTTTTTAGTTCGTGAGTGCTTAGTTCTCGTTTTAATATCATAAAGCACACTAATGTTATGAGTGCGCCTGTCAGTGGCATACTATAAACCGCCCCCAAATGTTGCCAACCATCCATTCTTTGTGCAAAGTCATTTACTTGAAACCACCCCCAAACAAAGCCCGGAAAGCTACCGACAAACAATAAATGTGTCATGGATAATGAATGTGGTGATATATGAGCTGTTTTATTTAAAATTTGGTTGGCATCCAGACAGGGGGAGATACAATTAATACACTGTGCGCAGTGAGCATTGTTTAAGGTCACTAAGGGTTTGATACCATATAATTTTTCTACGGGCAAAACAGGGCATAGACCACTACACCAGCCACTTTTTCCCTGATAAATATAGCCCATTAATAAAGCGCTCAGAGCAATAATAATCAGTGTGATTGCCACGGCAAGACCACTGGTTTCAACATGACGTAAGGGGACAATAAGATACAGCAAAATGATGCTATAGAGGTAAAAGTTAGACTGTTGTTTTAATGATTGTTTATGGCGTTTTGAAAAATGATAGTGAAGTGGTAAAAGTGACATGGTGCCCAAGGGACAAATATTGCGCCAAAAGCCGGGCAATAGTGCAAATACTAACGGAGCAATAAAAATAAGTACATTCCAAAACCAATCTCGTCCAAATGTCTGGGGTAATACAGAAAGAAATCGGAAACTATCATTTAAAAGCAATAGGATGCTTACTAAACCGATCAAATAGAAGATTGCTTGTAAGACACGCCAAAATTTTTTTTCTTTACGATTCATTATCAATTAAACGTGAAGTTTCTTGACTTCGGCAGACCAATTATACAAATGGGAACCAGTAATATAGGTTGTATTTCGTTGGCTGCCATCAATAATTTGCAATGTATTAACATCGACTTCAAGCATCTTGGCATTTTTACTATAACTGATCACAAAGGCATTTTTTTCTGTGGTTAAGGTGACTCCTCTGGGGCTTTGTAGATCCATGCTCTTTAGTAGTTTATGATCGTTTAGAGACCAAAAAGTTACCATATTACCTGATGGGTGAGTCACAGCGGCTATTTGTGTTGGTTCGTAAACCACAACACTTAAAGCTTCCCCCTTCATGCGAGAGGCAATGGCTGAAGGTTTATTGATTGAATCCAACAATGTTTTTGTTTTATTACGAATACTGACACCACCTAGATCACTTGCCTCAAGCCCTGCTCTTGGTGCCGAAACAACAATGAGATTATTATTTTGGCCAAGTGCCAGATGGCCAGTATTAATGCGTGCATTGGTGAGTGTTACTTGCTCAATTAAGCGGGCTGTTTTGATATCAACATAGGTAATAGAGGGGGCCAAGCCTTCCAGATCACCACCACCATTAGTAATAATGAGCGTTTTACCTTTATCGGTTAATAGACATTCATGAGGCTCTTTGCCATAAGTTGGAAATTCGGCAAGATACTTGAGTGTTTGAGCATCTCTTACGGCAATAATACCATCTCGGGTATCAAGGTATGTTTCGGTACAATACAGTAATTTGCCATCTTTAGAATATGTGCCATGACCATAGAAATGGCGATTTGGATCGGTTTTTATGACTCTAGAGACACTTAAGGTGCCTAGATCAAACTCACAAGCATGGGGACCTTTTTTCTCAAAAATAGAAATAATTAGTGGATTATTTGGCTGTAAACAGATGCCATGAGGAAGAAAATCCATATTAATAATGCTTTTTTCATTATTAGTTAGGTTATACACGGAAAATACATGTTGAATTTTATGAGTCTTTGGATCGATGTATTGACCACCACCAAGAATAATTTCTTGTTTTGCACCTGTTTTTGCAAAGACTTGGGTAATGCCTAATACACTATTGACAATGGGAAATGCGAGTAATCCACGGATGATAAATTTTCTACGTGATAATGGCATAATATGGTTCCCCAGCTAAAAATTAATATTGTATTTCATTATGACATATTATTTTTGGCAAACAAGTATCGGATAAAAATAAGAAAATTTATGGCCACTAGTGTGTAAAACGTATTTTTATCGTTTATTAGGCTAGCCTTTGGGCTAAAAATGTTATGTAATGAAGGATCTATTCTAACTTCCAGATTGCAAGAGTCTATTATGAATAAAATAACCATGACAACATTAAAGAGCATGAAACAATCCGGTGAGAAGTTCACCTGTTTAACGGCTTATGATGCCAGTTTTGCTATGGCTCAAGAAGAAGCTGGTGTTGAAGTGATTTTGGTTGGTGATTCTCTTGGTATGGTGATTAAAGGGCAAGCCAGCACCTTATCGGTGTCTATGGATGATATGGTTTATCACACTAAAAATGTCTCTAGAGTGTGCAAAAAGTCCTTTATTATGTCGGATTTACCCTTTGCTGCAGATAGTAACAAAGAACAAACCTATATGAATGCTGCTCGTTTAATTGCTGAAGGTGGGGCGCATATGGTTAAGATTGAAGGGGGAGCAACCATGTTGGAAACCATTCGATTTCTATCGGAGCGTGGCCTTGCAGTCTGTTCACATTTGGGTTTATTACCGCAGTCGGTATATAAAATGGGGGGCTATCGTATTCAAGGTCGTACTGAAGAAGAAGCTGAGAAAATACTAAATGATGCCATTGCTTTGGAACAAGCGGGTGTTGATATTATTTTATTGGAATGTGTCCCCGTGGCATTAGCAACACGTATTACCAAGGCTTTGACTATTCCTGTTATTGGTATTGGTGCAGGGGCTGGCTGTGATGCTCAGGTCTTAGTGAGTTATGATGTGCTTGGACTGACTCAGGGGACTCCTGCCCGTTTTGTGAAAAATTTTCTCCATGATAGTCATTCAATAAAAGAGGCATTTAAACGCTTTGTTGAGCAGGTAAAAAATGGCCAGTTTCCAGCACCAGAACATACCTTTAATTAAGGTAAATTTAGCTTATGAACCGTATAAAAACAATTTCTGAATTAAGAAAAATCATCAGTGACTACAAACGCTTGGGCAAAACCATTGCTTTTGTACCCACAATGGGCAACTTGCATCAAGGTCATCTACAATTGGTGAGTATGGCTCAGAAACAGGCGGATATTGTGGTCTGTAGTATTTTTGTTAATCCTCTACAGTTTGGTGAAGGCGAAGATTTTGCACAATATCCTCGTACCCTAGATGATGATTGTCACAAACTGCAAAAAATCGCTTGTGATATTGTTTTTGCTCCTGCAATGAGCGAGTTATACCCGCAATCCAAGCAACAAGGGCAAGATCAAACACAGGTGGTGTTGCCTGGGATCAGTGATATTCTTGAAGGTGCTTCACGACCGGGACATTTTACTGGTGTGGCAACCATTGTGGCCAAACTGTTTAATATTGTACAAGCCGATAAGGCCATCTTTGGTGCCAAAGATTATCAACAATTACAAATAATTAAGCAATTTGTTAAGGATCTGTGCTTTCCTATTGAAATACTGTCTCATCCCATTGTGCGTGAAGCAAATGGGTTGGCTATGAGTTCACGCAATGCCTATCTTAGTAAAGAGCAAAGGGCACAAGCAGCACTGATCCAACAAAGCTTACAAAAAATTGCCCAACAATTACGAGCAGGTGCTAGAAACTATCAACAATTAGAAAATGATGCGCAACAACTCTTAGATGCACAGGGTTTTGTGAGTGATTATATTAGTATTCGATGCCCTGATTTATCTTTACCTGAAGAACATTGTCGTGATTGGGTGGTTTTGGCTGCCATTAAGCTGGGTTCGACACGTTTGCTTGATAATATTGAGGTGTCGCTATAATTGTCCAGTTTGTTCGAGATGCTCGCTTAATAAAGGATAGTGTTGATCGCGTTCTGAAATGTGTAATTGCTTGCTGTCTAATTGCCAGTCAATAGCAAGTGCGGGATCTGAAAATAAAATGCCCCGTTCGTATTCGGGATGATAATAATTATCCATTTTATAACTGATCAAGGCTTCTTTTGATAATACTACAAAGCCATGGGCATAACCTCGGGGGATAAATACTTGTTGTTTATTGTCGGAATCCAATTCGACACGGATGTGTTGGCCAAAGGTCTTTGATGTTGGTTGAATATCAACAATAACATCCAATATTTTACCGTGGACCACTCGGATCAGCTTGGCTTGAGCATAAGGAGCTAATTGAAAATGTAAGCCCCGTAGAATGCCATAGCTTGACAGTGATTCGCTGTCTTGAACAAAATTAATATCCCTACCCGTGTGTTCAAAAAATGTTTTTTTCTGAAACGTCTCCATAAAATAGCCTCGTTCATCAGAGAATATTGGCGCTTGTATTAATAATACACCGGCTAGTTTTGTTGGCTGAAGATTCATGTATTTAACCTGAGTTCTGGATAACTGAATAAGTAACGTATTGATTAGCCTGCATTTGTTACAGAAGTCGCCGTGAATACATCCTTGTAGGCTTCACTTTGGCATCCATGCCAAAGAGACTTCTTCCACAAACACAGGCTAATCAACACTCTGAAGTTATTTTCAAGATCATCTTATCCAGAGTTCATGTTATTTAAGATAATTTGTTGTTTTGGCATGATCGGTTGTTTAATAGTTGTATGGTGTCACTAACGCCTTGTGCTAGCGTATGCTGACCTAGGGTAAGACCGGCTTGAGACAGTCGTGTATTCAGTACCTCATAAGAAAGCGTATTCATTGCTTGATTATCAACAAAGTCCAAGTGTATATCGGGTAGCCAATGTTGAATTTCATTAACTACGTCCTTAACAGTGGCATTAATACTGACTGCATTATAAACCTGACCATCAAATAATTGTTTCTTTAGGATAAATGCAATGGCTTTGGTGGCATCATTTAAACCTAAGTAGGGTCGCTTTTGTTCATAAGCGGTTTTCCAGATACTTAATGGTATGCCCATTACGGCCTGCCAACAGAATTTATTCACGGCGGTATGAAAGCGCATTCCGGCAGAGGTGCCAAAAATAGTACCAAAACGAAAGATCATGGCTTGGAGATCGCCTTGTTGGCATTTCTCCGCAACTAAGGCTTCTTCACGTAATTTGGTAGCCGCATAAGGGGTTTGAGCCTTTAATTCTTCTGGGGAACAGCATTCATCAATGGTTGCTTGTTGGGTACCATAGACACTGGTAGAAGACAGTAATATTAAAGCAGTCTGGGTCTTTATGCAGGTGTCAATGACTTGTTTGCTAGCGGCAAAATTAATACTTTCCATTTCTTCTGGATGTGAAAAACTACGAGCGGCATCGGTAATAGCAGCTAAATGAATCACGCTGTCTGCTTGTTGAAACACTTCTGTTAAAGTATTTTTGGTAATATCAGCTTCAATAAAATTGACCTTGGATGTTTTTGGTAAGTTAAATAATGAGGCGTATCGCTGAGTCAGTAAGTTATCAATAACAGTTATTTCAAGCCCATTTAATAATAAGGGTAAGTCTCTTATCAGATGTGAGCCAATGTGTCCTAGACCGCCAGTAATAATAATTTTCATGCTATTGTCTTTGGATGGCTTAGGCTATGACGATAGTTTAAAAAGGCAGAATAGTTACGAATGTATTCGTGTTCATTATAGATGGTGTCACAAAGCACCATAAGAATACTGTCTTCAATAGGATAAGTTTGTTCTGCCCAGATACCGGTGGGGATGTAAAGTGCTTGGTCAGGTTGTGATAAGGTAATGCTTTTTGTCTGGCTACCATCATCACAAAGAACATCACACTGGCCATGTAGACAGCTGAGTATTTGATTGGCTGTTTTATGGGCGTGTCGACCTCGTTGGGCTCCGGCTACGGCCTTTATTGCGTAAACTTGTTGACTGCTAAAGGAAAAATTTTTTGCTTGATCAATAAGGATAAGAGTGCCAGTTGCTTCATTTATGGTGGGTAATTCAAGTAATTGAATATTGTCCAGTGTATTCATTGAGTCTTCTATTATGGGCTAAAGTAAGAAATCCAGTATAGCTATTATTAGATAAGTTGCTTATGACTATCTATAGTAGTTGTTTTACTAGCTTAGTCAAGCCTTCATGAAGGGTGTACTTTGGTGTCCAATGAGTTAAGCTCTTAAACTTCTGATAATTGGCTAAATAGTGTCTGAATTCAATAGCGGATGCCCCCTCTGGTGGGCTAATGTGTTTGATATTGATAGAAATACCCGCTTCTTCTTTGGTGATCTGTTTAATGAATTCAAAGGCATCATTGAGTGTATAAGTTTGCCCACTTCCTAGAAGGAAAAATTCACCCTGAGCCTTTTTTGTATAACATCCTGCCAATAAAAAAGCATGGATAACATCATCAATATATAAGAAATCTCGTAAGTAGTGACCATCATTATAAATTGTTAAGTCATGTCCCTTTAATGCTTGTAGTATGAGGTTGTTAATCAGTCCTCGTCCTTGTGTTTTTGAGCTATTAATTGAACCATAAATATTGGGTAATCTTAGGCTACAGGCGTTTAACCAGTGTTGTGAGGTATAAAAATGCAAGTACTGCTCTGCTGTTTGTTTGTTTATGTCATAAATAGTAATAGGATGATCAGCATGGGTTTCATTAATTGGCTGGCTAGGTGTTAAGCCAAAAGCCGTGGCCGTACTGGCAAAAATTAAATCAGGCTGTGTGTTGCTGTGGCGGATTTCTTCTAACAGGCTTAATAAGCTGGTGATATTGGTTTGCAGATCCTCTAAGGGGTGTTGTGCGGCACTATAAGCATTGGTTTGAGCCGCAAGGTGAAAAATAAAATCAATGGTGTGTTCTTTGAATAAGGTGTGCCAGAATGTCTTATCATTAATATCACCTTTTATATCATGAATTGTTGCCAGACTATTTGGTAATGGGGGTAAGCTGTGGCGACTGAGACGGATTATTTGGCAGTCTATCTGTTTGAGATAGGCGACTAAATTGCTACCAATAAAACCACTGGCACCTGTGATAAGAATTTTTTTTCCGTAATAATTATTTTGTATTCTATGCTGATTATCTTGAGTGTTCATAATGATTTTAACAACTAAAAAGAAGTAAAAAACTCTCTAACGCTATTAATGACCTTTGTTTGTTCTGTATTAGATAAGCCTACATAAAGAGGTAAACTCAGCACTTGAGCGGCCATTTTTTCAGTGATGTTTAAATGCTGATGTGTTAAAGAAGCCGTAAAGGCAGGCATTTTGTGTACTGGTATTGGATAATGTACCCCAGCAATGATATTGGCTTTTTTTAGATGCTTAACCAGTGCGTCACGCTGTGGTACGATGATAACATACAGATGGTAGACATGGCTGGCTCCTTCTTGTACTTGAATAATATCAATCGGTAAGTCTGTAAAAGCTTGGGTGTAGTTTTGAGCCAGCTGAATACGCATCTGATTATCGCTATCTAGGTGGCGTAGTTTTACACGTAAGATGGCGGCTTGAAGTTCGTCGAGGCGGCTATTTAAGCCGACTTCATGACTGATATGCTGGCTATCCCAGCCATATTGTCTTAGGGATCGGATCCGATTGGCGAGTTCAGTATTATTACAGGATATAGCACCGCCATCACCTATGCCTCCTAATGTTTTGGTGGGGTAAAAACTAAAACAACCCAATGTTCCTATACTACCAATCGCTTGTCCCTGATAACGGGCACCTGTGGCCTGTGCACAATCTTCGATTAATTCAAGCTGATACTGCTGAGCAATATTGAGTAAGGCTTGCATATCGGCAGGTGAGCCATAAAGGTGTACCACAATAATTGCCTTAGTCTGTTTCGTTATAGCATTGTGGATTTGTCTGGGATTGAGTGTGCAAAAGGTCTTATCAATATCAACAAAAACAGGTGTTGCACCAACTAATTTAATGGCTGCAACCGTTGCCACAGCGGTATGAGATGGGACGATGACTTCATCCCCAAGGCCAATGTCTAAAGCCAATAGTGATAAGTGCAAGGCATCGGTACCACTGGCGACACCAATGCTGTGCTTAACCTGTAAATACTGAGCAAACTCGGTTTCAAAACAATTGACATGATGAGCTAAAATATAGTGCGAGCTATTAAGCACATCATTTACGGCTTGTTTTATTTCTTGTTGATAGTATTGGTTATGCCTATGAGGATCATTATATAAAATCATAAGTTGAGCGTTTTATCAAAGATCGATATGGGTAAGCCACTGCCCACCTTGTTGGGCAAATTCAGCTTCTTTGGCCATGATTTCCTGTTTATGATTCCAAGCAAATAATACGGCGGTATCAGGGTAATTTTCTTTGAATGTTTCATAAGGGTAAATAGGAATGTGCATTCCAGGACTGAATTTCCCCTGCTTTATTGCGGTTGTATCGGAGATAAAATCAATTAAGTCAGACTTAATCTGGCAATAATTGAGTACCGTGGTGCTTTTGGATGTGGCTGCATAGCCTGCAATTTGTTGGCCTTGTTGCTTTTTTTTATAGAGCGTGTTGGTGAATGTATCACGGGAGTGCTCACAATTTTTACGGAACTGTTCATAGGTTGCCATTTTATGTAAGCCTTGAGTTTGCTCATAAGTCAATTGTTTGGTCACGGAGCTGTCTATGTCATATTGCTTGTTACGAGCTAACACATAACGCATTGAGCCACCATGAGTGGTTTGGTATTGCAGATTGATCAGTTCCAAGCCATAGGGTTTAAAAATATTAGTAACGGCATGAGCAGAAAAAAGATACACATGCTCATCATAAATTTGATCATAAGCTGTTTTATCAAGCACATCACCAAGATAGGGATCTTCAAAAATAAACACCCCCTTAGGGGTTAACAACCGGCTTACCGCTTGGCCGATAGAATGTAAATCAGGAATATGACACATGACATTGGCTGCTAAAATAGCATCTGCATGGCCATACTGCTGTTGTACTTGTTGAGCAAGCTCATCATTAAAAAATTGACATTCAGTATTGACCCCATGTTGACGAGCTACTTCGGCGACATTGGCTGAGGGTTCGATGCCTAAATGTTTGATCCCTTGGTGGGCAAAGTTTTCTAATAAAATACCATCATTACTGCCAATTTCCATAACAAAGGGCTGCTTGTTATGAAGATAACGTTCTATTACCCAATGTGAAAATTGCTGAAAATGCGTGATCATATAATTGGATGTTCGAGAAAAAAATGCATAGTTTTCGTGAAACATAGCACGGGGGTTGGGTTGCTCTGTGAGTTGAAAGGTATGACAGTGTTCACAAAATGCAGGTTCTAGCTTATAAAAATATTCACTAGAAAAATCTTTTTTATTTAAAAAGGCATTGGCCAAAGGCATTTGTCCAAATGACATAAATGCGTTGATCTCATGATGGCAGATTCTACATTTCATTATTATTATCTTTATTATTTGTTTGAGAAAGGAGGTGTTTTTTATACAAGGCACTTTGTCTAATAAGCTGAAACTGTTTATTGTTTTTAATTAATTGCCATTGTGTAAAGCCATATTTTTCAGCTTGTTGTAGCCAATGGAGTGTTTTTTCTTGATTACCCTGCTGAGCATACAATGAAGCAATCCGATAGTAAATACCTGTGAGTTTAGGTTTTAGCGAGGTCACCGTTAAATAATTTTCTATGGCTTTATCGAAGTGCTTGTTTTTGGCAAGGACTTGGGCATTTTTTATGAGAGCCTGAATATAATAAGTACTATTTGCTTTGGCCAGCTTAAAATAGTGAATAGCGGAGGTGAACTTTTTTTGCAAAAAGAAGGTATTGGCTAGATTGTTTTGAATTAACGTATTATTAGGAGTGATTTCTAAAGCTTTGCTATAATAGTTTTGCGCACGAGGGTAATTACCACTCATATAATAGGCCGATCCTAAATTGGCATAGACTTCACTGGAATGAGCCTTTAAATCAATGGCTTTTTCCAAGCTGTTAATGGCTTTATCATATTGCTTGGTTTGTATGTAGGTGGCTCCTAGATTAATTAATGCCTTGATGTAGTTTGGCTTGATACTCAATGCGTGTTGGTATGCAGATAAGGCTTTGTTAAACTCTTTATTGTGGTTATAGATGATACCAAGGTTATTATAAGCATCTTCTGCATCCACTTGGTATTGATCTTGTTGCAATAAATTAATTTGTAAGGCCTTGAGTAGGTAAGTTTTTGCCTGTTGGTATTGTTTTAGTTTGATGAGTACATTACCAATATTGGCATTGATACCAATATCATCCGGTTTTAGTGCCAAAGCCAATTTAAAATGTACCATTGCCTCTTTTAGTTTGCCCTTTTCTTGTAAAATTAGGCCTAAATTATTGCGTGCTTTGTAGTTATTACTATTCACATCTAAGGCGTGGTTAAAGAGTTTTTCATTACTTGACCAATAGTCAATTTGATAATAACTTAACCAAGAACAGAGTAGTAAAATAAGACTACCAGAGATGGACAATAGAAGGGTTTTATGGGGCTTTTTGCTTGCCCAGTCACTGACCAGCCAAACAATCATAATAGTCAGTCCAATCATGGGTACATAGCTATAACGATTGGCCCATGCCTGACTACCAATTTGAATCAGCCCAATAACAGGAATGAGAGTGCCTAGAAACCAAAACCAACCAACAAAGAACCACGGTTTATCTGTTAGCCAACGAAGACTCAGGTAAGTAATAAAAAGGAGTATCGTGGCTGAAATACTGACGTGAATTAGAGAAAAGTGTTCTGGATAGGGATAATAAAAAATTAAATCACTGGGCCAAAGGGTTTTTTCAATATAAATGGTATAGGAAATGAGAGTATTATACAGTCGCTCAGTGATTGAAAAGGTCTCAATGGGTTTAATATTTTCAACTGAAAAGGTAATGAGTGTGACGATAATAATTAAGATAAATAAAGGAATTTTTTCTTTAAGTAAATGACTATTTTGACGAATAAAACCAATAATCGACTGGTTTTTATGTGACCCGACACGGTTTAAGGGCCAATAATCCAATAGCAATAATAAAAAAGGCAGGGTCACTAGCATGGGTTTAGTGAGTAGCCCTAATAGTAACCATACGATGACTAGCCCATAGTGAATTGCTACATGCTGGTTTGCTTTAGCTTTAGCATGGGTGTAATTTTGATAACTCCATAAAGCCAAAAAATAAAAAAAAGTGCTTAAGACATCTTTTCTTTCTGATATCCAAACCACCGATTCAACATGCAGAGGATGTAAGGCAAATAGGGCAGCAATAAAAGTGCAACGCCAGAGATAGCCAGTGGTTTTGTACAGTAGCTTAAAAAGAATTAAGGTATTGAGAATGTGGAACAGTACATTGACCAGATGATGGTAGCCAGCCTTTAGACCAAATAACTCAATATCCAACATATGTGACAGCCAAGTGATGGGATGCCAGTTAAATTGATACGCTTCGCTAAATGCCCAATAAATACTTTTGGCATTAAGACCACTAAGAACCATGCTGTTTTCGGTGACATAGGTCGGATCATCAAAAAGAATAAAGCCAAAATGAATGACTTGGTAATAAACCAATAGTGGTATGAGGATCAGCAGGCCATAGATAATAACTGTAGGAGTCATAATTGCAGAGATTCTATTGTTTTTTAATAATAGATGATGCTTTGTTATCATAGGCTAAAACGTGATTATAACGGAGTTGGGTTGTTGATTAAGTAAGCTTGGACTATCATAACCTAATTGAGTAAAAAATAAATAGTGTTCTAAATGAGTGGTAGCCTGTTGTTTAAAGATAAGAAATTAGTGGTTTACATACTGACTCTAGGAGTCATTGCTCTTGTGGGTACATTCTTAAGAGTCTACCTGTTGACTGATCAGATATTAATTGATGATGAATGGCATGGCATGATGTTTACCATAAGGCGTTCATTTGCTTCTGTCTGGACTCACTTTTCCCTTGGTGCGACCAGTGTGCCAATGAATGTATACCGTGCCATTTTGTTACGTACCGTTGGTTGGAGTGAAATGTTAATGAGACTGCCAGCTATTATTCCTGGAATTCTCAGTCTTATTATTTTTCCTTATTATGTGGCAAAAATTTTCAACCGTCGTACCACGCTATTTTTTTCATGTTTATTGGCCATATCCCCCTTTATTATTTTCTATAGTCGGGTTGCCCGCCCTTATAGTATGTTTGTATTTTTGGCCTTTATTGCTATTTTTAGTTGCTACTTATGGCTTATTTCAGGCAAAAAGAAATATTTAGCACATTATTTAAGTGCTGGAATTATCGCCACTTATTTTCACCTGTTTGCGGTTATTGCTCTATTTACGCCTTTATTAGTCGGGCTTGCTATTAAGTATGCGTCACTGAAACAGTGGCTTATAGCATCTAATAAAAATGAAACAATAGTGGTATCGTTTAAGGCTTTATTTATTAGCGCTGGTGTCGCCATACTGATACTGAGTCTCTTAATCTTACCCGGTATTATTAATTATATTATTGATCATCATTCCTTTGTCCAATCCTTTGTGGGAGAAGGGCACTGGGGAATGCACAGTGTGACTAATTTTCTTAGTATGTTAAGTGGTACTGACAATAGTGCTTTAATTATATTATTTGTTTTATTTGTTATCTCTGGTTTTATTATTTTAAGCAAGCAATCAATCCTATTAAGCATGACATGCATCGCATTGTTTATTTTGTATTTTTTAGCTTTATTTATCTCTCAGCCTAATTCCATTCATGCAGCGATTGTTATCTCTCGTTATAGTATTATTTTATTTCCCATTTCTTTTTTATTAATTGCTATTGCCTTGGATTCTTTTTCTAGCCACCTAAGTGCACGACTGCAGGATCAATATCAGTTGGTGGGGGTAGCAGGCAGTCTGATATTTATATTGGCTCTATTGTATAGCGGACCTTTGTGGCAAACGTATCAAGCACCTAATAATTTCACCAATCATTCTGCCTTTCAAGAATCGTATAAAACAATGGACTGGGGACACTTCTATCGTAGTGATATGATAAAACCCGATTATGATGTTCAGCGTTCTGATATTCCAGAGTTTTATATCAAATTGGCTGAGAATAAAGAAGTTAAAGCAATTATTGAGTATCCCATATTAATTGGTGATAACTTCAATATTCAGTATTTCTATCAACATTATCATAAAAAAAGAATGCTTGCTGGTTATATTGTTCCATTAGATAAAGAGAAAAAATATTTAACTAAGGGTGATGTGTCGGCGGATGCTCTTGGTCCTAGATTTGCTGATGTGTTAATTTTTATAGAAGATGAAACCAATCTTAAATTTACCAATATGGTTAATATTCTTGATTTTAAGAAAATCAAAGCAAGTGGTGCTCGTTTTGTTATTATTCATCGAAATGCCTTAGCTGAAGCATTGGTGTCTAAAAGCATAAGAAGTCGAATTGCGCCTGATGAGGTTGTGGAGGATATTCTTATCTACTACATAATGGATCATTCATGGATGCCAGTATTTCAAGACCGGAGTATTATTGTCTTTGATGTGAAGGCATTAGACCCTGTGATGAGCCAACACAAAAAGTCATGAATGATACTCTGAATAATACTATGAAAGAAAAAATCATCATTATTGGTGCCGGTGTTTCCGGTTTAAGTTTGGCTGTCAAATTAGCTGAATATGGTTTTGATGTTCATTGTATTGAGGCCAGTGAACAAACAGGCGGTTTAGCAAAAACGTTTCGTCGAGGTCGTTATTACTTTGATGTCGGTCCCCATTCTTTTTTTACAGAAGATCAAACCATTCTATCCTATGTTAAAGGTCTACTGGGTAAGCGACTTAAAGCACAGCCTCGTAAAGCTAAATTTCACTATAATAATCGCTTTTTAGATTACCCTTTTACCATCCAAACAATTCTTTTTAATATGGGATTGATGGCTAATTTAAAGGTGGGCTTTAGTTTTCTTAGGCAAAAATTAAGGCCTAAAATTCCTTTGATAGGTAATGAAACGGTTAAGGATTGGGCCATCAATACGTTTGGCTATTATTTGTACCGCACTTTTTTCAAACCGTATACGGAACAATTCTGGGGTATTGCCTGTGATCAGTTGGCCAGTCGATCCATACCCAGTCATACTCGTATGAATTTTATTCATACCTGTCTATTGATGTTTAAAAAAACACGCTTTTGGCGCTCAAAACCCTCATTAATGGCACGAGAAAAATTACCCACTTATTATCCTGATACCGGATTTGGTGAAATTTGTGAGCATTTGCTGAGACAAGCACAAGACTTGGGGGTGAAATTTTCTTTACACAGCACCGTCACGGGTGTAAAACGAGCGAAAGACAACACCTTTTTAGTTGATTTTCTGCAAGCGGATAACAAATACCATTTATCAGCTAACATTGTGGTATCAACCATCCCTTTAACGTCCTTTGTGCATACCTTATCATCCTTTGTGCCCCTAAAAGTAATAGAAGCGACCCAGCAACTCGAATTTCGTTCGCTATTATTATTAGCCATTGTGACTGAAAAACAGGCTATATTAGGCAGTCACTATATCTATTTTTTAAACCGAAGTTATAATCGCTTGTCAGAAATGAATGAATTCAGTACCCTGACCAGCCCTGATAAAGATAACATCTTAGTATTAGAAATCCCCTGCTATAGCCAGAGTCCCTTATGGAATTTAACGGGGGAAGAGCTTTTGGAACACTGCCTTAACGATTTGACTCATGATGGTTTTCTTGAGCGTTCAGAGGTAAAAAAACTCTTTGTTGAGCGGGTTCCTAATGCCTACCCAATGTATAAAAAAGACTATGCTGAGTCTTTGAATAAGGTGCAAGAATTCATCAATCAGCAACCGAATCTCTATACTTTGGGACGCTCAGGTGAATATATGTATATGGATGCAGACAGGTGTATGCAGCGGGCTTTTAAATTAGCAGATGAGATTAATAAGAAATAGTGAAATTGAAAAAATAAGCCTTTTATGATATTATTCATGCCCCTAAAGTAAAGTAGCAACAAAAAGGTTATTAGAATTATCATGCAATGTTCTATGCTTAAGTGCAAATTACATCGAGTGACCGTGACTCACTCAGAACTGGATTATGAAGGTTCGTGTGCGATTGATACCGATTTAATGACTTCTGCGGGTATTCGTGAATACGAACAAATTGAAATTTATAATATTACCAATGGTGAGCGTTTCTCAACTTATGCCATTAAAGCTGAGGCAGGCTCAGGCATTATTTCAGTTAATGGTGCGGCTGCCCATAAAGCCGCCCCAAATGATTTAATCATTATTGCTGCTTATGCCAGTTATAATGAACAGGAACTAAAAACCTACCAACCTACCTTAGTGTATGTTGATGATCAGAACACGATTAGCCACACAAATACACAGATCCCTGTGCAAGCTGTGAGCTAAAACACGTCACTCATTCTAATGGCTATTCCACTAGAATCACTAAGAAAATAGCAATGCCATTGTAAGAGTTTACAATGGCATATATGGGTTGTTTAGTTGGTATGCTCATATTTTTATTCTATTCATTCACTAAAATATTTGAATCCCCATTAAAAATAGCCAGATTAATGTGTAAGAGTTGTATACTAAAAGAACTAAGAAAAATGAAAAGAAATAACGATAGAGAACTCAAAGAACGCTTAAAGAATTTGTTTAGATAATATTAAAATTTTATACAAATATTTAGCTGTATTTTTTCATATTGAAAAATACATATCATATAAAAAATTTAACAAAGGTATAAGGGTTAATGAAAATAATGATGTTTTTGGCAGTTATTGGTTTTTTTTGGGGAATTTTTTCAGTAAAAAGTTTATTGGGTGGTATTG
>WFNB01000117.1 GCA_015488755.1 Gammaproteobacteria bacterium | reverse complement strand
TATTAGAGCGGGGGCACCGCTTGTTAGCCTGTGGAGAGACAGACATTAGTCTACTCAGTGAAGCAGGAACCAGACAACTCAGTGATGAGTTGGAACCTGCTTTAGTCTAACTATCAGGAATCCCCGTCCTTCAGGTCGGGGAGGATGTCAACTTTGAACCTGCATGGAATAATCAATAGAGAACCACAATAAAATAAACAATAAAAAACCACCAACCATAATTATTAAGGAATGTTTATGATGAACTATAAGAAAATTCTCCTCGGGGGGATGTTAATAACGTTATTAGCAAGTAGCAGCATTGTTTTTGCACAAAACTATCAAACACGTAAGATACAAGAAGCAGATGGCACAACCCGCTATATCATCAACTATAAAAAACCTTCCCCAGTTCCTACAACTCAGGCAGGTTATTATGCACAGCACTATCAGCCAAGGGAACAGTTGCTACCACCAGCACGAGTTCAATCACCCGCTCAATTATTAGAACAGTCAATAAAAAAGGTGATTCATTTTCTTTCTCAGCCCAAAGAAGATGCTTCTTTAGAGCAAATTACCGCTTTTTTGCAGCAGGAAATTACTCCTCATTTTGATTTTGACTATATGTCTCGCTGGGTTGCAGGGCGTTATTTTAAGGCCATGTCAGCCGAGCAACAGCGGACATTTACGCAAACATTTAGCGAGCTATTTATTACGACCTTTGTGCAAAAATTAAGTAACTATCAAAACTATCCCCCCGTTGTTGATGATTTTCGTTCCAAACGTACGGGGAAAAATGAAGCCTTAGCAACGGCCAGAATTTTACAAGAAACAGGTGGCTATATTCAGGTTGATTTTAAATTTTTAAAAACAGCTAAAGGTTGGAAAGTGGTTGATGTTAAAGCCAATGGTATTAGTGCCCTTTATTATTACCGTAATTATTTTGCTGATCAAATCCGTAAAAGACAGCAACAACAAGCTGTTTTTAAATAACTTTACGACAGATAAAGTACCCAGATATTAAGAATAGACCTTTTTGGGTACTTCTATATTGAGTAAAATTAGAGTATAAAAGTAGCTTGATCCCTAAATTTTATCGTGACCATTAAAATTATGATACTCTTCAAATCTAATTACAGCTTTAATGTTTTACTCCGTTTGATAGCCATTAGCATTATCGTGGTGGTATTAATTTTTTATAATTTTGATTATATTCAAAATATCTATTTAAAAAACCAACTCACTCATACGGGCTATATTATTAATGGTTCGATTATCGGTATTTTTTTACTCGGCATGATAAAACTGATTGCCTCGCTATTATTTTACTGGCGTGAAGAACGGGCTGTGGGCAAATTTATTGTTAATATTATGCATGAAGATTTTGACCCCAGTGACACGATTAATAAGAAAAGTCTTATTTATCACCGTTATATCAGTATGCAAGATGTTTATCGTCAGCATGCCAGCATTAATCAAAGTGCTATGGCAGCCACCATGGTTGCGTCAGAAAGTACCCGTTTGAGTCTGCCTAAATTTGTTTCTAATATCCTTATTTTAACGGGTGTCTTTGGTACCATCATATCGCTTTCTATTGCTCTTTTAGGTGCCTCTAATTTGATGGAGAGCAATGGTATCGAAAGCATGGGACAAGTGATACATGGCATGTCAACTGCGTTATCCACTACCACAACAGCTATTATTTGTTATCTATTGTTTGGCTATTTCTATTTAAAATTAACGGACATTCAAACCAATTTGTTCAGCGCTATTGAACAAATCACCACACAACATCTTATGCCTCGTTTTTCTTATAAGAATGAAAATATGGTACATCAGCTTGCTGAGTTAATTAAATCTCTGCGTCATACTGTTGCTAACATGCAATTATCACAACAGCAATATCTTGACATGGGCACTCGAGTCAATGAGATCACCAGTCAGTATGATGATCGGATCACGGGTATGTCAGATGATATTACGGATATAAAAGAGTTATTACGCTTGGGCTTTCGCCTACCTGATGATCACACTCATTTTACCGATCAGAAAAAAGCCAATGCCCAGCACAAAGACACTCCCAAAACTTTTTTAAGCCCTGATAATAATCGCTAAGTGGAATTGATGTCATGAGTGATGGTTTTATTGATTTAAGGCAAAATGAGGCTCAGTTGGGTAATGAGTCTTTTTGGCCTTCTTTTACCGATATTATGACTGTAGTGGTTATGATCTTCTTATTAGCTACCACAGTACTTATTGTTAAAAACTGGGAGCTTGTCAATGAACTACAAACACGCATAAAAGCGGAACAAAAAATATCGCAACGCCTTAAAGCCAGTATAGCGGCACAGAAAAAAACCTCTGAAGAATTATTGGTCAGTCAGGATAGACGCTATGAAATTGCCCAAAAATTACAATTAAGTGTTGCTGCTGAGCGCCGCACAGCAGAAGCAGTACAAAAAACGTCCATAGAAAAAGCCAGCCTTGAAGAGCAGCTGACACAAGCCCAGTCTGATCTTTCATTAATGCGTTTACAACTCATGCAAGCTAAGGAAAGTGCTACCGAACGTGATCGCCTAATTGTTGAACAAGATAAGCATATTAGCCAGATTACGCAACAGAACAATACCTTACTACAACGTCTTAGCACAAAAGAGCAGCAATTAAAGAGCAAACAAAAACAATTGATAGCCAGAGATACCAGTCTACAATCATTACAAGATCAGCTCGCCGTTAATTCCCAGTTTTTAGCTAATAAAGAAGAAGAGTTAGAAGAACAATTGGCGGTGTTAAGTCGTAAAGATCAGCAATTAAGCGAATTAAGTAAAAAGAATCAAGCACACCTTGAAAATATTAAAAATTATCAACAGCAACTCACTCTTATCAAACAAAAAAATTCAGATTTAAGCATTGCCTTTGATGATCAAAAAGAACTCTTAGCTGAGAAAACTCAAGAACTTGAGTCACTGAGTGAAGAAAACCAGTCTTATCTTGATAATATTAATGACTATCAACAACAAATTGCTCTTGCAGAGCAAAAACAATCTTCATTAAGTGCCCAGTATGATACTTTGGAAGAAAAATATAATAAACTTATCAAGCCTTCACGTTCCGCAATTGGTAAGCATGTGGTTGAGGTTCGCTATGAAAAAACATCAGGAAAGGAATTAATCCAGTTTCGTCCATCTGAAAAAGATATTTACCAGAACATTAGCCAGTCTGAATTGCATAATAAGCTGGGTAAATTAAAGGCAAAATATCAGAAAACACTCTATGTGAAAATTATTATTCCTGATAATAGCGGTCTTTCCTATAATGAGGCATGGACATTTATGATGAGTATATTAGAAAAATATGACTATTATTATCAAGACTAGGGGTTATGGTCATGATACAAGCCCAAAATAGGCTCAATAAGGATCATCAATATGCGTCTTGGAATTGATCTGGGTGGGACTAAAATTGAAATTATTGCGTTAAATAATGCCTCTCAAGAAGTATTCCGACATAGAGTAAAGACACCTCAAGGTGACTATGCAAAAACATTGCTCACTATTGTTGAGCTAGTCAAATACGCCAGAAATTTCCTGCTAGAACAAAAAACCATTACCCAACTAGAATTTGATGACTATACTTTGGGGCTAGGCATACCCGGTGCTATTTCCAGACAGACAGGTTTGGTTAAAAATGCCAACTCTGTTTGTTTAATTGGCCAGCCCTTGCAAACGGATTTAGAAAAACAGCTCAATCGTCCGGTGCGTATTAATAATGATGCTAATTGCCTGACAGTATCAGAAGCAACAGACGGTGCAGCAGCAGGCTATGAGGTTGTTTTTGGTGTCATTATTGGTACTGGTACGGGTGGTGGTCTTGTTATTGGGCAACAAGCAATAAGCGGTGTCAATGCCATTGCGGGAGAATGGGGACATAACCCCATGCCGTGGGTTTCTCAAACAGAGGCTCAGGTTGTCTGTTATTGCGGTCAAATCAATTGTATTGAAACTTTTTTAAGTGGCCCTGGTATGCTCAATCGTTTTAAGCTATCAGGAGGCGTTGCAGAGTCAAGCCAAGAGATTATTGCTAAGGCTGATGTGGGTGAACCAATGGCCGAACGCTTTATGCAAGGCTATGAGCTTTGGCTGGCAAAGGCTCTAGCTAGTGTGATTAATATTATTGACCCCGATGCGATTGTGCTTGGTGGTGGCTTATCAAATATTGAGCGCCTATATCAAAATGTTCCCCTCTTATGGCAGGATTTTGTATTTTCTGATCATGTTTTAACGCCATTACTTAAATCTAAATATGGTGACTCCAGTGGTGTTCGTGGTGCGGCTTGGTTGTGGTAAAGCAGATTGATTTTCGGGGCTTTGGGCAAGCGTATGAGCTTGGGTGTAATGGCAAGCTCAGGCTTATTGACCTATCAGTTTAAAGGCTTTTATCTTTCTTATCCAAGGAGAAGAGTCTAGTTGAAAACTCAAGGGTAATGAGGCAATAGCCTGTTTGGCATCCACATAACTTAAGTAGTTTCCATAGGCTAGAATAAAGAAATCCTGGCCTTTTTTTCGAGTGTGTAGAATATATGTGTGTTCATCAGAATATTGTTTAAGCAGTGGTGTAATACTGTCATATAATTGGGCTGCCATTAATTGTAAAGTATAATGTCCGGCATTGATTTGAGAAAACCGCTTATTATCGTTTCTTATATTAGCGCTTGTTTCGGTTGCCATTTGTGCTTGAGGGAGTATTTTTTTTGCCGTTGCCTGTGAAGGTGCAGTGGTGGCTTTGTCCTTTGTGTTTTTTTGAACATAAGTGTTATTTTGGACATAATAATGTCCTTTTTGACGAACTGATTTAACTTTATTCTTTGCTATAGAAGCGGCCTTACTGTTGTCGGCTAAGGCAACTGTTTGGCTGGATGGTATTGCTTTTTTAGCCTTTCTAAACCCTAGGAGATACGCTTTTTTATGCCATATATCAGCTTGTACCTGATTATGTATAACACCATACCCCCCCGTGGCATTAATTTCACCTAAGAGAAATGCCGCCAAGGGATTATTGCCTTGTGCCGGTTTAATGAGCAGTTGTTGGGCTTTATAATAGTCTTTTTTTACCCCAATACCCTTAAAATAGACAAAGCCCAAGTCTCGCATAGCAGATAGGTTTTCTTGCTGAGCGGCTTTTGTTAGCCAATAAATACCTTGTTCCATGTCTTTTGCTATGACTGTTCCAGTGATCAAACGGGCAGCTAAGGCATGTTGCGCTGGAGAAAAACCGCTATTAGCAGCCTGTGTATACCAATAGGTAGCTTTTGCTGGATCTTTGATACCATCATCGCCGGTATCAAATAGATGTGCTAAATGGTATTGTGCTGGGATATAGCCCAACTCTGCTGCTTGGGCGATTAAGTGGCGAGCTTTTTGTCTATTATTGCGTACCTTGGAGTCAGAATAATACTTAATACCTAAATTATAATAAGCTTCTGGAAGTGATTGCTCAAATACACTACGGTTGCTATTTGCGGTGCCTAACCAAGTATTTTTAGAGGCAAAATCATTACTTTGATCAGGATGTTCAGTAGCCATTAGAGGCAGTGAAAAAAAGCTCATTAGAAGCAATAGAATACGTTGGGCAAAGTACAGGGGCATAGGCTTAGTCTTATGAAAAATAAATGATTATTGGGGCTTATGTATAATGAGTTATCATAACACCATATAAAAATAAGCCAATAGGATAGAACTCTCAATTTGTATGACTATAAATAGAGTAAAAACTGTTATTCGTCCAGTGATAAAATTAATTAGCAATATAATTCCTCAGCATTGCCTTTTTTGCTTGGAAAAAACTAATACAACGATGGCGTTGTGTGAGTCTTGTATTGCTCATT
>WFNB01000116.1 GCA_015488755.1 Gammaproteobacteria bacterium | reverse complement strand
TGTTTTCGCCTTGGCTGGCGACTCCACAATAACCAGTGATTTGCCCATAATATTTTGTTTTTTCTTTTAATAGAGTATCAAGTCGGTGTAGTATTCTTGCTCAATAATAGTCAAAGTGTCTTCTTGCTATATAAGTGATAAAGCCTTTGGCTATGCTTTGTCAAGTTTTCTTATAGAAAAACATCAACAAAGGCAGATAATTATGCACCATTCCTTTTGGCATCAACGCTGGCAAGAACAGCGTATAGGCTTTCATCAAGATAAGATTAACCCCTATTTGGAGAAATACTTAGTTGAGCTTGATCTGCTAGAAAATGACCGCATTTTTGTGCCCCTATGTGGTAAAAGTAATGACTTGTTTTTTCTTCACCAACAGGGCTATAGGGTCATTGCTAATGAATTAAGCACCCTTGCGGTGCAAGATTTTTATACAGAACAACAACTAAATGCAAGTAAAACCATCATTTTAGGTGAAAAAAATTCTTTACCAGAGGCGACTATGTCTCTTTGGCAGAGTCCAGAAGTTAGCATTTATTGTGGTGATTTCTTTTTATTAGAAAAATCATATCTATCTGATATTTCAGCAGTTTATGATAGAGCATCCCTGGTGGCCTTGCCTGAAGATTTACGCCGTAAATACGTAAAAAAAATGTTGCAGTTACTGCCTAAAAAAATAAAAATATTGCTGTTAACCTTAGACTATGATGAAAATGAAAAACAAGGACCGCCCTTTTCGGTCACGCAAAAAGAAGTTTATCAGCTCTATGGCAGGGACTTTTCTATTGAATTACTTGAAGTTTCAGATATTGCCCAGCAAGAACGTAGCTCCCGTTCACAAAACATGTCCTATTTTAATGAACGGGTATTTTTATTGACTCGAGTGTAATGCCTGTAATGTGCTGGAGAGTGAATCGGTCTTTATTAAAGCAAAGGTGTCTTTTTTGTTGCTACTATAGTCTAATAAATCAGTGAATAAGAGTGTTTTTTTAGCAGGATTGCTGATAAATAAACACCATAAGGTGTTCATGTTAATGCCATAATGCTGTGATAAGCTATTGATGAGTTGCCAAATATTTTCCTTTCAGAATAGAGCAGTATAAGGAAAGTTGGCTTTGAGCAATGCCTTAATAGTCATATTAATATCATTTGCGAAGATGGGATAATAGAGTTGAGAAGATGAAAAAAACCTATATTAAAGGAAAAGATGAGGCTTTAGAAGTCTCGATTGAAAAAATGCAAGCGCAGCTAACAGTGCTTGGTTTTGATATTGAAGAGGCACTTTGGCTTAATCCAGTCAGTAATATTTATTCGGTAAATATTCAGGATAAAAACTGTCCATTACTGTTCACTAATGGCAAAGGGAGTACTAAAAATGCCTGTTTGGCCAGTGCCTTGGGAGAATTCTTTGAACGTTTGAATTGTAATTATTTTTTTGCGGATTATTATTTAGGGCGGGCCATTGCACAAGGAGACTTTGTTCATTATCCCAATGAAAAGTGGCTCTCTCCTGATGTATCTGATACGGATATGCATCAACAATTATTGAATAATGACTTGTGGGACTATTATGATCCTGAGCAACAATTAACAGCTAAAATGCTGGTGGATACCAATTCTGGTAATGTCCAAAGAGGTGTCTGTGCTCTGCCTTTTGTGCGCTATAGTGACCAGCAAACGACGTGGTTTCCCGTTAATATTATTGGTAATTTATATGTCAGCAATGGTATGTCTGCGGGTAATTCTATGATGGAAGCTCGAACTCAGGCGTTGTCAGAAATATTTGAACGTTATGTTAAAAATCAGATCATTGCCAATGGTGTGAGCTTACCTAATGTTCCTGAGCATATTATTGAATTATACCCTAAAGCATTAGCAGCTATTGCCGAGCTGACTCAAGAAGGCTTTGTTATTGAGGTAAAAGATGCCTCACTAGGGGGGCGTTATCCGGTGATGGCAGTCTTGATGATGCAGCCAGATTCGGGGCGTTGTTTAGTGTCCTTTGGTGCACATCCGAGCTTTGAAGTGGCACTGGATCGTACCATTACTGAATTATTACAGGGGCGACGTCTAGATTCTTTGGATGGCTTTCAAACCCCATGTTTTGATGATGAAGCGGTTGCTGATCCGGTTAATTTAGAAACTCATTTTATTGATTCCAGTGGTCTAATCAGTTATGACTTTTTTAAGAAGGAAACGGATTATGATTTTGTTTACTGGGACTTTGATGGCTCTGTTTTTGAGCACCATACGGCATCGGAATTTGACTTTTTACAGACCATTTTCCAAGAAGAAAATAAAGAAATTTACCTTGCTGACTATGAGCACCTAGGTGTTTATGGCTGTCGTATTATTGTCCCTGGTGTGTCAGAAATTTATCCGGTTGATGAGCTGACTTGGCAAAATAATAATGAAGCAATTAGTTTGCGTGAAAGAGTGTTATCGCTTGGTTTATTAAGCACTGAACAAGCAGAACAATTATTGGCTGAGTTAGATGAAAGTGATTATAGTGATCACTCCGATGTGTGCGGTTTGATTGGTATTGCACCAGACCCAGATAGTGTTTGGGAAAGTCTCCGAGTGGGTGAGCTAAAAGGCATGCTGGCCTTGCATATTGGTGATTATGAGCAGGCTTTGGAGTGGGTACAATGGTGTATAGAACTGGCGCAATTTTCAGCATCAAGAGAAAAGCTCTATCGGGCATTAGCCGCCTTACTGGAAATTCAACTGGATGACTATAAAGAAAGAACACACTATCATGAAGGACTGGAGCATTTGTATGGTGTCGATACGGTGCAAACGTGTATTGCCTTATTGGAGGGTCAAGAAAAGTATCATGGTTTATTTGATGCGGGCATGGAACTCACAGGCTTAGAGCGTCATCAAAGTCTATTGCTTGCGTATGATAAATTACAACAGGCCAAACGAGTGGCTGGTCATATTTAACCTTAAAAAATGGGGCTGTTATATTGACAGTTGATTGATTACAATTCACCCATGAAAAAATAAAGTGAGTCACTATGAAAGATAATTTTGCCAGTATTATTTCGGCTGTTGGGGAAGATTTACAGCGGGACGGCTTACGCGATACACCCAAGCGAGCAGCCAAAGCCTTTGAATTTCTAACTCGTGGCTACCATCAGGATCTTGATGAAGTGGTTAACGGGGCTATTTTCGAATCGGATAATGATGAAATGGTTCTGGTTAAGGATATTGAAGTATATTCTTTATGTGAGCATCATTTATTGCCTTTTATTGGTAAATGCCATGTTGCTTATCTACCTCAGGGTAAGGTCATTGGCTTATCAAAAATTGCTCGTATTGTTGATATGTATGCTCGTCGTTTGCAAATTCAAGAAAATATGACCAAGCAAATTGCTGAAACAATTATGCAAGTTACGGGAGCCAGAGGCGTTGGTGTGGTATTGGAGGCCAAACATCTTTGTATGATGATGCGGGGTGTTGAAAAGCAAAATTCTATGATGACCACATCCATGATGTTAGGTGCGTTTCGTGAAGGGCACTCGACTCGCTCTGAGTTCTTGAGCTTAATCCGTTAAATGGAGTGAATTGCTTCATGTCCAGACAAGATTCCATGCCTCAAATAGCAACCATTCGTATTAAAAACTTACGTCTGAGAACCTTTATTGGCTTTAATGAAGAAGAAAAGACTAAAAAACAAGATGTGATTATTAATATTGAATTGCGCTACGATGCCACCTTAGCCAAACAAAGTGATTCGGTTGCAGATGCCTGTAATTATAAAATATTGACGAAAAAAATTATTGCCTTAGTCGAAGAGCAAGCATTTGATTTATTAGAAAAAATGGCGGGAGACATTATTGATCTGATTACTGATATTGGTAAGATTCATTATGCCAGTGTCGAAATTGATAAGCCGCATGCGTTGCGCTTTGCTGACTCGGTATCCATTAAAATGGACTATAAAAAAGCAAACTGTGAGGGTGTTCTCTAGGTCAAAAGGTAATTCTTCACATCTAGGCAACAAGTTTTTTATTTTATTTAGAGGCAAACTTATTTAAAAACTTCTATCAACAGAGAAGTTAGCCAGAGTGATTAAGGCTTCTTTATAATTAGAGTTAGGGATATTAGCCAGTTGTGCAATGGCTAAATCTGCTTCTTCTCGGGCAATATCACGGGTATAATCTAACGCACCAGTAGTTTCAATGGCTTGAGTTATGGCTTCAATCTGATCCAAACCACCTTGTTCTATGGCTTCTTTAATGAGTTGTGCCTGTTTATCGCTACCATGAGCCATGGCATAGATAAGAGGTAGCGTTGGTTTGCCTTCAGCCAGATCATCACCGACATTTTTACCCAGTTCCTCGCTATCGGCGCTATAATCCAAAACATCATCAATTAACTGAAAAGCGGTGCCCAAATGCATACCAAATTTTGCCATGGCCTGCTCGGTTGTCTCATCCTGAGCTGTAACGACAGCACCTAATTGTGCCGCAGATTCGAATAATTTTGCCGTTTTATAGTGAATAACTTCGATATAACGCTCTTGTGTTGTAGAGGCATCATTGCAATTGAGCAATTGTAATACTTCGCCCTCAGCAATTGTGTTAGTGGAGTGAGAAAGAATATTCATTACTTTCATACTCTCGACACCAACCATCATTTCAAAAGCACGAGAATAGAGAAAATCACCGACTAAGACACTGGCCGCATTGCCCCAAAGTTCATTGGCTGTATCTTTACCACGGCGCAACTCAGACTCATCAACGACATCATCATGTAGTAGGGTAGCCGTATGAATAAACTCAATAACAGCTGCTAAGGTAATTTGATGCTTATTAGCCGATGAATGCTTAGCGCTTGCAAAGGCATTCGCACTGAGTAAAACCAGAACAGGACGAAGGCGTTTACCACCACTATTGATAATATACTGACTTATCTGATTGATCAGTATGACTTCAGAATGCAGGCTGGTTTGGATTAAGTGATTGACTCGTTCCATGTCACCCTTAATTAAGGTGAAAACGTCTTCAATGTTCATAGCTAGTGTTCATGAGTAGGATTTATCTAATATTAGTCGTAATTGGTTTTTTATAAGCATCTTTTATAAGCATCAAGGGTATAAAACTCATGGATCGTATGTTTAGAGTCTGGCGCTGTCAAGCTTTTACTAGGTAAATACCATGTGTTTAGTAAAAAATTAAAATAAAATAGGCTTAGGTTTGACAAGTAACAATAAAACAGGCTAAAATTGATCGTCTTGGATTCATGGTTTTTGCTTGATTTTTATTGGTGTTCTTTTATCTATATCTGCAAAGTTCTGCAAAGTAAAGATAAACGATTATCTTGATAATAATATCATCGGCAAAAGTCTTTTTATATTTACTTTAGTATGTTTGGAGTATGCGTATGTACGCAGTAATTAAAACTGGCGGTAAGCAGTATAAAGTAAGCGAAGGTCAAACGCTTAAAGTTGAAAAGTTGGACGCCGAAGAAGGTGCTAGCATTGATCTAAATGAAGTCTTAATGGTTGCCGATGGTGATGATATTAAAGTGGGTGCACCTTTTATTGATGGCGGCAAAGTGACAGCAACTATTGCTTCTCACGGTCGTGGCAAAAAAGTAATGATTGTTAAGTTTAGACGTAGAAAACACCATCGTAAACAGATGGGACATCGTCAGTCATATACTGAACTTAAGATTGAAAAAATTACAGCTTAAGACTTACGACTTAAGAGACAAAAGGATAATATAATGGCTCATAAAAAAGCAGGTGGTAGTACCAGAAACGGACGTGATTCGGTATCGAAACGTCTTGGTGTTAAGAAATTTGGTGGTGAAATGGTTGTTGGTGGTAATATTCTTATCCGTCAACGTGGCACTAAAGTTCACCCAGGTCTGAATGTTGGTATTGGCAAGGACGATACGTTATTTGCTAAGGCAGATGGTCGTGTTTTGTTTGAAACAAAAGGCCCCAAAAACCGCAAATTTGTTAGTATTGTTGCAGCGTAACTTTTGTTTGCTTCTTAGCTTTATCTTTGGCTCTTGCTTTATCTAAGTTAAACAGAATCTAAAGTATTAGTGTAAGCACAAAAACAGTATGCAAAATACAAAATAAAAAGGCTCTACCAGTTTCTGGCAGAGTCTTTTTTTGTTTATATAATCCTACATTCATCGCTACTACCTAGTTAAATGAGCCTGCGCTTCGCTTGGGGATGTTTTAAAAGGAAGATTATACTACCAATCCCCATAGGGAAGTTTGCAGAGAAAATTAACCAGCCGTTGAAGACAGATAAAATTATCAGCCCAAAAAGACTTTTGCCGATTTTCGGTTTTTTTTGGGCTGATAATTTTACTGCTTAACTCAAAGTTAACCTGAACTCAGGTTAGTTATTTAGCGATAGAGATAAAAAATGAAATTTGTTGATGAAACAACGATAAAAGTAGAATCAGGACAAGGTGGCAGAGGTATTGTCAGCTTTCGCCGTGAAAAATACATTCCCTTTGGCGGTCCCGATGGTGGTGATGGTGGTGATGGTGGTTCGGTCTATCTGAGAGCCAGTGAAGGTCTGAATACCTTGGCTGATTTCCGTATGACACGTTTTTATAAAGCAAAAAATGGTCAGTCAGGTCAGGGTAAAGAGAAAACCGGCAGAGGTGGTGATGATCTCTATGTTGATGTGCCGGTTGGTACCAGCATTATTGATCTAGAAACAGAAGAAAATTTGGGCGATCTTACTCGGGCTGGACAAACCTTATTAGTGGCTCGGGGTGGTTTTCATGGCTTGGGTAATACACGTTTTAAAAGCAGTGTCAATCGCGCCCCAAGGCAAAGTACTCTAGGCACGCCAGCCGAACGTCGTGAGCTAAAGTTAGAGTTAAAAGTCTTGGCAGATGTTGGCTTGCTTGGTATGCCTAATGCGGGTAAATCGACCTTTATTCGAGCTATTTCTGAAGCCAAACCCAAAGTGGCTAACTATCCTTTTACAACCCTTATCCCTAATCTAGGGGTGGTCAGTGTAGTACCCCATCGTAGTTTTGTGGTGGCTGATATTCCTGGTGTTATTGAAGGTGCTTCTGAAGGTGCAGGCCTTGGTATTCGCTTTTTGAAACACGTGGCTAGAACAGGCTTACTTTTGCATTTTGTTGATGTGGAGCCCTATGATGGCAGTAGTCCTGAGGACAGTTTTAAAGCAATTGAAGGTGAGTTAGAAAAGTTTAGCGAAATTGCGGATAATGAAAATGTCAGTAAATTAGTGGATAAAGAGCGCTGGCTAGTTATTAATAAAACCGATTTATTGTATGATGAAGAACGTCAGCAAAAATGTGAAGAGATTGTGCAGGCTTTAAATTGGCAAGGACCAGTTTTTCAAATATCGGCTATAAATAAAGAAGGCACAAAAGAATTATGTTTTGCAATTATGGATTATCTTGAAGCACAAGTGGGCTTTAAAGGTTGTTCTAAGAAAGATGATATTGAGGATGACTATGAGCAAATTATCAGCGGCTCATATGATGTGATAACCGGAAAAATTATTAAATAAACCGCATTATGAGAATACAACAACGCAATCATTTGCCTAAAACTCGTCGTTGGGTGGTAAAAATTGGTAGCGCCCTATTAACTAATGAGGGCAGTGGTCTCGATTATGATGCTATTGCGCTTTGGGTCAAACAAATGGCGGGTTTAATTCAGCCACTTATTCACACTGAAGAGGCACTTGAAATTGTGTTGGTGTCCTCTGGTGCCGTGGCTGAAGGTATGAAACGTATGGGCTGGGAGCAACGGCCAAACTCTGTTTATAAGCTTCAAGCAGCAGCAGCGGTGGGGCAAATGGGCTTGGTACAGGCCTATGAATCGCAGTTTCAAAAGCATCAATTACACACAGCACAAATTTTACTCACCCATGATGATCTATCAAATCGCACACGTTACCTAAATGCCCGTTCCGTCTTATTAAAATTGATCACCTTAGGCATCGTGCCGGTGGTTAATGAAAATGATACCGTGGTAACGGATGAAATTCGCTTTGGTGATAATGATACACTGGCTGCTTTGGTGGCTAATTTAATTGATGCCGACCTATTGGTTATTCTAACGGATCAGGATGGCATGTTTGATTGTGATCCACGTGCCAATCCTCAAGCACAGTTGCTAACGGAAGTTGATGCCTCGGATACTAATTTAGATGCTATGGCAGGTGATAGTAAGGGAGCATTGGGACGAGGTGGTATGGCAACTAAACTCAGAGCAGCACGTCTAGCTGCTCGCTCGGGTGCAGCCACAATTATTGCTTCAGGACGAGAAGAGAATGTATTAAATCGTATTTATTCAGCAGAGCAAATAGGCACTTTATTGATGGCCAATCATGAGCCACTATTAGCAAGAAAACAATGGTTAGCCGGACATTTGCAAATGAAAGGTCAATTAGTCTTAGATAAGGGTGCTGCTGAGGTACTAAAAAGTAAAGGCAGTAGCTTATTAGCAGTTGGTGTTAAAGAGGTGGTTGGCCAGTTTTCACGAGGTGATATTGTTGCCTGTGTTACCGAAACGGGACAGGAGATTGCCCGTGGTTTGATTAATTATAACCACCAAGATGCCATAAAAATTAAAGGTCATGCAACGCACAAAATAGCTGATATTCTAGGCTATATTGATGAACCTGAATTAATACATAGAGATAATCTGGTTGTTATTTAGGTATAACGATATTTAGACTACGAAACACCGAGGATAGCAAGTGAAAATTATTATCACGGGGGGGGCAGGCTTTATTGGTTCAGCGGTTATTCGCCAATACATCCAAGACACTGAGCACACCATTATTAATGTGGATAAATTAACCTATGCCGGTAACTTAGAATCACTGAGCAGTGTTGCCCATAATCCTCGCTATTATTTTGAGCAGGCTGATATTTGTGATACGCAAGCCATGCAAGGTATTATTAATCACTATCAGCCTGATGCCATTATGCATTTGGCCGCTGAGTCTCATGTGGATCGCTCCATTGATGGGCCTGCTGATTTTATCCAGACCAATATTGTTGGCACCTGTCATTTGCTTGAAGTGGCTCGTCACTATTGGCAACAGCTCGATGGGGATAAAAAATTAAGCTTTCGTTTTCATCATGTCTCTACGGATGAAGTGTATGGTGATTTGGCTGAAAATGGTTTTTTTACTGAACAAACAGCCTATGACCCCAGCTCACCCTATTCTGCCAGTAAAGCATCTTCGGATCATCTTGTCAGAGCATGGCATCGAACCTATGATTTTCCGGTGGTGATCACCAACTGTTCCAATAACTATGGCAGTCACCAGTTTCCAGAAAAGCTGATCCCCCTGGTGATACTTAATGCCTTGGAGGGTAAGTCACTTCCTATTTATGGTGATGGTTTGCAAATTCGTGACTGGCTCTATGTGGATGATCATGCCCGTGCTCTGCGTCTGGTCTTAGAGTCAGGTCAAATAGGTGAGACGTACAACATCGGCGGACATAATGAACAAACCAATATTGAAGTCGTAAAAAATATTTGTACGTTATTGGATCAAATAAAACCAGAATCACCCTATAAACCCCATGAGCAACTCATTACTTATGTTAATGATCGTCCCGGGCATGATGTACGTTATGCCATTGATGCCGATAAAATTGCTCGAGAACTGGCTTGGCAACCACAAGAAACCTTTGCTTCTGGTTTGGCTAAAACGGTTCAATGGTATTTAGATAATCGTCAATGGTGCCAACGCGTTCAGGATGGTTCTTATCAGCGTGAGCGCTTAGGCACGGATATAAAAAATACCCTTGAGGCTCAGCAATGAAAGGGATTATTTTAGCCGGAGGCTCAGGCACACGCTTGTATCCATTGACTCAGGCAGTGAGTAAGCAACTCATGCCTATTTATGATAAGCCCATGATTTACTACCCACTATCGGTACTTATGTTGGCCGGTATTACGGATATTTTAATTATTTCTACGCCGCAAGACTTGCCTAAATTTGCCGATCTATTGGGTGATGGCTCAGCTCTAGGTTTGTCTTTTTCATACCAAGAACAGCCTTCACCGGATGGCTTAGCACAGGCTTTTATTATTGCTGAAGCGTTTATTGCCAGCGACGATGTGTGTATGGTTTTAGGAGATAATATTTTTTATGGGCATGGCTTTCAAGAAATGCTTGTCCAATCGGTTAGTAATGCCTGCCTGTATAAGCAGGCGACTATTTTTGGTTATTATGTACGTGATCCACAGCGCTATGGTGTGGTGGAATTTGACTCTACAGGGAATGCCATTAGTATTGAAGAAAAACCAGAACAACCCAAAAGCCATCATGCGGTAGTGGGCTTGTACTTCTTTCCTAATGGGGTTGCCAATATTGCCAAAAAAGTAACACCATCGCCACGAGGAGAGCTTGAAATTACGTCGGTTATTCAATCTTATTTGGATCAGAAAAACCTTAAAGTCGAACTTATGGGGCGAGGATTTGCATGGTTAGATACCGGCACACATGAAAGCTTAATGGATGCCTCTAATTATATTCAAACCATTGAAAAGCGCCAAGGACTTAAAATTGCTTGTATTGAGGAAATTGCTTATCGAATGAAGTATATTGATAGAGATCAGCTGATCCATTTAGCGCAACCATTGCTCAATAATCAATATGGTCAGTATTTACTCAAGTGTGCAGAATTTGAACAGGGTTTTGACTGAGTCTATGAATAGAAATAGGCAGAATAAATGAACGTTGCAATCATACATTATTGGCTAGTAGGCATGCGGGGAGGGGAGAAGGTACTAGAAGCCTTATGTGAAATTTACCCAGATGCCGATATTTATACTCATGTCTACGCACCTCAAAATATCTCGGCACAGCTTAATCAACATAAGATCCAGACCTCTTTTATACAAAAATTACCCAAAGCAACCACATGGTACCCCTATTATTTGCCCTTAATGCCTATGGCACTGGAATCTTTAGATTTAAGCCAATATGATCTAATTATTTCCAGTGAATCAGGGCCGGCCAAAGGCATCATCCCTCCACCAACAGCACAACATGTCTGTTATGTGCATTCGCCGATGCGCTATGTGTGGGATATGTTTCATACCTACTTTGGCAAAAGCCACTGGCTTAAGCGTATCCCTATCACAATAATGATGCATTATTTACGCTTATGGGATAGCAATAGTGCCTTACGGACGGATCATTTTATTGCCAATTCCAGCTTTGTGGCACAACGGATCACTAAGTATTATCGGCGTGATTCACAGGTTATACATCCCCCTGTTGATATTAAGAATTTTTATCCTATTGAAAAGCCATCAGTCGATTACTATTTATGGTTAGGGGAGTTAAACCATTATAAAAATCCACTTGAAGCAGTATCAGCATTTAATCACAATGGCAAAAAACTCATTATGGTGGGCGAAGGTAAATTACAGGCCACTATAAATGAACAGGCTAAGGGAAATATCAGCCTTAAAAGCAAGGTTTCTCAGCAAGAGATAGTGGCATTATTCCAAAATTGCAGAGCCTTAATTTATACAGGGGTGGAAGATTTTGGTATTATCCCTGTTGAGGTGATGGCCTGTGGACGCCCAGTCATTGCCTATCAACGAGGTGGTGTGACCGACTCAGTGCAACACGGTATAACGGGTATTTTATACTCACAACAAAGTCCACAATGCCTCAATGAAGCGATTGATGAATTTGAAAAAAATATCACTACCTTTAATGCTGGACGAATTAGGAAGCATAGTGAGTCCTTTAGTAAAGCACGATTTATACAACAATTTAAGCAATTTATGAGTGCTATTAGCTTGTAACCATTAGCTTTGTAAGCTCAGCTTTATAAACCTAGCCATAATAAATAACCATTAGAAACGCATGAAGTCCAAGAGTCTCCTTAAACAGCACGCTTTATTTTTTGAATTACTATTTAAACTCATTGATTTACTGATCGTCTTTGCTAGCTCATGGCTTGCTTATCAGCTTTATAGTGATATTTCACAACCCTATGACACTTATATACAAGGGGTATTGATTGCGGTGATCGGTAGTGTGATTATTTTTCCAGCGATGGGGTTATATAAGCCTTGGCGTGGTAGCCTTATTTTTAGTGAACTAAAAATAGTGTTTTTTTCATGGAGCATCTTATTTTTATCACTAGCTCTAATCAGCGTGGTAACCAAAAGCAGTGAATTTTACTCTCGTGGTTGGTTTATTCTTTGGTGGGCATGTGGTTTAAGTATCAGCATTGTTATCAGGCTTTTATTGCGCTCAAGCCTTTATCGCCTGCGTAAAATGGGCTTCAATCAACGCCAAATAGTCATTGCCGGCAGTGATGATTTTATTATGGATGTTGTACAACGTGTGCAAGCAGAAAAATCAGGGGGCTTTGATATTCATGGTATTTTTATTGATAGCTCAGATCCTCTTGCTAGTGATATTGGCAATATAAAATTACTGGGTGAAATAGCTACCATTTGTTCCTATGTAGAAAACCATAAAATTGATCAAGTATGGATTGCCATGCCTTTGAGTGATGAAGAAAAGGTGAAGCAGATCATTAATTATCTAAGACATACCACGGTTGATATTCGTTACATACCTGATATTTTTGGTTTTAGTTTGTTGAATCATTCTTTTACAGAAATTGTGGGTCTACCGGTGATAGATCTGGCATCAAGCCCTATGGTAGGGAGTAGCCGAGTGATAAAAAGCATTGAAGATAAGCTGATTGCCAGTCTTATTTTGCTTATTATATCCCCCTTATTTATTGCTATTGCTCTTGGTGTCAAGCTTTCCTCTAATGGTCCCGTTTTTTTCCGTCAGCAACGGATAGGCTGGAACAACAAAGAAATTACCATTTTAAAATTTCGCAGTATGCCGGTTAATTGTGAACAACAAAGTGGCCCTGTATGGGCCAGCAAGCATGAAAATCGTGCCACACGTTTTGGCCAGTTGTTAAGAAAAACCAGCCTTGATGAACTTCCCCAATTTATTAATGTCTTAAAGGGTGACATGTCCATTGTCGGCCCACGACCAGAACGCCCGCATTTTGTCGAACAATTTAAAGATGAAATTCCAGGTTATATGAAAAAACATATGGTCAAGGCTGGTATTACAGGTTGGGCACAAATTAATGGCTGGCGTGGTAATACCGATATAAAAAAACGCATAGAATACGATTTGTTCTATATTGAAAACTGGTCACTCTGGCTGGACTTGAAAATCATAATATTAACCCTATTTAAAGGCTTTATACATAAAAATGCCTACTAATTACTAGCATGTAATAAATAGTGTCATAAAGACTGCAACAAATAGTAATGAATTGCTAACAAAGAGAAACCTTAATGAATGGCTGGTATCATATAATTATGTTAAAATGCCCCGTTTTTTATAATCATAGTCTAGTTATTATTCCACTTGTTTGAGACGTACTGAGAAAGTAAATGCAACAGAAAACCGAACCCACCGATCTACAGATTGCTCTAAAAGAATGCCGTAGCTATTTTGGAATTGCGGGCTTTTTTAGTTTTTTTATTAATATCATTATGCTTGTCCCTTCGATTTACATGTTGCAAGTTTATGATCGCGTGGTTACCAGTCGAAGTGAATCGACCTTATTATTTTTAACACTGATTGTTATTTTATTATTATTTACCATGGGTTTGCTAGAATGGGTACGATCACAAATCTTGGTAAAAGCAGGCGCTAAGTTAGATGTGTTGCTCAATACACGCTTGTTTAATGCGACCTTTAAAAACAGTCTAAATAGTGGTGGTGCTCAAAGTAGTGCCCAGCCCATTAACGATCTTACCACATTAAGGCAATTTTTAACGGGCAATGGTTTGTTTGCCTTTTTTGATGCCCCTTGGTTGCCTCTTTATATGGCTGTTTTGTTTATGTTTCACCCCTATTTTGGTTGGACAGGGGCTGGAGCAGCTGTGGTATTGATTATTCTTGCCATTGTGAATGAAAAAATAAGTTCAAAATTACTTGCTGAAGCAAATAAATCAAGTATTAATGCCACGAATTATCTGAATAAAAATTTACGCAATACCGAAATAATAGAATCAATGGGTATGCTGGATAATATTCGTGCTCGTTGGAGAAAAATACATGATAACACCATTATTTTACAAGCGGATGCCAGTAAAAAAGCAGGCTTAATGACCTCTATTTCTAAATCATTTCGTATGACGGTACAATCTTTAATTCTTGGTTTAGGTGCTTATTTAGCCATTCAACAGGAAATTACGCCGGGCTTAATGATTGCTGGCTCAATTTTATTGGGGCGAGCCTTAGCCCCTATTGATTTAATGATTGGCTCATGGAAAGGCTTTGTTTCTTCTCGAGGAGCCTATCAACGTTTAAATGCTATGCTTACTATTGTGGCCAAAGATAAAGAGAAAATGTCGTTACCTGAACCTATTGGTGACCTCAGTGTGGAAAATATTGTAGTAACTCCACCAGGAGCAAAATTACCAATTTTAAAAGGGCTTAATTTTACCATTAATGCCGGAGAGTCAGTTGTTGTTATTGGTCCTAGTGCTGCTGGTAAATCAACACTAGCACGAGCTTTATTAGGTATTTGGCCCGCTGTATCAGGGACTGTTCGTTTAGATGGTGCTGATATTTATACTTGGAATCGCAATGAGTTAGGCTCACATATAGGCTATTTACCCCAAGATATTGAAATGTTTGATGGTACGATTAGTGAAAATATAGCTCGTTTTGGTGAAGTTGACCCTAATGCTGTGGTTGAAGCAGCAAAGGCTGCTGGGGTTCATGACATGATCCTGCACTTGCCCGAAGGTTATGATACCATTATTGGCGGTTATGGTGGTGTTTTATCAGGAGGTCAGAGGCAGCGTGTTGGCCTAGCAAGAGCCATGTATGGTAAGCCAGCATTTATTGTGTTAGATGAGCCAAATTCCAATCTAGATGAACATGGAGAGCAGGCGCTCGCACTAGCAATAAAAAATCTAAAAGACAGAGGGTGTACCTTGGTGGTCATTTCCCATAAGGTTAATATTATTTCACAAGTTGACAAAGTGCTTGTTATGGCTAATGGCATGTTGACACTTTATGGTCCTAGAGATGATGTTTTAGCTAAACTACAACAAACTCAACAGGCACAACAACCGTTAGCGTCAGCCACACCCAAATCCAGTACGGTTCCTGAAATTAAACCGGTTCTCCCTGTATAAATTATTAGCACCCTAGCATCGGAAGTTAGCAAAGATATGAGTAATAAAGACAACAACTCAGTAAACGTAGAAAATGATCTGCAAGATGAGCAAACACTAGAGGCAAAACCTGATAAAGAGGAAGATATTTTAGAAGGAGAAATTGTCTCAGAAACAAAAAACCCCTATGAAAAACATGATATTAATGACAAATCCGATAAAATTAAAGAGTTATTAAAAAATAGTGTTGTTGATACCAGTGATAAAACCCCTAGGCTTGTTGGTTTTGCAGTCATTATCTTTGTCTTTGGTTTCCTCTTTGTCTGGTCATATACTGCCCGCCTAGATAGTGCTGCTTATGCACCGGGAAAAGTGACAGTTGAAGGTTCAACTAAAACGATTCAACATCTTGAAGGGGGGATTGTTAAAGAAATTCATGTCAAAGATGGTCAGGTTGTCAAAGAAGGTGACCTATTGCTGGTACTTGATGACACACAGCTTAAGGCTCAATTAGATATTATCGAAGCACAATATATTGCCACTCTTGGTTTATCTGCTCGTTTACAGGCAGAACAAAAAAATAGTGATAAAATTAATTTTAGTCACTATCTGTTAGAACATTCAAATAATAGTGATGTTGCAGAGGTTATGCAATTACAGCGGGAAATATTTAACTCTCGAAAAATAGCCCGTGGAGGGCAAGTGAATGTATTAAAACAGCGCATTGACCAGTTGAAAGAGCAAATAAAAGGTTTACAAGCGCAACGAATAAGCTCGACAAAACAAATCAAACTCTATAATGAAGAAATCAATGAGTTTAAAGACCTGCTTAAAAGTGGTTTTACAGATAAGACTCGCATGAGAGATATGCAACGAAAAGTAGCTGAATTAGGGGGGCTTGTCGGACGTTATAAATCAGATATTGAAGCCGCTAAGGTTCGAATTGGTGAAACAAAGTTACAAATTATTCAGATAGAAAATGAGCATCAGCAAGAGGTAGCAGAGCAACTCAGTGATACGCTAGTAAAAACAAGTGACTTAGAAGAAAAATTATTAGCAACTCGTGATAAAGTAAATCATACTCGGATTGTGGCACAAAATTCAGGTGTTGTATTAAGCATGAGTATACACACCATTGGTGGCGTTGTGACACCTGGCAAACCAATACTTGAAATTGTTCCACAAGGTGGTAATTTAATTATTGAAGCACATGTATCAACATCAGATATTGATAAAGTTCATACTGGTTTAGTCTCTGAAGTACGCTTTAGCTCCTTTAAAAATTCTACGACACCTATTGTTATGGGCACTGTATTAACGGTATCGGCAGATAGCTTAATTGATGAAACAACGCGTATGCCTTATTTCTTAGCCCGTATTCGGGTTACCCCCGAGAGTTATAAAAAATTGGGCAACTTAAAATTAATGCCAGGTATGCCAGCGGATACATTGATTAAGACCGGTGAGCGGACAGTCTTTGAATATTTAATACCTGCTGCGGGCAATGCATTAGCCCGTTCGTTTATAGAAGATTGATAAAGGTAAAGCAAGAATGTTTTTGAAAAAAAAATTAAGTGTACTGACTTTTTTTAGTGTTATGAGCATGTCTTTGCAAGCTGCCAATCTCTTAGATGTGTATAATGACGCAGTACGTTCCGACCCTGTTTCTATTGCCGCCCAATTGCAAGTGCTTGCAAGTGAAGCGCAGCAACAACAGGCTGTCTCAGTATTATACCCCCAAGCCTCATTGAGTGGGGCGCTGTCTGATAATCTATTAACTGGGAAATCAATACCAAAAGACAGGTATACCGGTAAATCTATTAAGCTAAATATTAATCAAGTATTATTTGATTTAAAAGCATGGCGAGAAAATGAAAAATATAAATTATTAATTGATAAGAGTAGTAATGACTATCGGCAGGCACAAGCTGATCTAATTGTTAAAGTTGTTGAGCGGTATTTTGCTGTACTTGAAGCGCAAGATACACTGGCTTTGACTAAGAAAAATACCACCACGATAGATCAGAACCTAAAACAGCTTAGAGCACTTTACAAACGTCAGTTAATACCTATAACAGGTGTTTATGAAGCTGAGGCACGCTATGATTTAGCTCGTAGTAGTGAAATTGAAGCTAATACTGCATTATCTGTTGCTTTTGAAAAACTTTATGAAGTCATTGCTGAGCGTGTACCTGAACTTTCACCCATCAAAGAAAAATTACAGTTTCTTGAGCCGGATGATAGTGTAGAAGACTGGTTAGCGTTGGCTCTGAAAAATAATTTTTCTTTAGCGGCTAGCAAGAGTGATGTTTTAGCGGCCAAAAAAGAAGTGGCCAAAAAGAGTGCCGGCTACTTTCCTCGTCTTAATCTTGGTTTTACCCAGTCCCGCCAGGATACAGGCTTTGATAATAGTCCAAGACCTCAGACAGACACCTCAACCATTGCCATAAGCTTTTCACAACCTATTTACCAAGGTGGGGGAATTTCAGCCGAAAAGCGGCAAAGTGTTTATCGTTTAGGCATTGCTGAACAGGTAGAAATTGAAAGCAAACGTAAGGTAGAGCAACAACTTCGTGAATATTATTTAAGTTTAAAATCTGACGTATTAAAAATTCAGGCAACCAAGCGGTTAATTGATTCAGAAAAGAAACGTGCTGAATCGATGAAGGCCGGTTTTAAATATGGTACGGTCACAGTTAATGATGTGCTTGATGCAGATACCGCCTATTTAAAAGCCCAATTAGAGCATCAGAAGGCAAAATATAAATACATTATTGATCAAGTGAAGTTAAAAAATACAGCGGGGCTTATAGCAGAAAAGGATATTATAGAACTTAATAACTGGGTTCAATAAGATTCATCCCCTCCTATAACACGAGAGAAGGGGGATGAGTTAATGCTTACTCCGCTTTAATGTCTAATTGCTTATTTAGGTTAGCACTATACAGATCACGAGCTGTTTGAAATGCAGCTAACTCAGCTTTCATTGGCGCTATTTTGCTGTCAAGAAACTGAATTTGAGAGATAAATGCTTTTGCTTCATTACTTAAATCTGCAACATTATAGTCTTTGTCATTGATCTTGATCGTTGGAGTGTTCTCAGCCATTGTTGTTCCTTAATGTCATTAAATTGCTTTTAAATAGTAAAAGATTAAGAATAATATATTGTTATTAATATATATTCCAGAAATTTGCTTGCAATGATATATTAATTGAATTCAAATTGAAATATAACCAAGGAAGTTATGTGAAAAAAGCGCTTATTTGTGGTATTAGTGGTCAAGATGGAGCCTATTTATCACAACTTTTACTTAACAAAGGCTATCAAGTGATTGGTACATCACGAGATACAAAAGCATCAAACTTTAGTCATCTAGATAATATGGGGATCAGCAAGCACATAGAGTTTGTTGCTATGGCGATTAATGACTTTAGAAGTGTTTTAAATGTATTTGATAAAATAAAGCCTGATGAAGTATACAATTTGGCAGGACAAAGTTCGGTTGGTTTATCATTTGAACAACCCGTAGAAACATTAGAAAGTATTAATATCGGTACCCTTAATTTACTTGAAGCGATTCGTTTTTTAAATCTAAATTCTCGCCTGTACAATGCAGGTTCTAGTGAATGCTTTGGTGAATCAACAGAGCAACAACCTGCCAATGAGCAATCCTGTTTTTTACCTAGAAGCCCTTATGCCGTTGCGAAGGCCTCGGCTCATTGGTTGATAGCAAACTATCGTGAAGCCTATAATATTTATGCTTGCACCGGACATCTTTTTAATCATGAGTCGCCTTGTCGAGGTGAGAATTTTGTTACTAAGAAAGTTATTTCTAGTGTTGTAAAAATTGCCCAACAAAAACAACAGAAACTGCACTTAGGAAACTTAGATATTGTACGTGATTGGGGCTGGGCTCCAGAATATGTTGAAGCGATGTGGCTCATGTTACAACAGGATAAGGCAGATGACTATGTTATTGCTACAGGCCGCAGTGTTTCTCTAAAGCATTTTGTGCAGCAGGCATTCGCTTATTTTAATTTAGATATGGAGCGGTATCTTGTGCAAAATAATGCCTTTTTACGCCCAACAGAATTGCGCTGTAGTTATGCTGATCCTGAAAAAGCAAGTAAATTACTTAAGTGGAAAGCACAATATGATATTGATGATGTTGTTAAAATGATGATTGATGATGAACTCAAGTGAAATTATTAGTTAACACATCTCAACTAGTCCCACCATTATCAGGTATTGGTCGTTACACTCAACAGCTCTTAGCACACCTTCTTTTAGAACCAGAGATTAATGACGTTAATGGTTTTAGTGGCATATCACTTCAGAATCACTATGATCTTGAAACATTAATCATGTCATTAGATGGCGATCAAAATAATAGGGTGAGGTCTCAATATTCATCTTTTAGAGCGTTGGCAAAAAAAATTCCTAGTGCAAGGCTTCTTAACTATTATGCACAGAAAAAATTATTAAAATCACAATTTGAAAAAAATAGTACGTGTATTTATTGGGAGCCTAATTATATTTTAACTCCTTTTGAAGGAAAAAAAATCACCACTATTTATGATTTATCTCATCTTCGTTATCCTGAATTTTTACCTAAAGATAGACGAATATGGTTAGAAAAAAAGTTACCCGAGAGTATTGATTCTGCTGATGCTATTATTACCATTTCTGAATTTAGTAAACATGAAATTATGAATGAGTTTAGTGTTTCAGAAGATAAAATATTTATTGTTCCTCCTGGTGTTTCGCCTACTTTTCGTTATCATTATTCATCACAACAAATAAAGCAATTAAAACAGCTGTTAGCTTTACCTGAACACTATATATTATCGGTGGGAACGATAGAGCCAAGAAAAAATATTATTGGCCTTATTCAGGCCTATTCAGCACTACCTGATAGGCTACGCAATAGATTTCCTTTGGTATTAGCAGGGGCTAAAGGTTGGCATACAGAACAAATTGAAATACTCATAAAACCATTAGTAAAAAAAAATCAATTGATTCTACTTGGCTATGTAGAACAAGAAAAAATCCCTATTTTATATGCAGCAGCTACAGTGCTTTGTTATATCTCACATTATGAAGGCTATGGGATGCCAATAGCAGAAGCAATGTGTAGTAATACAGCAGTGCTTACATCAAATGTTTCATCCATGCCTGAAGTGGCTGCACAATGTGCACAATTGGTTGATCCTATTAATATTGAACAAATAACAGAGCATTTAAGAGAGTTGTTAGAAGATGTTCATAAGCGAGAAAAATTAGAGAATCAGGCCAAAAAGGTTAGTGATGCCTATCGTTGGGAATATTCAGCTAAATCTATGTTGTTAGTATTAATGGCCTTGTAGGGATGAATTTATTCATCAAATAAAATGAAAAAAATAATTAAAAATTTATTAGTAATACTTTTTTATAATGAGTCATTAAAGAGAATAACAAAGGGTTTTTTTCAGCGCTTTCCTTTAATAAAGAAAAAGCTTATTCATATTCGAGACGGTTTGTATGTTGAGACAAGAAGTAGCAA
>WFNB01000115.1 GCA_015488755.1 Gammaproteobacteria bacterium | reverse complement strand
GAAGCCACCATCCGATTAACCGCCAGATAGGTAAGATAACTGGCAATATCACCGGCAACCAGTGTTTCAGGATGTTTTTTTTGATTAAAAATAATAAAACGTGACAACCAGGCAAGGTAACTCTGTTCGGTACGAATAGAATAATTCCGTTGCCGAATTTCACGGATAACGGCATTGAATACATCCGGAAATGTCTGCTGAATATCGGCTAAACGGGCGTTATTGTCAGTGTCGGTATTGGCATTGGTATCCGTATCGATGGGTTGCCGCGCAATACTGGGGTGAGTAGCAGGCAGTCTGCGCGCCTGTAATTTTTTATCTTCCCACGGGTAATCAGCAGCCCAATCCAGTGTCAGTAAGTCAACAAAAAGAATCCGCAGGGCATCCACTATCTGGCAGAAAACCCAGTCTTTTAGCAGAATATTTCTGCATTTTGCATTTAAATATTCGTCGAGTATTTCAGGTGTATGTAAAACCAGGCGGTTATTATGAGCCTTAACATAGCTTTCAACATGTTTAACATACCAGCGCAGGTTCTTTTCCCTAACGCCATAACATATTGCTTTAGCTGAATATTTTTCCCAGAAACGGGAGATTTGAGCATTCTTGTCCATAAGAGTCATGATTAATCCTTTAATTTGTGTGTATTTGTAATTTACCTCAGAAAAGTGTAATTTACAAGAAAATTAAAACATAATAGGCAGAAAGTGAAATATTGAATATGATATATTCAAGCTATTCCAATATTTCTGAAGTTGGCTAATATACTGTTAGGCAAGGAAGGTTAAAGTGAAAGATTTATTAGATAAATTATCTTCATATAATATTTTTAATTACCTATTACCGGGAGTTTTGATTTCTATCATTGCAGATAAAATTACGGCATATCACATTATCCAGCCAAACATAATTCTTGGGGTATTTTTATATTACTTTATCGGTCTATTAGTTAGTAGAATTGGGTCGTTGGTTATTGAGCCAGTATTAAAATATATCGGTTTTATTAGCTTTGCTTCTTACTCAGATTTCGTAGCTGCATCAAAGGTTGATAGTAAACTAGAGTTATTGTCAGAAGTTAATAATATGTATCGAACATTTATTTCATTATCATTATGCCTAATTCTTATTAAGGTTTTTGAGCGCCTATCTAATAAGATCCAATTTATTAAAGATTGGCAAGTTGAAATATTTATTGTTTCTTTGCTTGTGTTGTTTCTATTTTCATATAAAAAACAAACGGCCTATATAACTAAACGAATATCAACATGGAATAGTAAGGAATAAATTATGACCGATTATTTTGAAATCGATTTCTTGAATGTGGGTGAAGGTAAAAGTGGCGATGCAATCGCAATAAGATATAACTTATCTGATGAAAAAACTATCCATGTTGTTGATGGAGGATTCCAAAAAACAGGTGACGACTTAGTAAATCACATTAATAAATATTATGATTCACCTTCTCGAATTGACCGTGTAGTTTTAACTCATCCCGATGGTGACCATGCAGGTGGGTTGCGCAGTCTATTTGAGCATTATGACGTTGGCGAGCTATGGATGTTGAGACCATGGGATTATGCGGATGAATTAATTGTTAGATTTAAACGATTTACATCAATAGAAAATCTAGAAAAACGTTTAAAGGAGTTGTATCCAAATATTTTGGCTCTTGAAGAATTAGCCAAGGAAAATGATGTTCCGATATTTGAACCATTTCAAGGTGCTAGCATAGGAGAATTTATTGTTCTTTCTCCTTCAAAAGAATTATACCTTGATCTAATTGTCGATTCGGAGAAAACACCAGAAGCTACTAAATTGGCTGAAGAATCACTACTTGAAGCCGCCGGGAAAATTTTGAAAAAAGCAGTGTCTTTTATACGTTCAGCTTGGGGTGAAGAAGTATTTCCTGAAGATGACACAAGTCCAGAAAACAATATGAGCATTGTTCAGTTTTCTAATTTATGTGGAAATTCAATATTGCTAACCGGTGACGCTGGTCGTGCTGCATTAACAACGGCTATTGATTATGCTCCATACGCCGGTTTATCTCTGCCCGGAATTGATAGAATCCAAGTCCCTCATCATGGGTCACGTCATAATGTCTCTAGTGATATTCTTGATTCATTGCTAGGTCAGAAATTGGACTCACAAGCAGAAAACTTTACAGCAATTGTGAGTGCGGCGAAGGATGACAAAGATCATCCACGAAAAGCGGTAATTCGAGCATTTATTCATCGAGGTGCAAAGGTTATAACAACAGAGGGGAATTCAGTGAGAACTGGGCATAATGCCCCAAATAGAGATGGATGGAGTGCTGTTGAAGCTATACCATATCCTGAAGATCAGGAAGAGTAAATTGCCTAACAAATGCATACACTCGGACAAAATTAAGCTGCGCCGCTTCGCTATGCAACTTAATTATGCCGGTGATGCGAAGCGTTAGCTATAAAAACCATCAATGGAGAATCAAGTGTTAAAAGTGCACTTTTTAAATGTTGGGAAGGGTAATTGCACAGTAATTAAATTCCCAAGTGGTAACTTGGCAGTTATTGATATTGATAATTCAAGAATTGACGACGATAACGATGTTCTCCAAGACCCAATACAGTTCTTAAATACGGAATACCCAAACCAATCTATATTTCGATTTGTTCTGACTCATCCAGATATGGATCATATGTCTGGACTGGACGAATTGCATTCAAGCAGAACAATTACTAATTTTTGGGATACTGATAATAATAAAGAAATTGACACCGACAAACTTCATCTTGGTGGGTACAAAACAGAAGATTGGGAAAAATATCAGGAGTTAAGAGTTAAAGATGAAAACCCGAAAGTCCTACATATTTATCAAGATGGTGATGCGCAGAGTTATTGGAAAGAAGATGGTGTGAAAGTTCTTGGACCATCAAAATCCATGCTTAAGAAAGCTAATGAAACGGAAGAGTACAATCATTGTAGTTATGTCATTAAGATAGAACATGAAGGAATCAAAATTATATTAGGTGGGGATGCCACAAAGGAGGCTTGGAAGGATATATTGGAATACCATGGAAAGGATGAGTTGCAAGCCAATGTTTTCCTTGCTCCACATCATGGAAGCCCTGACAATATAGAAAAAGATGTTTTTGCTCATATATCCCCCCAGTATGTAATTATTTCAGACCATCGAGGACATAGTTATGATTATGCATATTACAATGATCTAGCAACTGAACAAGTCTATTCCACAAAGCATTTTGGAAATATAACTCTTGAGGTTAGCGATGCAGTTAAAAAAATCTACCCAGAAAAGAATGGATAGAAAAAAATGAAATTTGATGCTTATGCCCTAAAAGGAAGAATCGTACCGGCATTCTTTTCCATAATAATTCCGATAATGATTTTCAATCATTTTTATGTAAGCGAAGAGTTTTCAAAGTTTGTTGGTGACGTTATTGGGGCAAAGCTTATATCGAATTTGACTATATCAGGTATCTGCTTAGTATTTTTGTCAGAATTTGGGAGGATTATAGGGAAGAATGTTTTTGAAAAATCGTTCTTTAAAGATGAATAATATATGCCGACAACAAACTATATGCTGTTTAGTGACTCTTTATACAGTGAACAACATAAGAATAAAATAAGGGATAAAATGGCATCTGACTTTGCTGTGTTATTGCCAACAAAGGAAGAAGAGGAGGTCGACCAAGGTAATGCCAGAACTAGAATTGTAGAGGTAATGGCACTGGTACGAAAAAAACTACATGGCAATAAGTTTCTTCTTCAGCATAACATCGAATATGGCGCAATGCGGAATGTTATTGGAGGTTCAGTAATAGGATTGGTACTGTCATTAATAAATATTATTTTTTTTAGTTTCACTGCACCAAATAAATTGGCCGTTGCCATTAGCGTGTCAACATTTGCTATATATCTTTTATTGATTATATTAAGCAAATATATAATTGAGTTTTACGCCAATAATTATGCAAAAATATTATACAGAGAGTATCTGGGTGAGAATAGCTAATATACTGTTAGGCCTAAAAGGAGTAAAGCATTTGTCGAGGTTTGTATCACCGCCAATTGATCAATTTGAAAAATTACGTCAGCCGCTTACCGACGGTGAACGAATAGTATTTGATCTTTTTAACGCTCATCTATCGGATGAATGGGAAATTTATTTACAGCCTCATTTAAATGGGCTGCGTCCAGACTTCGTTCTTTTAAATCCACAAGTTGGTATTGCTGTTTTTGAAGTAAAAGACTGGAATTTAAATGCTATGAACTACACCGTTCATAAACGCGAAGGAAAAGCACCTTTGCTAATTGGTGAAAAAGACGGTAAAGAATTTTCAATGCAGTCTCAAAATCCCATTGAGAAAATATACCGATATAAAAAAGAAATACATGATCTGTACTGTCCACGTATAGATGGAAAATCAGGATTTGCAGCTATTACAGCTGGAGTAATATTTCCCTTCGCTACAGATGAGTCTATTAAAGAGTTATTTTCAATTAGTATGCAATATAGAGGAATGGAGAGATTCCCAAATTATAATCCACTTGTAGGTGCAAACTCAGTTCAGTCTGGAGATATTGCTTCAGTTTTTCCAGAGTCGTTTAGAAAATATTCAAAATTTATGAACGATGACCTGGCAAAAGATTTGAGAAATTGGCTTGTTGAGCCTGATTTTTCTGCAACACAAAGGCAGCCTTTAGAGCTTGATAAAACACAGTTATCTTATGTGAAATCAAGAACGACTTCTGGCTACCGTCGAATAAAAGGTGCTGCTGGTTCAGGTAAGTCACTAGTGTTAGCAGCAAGAGCAGCTGAATTGTTAAGCGAAGGAAAGGAAGTACTTGTAATTACTTTTAATATAACCCTGCTTCATTACTTAATGGATATTTCTGTTCGTTGGGGAGATGCAGGTGGTAAAACAAGAAAAAATGTTACATGGCTCAATTTTCATTACTGGTGCAAGAGAGTATGTGATGAAAATGATTATGATGAAGAATATAAAAACCTATGGTCTGATGAAAAAAATATTAATCAAGTATTAAGCACAAAACTTCCTCATCTAGTATCTTTAATACTAGATGAGGAAGATAGTGCATCTCCAATTTATGATGCCGTTCTCGTTGATGAGGGGCAAGACTTTCTACCTGGCTGGTGGAATGTGCTAAGAAAAGTCTGTAAAGAAAATGGAGAAATGTTACTTGTTGCTGACGCAACACAAGATATCTATGATACAGCAAGATCTTGGACTGATGAAGCAATGACTGGAGCAGGTTTTTCAGGTGGCTGGGCTGAACTTAAAATCAGTTATCGGTTGCCACAATTAGCACTTGATTATGCAACAAAATTTGCCGAACAATTTTTACCAAAAGATATGGTTAACTTACCTGTATCAGTTCAGGGTGAATTAAGCTTATTTCCTTGCGCATTAAAATGGGTACAAACAAGAGAAGAATTAGTTTCAGAAGTTTGTAGAGAAGAGTTATTTCTACTAGCTATTGATGCAGAGCCAGACTTACTTTCAATCCCAGACATTACGTTTCTATCAAATACTAAAAAAAGCGGATATGAGGTAATTGAAGAAATCGGTAAAAAAGGAGTAAAAACAGTTCATACCTTTGCAAGGGATAACAAAGAGTCTCGTAGACAGAAAGTTGGTTTTTATATGGGGGATTCACGAATTAAAGCTACAACACTCCATAGTTTCAAAGGTTGGGAGTCTAGGGCTATTGTTATATTTATTGGTCAGCAGGTGGACACAAAATCACTAGCACTTATCTATACTGGATTAACACGATTAAAACGACATACAGAGGGAAGCTATTTAACTATTGTGTCATGTGCAAATGAATTAATATCTTATGGAAAAACTTGGCCAGCGTATGTTGAAAAAACGGCCTAACAAAAAGTTGCACGCAGACCCAAAAAGTTACGCGCCTTTTGTGGCGCTTCGCTATAATGCCACAAAAGTCACGAAACTTTTCGGTCTGGTGAACTAGGCGTTAGGCACATAAAGGAGAAGAAACGCGTGAACGCATTACTAATTATTGGGCTCATCATAGGTGGGCTCGTCATCATAGGGATAATAAAGGGCATCAGTAGAGGGTCTGCCGTCGGTGCATCTATGGCGCAGGCGATGAATATTGCAGGGAAAATTAAATACACCATTGATTGGCTTACTCAAAATCTCGATGCTGAGAAGCTTGCCGGTGCAGACAAAAAATACGCCCAATACTATATCGCATACTTGGACGAAATAGCCCGTGCAATATGCCTAAAGGACGGTGCTAACTATGATGATGCCAACCGTTTTCTCATCTACCATGAAGCTCAAAGATTACTTTCGGAAGGCGATTTCGAGGATGATCCGTCGCTAACAAAGAGCAAAGCATTGCTTTTGGATGTGCTCGCAACAGAAGCTGGAGAGAAAGGGCGCCAAGACGGTCGAAAAGATGGAGCTTACGTCGTAGAGCCTAGTAATCCCGGGCCATACTACAACCTGGCTCGCGCTTACTTTGGGCTTCCACCAGCGGAAAAAAGAGAGGCTTAAATCTACAGTTCCAATGTATGGCTGCTAACGAAGAAACAACGCCTTATGGAATGTGGCGATATGGGAATGATTATCGGATGGCTGCGGTATACGTCTTAGCCCAGTATCCAGATCAACCTTTTGTTCCCTATCTTTCATTGCTTGGCCAATCAATCGAACTTTCCTTGAAGGCGTTTCTTTTAGCTAAAGGAATTACGATTAACGAGCTGAAGAATAAATATCGTCATAATCTCAAGGCCCTAGTGGAAGAGGCGCAAAGGCTTGGAATAGAATCACACGTCAAAGTTACAAAGGCACATTGGGCGGTAATAATGTTGATGAGCGATGAATATAAATCAAAGAGATATCATTATATACGCACGGGAATGATGATGGTTCCCGACCTTCGTCTTGGTCACGAGGTCGCAGAATATTTATGCGAAGGTATTGAGCCAATTTGTAAGGAATGTGGTTAATGTTGGGTGTGCCTAACAAACGCATACACACGGACAGCAAAAAGCGCCGCTCGTTCCTCGCTCTGCTTTTTTCTGCCGGTGATGCGAAGCGTTAGGCTCTCAAACAACAAAGGTACATAAAACATGAATGATGATGCATTATTGGGAATATTTTTAATCCTATTTATTTTACTTGGCGTGGCAATCAACGTTTTCATTGCTTTTTCTTTATGGGACACAATTTCAAGAACGCCAAAACAATACAGGGCTATCGAGCCATATTTTGCATGGCTTACATTAATTCCACTGGCCGGATTCATATTCTTTTGGATACTTATTCCATTCAAAATACCAGAATCTCTCAAAAATACTTTTCTGATAACGAACCCCATGACTTTAAAAAAGACGATTATGGAAAAAAATATGGGTTAGGCGTAATGATTTCATCTACTCTTATGTTTATACCATTTATAAATGCGCTAGCATGGATTCCCTCTTTAGTTTTTCTTATCCTTTACATTGTTACACTAAATGACTTCAAAAAACATTTACCCACACGCGATCAAATCCTTCTTGGCATAACAGGACAACCAGCATCTCATACAAAGCTACCTAGCACTGAAATCAGGTATGAGAATTTGGCAAAATTAAAACAGTTGCTAGATGAAGGCGCTATAACTCAAGATGAGTTTGAACTCGAAAAGGGGAAGTTACTTGAAGACTAAAAAAAGCCTAACGAATAAGGATAGATCGTGTGAGCGAAGCGAACCACGATCTTATCCGGTTGTTGGACAAGCCCGTGGTACATACTATAAGAAAATATCTTTTCTGAGATCCTGATGGATGGTGCGCTTTTTTATCAGCGCACTTTTTTCTGGGCG
>WFNB01000114.1 GCA_015488755.1 Gammaproteobacteria bacterium | reverse complement strand
TCGTCGGCCAATGTCATCCGGTTAACCGTTGAAGGTTAAACAAGGCCATCCATTCACCCGGTATTGAAGGAGGAAATAGCATGAAGACAAGCTGATTTTTTTTGCAGCGTAACCGCTGCTGCTTTCGTTCGTCCAGAAAAAAGTGCGCTGATAAAAAAGCGCACCCGCCATCAGGATCTTAAAAAAGATATTTTCTTATAGTATGTACCACGGGCTTGTCCAACAACCGGATAAGATCGTGGTTCCCGTTGGTCTCACGATCTATCCTTATTCGTTAGCACTTAGGACTGATTTAGCAAATTAATCAAATGTTCGTATTCTTCTATTTCTATATCTGTAAGAAGGTCTTTCAAATTAACTGTCATCGTTGTTTGAGTCTCTCTACCATCATGCTTGTCTATATGCTTAACAGTATTCGGTGTGAAGCATTTAATTATTTCAATGAGACCACTGTCATCTGTGATAAAGTTCGACCTAAGATACCCCCCAACTCCATCACGACCAAGATGCTCAATCTCAAGCTTGATACCTGCAAACCTAGTTATTAGCATAATATCTGCTAAACCGTTTTCAGCATCAAATCTTTGAGGATTAGCTTTGAATTTCATTAATTTTTTAGCAGCAAGGTTACCGTAAAGGCACGCAAGACCAATAACCACGACTGGGTGCTGCCTACTAAAATTGAAATGATCTGTTTGTTCTATTATTTTTTCAGCTATCTTTAATCGTTGTTTCGATGCTACAGGGTTGCTGAGTTTGAAATGATCATTTAAAGATTTTAAGAAACCTAAGTAGTCTGATCGTTTTTCTTCAATAGGGTTACCTCGAAGCTCCTTAAGAAAATTCAAAACAAACTCATCAGATTCATATATACGAGCCTTTGTGAAAAAATTTCGCATAGATACAAGGTCAGATAATATTTTCGTCTCCAATTCTTCGTCTGTATCTATCCCACGTGAATCACTGACCTTCTCCATCAACGCAAAAAGATATGAAAAGCTGTTGTTAGGACGATCTAATTCCTTGAGGTGGTTAATGAGATTAGCTTTTCTAGGATTTTTTTCGAGTGAGGTACTTGTGAGTTTGGTCGCGCTTACAACACAAATATCTAGCATATATAAAGTTGGGATGCTTAGTGACCACTCCCTCATCATTCTATGTTGTTCTGGTGTAAGTTGCATTTTAAGTGTTATTGACTCTCCACTAATAAATTCTTTGACCGTTTCTTGTTTATTCATGTGCTACCTATAAATTTAACTGCGACCTAGTGATTTTATTGGGGTGCTAACGCCTTGCTAACCGGCCATTTATGCAGAGTGGAGCGAAGTGCAACGGCGTATAAATGGTCGGGTTGAGCTACTTGTTAGAATATTTTTTTTCATACTACTGACTATGTTAGTTCCATTTCTATAGATTTTAATGTTTCTTGATACCCCTTTATGTACCACCTATAGCCATCTATCATTAATTGCACTTCTTGTTCAGAAACTTCTAGGTCTGAATTTATTTTAGGATGCATGAGCCTGTCTCTAACTTTAAAGGATTCATTTAGATTATTAAAGTTATTATCTTGTAAATCAATTTTGTTGCCACCTGGGTATTTTGATAGAAACTTAAATACCATTTTAATTTTTACTTTTGTTTTTAAATGTAATGCTGATACTACTACTTCACCATTGTCTTTTACATTTAGTTGCTGCTCTTGAAACACCATCTTCTCTTTCGAGGATAAAGCTGCCGCATTATCAGATAGCTGTTTCATTAGCCAATTAAGTGTTCCCTCAACATTTGAACATACTGAACGAATAAAATTTCTTCGATTGATAGGCGTATCATTCTGCATCAATTCTTCTTGCAGAATATAATATTCATCTCTTAATGTTATCCATGGATCCATTATTACTATTGCCTTCTAACGTCTTTTTTAACGTTTGGTCAGCACAACATTGATGCCTATAATTAATTCACTTCTTTTCCGCAATGCTTACATATTTTCGCTTTTTGCAAAATAATCTCAGCACACCAAGGACATTCCGTTGTATTTATATCGTCACCATTTGGTATTAAACGCAACTGATTATCTATATCCTTCACCGAAGCCTTAGATTCATCTATTATCTTTTCTAAATTAGTGCGTTTGTGTATATTCCAGTTTGCAATAAATAACCAGACCACCACCCATACCCCTGCCGTCATTATAGATAATATAATATGAAGTATATGGTTTGTTTTTGCTGACTCATATTCTCTTTCAGCCTTATTTAAGCTAAGTATAATATTATCTTTATGATTATTAAGCTCTTCTATTGACATTCCCATATTTGCATCCTCTAAATAAATTATATTTTTACAATTTCAACTATCGGTTAATGATTGCTGCCAAACATATTCATTTCTGCATTCATTCCGATTGGGAATTTATTCATTACCAAATCAAACAAGAAAATAGGCTTTTTATTGTTTGATTTGCTTTTATATTTTTCATTCTAACGCTTGCATTCAGTGGCCGGAATGAAGCGGAGCGGAATGTAGGTCAACTGGAATAATTTGTTATAAACGTAATTTAAGGTGAATAAAATGATTAGTATTTGGAAATTTCCATTACAAACTATTGATGAGCAAGTAATAGAGGTGCCTGTTGGTGCTGAACTTCTTACCGTACAAATTCAAAACGGCGAGCCTTGTTTGTGGGCGCGGGTTGATACCAATGAATTAGTAGAGCTACGCAAAATAGCTATACACGGAACAGGTCACGAATTGCCAGACACAACAAGAAAATACATTGACACTTATCAAATGGCTGGCGATAGTTTGATATTTCATGTGTTTGAGAGTTTATAACGTTTGAGTTAACTTGACGGCGAGTCTTTTTCGCCGGTCAAGTTGGACGATTTGTTATGCCCTGTGTATTTATGGAGGTAGCCTTGTGCGATTTGGCACAATGGCTCAACGCTTTTATCGTATTGATAAAATAGAATAAATGCACACCATCTTGTATATAGCGATGCAAAAGTTGCCATTTCTATTATTTCTTGTAATTCTTCCGGACTTTTTTCATAAGCATTAACCGAATCTGGGCCACCATGTACAAATGAGGATAATTGTGAATAACGAGGGAAAATAGAACTAAGTATTGGCGCTGCTCCACTCTCTTTTGTTTTTAGGCTGTCAGCAAGATAGTGAACCATGTTTTTGTAGTTAAACTGTTCTGTTTTTTTGCGTATTTTGTTTGCTGATTTATCTTTAGATACTATACCCATTTCATGTAATGCTTGGAGCGAAGGTATTTTGGGGCTCATGCCTATTAGCGAATATCCATGCTCAAGTGCTTTTGCATAATCTATATTTTCTTTGTCTTGACCGAATAACCAATAATCTATGCCAACTGAGTCATCACTATTAGAGTTTGTTTTCATCCACATATATTGCGCCTTAATAAAATGCTCTATCAGCGACCGATATAGAATACTTACCGAATAATATTCTTCAATTTTTGCCACCTCAAATATGCCTGCGCGAATACTTTCTACTTTTGGAAAGAAAGATGTCATTGAAAAAATAGATAATGGTTTATCTGTGCTATCTAGGCTCGAAAGAAATTTTGGTATCAGTGGAAGATGTGGCTCAATATCTTCAGCTAAATTTTCAAGCATGTCTTCGATTTCTGATATTTTATCCATATTTTTTTTAAGGCATAACGCTCTCATCAGCGGCAGGCTAAAGGGGCGCGACTTTTGCGGTTTTTTGCAAAAATCGTGACGCTTTTGACTGTCCGCTGGATGAACTTGTTAGAAAATTATTTACCACCATAGTTAATGCTCAGGATGAATA
>WFNB01000113.1 GCA_015488755.1 Gammaproteobacteria bacterium | reverse complement strand
AGGATAATCATGAAATTAGGCTATGTATAGCGTTTTTTAAATAAAAATAGCAGAATATGTAAAAAAATTGCTAATATCAGAATTAGTTAACATATTTTTTCATATCAGTTCAAGTATAAAATAAAAGTGTGAGGAAAAAGTTAGGAAAATAAATGATTAAATTAATAAAAATACCGGTTAGTGGCCAAGGCTTACACGATGTGACACAGACAGTAAACGATGCTATTGCGGAACAGTTGGCTAAATCATCTACTTACGCAATAAGCAATAATGAAGGTTTGTGCACTGTCTTTGTACAACATACCTCGGCCAGTTTGATTATTCAGGAAAATGCCGATCCCTCTGCACGTCAAGATTTAGAAAATTGGCTTAATCGTTTGGTTTGTGAAAATGACCCATTGTATACCCATATTTATGAAGGAGCAGATGATATGCCAGCCCATATCAAGTCAGCAATTACAGCTACCTCAATCGCTATTCCTATTATTAATGGCAAAATGGCTTTAGGGACATGGCAAGGATTGTACTTATGGGAACATCGAAAACAGAAGGGGCAAAGGAATTTGGTTCTTCATTTGGGCGTATAAACTGCTTGGCTTTGGGCTATTTAATGACTACATAGGCTCTTGTTATTTGACTATGACCCTGAGTAATCGGTATGATCGCTAATCGGATTTGTTTAGAGTTATGGCAACAATCATAATAAGGTAAAAACTATGAGTTGGTGGGGTAAATTTATTGGCGGTGCTGTTGGCTTTACTATGGGTGGCCCACTAGGATTATTAATTGGTGGTGTGATTGGTCACAAGCTCGTTGATAAGGCGATGCAAGGAAGTGACAATGAGTTAACTCAGGCTGCTTTTTTCTCTGCTACTTTTTCTATCATGGGGCATATTGCTAAAGCTGATGGGCATGTCAGCCAAGATGAAATTGCTATGGCAAAGCAGATCATGGATCACATGAAACTGGATGCACAACAGAAAAAAGCAGCCATTGAGCTCTTTAATAAAGGTAAGCAAGCTGATTTTGATTTAGATGGTGTGCTGGTGCAATTCAAACAAGTGGCTCATCGACGCACGACCTTATTGCAGATGTTTCTTGAAATACAACTTCACGCCGCCTTGGCGGATGGTAAAATTGATGTATCAGAACAACGGATCATTAATAAAATTGCGCAACAGTTAGGCTTTAGTTCACGCCATATTGAACAGTTAATTGCCTTGGTGCAATCTAATTTGGGCTTGGCCGGTGGGCGTCGCTACCATTATGCTAACCAAGATCCTCATAAAAGTCAGGCTGATTTACTTAAAGAAGCCTATGAAATGCTTGGCATCAATCGCTCTGCTACGGATGCTGAAGTCAAGAAAGCGTATCGGCGCTTAATGAACCAGCATCACCCAGATAAACTGGTTTCTAAAGGCTTACCAGAAGAAATGATTCAAATGGCAACTGAGAAAACTCAACAAATTAAAGCCGCCTATGATTTGCTAAAGGAAACACGCAAGCAATAGTAAATGCGCTATACGTTAATGTATTTACCACCGCTGGCGATAGCAATAGTGAGTAAACCTAATACTAAGTTGGTGGTTACTAATTGGCGAATTTTATTCATTAATGCCCCACCGGTAGGAAACTCCTTATCAGCAACAGCTGTTTTAAGTTTTTGGTAGGGGACAAAGAAAATATAAGCATAAATGCCGCTCATGATCAGCCCAATAATATGCATGGCCTTAATATAGTGAGCAGTGAGTCCTGCAAAACCACCAAAGACATCAAAAATCATCCAATAGCCAGTGACTAAGAGCGTGATTACCGCCAGCCAGACCCAAAAGAAAAAACGTCCAAAAACAGCGACCCAAAGAGGCAAACGCATAGGGGGCTCTAATTTTTCAACAGCACAAGGGCGGAGGATCATATGGGCGAAAAACATACCACCCACCCAGATAACTGCTGATAACAAATGTAAGGTGAAAGCAAAAGAATAACTCATAATCATATCCTAGATAACATAAATGCTGGTTTGTTAGAAAAAATAAGGCTTAATCATAGGTAGGTACTTAAGTATGTCTGAGGCAGGATAACTCTGTATTTACTACGCAAGACGCCGTAAATCCATCCCCGGAGGCTTTATTGCCACATCCATGTGGCAAAAACTTCCTCCGTAAACACAGAGTTATCCTTAAGTACCTACGTATGAAAGCTTAATCATAAAACACTGACAATAAATAACAAGCGTATAAAAAACAATGGTGTTATGGTTTACTAAGGCGATATGTGCTATTAAGCCAGTTACTCACATAAGTGATCAGTTCATCATCTAAGCTCTGATAAAAATGATTAGCACCTATGGTTTGTGTTTGCCGATAGTGTTTATTCTGAGCTTTATGGGCAGCGGTTTTACGGGCTTTGGCTGAGCGCAATACGAAATCGAGATCGTCACTGCCATAGAGATCCAGTAATGGAATATGGATTTTAGTAATCATTAAAGCGCTATTAAGGGGTATTTTTTTGCCCAGCAATGGTGTCCCTATAATGATTGCTGCATTAACAAAGGGCTTATTTTTTGCTGTTTTTTTATCGTTATTAGTCTGTAAATAATTCAGTGACATAAGAGAGCCAAAGCTATGAGAGATAAGTACAATATAGTCATACTTCTTTTCTCTTAAAAACTCAATAGAAGTATTAATTCGTGCGCTAGAAGCCTTAATAATGGCTATTCTTTCTTTGTCTTGTTCTTCTTTGTTGGTTCTTTTTTTGGTGCCTTGTAAGGGTAATTGTATGGCCAGAGTAGCCCAGCCTTTATCAGGTAATGCGACTCGTAGCGGGTGAATGATATCACTCCAATCAGGGTGGGCGCCATCACCGTGTAAGAGTATTACTGCTCCTTTTGCCTCGGACGTTGTTGGCTCAGTGTAAATACTAAAGAAGGTTTTTTTCTCTTGTTTTGGATCTGTACTTGACAAGGGGAGAGCAAGTGGTTCACCAACAACAAGGTTATCCCTGAGTTGTTCAGCCCAGCGAGTTTCACTGGCTCTATTAGTGGCATGTGAATTTAGCATAGAGAAAAAGATCAGACTTGATAATAATGAGATGTTGACACCCTTAAGGGCATATTTATGAGCTGTTTTTATGCTTCTATGGGCAAAGAAGTATGTAAATACTGAAATATTCATAGTGATCATCATAGTTATCGTTTAAAATGTTCGCTTATCTTTTACTATTGATGATGTATTGTTTTTGTTTCATCAAGTAGAGAACAGTTTAATAACTTTATGGGGATTTGTCATGAAATCTTTAATTGCACCATCTATTTTATCTGCCGATTTTGCCCGTTTGGGTGAAGAATGTGTGAATGTCTTGGCCAGTGGCGCGGATGTGATCCATTTTGATGTGATGGATAACCATTATGTTCCCGTGCTAACCATTGGTCCTTTAGTGTGTGAAGCCTTAAGAAATCATGGTATTACTCAAGATATTGATGTGCACTTAATGGTCAAACCAGTCGACACGATTATTCCTGAATTTGCCAAAGCAGGTGCTAGCTATATTACCTTCCATCCTGAAGCATCTGAGCATATTGACCGTAGCTTATCTCTTATCCGTGAGTCAGGCTGTAAATCAGGCCTCGTGTTTAACCCAGCGACACCATTATCTGTGTTAAAACATGTGATGGATAAGGTTGATGTGGTTTTATTAATGTCAGTCAACCCAGGCTTTGGTGGTCAGAGCTTTATTCCTGAAACACTGAATAAATTGCGTGAAGCTCGTAAAATGATTGATGAGAGTGGTTATGATATTCGTTTAGAAATTGACGGCGGTGTAAAAATTAATAACATTGCTGAAATTGCTCAAGCGGGTGCTGATATGTTTGTTGCAGGTTCGGCAATTTTTAATACCGATGACTACAAAGTCACCATTGATCAAATGCGTGCCGAGCTTGCGAAAGTTGGTAAATAGCCCCACATAATTCAGTATCTTAATAAAAAAGGTTATTAGAGAATGATAAAAAAACCTGAAATGGTACTGATTGATGTTGATGGTACGTTGGTTGACAGCGTGCCTGATTTGGCTTATTGCGTTGATGAAATGCTTAAGGCCATTGACATGGCTCCTTATGGTGAAGCCGAGGTGCGCCATTGGGTTGGCAATGGCGTTGAACGCCTAGTACGCCGTGCCTTAATTGGTCAGGTTGATGGCGAACCGGATGAGGCCTTGTTTAGCAAAGCCTATCCTCTTTTTATGGACTTGTATAAAGACAATACCTCTAAGCGTAGTAGCCTATACCCAGGTGTGCTTGAGGGTATTAATTATCTGCGTGACTCGGGTTTTAAATTGGGCTGTGTGACCAATAAGGCAGAAGCATTCACCCACCCATTACTAAAAGACTTGGGTTTGTTTGATTACTTTACCTCTATTGTCAGTGGTGATTCATTGGCTAAGAAAAAGCCTGATCCTCTACCTCTACTACATTCAGCCGAGGTATTGGGTGTTGCACCGGAAAACTCACTGATGCTAGGTGACTCCATTAGTGATGTAAAAGCCGCTCGGGCAGCTGGTTTCCAAATTATTTGTATGTCTTATGGCTACAATCATGGCGTGGATATTCGAGAAGCAAAACCCGATGTAGTGATTGACTCAATGGTTGAACTTAAAGATTTGCTTTAATGTGAGTCTTTATTGATAAAAACACTGAGCTAACAACAATTTAGCTCAGTGATAGCTACACAAACTGGACTGAATTGTTATAACTAAAGAGCAGAAAAGTGAACTTATTTAATAAACAACAAATGAAAGAACGATGGTGGTGCTTTAATTTCTCAAAGTAAGTCATTGTATTGTCTGCGATAAAGCATTGTGCTTATGGTCGCAGGGCAATTAAAATTCATTTGTTATTTATTGAGTAATTACTATGTCTATTGTAAGCAAAGCACAATTTATTAAGCTCGCCAATGAAGGCTATAACCGCATTCCAGTGGTACATGAAATTCTTGCCGATCTGGATACTCCTCTTAGTGCCTATTTAAAACTGGCCGAAGGTCCTTATTCTTATTTACTCGAATCCGTTCAAGGTGGTGAAAAGTGGGGACGTTATTCTATTATTGGTTTGCCCTGTGACACCATTATTAAAGTGACTAATGAACAGATACAGGTGCTCCATAAAGGGCAGGTGGTTGAAGAGTTAACTCAGGCCGATCCCCTAAGTTGGATTGAACAATACCAACAGCGTTATACCATTCCTGAACATTTGTCAGAGCAATCAAACCTACCTCGTTTTACAGGTGGTTTGGTGGGCTATTTTGGTTATGAAACCATTGGCTATATTGAACCACGCTTAAAAAATAACCAAAAACCGGATCCCTTGGATACCCCCGATATTTTATTAATGGTCTCTGAAGAAGTATTGGTGTTTGATAACCTCAGTGGCAAGCTGTATTTGATTGTCCATGCACACTTTGATGAACAAGCAGATAATACAGTAGAACAGGCATGGACATTGGCAAGCCAACGCTTACAAAATCTGGCCACCCAATTGCGTCAGGCGGATACTGCCTATAAGCCACACAGCAAAGTCACTAAAGTAACAGAAGCAGATTTTGTTTCTGGTTTTACTCAAGCGGGCTTTGAACAGGCCGTGGCTCGAATTAAGGACTACATTGTGGAAGGCGATGCCATGCAAGTCGTGGTGTCACAACGTTTATCCATCCCTTTTAACGCACCACCTTTGGACTTATATCGGGCACTGCGCAGTTTAAATCCCTCTCCCTATATGTATTTTCTTAATTTGGATGGCTTCCATATTGTTGGTTCTTCTCCAGAGATCCTAACACGAGTGGAAGAAGGTAAAATTACAGTACGTCCTATTGCGGGCACACGTCCTAGAGGAGCGAGTGAAGTAGCAGACAAAGCGCTAGAAGAAGACCTATTATCCGATCCAAAAGAGCTTGCTGAACACCTGATGTTAATTGACTTAGGACGTAATGATGCCGGTCGAGTATCTGAAATTGGAACGGTGACACTCACGGATAAAATGATTGTTGAGCGCTATTCCCATGTGATGCACATTGTCTCAAATGTTGAAGGTGAACTAAAGAAAACGATGAGTGCTATGGATGCCTTAAAAGCAACCTTTCCAGCCGGTACAGTCAGTGGCGCACCGAAGATCCGTGCGATGGAAATTATTGATGAACTGGAACCGGTGAAGCGGGGTATTTATTCGGGTGCTATTGGTTATATTTCATGGTCAGGTAATATGGACACAGCCATTGCCATTCGTACTGCAGTGATTAAAGATAAGCAATTACATATCCAAGCAGGGGCAGGCATTGTGGCTGATTCAATCCCCCGTAATGAATGGGATGAAACCATGAATAAAGCACGTGGTGTCTTTCGGGCGGTGGCTATGGCTGAGTGTGGCTTAGATTCTAATGCCAATAAGCAATGCGTTGAGGAGAAATAATATGCTTATTATGATCGATAACTATGACTCCTTTACCTATAACTTGGTGCAATATCTGGGTGAACTCCATGCCGAGGTTAAAGTATTTCGTAATGATGAAATCACTATTGCTGATATTGAAACAATGGCACCGGATCATTTAATGATTTCTCCAGGCCCTTGTACGCCGAATGAGGCTGGTATTTCTATTGCTGCTATTGAGCACTTCGCAGGAAAAGTGCCTATTCTAGGAGTTTGTCTAGGCCACCAAAGTATTGGCCAAGCCTTTGGTGGCCAGATCATTCATGCTAAAGAAATTATGCATGGTAAGACCTCCATGATGCATCATAATGACAAGGGCGTCTTTCATGGCTTGCCTAGTCCTTTTGAAGCGACTCGTTATCACTCCTTGGTGATTGACAAAGAAAGTTTACCTGAGTGTTTGCAAATGACCTCATGGACCGAAGATGCACAAGGTCATGTGGATGAAATTATGGGTGTTCGCCATAAAGAACTGCTGATTGAGGGGGTACAGTTTCATCCAGAGTCTATTCTCAGTCAGCATGGTCATCAGATGTTAGAGACTTTTTTGCAGCAGAAATATTAACCATAAAGACAGGCCTCTTTACTTAAATGTGGCTACATAAGTCTAAATAATCTAAGTTCTGGATAAGATGATCTTGACAATAACTTCAGAGTGTTGATTAGCCTGTGTTTGTGGAAGAAGTCTCTTTGGCATGGATGCCAAAGCGAAGCCTACAAGGATGTATTCACGGCGACTTCTGTAATAAATATAGGCTAATCAATACGTTACTTGTTCACTTATCCAGAGTTTAGGTTAACAATAGAAATTTGACTGAATAATGATAGGATTGATACATGGATATTAAAACAGCGATCGCTCAGGCTGTCGATGCTCAAGACATCAGTATGGATGATATGAGACAGGTAATGCAGCAAATCATGACCGGTAAGGCAACGCCTGCACAAATTGCTGCTTTATTGGTGGCATTGCGTATGAAGGGTGAAACCGTTGCCGAATTGACTGCTAGCGCCCGTGTGATGCGTGATTTAGTCACCCCCGTTCATATTAAAGGCCAACATATTGTTGATATTGTGGGTACCGGAGGTGATGGCCTGCATACCTTCAATGTCTCCACTACGTCTTGTTTTGTAGTCTCTGCTGCTGGTGCTATTGTGGCTAAGCATGGTAATCGTTCCGTTAGTAGTACTTCTGGCAGTGCTGATATTCTTGAAGCAGCCGGTATTAATTTAACTATTAGCTCTGAACAGGTTGAACAGTGTATCAAGGAGCTTGGTATAGGTTTTATGTTTGCTCCTCTGCATCATAGTGCTATGAAACATGCCATTGGACCCCGTAAAGAAATGGCTATTCGCACACTCTTTAATTTATTAGGGCCATTGACTAACCCAGCGGGAGCACCCAATCAACTACTTGGCGTGTTTGCCAAACAATGGTTGCAGCCTCTGGCACAGGTATTAAACAACTTGGGTAGTGATCATGTGATGGTGGTGCATTCTGCTGATGGCATGGATGAAATTAGTATGGCAGGTGAGACTTTTGTTTGTGAATTACATCATAGGGAAATTAAGCAATACCGTATTTCACCTGAGCAGTTTGGCTTATCCCGTTCAAGCATTGATGACATTATAGTCAATAGCGCTCAAGACTCCTTGCTTATGATGCAAAATGTGTTGGATAATCAAGCGGGTGCTGCCAGAGATATTGTCACTCTTAATTCTGGGGCAGCTATCTATTGTGCCGGTTTGGCTGATACACTGGCTGCTGGTATTGAAAAAGCCAAAGTGATCATTGCCTCTGGGGCAGCAAAGGAAAAATTAGTGCAATTAGCCCAACTGACTCAGTCTTTTGCCCAGTAAACCTTATTACCTAATAGCGATCAAACCATTATGAGCAACTCAAACCCACCTGATATTTTGATTAAGATCCTCAATCGTAAACGTGAAGAAGTGGCAGCTTTGCAGGCCAAGAAATCACAAACAGAATTGCTTCAATGCTTGGCTGATGAATCGAGTGCCACCCGAGGTTTTGTCCGTGCAATTGAGGCAAAAATTAATGCCTCATACTCTGCTGTGATTGCAGAAATAAAAAAAGCATCACCCAGTAAAGGCTTGATCCGAGAGAATTTTATACCTTCTGACATTGCGCAGTCCTATGAGAAAGGTGGTGCAGCCTGCTTATCGGTATTAACCGATATTGATTTTTTTCAAGGCAGTGATGCTTATTTACAAGCTGCACGCAATGCGTGTCAATTACCTGTGCTACGCAAAGATTTTGTTATCGATCCCTATCAAATCTATGAAGCTCGATGCCTTGGTGCCGATGCAATTTTACTGATTGTTGCTTGTTTAAGTGATGTTCAATTAAATGAGTTTACCGCCTTAGCACATGAGCTTGGTCTGGATGTTTTGGTTGAGGTACATGATCAGCAAGAACTCGAACGGGCTGTGGATCTCCCTGTGCGTTTAATGGGGATCAATAACCGTAACTTAAGAACCTTTGAAACCACCTTACAGACCACAATTAATTTACTACAATATGTCCCAGAAGATAAGATTGTGGTCACTGAAAGTGCCATACATTTACCTGAAGATGTGGCTTTAATGAAACAGCACCAAGTGCATGCCTTTTTAGTGGGTGAATCCTTTATGCGTGCCGAACAACCCGGCGATAAATTGGCCGATCTTTTCTCATAATAAAATGTGTATAAATAGGAATTTCTCCTCTATTTGGATTGATTCTGACAATACTATTGGTTGCTTACTATGTCTTTACAAAGCCTCTCTGATTATTTGGAATATGATCGCGATCATCTCTGGCACCCTTATACCAGTATGATAGATCCGTTGCCTACTTACCTTGTGGAGTCGGCGCAGGGTGTTTATATCACTTTGTCAGATGGGCGAGTGCTGATTGATGGTATGTCCTCTTGGTGGTCGGCTATTCATGGCTATAATCACCCTGTTTTAAATGCGGCTATCGAGCAACAAGCCCGTTCTATGTCTCATATTATGTTTGGTGGTTTGACGCATCGCCCAGCTATCACTCTAGCAAAAAAACTCATTGATCTGACTGCTGAACCATTGCAACATGTTTTTTTTGCTGACTCAGGTTCGGTGGCCGTTGAAGTGGCCATAAAAATGGCACTACAATATTTCTCTGCTCAGGGTAAGCAAGATAAACAAAAATTATTAACCGTACACAGTGGTTATCATGGTGATACCTTGGGAGCTATGTCTGTTTGTGATCCAATAAATGGTATGCACAGTTTATTTAAAGGGGTTATGCCAGAGCATTTTTTTGCTCCTGAGCCACAATGTTATGAGGATGGTTCCAACAATATTCATCTCTTAGAAAAGCAGCTAAAGACACATCATCAAGCGATTGCAGCGGTCATTATTGAGCCATTGGTGCAAGGTGCTGGTGGTATGCGTATGTATTGCAGTGACTATCTCTTTGAGCTAAGAGCCTTATGTGATCACTATGATGTGCTGTTGATTTTGGATGAAATTGCCACAGGTTTTGCTCGTACTGGGTCTTTCTTTGCTTATGAACAGGCGAATATAATACCGGATATTTTGTGCTTAGGTAAAGCCTTAACGGGTGGTTATATGACCTTGGCTGCGACGCTGACCAATAGCAAAGTTGCTCAGGGGATCAGTGCTGATGGTTCTGGAGTCTTAATGCATGGTCCAACGTTTATGGCTAATCCTCTGGCTTGCCAAGTTGCTAATGCCAGCATTGATCTCTTATTAGCGTCCTCTTGGCAGGAGAAAATTAATAAAATTGCCAAGCAACTAGAAAAAGAACTGATGCCTTGCCAAGATCTAAATTGTGTTAATGATGTGCGGGTGAAAGGGGCTATTGGTGTCGTAGAGTTAAAAGAACCTGTTGATATGAAGGCTTTACAGGCTACTTTTGTTGCTCAGGGTGTGTGGCTTAGGCCATTTAATAAATTGGTTTATATTATGCCGCCTTATATTATTAATGAGCAAGAATTAAGCTGTTTGACGGCTTCTATATATACCGTTTTAAGCGCTTATCATTAGTTGCTATAAAACAGTAGCAAGTGTTTTGAATGAAGAGGGGCTTTGTTCTGCGGGGCTAAAGCCCCGCCCCCAATGGTGCTCAACTTAACATAAAGGCTATTAGAATTTTGCTAAAGGGTTTTGCTCTTAGTTAAAAACTTCAGCTTCAGTAATTTTGTTTATAGGTACAAAATAACTAATGGTACCGGAACGTAATCTCGATACAATTTCATAAATACCGGGTTCACCTCCGACTTTAATTTTACCTTTGTAGTGTTTGCCTGCCCGTGTGGTGACTTTTACTCTAAAGCCATTAAAGTTTCTTAAGTTACTGGCTGAAACAGGGCGATATTTTTTAATAATAAGGGCTCGTTTTTTTCGTACCTCTTCAGGGGTTTCTACTTCAATATCTTCATTGGTTGCGGTTTCTATTAATTTATTTTTATCAATATCAATGGATATTTCATTGATACGTTTACCATTGACGAAGAGCTTTAAACGGATAAATTGGATTATGTCGTTAGGTTCAAATGATATAATTTCTGTTGTGCCGGTTAGTTTGCTTAAATCGGCTTCAAATAGGATGGAGCCTGGTTTTTCAAGGCTGGTTTTGTAGGCATTAAGTAAGCCTTCTTCTATATCAATACCATAGGATAGTAAGTATTCTTCTACCTGTTGGGTATGTTCCTTGATGTATTCATCTATTTTTCGTTTTCCTTTATTGGCACAATATCTATTTTTGCGCTCAATATAAGAGTCATCGATTATTTCTAAGGCAATATCACCAAGGCGTGCGGTTTTATTTTTTAATGAGGTGATGTTGTTAACTTTATTGAGAGAACCATAAATATTAAGGTGAATAAAATCACGAATATTATTTTTAATGTCATATTTAATGGTGTGATTACGAGGGTCAAATTGATACTGGAAGACCATATCATCTATAAATGCGTTATAACCCATATTGGATAGTGATTGGCTACCGATGCGGTGTACCTCACCACAGGCAAGAGTAGAAAAAATTTCTATTGGTGTGGGTTCAATATCAGGGTTATCTAATGTTTTCATTATATTGCCCTGTAAATCAAGAGCAGCTCCTTTAATAATGAGTGTGAATGATTCAGGTATTTCATTATTTTTTAATTGACTACTAAGGGTTAATAATGAGACAAGATCGGGTGTAGAGAATTGTATCGACTCGATGGTAATATTTTCATCTGCACTGGGAATATAAACTTTAACATCGAGAACAGTCGTACTGCCTGTGAAGGATGTTTTTATATCTTTGTAGGAAATTTGTAAGGCAGGTTTGGCATTAATTATTTGCTGGTCAACAAAGTCTTGAGTAAAGTACCACAAGCTACCTTTGATGCCAGCAAAAACTAAAATGCTGAGCGCAAATAAAGCGATTACAAGTTTTTTCATTGCTCTCTCTACAATGGGCTATAACGGGCTATAACTAGATTATAATGGATGTCTATGAACTTTGGCCTACTGTGAAAATATCATGAGCATGGATAATATACGGTCATGCTTGATTGCTTCTTAGATTGTTAACGAGTACCAAAAATAACAATGGTTTTTCCCTTAACGTAAATTAAATTTTGCTCTTCAAGGGTTTTTAATACTCGTCCGGCCATTTCGCGAGAACAACCCACAATTTTTCCTAATTCCTGACGGGTGATTTTAATTTGCATACCATCAGGATGAGTCATGGCGTCTGGCTGTTTTGCCAAATCTAATAAGGTGCCTGCAATGCGTCCGGTAACATCTAAAAATGCCAGATCACCTACTTTTTGGCTGGTTTTACGCAAACGATTAACAACCTGTTTGGATATTTCAAATATAACATCCGATAGCTCATGGCGCAGACTATTAAATTTAGCATAGCTCATTTCAGCGATTTCGCAGTCATTACGAGCCTTAACCCAAGCACTACGGTTAGATGAAGGTGAAAATAGCCCCATTTCACCGAAGAAATCACCCTCATTGAGATAGTCAAGAACAATTTCATGATCGTCTTTATCTTCCAATAGTACCGAAACGGATCCTTTAACAACATAATATAAGGTATCGGATTTAGTCCCAGCCTGAATGATGGTTTTCTTGGTTGGATATTTACGTTTATGGCAACGACTAAGAAAATCAGTAATGGCAGGATTTTCTTCTTTAAAATGTATAACCGTCATACGAACTCTGCTTGCATTATAATGGATTGGATTAAAATAGATAACAGCGACATCTGACACTATTTAGATTTAAGATTACTCTATTTTTCTATCTATAGGATAGCATGAAAATGAAAAAGAGTAATATTTAATGTGTGAAATTCTAAGCAATTTTGCATTTAAGTGCTTATAAAGTAGCTATTTAGCTTGAACTCATGAAATAATATTCACTATATAACTAAATAGTGTTTTTCTATAAGGATAAAAAATAAGAGGATCCTCATGCAGGTAAAAATAAAATGGGTTGAAGATATGATGTTTATGGGGCAGTCAGGCAGCGGTCATGCGGTTGTTATGGATGGTCCACCTGCGCTAGGGGGCAAAAACATGGGCATCAGACCTATGGAAATGATGTTGATGGGCTTAGGTGGTTGTACCTCGTTTGATGTGATGCTTATCTTAAAGCGTTCTCGGCAAGAGGTGAGTGATTGTGTGGCAGAGTTAAGTGCTCAAAGGGCAGAAACGGATCCAAAAGTGTTTACTAAAATTCACATTCATTTTGTTATTACAGGTAAGCAACTAAAAGAAAAAATGGTGCAAAGAGCGGTCGAGTTGTCGGCTACTAAATATTGTTCGGCATCCATTATGTTGGCTCAAGCCGTTGATATTACCCATGATTATGAAATTATTGAGCAATAGCTATGGCTTTAAATAAATATCAAAACGGTGTTTTTTCATAGTCATTGATAGGGATGGTTTTTTATTATCAAGATAAGGGGCTTTAATTGGACGTTTAACGACAACTCTTTTTTGAGCTAATTGTAAACTGCTTTGAAGAAGTTCATCAGAGTCGTTATCTTCACCAATAAGTATTTGAAAGGCTAACATTTCTTTTTTGACTAGAGCCGATTTTTTTCTATGAGGAAACATGGGGTCAAGATAGACGATATCAGGTAATTCAGTGAGTAAGTTATTTTTATTCAATGATAAGGATTTTACATCCTCATGGATCAAGCTCATGCGTTTCATGATATGAACAATGTCTTCTTCTAAAAGGGCTCTTTGCAATGCATCGCTGAGTAATGCAGCAGCAATAGGGGAACGTTCCACCATAATCACTTTAGCCCCAAGGCTGGCAAATACAAAGGCATCTTTGCCCATGCCAGCCGTGCCGTCAAGAATAATGAGGTCTGTTTTTTTATTAAGACCAACCGCTTTTGCTATGGTCTGGCTCTTACCTCCACCAAATAATCGTCTATGAGCTATTTGACCAGAAGAAAAATTAGTAAAAATTGGTCCTGTTGGCAGAGATGATGATTGAATTAACTGTAGACCTTGATTACTCAGTTGTAAAAAAAATTTTTCTTGAGGGGGAACAGTATTAGAAAAGGTAAAATTCCACTGTTGCGCAATTGTTTTTGCTTGTTCTAATAATGTGCTATCAGATGTTGTAATACGTATCATTGATGATTACATGCTTAGGAAATTGGTTACTAAAAATCAGAGCAAAAAAAAGCTGTAGTAGAAATTTCCTACTACAGCTTTGATATTTTTAAGCATCTATTACAGGAGTAATAGAACTAAGCAGATAACTTAGTTATTGCTGGTATTAATATCAATGACTACGCGGCGGTTTTGCGCACGACCTTCTTTTGTTGAATTGTCTGCAACTGGCTCGCTTTCACCCTTGCCTTCGGTAATAAGATTTGCTTGTACACCAATAGAACGAAGGTAATCAGCAACGGCATCAGCGCGTTGTAAAGATAGTTTTTCGTTATAAGCTTCAGGGCCTACGCTATCTGTATGACCAGTGATTAGGACGCTATCTGTTTTATAACAGCCAGCAGGAACTTCAGCGCGGATAAAATCTCTTGCTTCCTCTAGCATTGCTTTGTCATCAGGGTGAACAGCTGCACTATCAAAACTAAAGTGTAGTTTACCTAGGACAATAAGTTCAGGACATTTAGCTGGGGCAGGAGGATCGGCCTTAACTACTTCTGGTTCTGCAGGTGTTTCATAACCACACTCTGGAAGCATTTCATTGGTTGCAGCAAAACGATCACGCCAGCACTCACCAAAGCTATTTTTCCAGACTTGACCATAAGGGTTGGTCACATAATCTTCAACAAAACCATCACCATCAGCCATGGCTGATGCTGAGATAACACCCATTGCTAAACCAATAGCAGACATTGTAAACAGTTTTTTTATAGTCATTGTGACTCCCTTTTTACTTTCAATAATGTTAAATGAATAATTTCAATAAATAGTTTATTCTAAAAGAGTCAGGAAATAGACAGCTTTTAAAATGAATTCTTTCTAATGGAAAATTATTGTTAGAATAGCCTGTGCAAAAAAATATATCAAGTAAATGTTAACCTAATTGATGTATAATAAGGCATTATGGCTGACTATATAATTTTTATTATTATTATTACTTTACTTTGGTACTGGTGGAACTCCATTACGGCTTATGAAATTGCTTATAAAGAAGCAAAACTTACGTGTCGGCGTTTGGAATTGCAGTTTTTAGATGATACGCTCGATGTCATCAAGCTTCGTTTATGCAGACATCCTAAAGGGCATATGCAAGTTTGCCGTACTTATGAGTTTGAGTTTAGTAGTGATGGTGATAATCGCTATAAAGGCTATATTAAATTAGGTGGCTTAACATATGAAGGCATCGACATGGATGCCTACACTCAGCCAAGCTAAAAGCATATATTTACGATACTTTTAGCCAAGTTGAATAGACTAGACAGACTTTTTCTATGGATATAATTGCAGTGGGTTTTCTTGCAGGGCTGCGAGTTGTTCTTTTAACTGCAAAATATGTTCTCCCCAAAATGACTCGGTATTGAACCAAGGGAATGCTCTAGGAAAAGCCGGATCATCCCAACGTTTTGCTAACCAGCCAGCATAATGAATGATCCTCATGCTTCTTAGTGATTCAATTAGCCTGAGTTCACAGAGATCAAAATCACAAAATTCTTGATAAGCCTCTAAAATTTCTCGTAATTGCATTTCCTGTTCATGACGCTCACCAGAAAGTAGCATCCATAAATCCTGTATCGCTGGACCATTACGGCTGTCATCAAAATCAACAAAATGGGGACCGTTATCTGTCCAGAGAATATTTCCAGGGTGACAATCGCCATGCAGGCGGATGAGTTTTGGGGGAAATTGCTGATAATTTGCTTCTACATGTTGCAAAATATCAGTAACAATGGCGGTATAGGACTCTTTAAAAAGAGCAGGCATAAAGTCATGCTCTAAAATATAAGCAACAGGCTTACGGATAAAAGAATCTATGGATAGACTTGGACGATGTTGGAATTGCTGTGTTTTAGCAACTGCATGAACTCGTCCCATAAGCTTACCGAGCCAATAGAGTTGGTTCATATCGGTGAGTTCTGGTGCTCGACCTCCACGGCGTTGATAAAGAGCAAAGCGATAGCCTTTGAAACTAAATAAGCTGCTTGTTTGTGACGCTGTGCCGATAGGGAGATATAAAGGGGGGACGGCTGGGATGTCTAAGTCATGTAAGGTTTTGGAAAATAGATGTTCTTCTATTATTTGCTCATCACTCCAACGATTTGGGCGGTAGAATTTAGCAATAATGGGTGACTGATCGTCAATACCAACTTGATAGACCCGATTTTCATAGCTATTTAGAGCAAGTACTCGAGCATCACAGAGATAGCCTTTGCTTTCTACTGCGCTAATAATGGTGTCAGGATCCAGCTGAGAATAATCATGAATAAGTGTATTTTGAGTGTCCATAATAAAACCTAAAAAACTAAAATTCCTGATTAAAAAAAGCACCAATCGCTTGGCTTAATTGAGTGGAACGCTCGGGGGAACGAAAACTTATCAAAATAGATTGACGTATATTCGGTATAAACATTAAATCAGATAGTATGCTATTAAATGCATTTGGGTGTTTGGCTTGAGCATTTGCTAGAGCCTCTAAGAAATGTGCTAATAACTCAGCCTGTATCACTACTTCCCAGCAACGACTCGACATGGCTGCTAGAACTTCAATGTTACTACCTATAGAGGATGTTAATATATTATCTAACATTTGTTTTTGTAATGGTTTATCTTCAGTTTGAGCGGTTGCCCGAATAGCAGCAACGCATTCGTTTTCATCATGTAAATTTTTCTTAAGGCGTTGATATATTGCTTGGCTGAGTGCCTTTGACAAACGGTGGTTTTCAAGACAAGTTGCTAGTATTTTAAATAGTTGGCTTGGTAGTTGGGATATATGCTTAATAAGTCGTTGCTCATTTGACTGATGCTGATGGTTATGGTCAAGACGAGCTGCAAAGTCGGCTACTCCCTGAAGTCCAAGTTGAGTCCATTGCTCAAAATTTGCATTACTGGAAAATGCTTCGTTAGAAAGATAGGTCACAACGGCCGGATAATAGCGTGAGGCAGGCAGCTTAAATTGTTGTTGCACAATGGCATGAAAATTTGCCATTTGTTCCTCTTTAGGTTGGAAACCATAAGGATTATCTTTTAAGGCATTTTCCAAGGCTGAAGGAGTATCTATTGTGCTATTTCTATTAGTTAAAGCATCTATTAGTCGATGCAGAAAATCATCTCTGGCTGCTAAATTTAATTTTGCTTGTTCATCAAGAGGGAGTTTAAGAAACCAGACATGCTGGTTATTTGATGTGCTTTGTTTCTTAGATGTTTTCCAGAATACTAATGCTATCCATGCACATTGTAGAAAAGGGGCATGCCATGGGATATTATTATTTTCAAAATCAATGAATGTTTGATGATCAACGATTTGAATAAGGCGAGCTAAGTTATAGCAGTGAAAATCACACTGTATCTGAGAAAAAAATTGATTGATACTAGTAACGTCTGAGCTGAATTTTTGCATAAACGTAGATTGCCTTATTTAAATATTAGTTGCCCTGAAGCGTAACTTAGCTGTGCTTCACCAGCGAGAAATTTTAGTAGTGGCTTACCAATGAGCTCACTTTTCCAGCCCGATAGTACAGCTAAGTGAGTATCTCCTTTAATAAGTGCATCAAGCTCCTTTCGTGAACATAAGCTATGAGGGCTGATATTATTATTTTTTGCACAAAGGTGCACAATGGCCATAAGGCAATCGGCTAAAGCCTCTTCATTTTGAGATAATTTTTTATAAACGGGTTGCTGAGGACAGGCTTCGTCAGGCGTGTGTATACCTTGTTGGATAAGGGATAGCAGTGCTTGACCATTATGATGTAGAAATTTATGACTCATTCCTTGGTAGGATTGGAGTTCCTCTATCGTTGTGGGCTGAGAAAGAGATAAATTAACTAAGATATCATCAGCAATTACTCTGCGTCTTGGACGATTTTGTTTAATTGCAATCGTCTCACGAAAAGCTGCTAGGTTCTTCAAAATAGCTAATTGTTGTTTTTTAAGTTTGTTTAAGCCTTTTACCTTACGCCAAACGGTATCGGGTGATGGTGCATAAGTTGTTTTATTGGATAAGAGCTGAAAATCATCCTGTAACCAATCTGAGCGTCCCAAACGATTTAATGCTTGTTTTTGTAGGGGGTAGAGCTTAGCCAGATAACGTACATCATCAGCAGCATAATCAATTTGTTTTTTAGTCAAGGGGCGTTTAAGCCAATCGGTACGCGTTTGAGATTTGTCTAATTGGACATTTAATAGTTGTTTTACCAACGGTGCATAGCCAATTTGATCACCATAACCTAACAATGCAGCGCTGATCTGAGTGTCAAAAAGTGTGCTAGGTAGTGACTGGTTTAAATAATAAAATATTTCCATATCCTGACGAGCAGAGTGCAGGACAAGAGTGATGTTTTGTTGATATAAGATTGCCATTAGAGGGCTTAAATCTTTAATGGCAATGGGATCAATAATGGCTATTTGTTGGCCATCGCAGATTTGTAATAAGGCTAATATCGGATAATAGGTTGTCTGCCTAACAAATTCTGTATCTAAGGCAATGAATTGACTTTGAGAAAATTGTTGGCAAATAGCGATTAGCTTTTCGTTGCTATCAATAAAATGAACTTGCATTGATTCTCTTTGGGTAGTTTGTTTATATTGCCTTATTCTAACTTAAATTAAATGCTTAAGGATAATTAATTTAAGAGGCTAGCTTACCCAATAAACAAGTTTTTCAGGCATAAAAAAACCGCTATCTATATGCTTACTAGATAGCGGTTTTAAGTGTTTATACCCATTATACTTGAAGATGCAGTCTTCGTTATTTTAACTAAAAGCCTCAATTCCTGTAGTACTTATACACTCAATCGGCGCTTAGTCAAAATACCTCGCTGCATTTCCAAGTATCACGAGTATATAAGCCTATATAATTATTATTATCAAGTTAGCTTATTTTCTCGAACGCTTTTATTTTCGTGAGCCAGGACCATTTACTTCAATACCATTGCTCATATAAGAGTGGAAATACTCAAGTGCTTTGTACTCATCACTTTGGGCAGCCAAAGGTAAGGAGCGAACTTGTTTGTTACAGCCACCATAACGACGATGTAGAGTACCTAAGCTACCCCATTTTGCACGATACACTGGGAAATGTGTGACATGCCCTAAAGCAGGGCTTAGGATATCAGCACGAATATGGTTGCCAGCATTGTCTTGGTGGCAATTTGCACAAGACATATTTAATTGACCACGCTTGGCGTAAAAGTGTTTACGACCACGCTCATACCACTTGATTTCATCAGGCGTAGTGGGTGTTTTAACATGCATTGCTTTGCCACGAGAAGTGTAGGCCATATAAGCAGAAATGGCAGCAATTTTACCCTTCTTCCATTTTAGAGGTTTTTCACCATTTTTGGTGCGACACTCATTAATGACTTGCTCAAGAGTTTTAACCTGTTTATCTTTTTTGCTATAAAATGGAAAGTTCTGGCGAATGCCAATGCCACCATTTTTGAAGCATGAAGCATAGGTCTTGCCATTAGCAAACGGTGTATTAAATAACTCTTCACCATTTTCAATAGCAATCTCATAAGGAGGGAATTCTTCGATAGCCTCCCAAGTTTCTCTTGATTTTTGATCAATACCGTAGACACCATTAGCGTATTCGCTTAGTGGCACACCAGGGAATTTTTTATAGAAATACTCTCGAAAGTTTTGTAGATCCTCTTCAGGTGTTGTGGCAACAGCATTGCTGACAACGCCGCCAAGAATGCCAATTGCTGTAACCGCTAGGACAGCATTTTTAATTTTTGATGGTTTCATTTTGGATATTATCCTTGTTGCTATTTACTTATTAATCAGAGTTTTACAATTGGTAAATGAACTCTGCTACCAAATCAATTTCTTTATCACTGATAATCTTGTGACGCCCGAAAGGAGGCATAATTGAATTTGGATTAGCAACGGTTGAGTCAAAAATTTGTGCTCTTAATTTCGCCTTATCAGGGAAACGTTGTTGCATTGCGACTAAAGGTGGTGCAATATTACCTGCTAGTTTACCCCCTTTAATATTGTGACAGGCAAGACAATTACCTTTTTTTCTACTAAAGGCAATTTCTTTACCTTTTTCAATGTCAGATTTACCTGTTCCTGCTGCATTTACTGTAGATGCCAGACCTAGGCCTGTAATGGCAACAGCAATGATTGATGTGGTAGACACGATTTTTGTAAAGCGTCGCATCGACTCCTCCTATTTATAATTAATCCCACCCCTATGAAATGACTTATTTTTTATTTCTAGCACCTATTAACCTTAAACTAACCTTAAACCTATTAATTTTAAATAGTTGTTTAAAATGCATAGCTGATAGAATTTTTAAAGCCTTGTTCACAGCGAAATTGTTCACTAAGAACGACGTATGTGTGAACTTATTTGTTGTGAACAGATGTAAAAATAGCAGTATTAAGCTATTAATACAATAGCAGAGGCATAAAAAAAGAAAAATAGAGACTATTAGGAGAAAAATTAGTAAGTTAGAATAACCTTAAATATCAGTTTAAAAATTTTTTGCAGGCTATATTATTA
>WFNB01000112.1 GCA_015488755.1 Gammaproteobacteria bacterium | reverse complement strand
GAAAACTTGACAAAGCATAGCTAAAGGCTTTATCACTTATATAGTGAGACTGCGATTAAGCACGAATACGATACCTAAACTAATACGATTTTAAAAGAAAAACACACTATTATGGGCAAATCACTGGTTATTGTGGAGTCGCCAGCCAAGGCGAAAACAATTAATAAATATTTAGGCAAGGATTTTATTGTTAAATCCAGCGTCGGGCATATTCGCGATTTGCCAACAAGTGGCAGTAGTCGCAAGACAGCCATGACGCCCAAAGAACGAGCTAAATTGGCGGCACAATCACGGAAACTTCCTCCTGAAGAAAGAGAAAAACGTAAAAAAGAACGTGCAAAAACAGCCTTGGTCGAGCGCATGGGCATTGATCCTGAAAATGGCTGGAATCCCCATTATGAAACCATGCCCGGTAAAGAAAAAGTCATTAACGACTTAAAAAAATTAGCCAAATCTTCCGACACCATCTATCTCGCAACGGATTTGGATAGAGAGGGAGAAGCCATTGCATGGCATCTAAAAGAAACCCTAAGTGATTCTCTTAAAAGCATTGCCGACAAGGAAAATATTCCCTTTAAACGTGTCGTTTTTAATGAAATTACTGAGAAAGCCATTCAAGAAGCCTTTGCCACACCCAGCGAACTGAATATGGATCACGTCAACGCCCAGCAAACACGACGTTTTCTGGATCGGGTGGTTGGCTATATGGTATCTCCTTTACTATGGAAAAAAGTAGCCCGAGGGCTTTCTGCCGGTCGAGTTCAATCCGTTGCGGTAAAGCTTGTTGTGGAACGAGAGAAAGAGATCCATGCCTTCAATCCCGATGAATATTGGGAAATATACGCTGACTTATTGACTCCTTCTAATGACAAAATAACTGCTCAGATAGTCAAATATCAGGGCAACGAGTTTCGTCCTAACAATAGAGCCGATACGGATAAGGCATTAAAAAGCTTAGTCGATGCTGATTACACCTTAAGCAAACGTGAAACACGTGCTACTAGCAGTCGTCCCAGAGCACCGTTTATTACTTCGACACTCCAGCAAGCAGCCAGCACTCGTATGGGCTTTGGTGTGAAGAAAACCATGATGCTGGCACAGCGCTTATACGAAGCGGGTTATATTACCTATATGCGTACCGATTCAACCAACCTCAGTGCACAAGCCGTTGCCAGTGGCCGAGCCTATATTGCGGATCATTTTGGTAAAAAATACCTACCTGAAAAAGCCATTGTCTATACCAGTAAGGGGGGGGCACAAGAAGCTCACGAAGCCATACGTCCCTCTGATGTAACAATAAGCTCTACCGACATTACCGGTGTTGACCGTGATGCTCAACGTCTTTATGAGCTTATCTGGCGACAGTTTCTAGCTTGCCAAATGACTCCTGCCAAGTATGAAAATACCACACTGACCATCAACGCCTCCGATTATGCTCTAAAACTAAAAGGCCGTACTGTTTTATTTGATGGTTGGACTCGGGTTATGAAAGCCATTGCCAAATCAGCAGAAGAGGTTATTTTGCCTTTGGTAAAAGAAGGTGAACATTTTACCTTACAAGAACTCTTGCCATCACAGCATTTTACCAAGCCACCACCTCGATATTCTGAGGCCAGTTTGGTTAAAGAATTGGAAAAAAGAGGTATTGGCCGCCCTTCTACCTATGCCAGTATTATTTCGACCATTCAAGATCGGGGCTATGTCACTACTCAAAATAAACGCTTCTATGCCGAAAAGATTGGTGCCATTGTTGTTGAACGACTTAGTGAAAGCTTTCAAGAACTCATGACCTATAGCTTCACTTCCGATATGGAAGAGAAGCTTGATGCCATCGCATCCAGTAAACGATATTGGAAAGACATCCTTGATGAGTTTTATCAGGACTTTAAGGCACAATTAGATAAGGCCGATAGTGATGGTGAAGAGGGTATGCGCGCCAATGATCCAACACCCACCGACATCCCTTGTCCTGATTGTGGCCGCCACATGATGGTACGCACCGGCTCAACCGGTGTTTTTCTTGGCTGTTCCGGCTATAGCCTGCCACCAAAAGAGCGCTGTAAAGGCACTTTAAACTTGATTTCAGGTGATGAGGCCGTTGATACGGAGCACGATGAAGAAAGTGAAGCCAAGGCACTGATCGAACGCCAACGCTGCCCTAAATGTGATACGGCGATGGACAGCTATTTAATTGATGAACAACGAAAATTACACATCTGTGGTGACAACCCCGATTGTGATGGCTTTCTTGTCGAACAAGGTCAATACCGCATTAAAGGCTATGACGGCCCAGTGATCGAATGTGATAAATGCGGCAGCGATATGCAGCTTAAATCCGGTCGCTTTGGTAAATATTTTGGCTGTACCAAAGACGACTGTAAAAACACCCGCAAGTTATTAAGAAGCGGTGAAGCAGCCCCTCCCAAGGCCGATCCCATTCACATGAAAGAATTACCCTGTGAAAAATCCGATGGTTACTTCGTTTTTCGTGATGGCGCTGCTGGTGTTTTTATGGCATCGAGTGCTTTTCCTCGCTCCCGAGAAACCCGTGCACCACTCATTAGAGAATTATTACCCCACAAAGAGGAACTTGATCCTAAGTTTTTATACTTTTGTGATGCCCCTGAGGAAGATAACAAGGGCAACCCAACGATGATCCGCTACAGCCGGAAAAATAAAGAACAATACATCATGTCCGAAGACAAAGAAGGTAAAGCAACCGGCTGGACAGGACATTATCGGGATGGCCAATGGGAAATCACCTTGCCCACCCCCAAAAAGAAAGCCGTAAAGAAAAAAACAGCCAAGAAAAAAGTCGCTAAAAAGAAGGCGGCTAAAAAGAAAGTTGCAGCCAAAAAAGTGCCTGCATAATGAGAAAGCAAACCACTCAAGTCAGTATTGGGCACGTCCTTATTGGTGGTGATCAGCCCATCGTTGTCCAGTCCATGACCAATACCGATACCGCTGATGTCATGGCCACTGTGCAGCAATGTGTGCAATTAGCACAGGCAGGCTCTGAATTAATACGCATCACGGTAGATACTGACGCAGCCGCTCAGGCTGTACCCAAAATCCGCACCCAATTAGATAACATAAATTGTTTGGTACCATTAATTGGTGATTTTCATTTTAATGGTCATAAACTCCTCAGCAACCACCCCGAATGCGCTCAAGCATTAGAAAAATACCGCATTAACCCCGGTAATATCGGTCGAGGTCATTCCCGTGATAATAAATTTTCTCAACTCATTGATATTGCCGTAAAAAATAATAAGGCTGTACGCATTGGGGTTAATTGGGGCAGTTTGGATCAAGAATTAATGGCTCGTATGATGGATGAAAATAATCATCAGGACAGCCCCAGAGAAGCCACCGAAGTTATGCACGATGCCTTAATCACCTCCGCATTAGAATCCGCCCAAATGGCTGAAAAACGAGGTTTGGCACATAATAAAATCATCTTATCCTGCAAAATGTCCGGTGTTCAAGATCTCATTAAGGTCTATCAGGATTTAAGCAAACGCTGCGACTATGCATTGCATCTTGGTTTAACTGAGGCTGGAATGGGTAGCAAAGGTATTGTTGCTTCCACTTCAGCATTAGCCATATTATTACAAGAAGGTATTGGCGACACCATTCGTATTTCACTGACACCTGAGCCAGGTGAATCACGAAGCAAAGAAGTTCAAGTGGCTCAGGAAATATTACAATCATTAGAATTACGTGCATTTACCCCCACCGTCATTGCCTGCCCCGGCTGTGGTCGAACTAGCTCCGATACCTTTCAGCACTTAGCCAAGGATATTCAACAGTATTTAAGGCAAGCCATGCCCCAATGGCGAGACCAGTACCCTGGAGTCGAAAGCTTGAATATTGCGGTAATGGGTTGCGTTGTCAATGGTCCAGGAGAAAGCAAGCAGGCCGACATTGGCATCAGCCTACCTGGAACCGGTGAAACACCCGTTGCTCCTGTTTATGAAGACGGTGTAAAAACAGTCACTCTTAAAGGCGATAATATTGCACAAGAATTTCATGAAATTGTCAAACACTATATTGAGCGTCATTACCGGTCAAGCTAAGTAACTTCCAATTAAAAATAGTCATATTCTGTGAATTTTTTTAATTGCAAAATGTCTTAAATAACGTAAAGCAAAACAACGATTTTCTTTACGTTATTTAAGACATTTTTTAAGGAGTTTGCTATGAAAAAGCACTTGTTATCCAGTATTATTTTATCTCTTATCTTAGCAGCTAACGTATGGGGTATTACTCCAATAACCGATACAGCAAGCCGTCCTGCTTCAGCCATTGAATCGCCATCCACAAGTTGGCTTGGTGTTTGGATTGAGCCTCTATCACCCGTACTAAGCAAACATTTATCACCCCTATTAAAAGCCCATCAGGGGCTTATTATCAAACAGATCTCAGCACATTCACCCGCTGAGACATCTGGTCTATTAATTGATGATATTCTTACTAATATCAATGGTGAAGCAATTTATTCACAACAACAGCTGGTAACTACCATCCATAACTTACAGCCAGGAACAACAGCCAAGCTGGAACTAATAAGACAGGGGGAAAAGATATCCAAAGATGTTGTCCTAACACAATCACCTGAAAAAAATAGACTAGGAGCAATACCTAAATCATTCAGTCATCATTTTCCTAAACAAAATCCTTTTAAACATCCTGATTGGTTTAATGAGCCTTTTTTTCATCAGGGGTTTGGCAACAGCTTTTTTGAACAGCAAATGAAACAGATGCAACAACAATTAAATCAATTGTCACAGCAACAACAACATCTGTTTTCTAATCAGAAAAAACAATTTAGGCAACAAAATAGCTGGTCACAATTTGAATCTATTCAGATTGAATCCAAAGACAACAATCAACATCGTGCAGTGGTTCGCTATGATGATGGTAAGGGTAATAAAAAAGAATTTGTTTTTGAAGGTCAGCTAAGTGATATTCGTAAACAGATAAGCAATAACAAAGAAATGGCAGCAGACAAAAAGCAAAGTTTATTGCAAGCATTGGATATGAATAACACACCAGCAATTCCTTTTGGTCATTAAACTCTGTGTGTATACTTTGGGAGGCACATAAAAATAACTATAAGACAACACCATGCTGTAATAGCCAGTCACGATCTAATTGCCACTGCACATGGTTAATGTCTGGGTCAGCAAGTACTATTTTTTTTGCCAGTATTTGTGTCTCAGCTAATTTTTTTTGTGCCTCCTGAAATGCGTTTGACTGTGTCGAAAGCCCCTTTACCAGAGGAAAAACAAACCCCAATATACGACTCACAGGCATATCGACAGAGCGTGGACTAGACATAATGGCAGTATCAGCGTCAATGTGCACCACTTGAAAGTGATAAGGGAAGTTGCTAATCTTAAGTTGGGCATCTAAGTGCTCATTTAAATCATTTACCTTGGGACTTTTATAGCAAAAAGCAAATGCCAGAATCAATACAAACATGGCTAAAATAGTCGCATAAATTTTAGTTCCTCGATCCATTGTATTCATAATCATCCTAAGTCACTCTAAGCAATAAAATTACCAGCCTTTGATCTGTATTTCAATAGGGCAATGTTAATAGTTGAGCATTATGAGCACAGTGATTTTAATCACAATAAATTTGACTGTCTCTATGCTACTATTAACAGATAGACTACATTATCTTAAATAAGTCCCAAATTCTGGTACGACTCCAGTTTTATTTTTCATCTAACCACTGAGAATTTTAGCTCATGTCCATATCCTCTTTTTCTATCGCAATTACCGGTGCCGGTGGCAGTGGTGCCGTAACCACAGGCTTAATATTACTTGAGAGCATGGCACATTATGGCTTTTATGGTTTATTAAATCGTTCTTCTGGACCACAAATACGAGGCGGTGAATCCGCAGTCTTTATTCGCTTTGATGATCAGGAGGTCTTATCCGTCAATAATCACTTCGACTATTTGCTGGCTTTAGACTGGTTCAATATCGAACGCTTTATTGATGAGATCCCATTAGGGCAAAGCAGTGTGGTTATTTATGATAGTAACGCCGGTGCAATACCTGAGGTATTACAAAAAAGTCAGGCTCAATTTATGCCAATTGATTTTAAAACCTTAGTAAAAACCATCCACAAAGGACGAGCCAATATGATAGGGCTAGGCCTGCTGGCCAATACCATCAGCTTGCCCTTTGCATCTATAGAAACATCACTTAATAAGATTTTAGGCCGTAAAGGTGCTGAGGTGATTAACACCTCAGCACAAGCCATTCGTTTAGGTATGACAACCCAACAAGAGGCAGTCTCATGGCCTGTCCGCTCACTAGCTACTCACATTGAAGCAAATAAGGCACGCTGGAGTATAACGGGCAATGAAGCCTGTGGCCTAGGTGCACTAAAAGCTGGCGTGCGTTTTGTAGCCGCTTACCCCATTACTCCCGCAACTGAAATCCTTGAATGGCTATCCCCTCGTTTAGAAAAACTCGGCGGTGGTTTATTACAAGCAGAAGATGAATTGGCCTCTATTAATATGATTATTGGTGCTTCATTCGGAGGCGTTGCTTCTCTGACGGCAACCTCAGGACCCGGTTTAAGTTTAATGTTGGAAGGTATCGGCCTAGCAATTGCCAGCGAGACCCCCGTTGTTGTTGTTAATGTCAGCCGTGGCGGTCCATCAACGGGGATCCCCACCAAGTCTGAGCAATCCGATCTCAATATTGCCTTATATGGTTGCCACGGAGATGCCCCTCATCTGGTGCTAGCACCACTTAATATCGCCGATGCCGTCAACACCACATTCTGGGCAACCGGTCTGGCCGAACAATTACAAACTGTAGCCATCGTATTATGCGATCAGTTTATCGGTCAGTCTCGAGCGATTATTGATCAGGTTGTGGTTCCACAATGGGAGACATCCCGAGTGACCGAAAAAAAGGAGCACCCTCAAAATGACTACCAACGCTATAAAATAACTGAAAATGCGGTTTCTCCTATGAGCATCCCCGGTACACCCAATTGTTTGTTTACTGCCGATGGTCTGGAGCATAATAGCAAAGGAACACCCTCTTCTATGAGTCAGGATCACATCGAGCAACTAAAAAAGAGACAGGATAAATTGCTTAAGTTTGATTATGGTACGCAGTGGGCAAAGATATCAGGCTCCGGCACTATGGTCTTAATCACTTGGGGATCATCCAGTGCAATGGTACAAGAAGCCGCTCACACTCTTAAGCAAGACATTAAAGTTATTGCCCTAAGACTGTTAATGCCACTACCTGTAGAAGCGTTAGTTAAAGAATTACGCAATAGCAAAAAAGTCTTTGTTATTGAGCAAAACCAAGGGCAACAACTCTTTCATTATTTACATTCTTATCAGAGTTTGCCTGTTGATGCCCATTCATTTGCCCGCTCTGGCCCTCTACCATTGCGTCCCGCTGAGATAGTGGCTTTTATTAAGGAGCAGTTATGACTCTACCCATTAAACCCAAAGCATATAAGTCCGAAATTAAACCCGTCTGGTGTCCGGGCTGTGGTCATTTTTCTGTGCTCAGCGCACTGACTAAGGCATTAGCCTATTTACAAATCCCAAAGCACAAAATTGGTTTTATTTCAGGTATTGGCTGTTCATCACGCATTCCTGCTTATGTAAATAGCTATGGTTTTCATGGTATTCATGGTCGGGGATTGGCTATGGCATCTGGTTTAAAGGCTGCACGTCCTGATTTGCACGTCATTGTCGCTGGGGGTGATGGTGATGGTTTTTCCATTGGTGGTAACCATTTTATTCATGCTTGCCGACGCAATATGGATATGTTGTATATTGTGATGGATAATCAGGTTTATGGTATGACCAAAGGACAGGCATCACCCACCACTGATCCCGATTGGGTGAATAAACTCACCCCACATGGCTCACAACTTCGTCCATTTGAACCTCTGGGCATCGCCTTGGCATCCGGTGCCAGTTTTATTGCCCGAGGTTTTTCTGGAGATCCCTCCGCAATGAGCAAGCTTCTAGTTGAGGCAATGGAGCACCCCGGATTTTCGTTTGTACAGGTATTAAGCCCTTGCAAGACCTTTCGCCCAGAGCAAGTACAATGGAAGCAACAAGTCCATACTGCCTTTGCAGAAAGTACCGATGACCCCATTTTGGCCGCACAAAGAATTCATGGTGATGACGGTATGGGGACAGGTATTGTTTATCAGAATCAATTACCTGTCTGGTCTTTACCGCATGACACTCACGAAGACACAGACATTGATGCTATAGAGGCGGAATTTCTCCTATGAGTAACACACCATTAACAATCCATTCTATTGAACAATTATTAGCTCAAGCACATGCGATGAAATGTGAATCAGATGATCGATTGCATGACTTAGAACATAGCTTAAGAGAGCATCATAATGCTAAAGCAGCGGCTGTTTTTTTACAGATAAGAGCGTGGCTTAAGCATTCTATAAATGATATCGAGCAACGTGCAAGCGCAATGACATTGCCCGTCATTCCGCCTTGGGATGCCCAATGGTCATGTGCAGAACCCGCTGATTGTGCCTGTATGGAACAAGCACATTATCTAATGTCACCACAACAAGCTCTCAAACTGACCCTTTATAATGAGCAACGTTTTGCTGTTTTTTTTGATCATCAGAGTCAACAGGGTGCCACACCGGCAATCCGTCAGACAGCTAAAGAACTACTAACTCAGGACAAAAAGCTAATGGCACAAATACAAGCCTTACAAGATAAATTTGATCCTGATGACGACTGTAAACAAGACGATTTTGATCCACCCAATACTCCAGAATAGCCATTCTAAGTATTAATCATACGTAGGTACTTAAGGATAACTCTTGTTTACGGAGGAAGTTTTTGCCACATGGATGTGGTAATAAAGCCTCCAAGGATGGATTTACGGCGTCTTGCGTAGTAAATACAGAGTTATCCTGCCTCAGACATGCTTAAGTACCTACCTATGAAGTATTAATAGGGAGCTTTGGCTTACTTATAATTTGCCCGTGCCAAACGGGGCAGTGGTTCATTTAAGCCCAGACTTGATAATCCCATGGCACGTTTAATCAGGGTATTTTTAATCGGCAATAAACTATCAACCCAGTTTAAACCGGAATTACGCAGTAATTTAAGAGGGGCAATGTCATTACTAAATAATCGCTTAAAACCATCCATTGCCGCGAGCATGGCCATATTATCTGCCTTGCGTCGTCGTTCATAACGTCTCAGTGTAGATAATGCACCTAAGGCTCGGTGTTTTTCCTGTGCCCGAAGCACCTCTTCCGCCAACACGACTGCATCAAGCAAGCCTAAATTAACACCTTGCCCAGCCAATGGATGGACGGTATGTGCCGCATCACCAATTAAAGCAAGGTGGTCTTGCACATAGTGTTTGGCATGTCGCAGGCGCAAAGGAAAGACTCCCCGCTCAGAAGTCACCTCAATACGCCCTAAGGAACTACCAAAGGTCATTTGCAATTCTTGATTAAAACTCTGCTCATCCATCGCTAATAAGGCTTGGGATTTATCCTCAGTGGTTGACCAGACAATGGCACTTTGACCATCATATAGAGGTAAAAAGGCCAAAGGTCCTTCGGGCATAAACTGTTGCCAACATGTCTCTTGGTGAGACTCTGAGGTTTGCACGGTACAAACCACTGCATTTTGGTGATAAGCCCAAGTATCCAAAGCAATATTAGCTTGTTGACGAACCCATGAATTGGCACCATCTGCACCCACAACTAGATCGGTCGCTAAGTGTTGTCCGTCATTTGTCTTGAGCAAAACGGCCGTATTTTTTTCTTTATCCGCTGATGGATTGATTTGCATTGCCTGCAAGGTCAATGGCATTAACAGATCAATGTTATCAAACTCAGCCAACTTATTTTGTACGGCTTTTTGAATGACTCGGTTTTCAACAATATGTCCCAAATTCATTTGCCCTACATCAACACTATCAAAATGGATTTGTCCCTGACCACTGGCATCCCAGACATTCATTTTATGATAACTGGCCACGCCATCCGCCTGCATACTTTGCCAGACACCTAAATGACTAAAAATATGTTCACTGGCATGAGTCAGGGCGCTGACTCGATTATCATGGGAACCATCAGGCCAGTTAAAATCACTTTGCTGTGCTTCAATGACGGCAATCTTTAAGGTGCTATTGGCTAGCGCACAGGCAAGGCTGGCACCGACCATGCCTCCGCCTACAATAATTATATCGTAGCGAGTAAGGTTGTTTTGCTGTGTTATTATTGGTGGTGGTGATGTTTTTGTCTTTGTCATAACGGGTTCTTTTATAGAAATTGTCCCACGGCCATTTTACTGAGTCGCCCCTGCAAGAAACCAGTGCCCATCGCTTCATGAGCAATAATGTGTTTCAAAGGCGCAATAATATCGGTCATAAGTAAGCCACTGCTGCGCAACACAGCCAATGCCTTGGATTGATTGGAAAAGAGTGTAATCAGGCCATCGGTGATCTGAGTCACCTGTTTAATATCCGCTTGGCGCCACTGCCAATAGCGGGCTAATAATTGCTCTGCTCCGGGATCGGCCTGCTGATCGGCACTAATTAATTCTGCCAGAGCAGAAATATCACGCAAACCCAAGTTAAAACCCTGCCCCGCCACAGGGTGTACCCCATGAGCCGCATTACCAATGAGGGCAACACGATTCTGATGTGCCAGAGTGTCATTATTAATACTCATCCGTACTAAGGGGTAGGCTGTTCGATGACCGACCTGAGTAATTTCCCCCAGTCGTTGTCCAAAGCGTTGTTGCAGGGCAGAGGCAAAGACAGAATCTGACATGGCCATAATGTCAGCCACTTGGTCATCTCGCGCTGTCCACACCAATGAGCAACGTGCTTGACTCAGAGGCAATAATGCCAGTGGACCCGAGTCAGTAAAACGTTCATAGGCAATATTTTGATGGGCTTTTTGGGTTTTAATATTGGCAATAATTGCCGTTTGTGCATAGGAGCGTTGATTAATTTGAATGCCCAAGGATGCTCTGGTTTGTGAATTAAGCCCATCAGCAAGGATCAATAATTTTGCTTTTAGTGGGATCTTTTTGGTTTGATAGCGTATGCTTACAGCCACCTGTTCAGGCTGGCAATCCAATTGCTCAATCGTGGCTGGACAGTATAAGGTAATATTTTTATGGTGTTGCATTTCATCTTGCAAGACATCACCCACCACTCGGCTTTCTACCACATAACCTAAGGCCTCAACCGCTTCTTGTTGGTGATCCAAACGAGTTACCCCGATATGACCTCGATCAGAAATATGAATTTTCTTTATGGCTTCAAAACCATCGCCATCACGTTGTTCCAGTTTAGTCCAAATGCCCATAGCCTGATAAATTTGTCTGGAACTCCATGCCAAAGCCAAACAGCGATCATCAAAACTGGCCTGACTGCTAGCCTGATAAGAGTGAGCCTCAATAACGGCGACACTTAAGCCTAAAGGCGCTAATGCCAGTGCCATAGAAGCGCCTGCCATACCGCCTCCTACAATAATCACCTCAAAGGATATTCGTTTTGCCTTACTCATTTTTTCTTATCCGACTCTATTCGCACGATTTAAGCACGACTATTTTCTGCGTATTGATTTTTTTCTTAGTGTTGTTCTCTTACTGGCTGTTTTTTTCCTTGCCTTTTTCTTAGCCATTGTTTTTTTAACGGGTTCAGAAATCTTATCCTCGATGTTCCCTGTTTGTCCAGAGGCCATAATCGCTTCAATTTCAGCAACGGTTTTGGGCGCATTACTGGTTAACACTTCATGACCACCACGAGTAACCCGTACATCATCTTCAATGCGAATACCAATATTACGCCATTTTTTAGCGATCCTACGATTGTCTCCGGTATAAATGCCCGGTTCTATGGTCAGCACCATGCCTGCTTCGAGCATACGCCATTCATTATCAACTTTATAATCACCTACATCATGCACATCCAAGCCTAGCCAATGCCCTGTGCGATGCATATAAAACGCTTTATAAGCTTCGTCTTTAATGAGTTTATCGACACGTCCTTTAAGCAAACCTAAGCGCACCAAACCGCGGGTAATGACTTTTACTGCGGCTTCATGAGGCGCATTCCAATGACTGCCGGGATACACCATCTCAATGGCGGCTAATTGTGCCTCTAACACCAGCTCATAAAGTGCTTTTTGTTCTGTTGAAAATTGGCCACTAACTGGATAGGTTCGAGTAATATCAGAGGCATAGCCCTGATATTCTCCTCCGGCATCGACTAAGACCAGATCACCGGAACTTAATAAGCGGTTATTTTCGGTATAGTGTAAAATACAGCCATTTTCACCACTGCCGACAATCGAAGGATAGGCTAAGTCTCGACAACCATTAAACATGCATTCATGAATAAATTCGGCCTCAAGCTGATATTCATACAGTTCTGCTTGGCATATTTTCATTAAGCGCTGATGTGCCCGACAGGAAACGGTGGCTGCTTTTTTCATCATCCTTATTTCATTTAAAGACTTAAATAAGCGCATCTCATGTAAAAGATGATCCAAGGCAACAAATTCTCCAGGGGCATTGACGCCCATTCTGATCTTTTGTTTCAGCTGATTAACCCAACCCATTAGACGCTGATCAAAATCGGTGTGGATACCCATGGTGTAATAAACACGAGTTTTATTTTCCATAAGACCCGGTAATATTTCATCAATATCAGTAATAGGAAACGAGTCATCGGCACCATAGGAGTCTAAGACACCTTCTTGCCCTGCCCGACGCCCATGCCAGACCTCTTGGGTTTCATCTTTCTCACGACAAAATAGGACATATTCTCCGTGCTTACGACCGGGGATCAACACCAAGACCGCTTCGGGCTCCCAAAAACCGGTCAGGTATAAAAAATCGCTATCCGGTCTAAAGGCATAATTAACATCACGGTTTCGAACCTGTTCACCTGCGGTAGCAAGAATGGCAATGCTATCGGCATCCATATCCTGCATTAAGTTCTTTCTACGTCTAGTAAATTCTTTTATATCAATCATTATTTCTATTATTTGTGCTTATTAATGCTTATATTTGCTATTGGCTAAGGAGGTCGATATGGACTCTGGAATATCCACAGGCACTCGCATTGGGTTTATTTCTTCATTAATAAAGAGTACCCCCATACGAATAAATTCAGTAAATTCAAAAATAGCCTCTTCATCTGACTCATCACCGGCTAATTCATAATCACTGGCTGTAGAAATAGATGCCATCGCTTCGATAAACTCAGTGACTTCATCAGGATATTGCTTAAAACTTTTGACACCTGCTAGAGTTAAGCCCATTAAAAAACCTTGTGCCCATTCAGCAATAGCAATAAGGCGAACCATTTTGTCTTCATCTTCGGGCAAAAGTGGATAAAATTTAAGATTATTATCAGCAAGTGCGCTAATGGTCATTAAAAAAAAGTCTTCAAATGATCCGCTAATGGCTTCAAGCAATAAACCACGAGAGCGTATTGATTGGCTATTCTTCTGAGATTCTTTGAGTAAGGTCAATGATAACCAATCATGAAGGGTGGTATTATTTTTACCACAAAGTATGCCACACAAAGTACCATGTACTTCAGAGGCTGATATTTCGCAGCCAAGTTGTGCCAGATCGGTGGCAACGTGTTCAATTGTTATTTCTGATGACATCGCATCTCTTTCCACTTTTCATTAATATGGCTAATATCGTGTGATATATTGCCTCAATATAGGAATTATACCCCACTAATCTGCAATTCCTATATAGATTGTTGTTTTAACCATTGACCATTGTCACAAGGGCTTTTAATATAGGGGTTTAAGGAGCACTCGATAGGCCGTAAAAAGCATATTGTTGCCCTGACTTCCCAAAAATTAATGTAACAGGTTCTTCTGCATTATGGTAGATCATACAGCAACAGCTTCAAATACAGATATTGAACTTAAACGTTTAGATGATAGTGTCGGTATTTTACTTGAGACCATCAACCAACTCAAAGAAGAAAACGTCCAGTTACGCTCACAACAAGAGTTTCTACAAGTGGAACGTTCTCGGTTAATGGAAAAAACTGAAACAGCACGCACCCGTGTCGAGGCCATTATTAATCGCCTAAAAGCTATGGAGTCTAATGGATGAAAGAAGAAAGCATCCCCGTTACGGTCAAAATACTGGCAAAAGATTACCGTATTGCCTGTGCCCCAAATCACAAAAGTAGCTTAGAAGACTCTGCTAGCCTACTCAATGATAAAATGTTGGAAATCAAACAGTCCGGTAAAGTCATTGGTAGTGATCGAATTGCGGTTATGGCAGCCCTTAATCTGGCACACGACCTATTACAACAGCAACAACAAAGCAGTTCTAATAACCAATTAGCCCTCCACTTACGCCAATTAAGAGAAAAAATTGACGGTGTGGTCAATGAAAGCAAACAAATGGAACTCTCCTAAAACTGAATAAATAACATCAAGTTTTCTTTTTTATTTTTGCCCCATAAGCCAAAAATGTTATACTGGGTGTGTGTGGAAGCTCTAGCTAAACAGGTTAGTTCCTGGGTACTTCTTGAGCCGTAATCTTTTACCCCGGAGATGCGCGCCTGAACATGTGTGCATGCCTGCCTTTTGTTTGTTTTTTTAGATAAACAAAATGAGCAGAAAGCCTAATTGTCCAGTCATGTCTCCACTTGAACCGATAGGTTCAAGAGCGAAAGCGAACGACGGTTTAGCTGGTCTTCCACCCTTATTTTCTACTTCTTTAAGCCATTCAACAGCGCATCGTAGGCTCTATCCAATGATAATTTATCTATGCACTCTTTAAGAAAACAACTACGTAACAAACGTCAGCAATTATCACCTAAGCAACAGCAACAACACAGCCAAAAAATCATCCATACAATCACTCAGAGTTCTTTTTACCAACAAGCAAAGAGCATCGCACTCTACCTGCCTAGCGATGGTGAAGTGGATATATCCTCATTACTCAAAGAGACACTTAAGCAAAATAAGCGTTGCTATTTGCCTATCATTAGCAATAAAGAAAAAGGGCTTATGCACTTTGCTCTATATCATAAGGACATAGCATTAAAAAAAAATTGTTTTGCTATTCTTGAACCGGCTTATAAGAAAGCAGACTTAAAAACAGCACTGGAAATAGACTTGGTGTTGGCACCCTTAGTGGGCTTTGATAATCAAGGCAATCGGATGGGTATGGGAGGTGGTTATTATGATCGAGCCTTAGAACACTTGAAAAACAATTGCAACAGTCATGTAAAACCCATTTTTGTAGGCATTGCCCATGAGTTACAAAGAGTGAATAGCTTAGAAAAAAATGCTTGGGATATTAGCTTGCATGCCGTGGTCACAGAACAGGGCGTTGACTATTTTTCTAGTCATGAATATTTCAGTTAAGGTTCACTTATGCTTAGCTCTTACCTGCTTATAAACCAAAGGAAGTTAAGCCACTAATAACGACACCCAGTAACACAAAATAGGTTAATACAACTAAAGGATCGTGTTTAAATACACTTCTTTTACTGCCTAATGGCTGTCGAATGATACCTTGTTTACGACTGACTGCATCTTTTTCTGGACGATATATTTTTGAACTATATGAATTGTAAGAACTCATTCAAACCCTCATAAAAACACTAAGATTAACTCAATTAAATTCTATTATTATTTTAGAGCATCCATGTCAAAATACTGATTCCAGAGCGTCCTTTCCAGATTTGTTGGCAGATTAGATACTTGGCTAAGTATAAACACCTACATTCGAAGGGTATATTGCCAATATTTCTATTTTATTGCAAGACTTTTCCTACATTTTTAAGAACTGAAGCAGGGCTAACCCAAAAATTCTTTATAGGCTGTGTTCTGCGTCTCATCCCAATAGTTATAAGCTAACTTATCTAGATATTGATGAAAGTCACCCAATTCATGTTCAGGTACTTGAATGCCGGCCAAAACACGCCCAAAGGCAGCGCCATGATTGCGATAATGAAACAAACTGATATTCCAATTTTGCCCCATGCCACTTAAAAAGCGCAGTAAGGCACCGGGACGTTCAGGGAATTCAAAACGATAGAGATGTTCATTATGAATATCCGGCGCATGACCACCCACCATATGGCGCAAATGCAATTTAGCAATTTCATTATCACTCAAATCAATCACTGGATAGCCCTTGCTTCTTAAGGCTTGAAACAGCACCTCTTTTTCTTCTTCGGCATTGGATGTTTTTACCCCCACAAAGACGTGCGCCTGAGCATCATGAGAGTAACGATAGTTAAACTCTGTAATACCACGAGTACCGACAATTTTACAAAACTGAAGGAAACTACCCGGGCGTTCATCAATCGTTGCTGAGAATAATAACTCTCGGTGTTCACCTAATTCAGCACGCTCGGCCACATGGCGCAAACGATCGAAGTTAATATTAGCACCACTATTAATGGCCACAAAGGTTTTATTGTTTATCTCATGTGCTTTAAGATATTTTTTTAGCCCTGCTACAGCCAATGCCCCTGCTGGCTCTGTTACAGTTCTGGTATCATCAAAGATGTCTTTTATGGCTGCACAAATTTCGTCAGCATTGACAAGGATCACTTCATCAACACATTGCTGCGCGACTCTAAAGGTTTCTTTACCCACTTGTTTTACCGCAACACCATCGGCGAAGATGCCGACTTGATCCAAAATAATACGTTCCTGAGATTGTAGAGCATCATGCATTGAAGCAGCATCATCCGGTTCCACACCAATAATTTTTATTTGTGGGTACAAATATTTCACATAGGTGGCCACACCAGCAATTAAACCACCACCACCAACGGGTACAAAAATAGCCTCTGGTTCCGTTTGGCATTGCTGCATGATTTCCATAGCAATGGTCCCCTGGCCCGCAATAACATCTGGGTCATCATAGGGATGAATAAAGGTATAGCCTTGCTCTTTTTCAAGCACTCTCGCATGTTGACAAGCTTCATCATAGCTATTGCCTGATAAGATCACCTCAGCACCTAAACGTTTCACTGCCGTAACTTTAATCTCTGGGGTTGTTTTAGGCATAACAATGACAGCCTTAACACCAATTTTATTAGCTGATAAGGCAACCCCCTGAGCATGATTACCCGCAGAAGCAGCAATAACCCCACAGTTTTTTTCCTGCTGGGTCAACTGCACCATTTTGTTATAGGCACCACGCAATTTAAACGAAAAAACCGGCTGTAAGTCTTCTCTTTTTAATAAAATAGTATTACCCGTGCGCAGAGATAAATTAACGGCTGAGTCCAGTGGCACTTTCTCAACAATCTCATACACACGTGCTTTGAGTATCTTTTTTACATAACTTTCTAACATAGGCGCTAAGTTACCAATATTTACCGTGCTTGTCTAATCCTAAATAAATCAGTTGAATCTAGTACCAACACTTAAACCTAAACACATCAATGGGGTCAGAGATATTTGATATTACTGGTGCTTTGCTGGAAAATCAAGGATAATACAGCACAATAAAATATAAATTAGCAGGAGACCTAAATGAATCAAGATGAGATGAAGCAAGCAGTGGCACAGGCCGCAATCGAACACGTTGTTCCAGATACCATTATTGGTGTCGGTACAGGCTCTACTGCAAATTTTTTTATTGATGAATTAGCAAAAATAAAACATAAAATTAATGGTGCTGTTGCCAGCTCAGAAGCCACTGCAGAACGTTTACGTGGTCATGGCATCGAAGTTTTTGATTTGAATTCAGTCAGTGAAATGTCTGTTTATATTGACGGTGCCGATGAAACCAATAAGGCATTACACCTAATCAAAGGTGGTGGCGGTGCATTAACTCGTGAAAAAATTGTCGCTGCAGTTGCTGATAAATTTGTCTGCATTGTTGATGAAACTAAGCTAGTTAGCTATATGGGCAAATTCCCCTTACCCGTTGAGGTGATCCCAATGGCTCGTAGCTATGTTGCACGTGAGATTGTTAAACTCGGCGGTGAGCCAGTATTACGTGAAGGTTTTACAACCGATAATGGCAATGTCATTCTTGATATCCATGGTATGGAAATTATGGAGCCTGTTAAGCTTGAAGAGCAGCTTAATGATATTGTTGGTGTGGTTACCAATGGTTTATTTGCTATGCGCCCTGCCGATGTTTTATTAGTCGGTACACCCAATGGTGTTAAAGAAGGATTTTAAGCAATATTATCGTACTTATTACGTGTATTGCATGTCTTCCAAACAATAAAATAATACGACTGGAAGTAGAATTTTAGTCTCGCTCGCTTTGCGGGGCTAAAGCCCCAGTTCCTATAGTAATTAAGCTGAACTCTAGATAGTATAACTTTTATAACATAAAGTTAATCCACCCATTAAAACTGATCGTAGTGTCCTCCAATTGCAAAAATGTATAAATAGTTTGCATCAAACTTATACACAACTCGATCTTTTTGGCTCATACGCCGAGACCATAAACCAGAAAGATTGTGTTTTAGTGGTTCCGGCTTTCCTATTCCTTTACTTGGATCATTACGAAGCATCTCTTTTATGAGTCTTTGCAGAGTCTTATGTAACTTTTGGTCTTTTTGCCTTAATTCTTCATAAGCTATCCAAGTATTACCTTCAAAGATCAAGGATCTCATTTATTTCCCCAGAAGTAGGCTGATAGCCTTTTTTCTTCTCATAAGTATTAATTGACGTAGCTATTTGTTTCATCAAGTCAGTATTTTGCAAAACATAAAGGGTTTCCTGTTCTCTTTCCCAGTCATCAGCACTCAAAACAACAAAATCTTCACCATTTCTTCGAGTTACTTTTAGAGGTTCATGCTCTGAAAAGACTTGCTCTACAAAAGTTTTTAAATTGTCTCTAAACTTATTTACACTTATACTATTCATAATTTTACTCAATATCATGTACGACTGTTCCGTACATTTTAGCATAAAAAATATAACACCTGCATTACTGGATAGAGAAAGCTGTGCTAAAAAAGAGTCATCCCATCTTTCTCTATCCAGCAATACAGGTGTTGAGGCTCTAGAATAACTCACTTTTTGCCAAAAATGAGCATTTCTGATTTACATGAGTAAAGAATCCATGTCCTTAGGACGTGGATATTGTGAAGATTATATCCAAGAAGCCATATTCTCTGGAAGTTTGAATATGCCTATCTTGTAAACTTATGATTAAACTAAGTCAATGGAGAAAAAATGATAAACGAAATAATGTTACTCCTCTTTATTTTATCCCCATTCCTAAATACCGTAAAAGTACCGTAAAAATCCTAACCCAAATAAAAGGAGAGTGTGTGTGAATAGGCATCTAGCCATATCTATCAAGAGTTTAAAAAATCCTAAGAACAGTATAATTAAGTATCTTATTCTACTATTATTTACAGTTCCCCTACATTTATTTGCTCAGGAAATACAGAAAAATAATGTCGTTTATTCTCCAGAAGAAGGGATAGTTTGTGATAAACAGGCTCAGTTCTGTGTCGATTCAAAAGGTGTCTCTCTAGGATTAACAAAAGAGTATTTTACTCTTAAAGCACAAGATAGATTACTTAAAAAGATAGAGAATGCAAATCTATCAACTGATAAATACAAATTTTCAAATGGTATAATGTGTAATGCAGATACGAAGCTCTGCTTTACTACTCAAAACAGTAAAAAAGTTGTTAACAAAAAGTTTACACAGATGATTTTTCAGCCACATAAATATATGCAAAACAAATTAGATGAAATAGTGAAAAACTACTCAAAAAAGAATCATGATACTGCTATTTGGCTATTTGTACAAAAAAATAACTACGAATATAAAGCGGTAAGTGGCGTTGCAAATAGAACAAGTAAAAGAGTTGCTAAAGAGAATGATTTATTCGAAATAGGCAGTGCTAGTAAGCTGTTTATAGGTGTATCTATTTTTCAACTTTTAGAAGAGGGGAAAATATCTCTTGATACAAAAATCAAAAATTTCTACCCTCAGGGAGAGATCCAAAAACTTGCAAATTTTGAAGGTAAAAACTATTGGGATGATGTAACAGTAGGAATGCTTTTAAAGCATACCAGTGGCTTTATTGATTACCTCAATGTTTATGCTAATGATGCTAAAGTGATTGAGCTTTTAGGCGGACAGAAAAAACACTATACATTTAAAGAACTCATCCATCAGGCAGTGAGTTTTGGTGATGAAAACTTTCGACCAGGAACAGAGTTTAAGTACTGTAATACTGGATATATTATTTTAGGTGATATTATTTCAAAAATTACTAAGAATGACTGGCATGAGTATGTGCAAAAAAATATTTTTGATGCATTAGGGATGAAGCATACTTATTTTGCATCTAAAATACCATCAGAACTTCGCTTTAGTATGCCACAAGGATACGCTTTTGGTAAACCAACCTTTATGCCTCCTTCATTAGCTGGAAGTGCTGGGGAAGTTATATCCTCACTAGAAGACTTAGCTACCTTTATAACTGCATGGTCTCAAGGTAAACTCTATAAAGATGCTAATACAATAAAAATACATCAAAATTTAGGCTTTCATTTTATGGATAAAAGCATACAAAACATCCAGTATGGCCATGCCCTGATGCAAATAGGTGATTTTTATGGGCATGGAGGACAAAGTTTTGGTTTTGAATCTTTTGTGGCAATAAATCCTCAAAGTGGTGATACCTATGTTGTAGGGACTAACGATGCGCAGGTTCATAGTATGGATCTGTTTATGCAAGTAGCAGGTATTAACATACAAAAAGTTACCGATCCAAAAACTACAACATATGAGTGTCAAAAAATAAATAATTTCCTAAAACAACTTGATATTTCAACACAGATAAGTCATCAGAAAATCATAAGTTTCTCTCAGGTTATACAGAGTAAAACAACATCAAGTAAAGAGAAGAAAAACGCACTTAATGCCTTAGAAAATCTCAATACGACCACAGCTAATCGCCAAAATAATTCTCAATACCCAAAAACTTATGAAACACTCAGACAATCAGTAGAAGTAAGTTGTGCTGACTTTTCAAAAAAGCAAAAAAAGAGTTTAACTAATTCAATTCAACGCAGTATAGAGTTTAATAATATTTTAGCTAAAATACTACAGGACTCTTTAGCAGTCTCAAAAACAAAATAGGAGAAAAAATACCCTCTGGGCATATAAAATCTTTTACTTATGTCACAGATAAAATAAACATCCGATAATAAAAATTAGTAACAAATTTTTTAAAATTAATTCAAATAATAGGAAATAAAAATGAATAACACGCTCTCAAACCTACTGATAACCATTAGTATTTTATTTTTTTCTTTGATTTCAGGGTGTGCCACCCAAAAAGAAATCATGATTCAAGAAGGTTATCCATTATCCTATGCAGAAGGTTTTGATGATGGATGTCACAGTGGAAATAAAGCTGGGGGTAGTCTATTTGATCAGTTCAAAAAAGATGTTGCTAAATTTGATAATGATAAAAAGTATGCACAAGGTTGGACAGATGGTTTCAGGCAATGTGAAACTCAACAAGAAGCAATTCAACGACAAACAAGAATTGCAATAGAACAACAAAAACTTTCAGAGCAGAAAAAACAAACTGATATACAGAAGCAATATCGACTTGAAAATGAAGTTTTTAAAGGCATAGATACAAGCAACTTTAAAAATCTTAAATAACATGAAGTGCTAACCAGAGGTCGGAGTGTATCACCAGTGCTTAGCTGCTATTTAAAACATGAAAAATACGAAAATTTATATGTTCTCAACTTCTTCTCTGGAAGCTCTGGTGAACCCCGTTAATCTCCACACGGCACAAGAGGATGCAGATACAGTAAATTAAACGATCATCACTAAAAAAATATATTGAAGCTACAGGTGGGAAACTTCGCTTATATATAGAATTACAAAATGGTAGCCATTACGGACTTTCTGTATAAAAAAACATAGTGAGAGCATTACTGGCAGGAGCTATCCAGAAATTAGCTTAATTAATTATAGCAATACTCGCTCTATCCCACCTTTAGCCACGTTGTCGATAAATTCTTTTTGCCATTGCTCACCCAGTATTTTCTGGCACAATTCCACCACAATATACTCAGCAGTCATACCGGTTTCACCCCGATAACGATTCAGGCCTTGTTGACAGGCTGGGCAAGTGGTAACGAGTTTAACCGATGACGATGTGTTTTGAGTGCTCTTATCATCACCGTTAGCACACTCAAACGCATGGATATTTTTCGTCAACTCTTCTTGTTTTCGATAGCGTAATTGGCTTGATATATCCGGTCTGGATACGGCCAATGTACCGGACTCACCACAACAGCGATCGGAGTTAATCACATTATTGCCTAATAATGACTGGGCAATTTTCAATGGTTGCTCTGTTTTAATGGGCGTATGGCAGGGATCATGGTAAATATAGCCCTGAGCCTGACTGTCTGCATCTAATTGATAGCCTTTTTCAGCTAAATATTCATGAATATCTAACAAACGGCAATCAGGGAAGATTTTTTGAAATTGATATTGTAATAATTGATCCATACAGGTTCCACACGAGACCAATACCGTTTTAATATCCATATAGTTTAATGTATTAGCAATACGATGAAATAAGACCTGATTTTCGGTTGATATGGCCTGCCCTTTTTCTGCTTCTCCTCCTGATGTTTGTGGATAGCCACAGCAGAGATAACTCGGTGGTAAAATGGTTTGTGCTCCGGCATGATAAAGCATCGCTAAGGTTGCCATACCCACCTGACTAAAGAGGCGTTCAGAACCACAACCGGGAAAATAAAATACGGTATCGGCATCTTCTGCTGTATTTAAGCGACTTAACTTTTGCGCATCTCGAATAATTGGAATAACGCTACTGTCTTCAATACCTAATAATTGCCGTGTGGTCTGATTGGGAATGTCCGCAGGCATGGGTTTTTTAACAAAGTTAATCACCTGTGCCTTAATCGGCATTTTACCATGGGTCATGTAGGGTTGCTTGCCTTTGGGCAGTAAAGCAAAATGTCTGGCCAGACTATGCCCTAAGCGCTGAGCTTTATAGGACCATTGGATCATCACTTTGCGCATGACTTTAATGGTGGCGGGATCGGTAACATTTAAGTAAGCCATTGCCACCTTGCTCATCAAGGAAAAATGCTTTTGTTTACGATGACGCAAAATGGTGCGCATCCGAATGGAAACATCACCAAAGTCAATATTAACTGGACAGGGTTTGAAACATTTGTGGCAGACCGTACAGTGATCAGCAATATCATTCATTTCATCAAAATGGCGTACCGAAATCCCTCGACGAGTTTGCTCCTCGTAGAGAAAAGCTTCCATAATCAGTCCTGTACCCAAAATTTTATTGCGTGGTGAATACAATAAATTCGCTCTAGGGATATGGGTATTACAGACGGGCTTGCATTTACCACAACGCAAACAGTCTTTGATATCATTATTTAACAAACCCAGTTCACTGGCTTCAAGGATCAAGGCTTCTTGCTGTAATAGTTGCAAGGATGGCGTGTAAGCTTTTTCTAAACCAGAGCCAGCCATCAGTTTACCCGGATTAAAATGATGCTGTGGATCGACCTGATCTTTATAAGTTTTAAAGGCGCTAAGAATATCATCGCTAAGAAATTGTAATTTGGTAATACCAATACCATGTTCACCAGAAATAACCCCTCCCAATGACTCCGCCAGTGCCATAATTTGTGCCACCACTTGATCGGCGGTATGCAACATCTCATAGTCATTAGAATGCACAGGAATATTGGTATGGACATTGCCATCACCTGCATGCATGTGGGTCGCAACAAATAAGCGTCCGGAACGAATATCAGCATGAATATTATCTAAGTGTTCATTAACACCCGATAGATTTAAGCCACTGAATAATTCTTTTAAGGGTTTTTCAACGTCATCACGATAAGACACTCGTAAGAGGCGTTTTTGTAATAACTCAAAAAAGGTTATATTTTGTTGTTGCTGTTCAACAGGTAAATGAGCAAAAATAGCGGTGTCTTTAAACTGCTGAATATCTGTATCCAAATTATCCAGCATTGTTTGCCAACGTGTTTGAATATCTGCAACCAATTCTAAAGCAGCTTCTTTTTTATCTTGCACAATACGTTGTGCTTCTTCTGAGCCTTCAAATTCAATTTTATCATAGGCAATATTGTCTGAGCTTAGCTTCAGATCCGAGTGTAAATAAGCATCCACTGCACGCACAATTTTAAGCTTGTTTTTAATGGAGTGGATAATATTAATTCGCTCGATACCCAAGGTGTATTCCGCTAGACGATCCAAGGGGATCACCACATCTTCATTCACTTTAAAGGCATTGGTATGTGAGGCAATGGCAGCTGTTCTGGCTCGATCCAACCAAAAATACTGACGCGCTTCTAGGCTGACGGCAATAAACCCTTCGGCATCTCTGAGATTGGCCAATTGCACAATTTTTGCCGCTGCCTTAGCAACAAGAGTTTCATCATCGCAGGCAATATCGGCTAACAAGACCATTTTGGGCAGTTCAGAACGGGGTGATTTGGTGGAATAGCCCACCGCCTTGATATAACGCTCATCCAGATGCTCAAGCCCAGCAAGGACAATACTTTTTTGGCTCTTTAGGTAATCAATAGTTTCGACAATAGCAGGTACGGAATTGGCTATGTCCGAGCCAAAAAATTCCATGCACACTGTACGAATATGCTTAGGCATGGTGTGTAAAATAAAGACTGCCGAAGTAATAATGCCATCACAGCCTTCTTTTTGTACACCGGGTAAGCCCCCTAAAAATTTATTGGTAACATCTTTACCTAAGCCTTGCTTGCGTAAATCAGCACCTGGTATTGCTAAAATCTCTTCTTTATCAATATCAATGCCATTATGAGCAAAACGAGTCACTTTAAAACGCACCACTTTCAACTCATGAATTTTTCCTAAATTATGTTCCAGACGCTCAATAAACATCCATCGAGCATCGGGGGTGACCATTTTCCATGACAGTAAATTATCCAGTGTGGTACCCCACATCACCGCTTTTTTACCCCCAGCATTCATGGCAATATTACCGCCAATACATGAGGCATCTTGTGAAGTGGGATCCACGGCAAAGACCAAGCCCTGAGCATCAGCTAAGTCTGACACTCTACGGGTGACGACACCCGCACCAGTCGCTACGGTCGGTACCATAATTTCCTCAGCCGCAGACTCTTCGTCGGGTTTGCACATCAGGCTTTGTTGTCTTAGCGCACCTAAAGAATCTAACTTTTCAGTATTAATCACCACAGAATTTGCCGTTAACGGCACTGCACCTCCCGTATAGCCTGTGCCACCGCCTCGTGGAATGATCGCCAAGCCCAGATCAATACAGCCTTGTACCAGTGCCAAGACTTCCTCTTCCGTATCTGGAGTAAGCACTACAAAAGGAAACTCCACACGCCAGTCGCTCGCATCGGTTACATGACTGACCCGAGATAGGCCATCAAAGCAGATATTGTCTTTGCGCGTCAGCTTGGTCAGTTTTTTTAGTACCTTACGGCGTTTAATGTCACTTTCTATTAGCCAAACTTTAAACTCTGAGACGGCTTTTTCTGCCCGTGCCAGCAGTTCTAATACCGACTCATTACCATCCGCTCGCAAACGGATCTGACTTAAACGATGGTGCAGGGCTTCTAACAAGGCCTCTCGGCGTTTTGGATTTTCAATTAAGTCATCTTCAATAAAGGGATTACGAGAAACCACCCAAATATCGCCTAAGACTTCAAATAACATGCGTGCTGAACGCCCTGTTACTCGTTTTGAGCGCAGTGTATTTAAGACATCCCAAGCTTTCTCACCCAAAAAACGAATGATAATTTCACGATCTGAAAAAGAGGTGTAGTTATACGGAATTTCACGGATATTCGTCAATGGTGTATTTGATAAGTCAGTCATAAGACACAGATATGCAAAGAAAAGGGTGTTTATTATAACAAGGATAAGCACTTAAATAAGCTTTTATTTCAATGGGGTCAGAGTTATTGATTTTTCTGTTTATTTCTCTTAAACTGAACTTTTCATTATTCACACTGGTTTATTTATGGCTCGTCTACCCCGACTCAATTTACCCGATATTGCCCAACACATTATCCAAAGAGGCAATAATCAACAAGCTTGCTTTTTTGATGAGCAAGATCGCCAAACCTATTTAGATAAATTAGCTGAGTATAGCCAAAAATATCATGTTGCCATACATGCCTATTGCTTAATGAGTAACCATGTCCACTTATTATTAACACCAGAGCAAGGCAATGGCGCCAGCCGTTTAATGCAATCTCTAGGGCGTTATTATGTACGCTATATTAACAGCAAGTATCAACGCAGTGGCACCTTATGGGAAGGACGATTTAAGTCAACCTTAGTCGATACTGAGTATTATTTGCTTACTGTCAGCCGCTATATTGAACTCAATCCCGTCCGTGCAGATCTCGTAACACATCCAGACGACTATCCCTATTCCAGCTATGCTAATAACGCCCTTGGCAAACCGAGTCACTTTATCACGCCATCTGTATGTTATCAGGCTCTGGCAAAAACAGACAAAGGACGCCAAAGCATCTATAAAACATTGTTTAAGCACCCTCTGACACAACACACCTTAGATGAAATTCGACATGCAACCAATAAATCATGGGTACTAGGCAGCGAAGCATTTAAAATACGTATTGAAAAGCAAACCGGACAACGTGCCAGCCCTTCTTTACGCGGTGGTGATAGAAAATCAGCTCAATACAGGAAAAATAAGCAACGACTCAGCCAAAATTAACAAAAGTAGCTCATTCTCAGTATATTCTAAAATACCCCCCCATACTCTTGGTGCAGAGAGTATTTGCCTGATTATTAAATAAGCAGTATTATGAGCCCTCGATTAGTAGCTATTGATTAAACATAATGAGTACCACACCTGCACAACGCATTATCCCTGTTTTTGATCATTCTGATAAGGCCAATGCCTCATCCATGCCCACTTATATTCGCCAAGCCTTAACGGATAAAACACACTATTCTGATACGGCTCAAAGTGTGCGTAACAACCAATTGGTCACTGTCTGCGAAGAAGCACATTGCCCTAATCGAAATGAATGTTGGAATCGTGGCACCGCAACCTTCATGCTTTTAGGTGATACTTGCACTCGTGCCTGCGGTTTTTGTGCGGTTAAAACCGGTTCACCACAGAGTGTTGATCAGTCCGAGCCCAAACGCATTGCTCAGGCTGTGGCTGAAATGGACTTGGATTTTGTAGTCTTAACCTCAGTTAACCGTGACGAGCTCAGTGATGGTGGTGCCGGTATTTTTGCCCAGACCTTGCTGGAGCTACGTAAAACCAAGGCCACTATTGGGGTAGAATTTTTAACTCCTGACTTTCGAGGCTGTCAGGAACAAGCCATTGATATCGTAAGTAACACCTTGGCGCAGGCACCTTATGCCTCTAACAATCCTAACAATAGCAGCAAACTTATCTGGGGTCACAATATCGAAACGGTTCCCTCTTTGTATAAAGAAGTCCGCAAAGGCAGTAAGTATGAGCGTTCTTTAACCATGTTACGCCTAGCCGCACAGGTAGATAAGGTAGAAACCAAATCATCCATTATCTTAGGGCTGGGTGAAACCCCTGATGAAGTCTATCAGGTCATGCAGGATTTACGAGCCAATCACGTCAGCCGAATTGCTTTAGGCCAGTATCTTCGACCCACTCGCTATCATCTACCGGTAAAACAGTATTTACCTTTGGAACAATTTTCAGAATATGAAATAATGGCTCAGGAACTGGGCTTTAGTTGGGTTAAATCGGGTCCTATGGTGCGTTCATCCTATCATGCTGAAGATTAAAGTAGCCACACTAACGATTCAGACACAGACTAACAAATGAGTAACTTATTGTGACTACAAGCATTAATAATACACCACTGAAAACAACCCCTCTTATTGATGCCCATAAAAAAATGGGCGCTAAGTTGGTGGACTTTGGTGGCTGGAATATGCCCATCCACTATGGCTCACAAATTGAAGAGCATCATCAAGTCAGGCGAGATGCGGGTATGTTTGATGTCTGCCATATGACCATTGTGGATTTACGCGGCTGTGATGTCATGGCTTATTTAGCCAAGCTATTGGCCAATGATGTTACTAAAATTGCCCAGCAACCTGGCAAAGCACTTTATAGTTGTATGCTTAATCCTCAGGGAGGCGTAATTGACGATTTGATTGTTTATGTCATGCAGCCCACTTGGGTGCGCCTTATTGTTAATTCTGCCACACGAACAAAAGACTTGGCTTGGATGCACACTCAACTCGGTAGCATGGCCATTGATCTTAGTGAGCGTGATGATCTAGCTATGATTGCAGTACAAGGCCCGAATGCTCGTCAGCTTGCTCAGCAAGCATTGGTAAATGACAGGACTCAGGCTGACACATTAAAGCCCTTTAATGCCCAATTGTTTAATGAAAGCCAAGAGAATGAACGATTTATTGCTCGCACAGGCTATACCGGTGAAGATGGCTATGAAATTATTTGTGCCAATGAGCAAGTAGAGGATCTGTGGGAACAATGTGCCAAGGTCGGTATTAAACCCTGTGGCTTAGGCGCACGGGATACCCTACGCCTAGAAGCGGGTATGAACCTCTATGGCAATGATATGGATGATACTCACACCCCCTTAGAGAGTGGCTTAAGCTGGACAGTGGATTTTAGCAACGATTTTAGCAACAAGGAACGACTGTTTATTGGTAGAACAGCTTTAGAGCAACAACTTAAAGAAGGCTTACGCTATAAATTTGTTGGTCTTATACTCAATGGCAAAGGTATCTTACGTGCCCATCAAAAGGTTATTGTAGAGGGCACTGAGGCTGGCGAACTGACCAGTGGCAGTTTTTCACCAACCATGCAAAAAGCCATTGGCTTTGCCCGAGTTCCTATTAACACTGGCGATCAGTGCTTAGTGGCTATACGCAATAAACTCGTGCCAGCACATGTGGTTTCATTACCCTTTGTGCGTCACGGAAAAATTTTACCACCAATAATCGAGTAATCAGAAACAACATTTAATTCAATTAATAAGGTACTAAAAATGAGTAATATTCCACCAGAATTAAAATACACCGCCTCTCATGAATGGATCCGTACAGAAGAAGACGGCTCTTTGACTGTGGGCATTACCGAACATGCACAGGGATTACTGGGTGATATGGTATTTGTCGAATTACCCGATATCGGTGATGAGTTTGAAGCCGAACAGGATTGTGCTGTAGTTGAATCCGTAAAAGCCGCCTCCGATATTTATTGCCCAATTGAAGGTGAAATTATCGCCGTTAATGAAGACTTAGAAGACTCTCCAGAGCTGATTAATGTCAACTCCTACCATGAAGGTTGGCTGTTTCGTATCCAACCCTTAAAAGCTGAACACGTTGATAATTTAATGAGCGCTGATGACTACGCAGAATTAGTTGAGTCTGAGGCTCATTAATTTCTGTCTTTAGCCGTCCTACGGAACACCACTATGCCCTATATACCACATACCAGTAATGACCTTGCTCAGATGCTTCGTACCATCGGTGTGGATAGCATTGAAGACTTATTCGATGAAATCCCCAAAGACTTACGTTCCAAGTTGCAAAACATTCCTCTGGGACAGTCAGAGATGGCCGTACAGCAGCAGCTATTTGCCAAGTCATTACAAGATGGGACACCCTTATGTTTTGCCGGTGGTGGTGCCTACGAACATTATATTCCTGCGGCCTTATGGGAGATTGCAACTCGGGGAGAATTTTATTCTGCCTATACCCCCTATCAGGCAGAGGCCAGCCAAGGTACCTTACAGGTCATCTACGAATACCAAAGTATGATTGCCAGTCTCACCGCAATGGATGTTTCTAATGCCTCGTTATACGATGGGGCATCGGGTTTAGCCGAGGCGGTATTAATGGCTGTGCGAGCCAATCGTAAAGCCAAATCAAAACGCATTTTAATACCCGAAAGTGTATCTCCTGTTTATCGACAAGTGGTAGAAACTATCGTCAAAAATCAGGGCATTACATTAGAGCTACTGCCTTATGATCAGCGCACAGGCACTATTCAAGTAAACCAATTAGATAAACAGTTAAACAAGCCAGATGATGCCTTTGCTGCCCTAATTATCCCCCAACCTAATTATTTTGGCTCACTTGAAGAAGTGCACCAACTTACCGACTGGGCACATCGTCATAAGGCACTGGTCATTGCTCAGGTCAATCCCATTTCTTTAGCCTTATTAGAAGCACCGGGAAACTGGGGTGAGCACGGTGCGGATATTGCGGTAGGAGAAGCCCAAGCATTAGGCATTCCACTGTCATCAGGCGGCCCTTATATTGGTTTTTTAGCCTGCAAACAAAAACTGGTTCGGCAACTGCCCGGTAGACTTGTTGGTAGAACCGTTGATTTGGAAGGCAAAACAGGCTTCACTCTCACCTTACAAGCGCGTGAACAACATATTCGCCGTTCCAAGGCAACCTCAAATATCTGCACCAATCAAGGTTTAATGGCCACTGCGGTTACCTTGTATCTGGCATTTCTTGGTCGTGATGGCTTACAAAAAGTAGCCACCACCTGTGCCTTAAATACACAAACATTGATGCACTTATTAGAGCAAAATTCTGACCTGAGTTTTCCTTTTGGAGATCGTGTTTTTCATGAATTTATTGTCCAGTTGCCAGTACCTATTGACAAGGTGTTGTCTTATTTAGCCCAAGAAGATATTGTCGGGGGTATTGATGTATCACCACATAAGCACTCAACTGAGCAAAAAAACTGGCTGCTTATTTGTGTTACGGAAACAAAAACTGAGCAAGAACTGCACTTTTTTGCAGACACCTTAAGGTCTATTTGCCAACAAATTAACAATGAGGAGTCATCATGAGCAAGCGGATTATTGATCAAGATGCAGAACCTCTTATTTTTGACTTGTCCGACAACACACGTCAGAGCAGTTCATTGGCACCAAAGACAGGCAGTGAGCAAAACAATCCTCTAGCCTCACACCTACAACGTAAAAGTACATTAGATTTACCTCAGGTAGGCGAACTGCAAGTATTGCGTCATTATACCCGTTTATCACAAAAGAATTTTTCTATTGATACCCATTTTTACCCTTTAGGCTCTTGCACCATGAAATACAATCCCAGAGTTTGCAATACTCTGGCACAGTTACCCGGTTTTAGCACCAGACATCCTATGGCACATTCATCCATAAGCCAAGGGATAATGAGTTGTTTATTTGATTTGCAAACTATTCTTAAAGAAGCAACGGGAATGCAGCAGGTATCATTAACCCCTATGGCGGGAGCGCAGGGTGAGTTTGCTGGTGTGGCCATGATCCGTGCCTATCATGATCACAATCAGGCTCCGTTGCGCAGTGAAATTATTGTCCCCGATGCAGCTCATGGCACCAACCCTGCCACAGCCGTTATGTGTGGTTATACGGTCAAAGAAATTCCCACTAATGATCAAGGTGATATTGATATTCAGGCCTTAGAAAAAATGATAGGCCCTCAGACTGCTGGTATTATGCTGACCAACCCATCCACACTCGGGGTGTTTGAACGTGATATTAAGCACATTGCCAAGCTTATCCATCAAGCAGGTGGCTTGCTTTATTATGATGGTGCCAATCTGAATGCCATCTTAGGTAAAGTCAAACCTGGTGATATGGGCTTTGATGTCATTCATATGAATTTACATAAAACTTTTTCCACACCTCATGGTGGCGGCGGTCCAGGGTCAGGCCCTATTGGTGTAAGTGAGCGCTTACAACCCTTTATTCCCATTCCCATTGTTGCTCATAATGAGCAGGGCTATTATTGGCTAAATGAAGATGACTTGCCTTTGAGTATTGGTCGCCTATCGGCTTGGATGGGCAATGTGGGTATTTTATTACGAGCTTACATTTATGCCCTCTTACTTGGCCGTGATGGTATGGAACGAGTGGCCGATTATGCCACGTTAAATGCTAATTATTTGTTTAAACGCTTAGTCGCTGCTGACTTTGAAATGGCCTTCCCTAAACGACGAGCCAGTCATGAGTTTATTCTGACGCTACGAAAAGAAGCCAAAAACTATGGTACCAGTGCTATGGATTTTGCCAAACGTCTATTAGACTATGGCTACCATGCACCAACCACCTATTTTCCTCTATTAGTACCTGAGTGTTTTTTAATTGAGCCGACAGAAACGGAAAGCATGGCAGACTTAGATGCCTTTATTGAGACCCTAATTAAGATAAAGGCTGAAGCTAAAGAATCACCTAATTTACTCAAAGAAGCGCCTTTTGAGTTACCCGTGAGACGCTTAGACGATGTAAAAGCAGCGAGAGAACTTGATTTAAATTTTTATCATCAGGAATAACACATATTATGAAACCAGGTAAAACCGGCATTGCCCGCATTATTGACGCAGCAGGCTATTCAATGCAGGGCTTAAAAGCAGCTTATCAACATGAAGCCGCTTTTCGCCAAGAACTTTTATTACTCGCCATACTCATGCCCTGTGCTATCTACCTAGCGCAAAGTACGACGGATGCTGCCGTGTTAATAGGCAGTTTGTTTATGGTGCTTATTGCTGAAATTCTCAACTCTGCAATTGAAGCCATTGTTGATTTGGTCAGCCCAGATAAACATGAACTCGCAGGTCGGGCAAAAGATATGGGCTCCGCTGCGGTCTTTTTAGCCATGCTCAATGTCGCTATTACTTGGTTATTTGTTTTACTATTTTAATCCCATTAGCCTTTCATTTTATAAGGATTGTTATGACTGCACTTATTTGTGGCTCCGTTGCCTATGACCATATTATGGTTTTCCCCGACCAATTTAAAAACCATATTTTGCCCGATAAAATTCATATGCTCAATGTCTCATTTTTAGTTCCTGATATGCGTCGTGAATTTGGTGGCTGTGCGGGTAATATTGCCTACTCACTTAAACTCCTTGGTGGTGATGGCATCCCCATGGCAACGGTTGGCACTGATTTTTCCGCTTATGCACAATGGCTTGACCAATGCGGTATCTCCCAAAAATATTTAACAGAAATTGCCGATACGTATACTGGTCAGGCATTTATTACCACTGATCAGGACGATAATCAGATCACCGCATTTCACCCCGGTGCAATGGCTGAGTCACATCAAAATAAAGTCTCTGATGCTCAGGGGATCACCATTGGCATCGTCTCACCCGATGGTCGTGAGGGTATGATAGAACATGCTCAACAATTTACTGAGGCTAATATCCCCTTTATATTTGATCCCGGTCAGGCCATGCCCTTATTTAATGGTGATGATTTAAAAAACTTTTTAACACAAGCAACATGGCTTACGGTAAATGATTATGAAATGCAGTTATTTTTAGATAAAACCAAGATGACACCTGCTGAAATAGCCCAACAAGTTGATGCCCTAATCATCACTCGCGGCAGTGCTGGTGCTGAAATTATAACAGCAGAAAAAAATATTATGATCCCCGTGGTTAAAGTTGAAGGCCTGCTTGATCCTACAGGTTGTGGCGATGCTTTTCGTAGTGGCTTACTCTATGGGCTTATGAATCATTTAGATTGGGAAATCACCGGCCGCATTGCCAGCTTACTGGGGGCGATTAAAATTGCCCACCATGGCACTCAGAATCACAGCTTTACCATGGATGAATTCAAAGCTCATTTTAAGGCTACTTTTGATATGGAATTTTAATAATTTTTCTTTTTTTATAAAAATGTCAGTCAGGGACTACAAATATCCCCTTAACAAAAAATACTTTTTTCCAGTGTATTGCATCAAAAAAATGATGCGTGTATAAATAATGCAACTGAATAAAGTATTAATTTGTTTTACGGGAGATATACAATGGAAAAGCGTGAAGTAGGGACAGTAAAATGGTTTAATAATGCCAAAGGATTTGGCTTTATTGTCATTGAAGATCATGATGATATTTTTGTTCACTTTCGTTCAATTCGTGGTGATGGCTATCGTACTTTAAAGCAAGGCTCAGATGTTGAATTTAATTTAATCCCTGGAAAAAATGGCATGCAAGCAGAAGATGTTATCCCTTTGACAGAAGTACATTAACAATAAAACAATTGCGCCTAAAATAATCAATTTTAGGCGCCGCTATTTAGCAAATAAATTTCTTATTCTTACTAATCCCATTCTCTTTAGAACCCTCTGATTTGTGTTATCATTAGCCTTTTTATGCGAGCCTATGATAATGACAAGTAACACCTTAGCTAATAGCTTGGCATCAGTACACCTGAGAAAAGGCCAAGAACGTCGCCTTAATCAGGGACACCTCTGGGTTTATAGTAATGAAATCAATACTCAAAAAAGCCCTTTAAAAAGCTTTACTGCTGGCGAACAAGTGGTGGTTATTTCTCACCAAGGTAAAACGCTTGGGCTTGCCTATATTAACCCCCATTCACTCATCAGTGCCCGAATTATCAGCAGAAAAACAAGCAATAGGCTGGATCGCTCATTATTTATACAACGCATCAAAATGGCCCTCTCTCTTAGGGAGCGATGCTTCGACAAACCCTTTTATCGTCTTATTTTTGGTGAAAGTGATTTGCTACCCGGTCTTGTTGTGGATCGTTTTAATGATATATTGGTTGTCCAAATAACCACTGCCGGTATGGAACAACAACGTCAGGCACTTATAGAGGCACTTGAAAGCGTCTTAAAACCTAAGACCATACTCCTGCGTAATGATGTTAATATAAGAACACTTGAAGGCCTTGATCAATACAATGAAGTTGTTGTTGGTCATTTAGCAGAAATGATTGAAATGGAAGAAAACAATACTAAATTTCAAATTAATTTATTAGCAGGGCAAAAAACGGGCTGGTTTTATGATCATCGTATGAATCGAGCACGTGTTCAACACTATGCAAAAGGTAAACGAGTACTGGATTTATTCTCCTATATTGGTGGCTGGGGGCTTGAAGCAGCTCAAGCAGGCGCAAGCGAAGTATTTTGTGTCGATGCCTCAGAACAAGCACTGGACTGGCTTGATAGTAGCGCCAAAAGTAACCATTTTAAAAATATTAGCTCCATCCAAGGCAATGTGTTTGATGTCCTAAAGCACTTACGCCATGAACGGGAGAAATTTGATATTATTATCGTTGATCCTCCTGCTTTCATTAAACGCAAAAAAGATTTTAAAGAAGGCATGAATGCTTATCGGCGAGTCAATCAAATGGCCATGCAATTATGCACTGATGATGCTTTACTGGTCTCAGCCTCTTGCTCTCATCACATGCCAGAAGAAACCTTAATGCAACAAGTACAGTCTTGTTCGCATCACCTAAATCGCCACCTACAAGTAATAGAGCAAGGCCATCAGGGGCCTGACCACCCAGTTCACCCAGCAATGCCCGAAACCATTTATATTAAATCTTTTATAAGCAGAGTGAGCCATCTCTAATGATTACCTATCCTGAAATTAACCCCATTGCCCTTTCTCTTGGGCCACTACAAATTCACTGGTATGGCATCACTTATTTAGTCGCCTTTGCCGGATTTTGGTTTTTTGCTCGCTTAAAAACCAAACAAGCCCATGTTAACTGGAATTACGAAGAAATAGATGATCTCTTATTTTATGGCGCTTTAGGGGTTGTTCTTGGTGGTCGAATTGGCTATACCCTATTTTATAATCTGGATTATTTTTTACAGCATCCTTTTATCTTATTTCAGGTACAAAAAGGAGGTATGTCTTTTCATGGTGGACTCTTAGGGGTATTACTGGCCATGTGGCTATTTGCCCGAAAAACTCACAAAGATTTTTTTACTGTCACTGACTTTATTGCTGTTATGGTACCTTTTGGCTTAGCCGCTGGACGTATTGGCAATTTTATCAATGCTGAGTTATGGGGTCGTCCCACCGATTTACCTTGGGCAATGATCTTTCCCACTGATCCACTGGGTTTACCTCGTCATCCCTCGATGCTATATGAATTCTTCTTAGAAGGAGTCATACTCTTTACGCTATTATGGTTTTACTCTCGTAAAAAACGGCCTCAAAGAGCGGTTTCTGGACTCTTTTTAATAGTTTATAGCCTATTTCGCACCTCTATTGAATTCGTCCGCCAACCAGATGCACAAATGGGAGATAAGGGCTTTATTGCAATGGATTGGCTGACCATGGGTATGATTTTATCCTTCCCAATGTTTCTTTTAGGTAGTTATTTATTTTGGTCATCTTACCAAAATAAAGATCAGCACTGAGCTTAATTTTACATAGCATCTTTTATTATGTAGAGGTAGATTAAAGTGAATAAGAAAATGGCCATTATTGCCACCAAAGGTACTCTTGATTGGGCATACCCCCCTTTTATATTAAGCTCAACTGCTGCGGCTTTGGGTTATGAGGTAGAAATATTTTTTACTTTCTATGGCTTAAAGTTATTAGAAAAAAATCTTAACCTACAAGTATCTCCACTGGGTAATCCTGGGATGCCCATGCCTATCCCTGTGCCTGTCATTGTGCAAATCTTACCGGGTGTACAAAGTTTCGTCACCTCTATGATGAAAAAGAAAATTGAAGAAAAAGGGGTAGCACCATTGGAAGAACTACGACAAACATGCCTTGAAGCCGAGGTAAAATTTATTGCTTGTCAAATGACGGTGGATTTATTTGAAATGGATATTAATACGTTTATAGATGAAGCAAGCTATGCTGGTGCGGTATCCTTTTTTGAATTTGCTAGTGATGCAGAGATATCGCTTTATATTTAACGGATTATTAGAGAGGGCACCCCACTAGGGGCGCCCCTACGTGGGGGGTGGGGGGTTACATGTATAGGGACTGTGTACTGGTTGAATCATTTGACTCTTCAAAATAACTTGCCGCACCGACAAATTCAATACCATCAATAAAGTCTGTTTGCTCAAAACCAAACAAATCAACGGTCATTTGACAAGCAAGAAACTTCACTTCAGCTTCCTGACATAAATCACGTAACTCTTCTAAGGGTGCAACACCGGTATTTTTAATGGTCTTTTTCATCATACTGGTGGCAAAACTTTCAATTCCAGGGATCTGCCAAACAATATTTGGAACTTTAGGTGCCCAGTCAATCGCACGAAACCAGTCTGGCCCCATAGGCATTTTCATTGGCATATCAGGGTTACCAATAGGAGAAACTTTTAATGAGCTGGTATCTTTTAATAAGAGTCTCAAACCATAAAAGGTAAAAAAGATGGACACGTCTTTACCTAATGCTGCTGCTGTACTGGCGAGAATAAATGGAGGATAACCCCAATCCAGTGTTCCCTTAGTCGCAATAATGGTTAACTTAGTATTAGAATTTACTGACATTTCTTATCTCTCCGGTAATAGCAATTGATTTAATTAAAATTTAACTTAATTCGTAACTGTTCAGCAAGACTGACCGTATCCAGCCTACAAAAGTCTGCATTTCAGGGGACGCTCAAGTACATCCATGTAACGCTTTAATGAAAACATCCATGTTTTCATAAACCCCTGAAACACACTCTTGCACGCTGGACACTCTGTTCGAGGCATATAATACGCTGAGTAGTTACCTTAATTCTTGTATAATCGTAGAAGTTTATCATTTATTAATATGAGTAGCAAAAAAAGTCTCTAGTTTTATAGGCTTCTTAAACAACTTCTCAAACAACATGGCAATATTAATATAAAACAAAAGTACAAAAAAAGGGCAACTATTTCTAGTTGCCCTCTTTCTATTCTATTTTCTGTCTAGCTACTTAGTTAATAGCAAAAAAGCTAAACTAACACAGAACGCTTATCGAAATAAGACTTAGAACTTGTGGATAATACCCACTGAGAATACATCTGCATCATCACCAGCTGAAGGTGCGCCTTCACCATCGTGACCACCGCTCCAAGAATCACGAGCAGAGTTAGCATCATTATCCGTTGTTGCATAAGCAGCATAAACAGTTGTACGCTTAGACATCTTGTGATCTAAACCAAGAGACCACATATCGGCACCATCCTTTGCACCATTACCAGAATCATCTAGATCAGAGTATTGAAACTTAATAGTGTTATTACCCATCTTGTATGAACCACCTAAAGTCCACATTTCTTGATCAAGACCATTGGTTAGGTTTTGATCATTAAAATCAGAGTAGGAAGCAACAACTTTGAAATCACCAAATGTGTATGCACCACCTAAACGCCAAGCATCAGAGCTTGAACGACCTAAGCTAGGAGTTCCACCTTGAGTAGCATCACCATCAGCATAATCAACATAACCTAAAGCTACAAAGATAGGACCATTATTATAGATAGCATTGAACGACCATGCAGCAGCGTCAGAGTTATCACCAGTACATGCAGCACCACCAACACCATCAGAACATGTGCCGGCATCAAAAACATAAGCAACAGTTGCACTGAAGCCACTCATATTTGGAGTCACATAAGCAAGAACATTGTTTGCACGATTATCAGTAGTAGCGAACTTAGATAAGTTACGAGTATCACCAATTTGGTCACCAAATAAATCTAATTTACGACCAACTGTTTTGAAAGGAGTATCCCAACGACCTGCTAGAGCGGTACCCCAGTCGCCAGATAATGTGATAGCACGGTTACGTTGACCTAGGTCACCGCTATCACCGTCCATGCTTACAGACCACTCAATTAAGTAACCGACTTTCATGCCATTACCTAAATCTTCAGAGCCTTTAACACCAATACGTGAAGAGCTTGAATTTAAACCAAATTCTTTATACTTTGTTTGACCTTGGCTAGAACCATTGTTGTCTTTATAGTCAACAGATGTATGGATTTTACCATAAAGAGTAGGACCAGCAGCCATAACGCTTGCAGGAGCGATAACAGCAGCGGCAACAGCAGCAGCAATTAATTTTTTCATTTTATTTCCTTAGTGTTTGTTAAGAATCTAATCTTAGTTTTTTAATAACTTACTTATTTTTAATAGATACCTTGATAAGTAAAGACAGAATATTTATCGAGCTAATAAATAGCTCAAAACTATTATAAAGCTATCTGCCTATTTATCTTTATTGTGTATCTAACGTATTGTTACGTATATGTTTCACTGACAGCCTGTAATTTAATCTTTTTTTATCATAAATGCAACTTTATTTTTCAAAAAAACGACATTTTTTAAAATTGTAAGTGTGAAATGTTGTTTCGAGACAACATTTCAAAATTTACTATCTATTTATTTAGCATTATTTAACAATCAATCACTTAAGTTTTTTTTCTAATAAATTAGATTAATCTATTTGCTTTTTAGTCTCGTTGCTTTTTTACAACACAAGGGATAAATTTGATGGGGATTAAAGAAATAAAGAGGAGGGCACAAAAAAACCCTGTGATTTCTCAGCAGGGTTTTTTGTGTAGCATTTCAATTTATAATAAGCAAATTTAAGTTACCTATTATAGATAGGTGCCATATAAGTTTAACGCTTAGAATATTGTGGACGCTTACGTGCTTTATGCAGACCAATTTTCTTACGTTCAACTTGACGAGCATCACGAGTGACAAAGCCAGCTTTGCGTAATGGACTACGTAAGGTCTCATCATATTCAATAAGAGCACGAGTAATGCCGTGACGAATCGCACCTGCCTGACCAGTAATACCACCACCGTTAACATTAATGGTAATATCGAATTTCTCTAGCATTTCTGTTAATTCTAGTGGTTGACGAACCACCATTCTTGATGTCTCACGACCAAAAAATACCTCAATTGGACGCTTGTTAATAGTAATCTCGCCTTTACCTGGACGTAAATAAACACGTGCAGATGAACTTTTACGGCGACCTGTTGCATAATATTGAGTTGTCATATCTTATTAATCCTAAATTCTTTTAGCTATTCTTTCAGCTTGAGTCGCTTATATTTCTAAAGTCTTTGGCTGTTGTGCAGTATGTGGGTGTTCACTACCTGCATAGACTTTCATTTTTTTGTACATGGCACGACCTAAAGGATTTTTTGGCAACATCCCTTTAACTGCCGCTTCAATAACACGCTCTGGTGCTTTATCAATTAACTTTTCAAAACTGATGCTTTTTAAGTTACCAACATAACCTGTATGGTGATAATACATTTTATCCTTTCTTTTGTTGCCCGTAACGTGTACTTTTTCAGCATTGATTACCACAATGTAATCACCGGTATCGACGTGTGGGGTGTATTCTGGTTTATGCTTTCCACGAAGACGTCTGGCTATTTCCGTTGATAAACGGCCTAGGGTTTTGTTTTCAGCATCAACGATATACCAGTCACGTTCAACAGTTTCTGGTTTCGCACTATATGTCTTCATAATTTACAGCGCCTGTATATTTATTTGGTTTATTCAGTATCAAGTATTTTATTTGGCTTGCTATTCAATTAAAAATAAGCAATTTTAGATTACTTTTTAAAGTTGCATTAACAATCTTAAAAGATTCTCTAAATTTTAATTTATCTAAGTATTTATCTTATAAACTTATATAATTGTTAAATAATTTACCTAGAGTCTGCCTGAATAAACACTTGTGATTCAAAGAGCACGAGATTATACATGAGTTTCACTTATTAAAAAAGTATTTTTAATAAATTAATTAAAATATCATCCTTTCTGTAGTTATTTTTTTATAGCACAAAGTAGAATACACTTTTTAAAATTACGATTTGTTTTCTATGAAGTAAGTTGCTTGATATAGCTAAAAAAATAGGCGTAACTAAGGGGGGGGGAGCTACGCCATTTTAAAAACCACCAAAGGAGGATGGAGGTATAAAATAACTGCTGTCACTTCATGTGAACAGTAATCAGTTGCATAATAATATACTTATATACTCTCCTCCTGTCAATACTATTTAATGGTAAACTCAGATTAAGATACCAATCTATTGATACAGATCATCTTTCTCTTCTCTGGCTTGTCATTAACTTGCTATCTATAGCTCTGGCAAAAGTAAGCGTTTAACAATAATTCCTTTAAGTAAATGTTGCTCAATAATTTCATCTAGATCTTCTTCATCAACATAGGTGTACCATATTGCTTCTGGATAAATAACAATAATAGGGCCTTCATTGCAACGTCCCATACAGCCACCGCTATTAATTCTTACCTTCCCTTGTTCATGTATGTCTAATTCTTTGCATTTGTTTTTAACGTATTTGCGCATTTTACGAGCATCAAAACGCTGACAGCAGGCACCACCATCGGATCGATCATTGGTGCAAAAAAAGAGGTGCTTTTCATAATATGACATTCTATTCATTCTCTTTTAAATAGTCGTTTCTGTTGTGATTTGTGGTGTTATAATAAAAGTTTTAACATCTGTCATGGCATATTAGCACGACCTATTTTTAAATATCAGCCTTTGGAATCTTCTTTTTGACCACTTTGCAAACCATTTCTCAACTAGCAAACCAATGTGTTCTATGTGGAATATGCATTCCCCATTGTCCAACCTATCATATTTTTAAGTCCGAAAATGAATCCCCCCGAGGTCGTATCGCTCTTTTTAAAGCCCTTGCTGAAAATAAAATCACCACAAGTCAGGCATTGCTTTCATCACTTGATCATTGTCTTGGTTGCCGTGCATGTGAGCGCGTTTGCCCCTCTCAAGTCAATTATGCCCAACTTAGCCATCTGGGACGAGCACTTATTGCTAGCGAGCTACAATCACTGAAACAGCCATTAAGCAAGAAATTGGTTGAAACACTCTTACCAAGTCCACAACTACGGCCTTGGTTAAAACTTGCCAGCAAATCCTTACAACCATTTGTGATGTCTAATCATAAAAAAGCCAAAGGCAATTCCCAAAAAAGTAGTAACCAAGTGACTTCAAAAAAAGTGGCTTCAAAAAACAAACAAAAAAATGTTCTACTTTTTCATGGTTGTACCAGTGAGTTATTTGAATACGGCATTATTGATGATATTAAACAACTAATTAATGCTTGTGGTATTAACGTAATTACCCCAAAAAAACATTCTTGTTGTGGTGCTATTAGCCTACGCAAAGGAGACATGAATAAAGCAAGAACTCAAATTAACGACAATATTAAACAGCTCGTAAATTTAGACGATAAAGATCTAAGCATTATTGCCATCAATAACGTATGTTCAGCTCAACTTAGCGACTACCAACAATTTAGTGATATACCTAATGCTAAAAAATTTGCCGATAAAATCATGGATGCCATCCACTTTTTAGTGGTTCTATTAAAAGAACATCCATTGCAATTCTCACCCATGCAAGAAAGCATAGGTGTGGGTGTGCATATTTCCTGTAGCCTTAAAAATGCCCTCAAAGAAGAGTTACTATTATTTGAATTACTTGAAAATATTCCTAAAATTAAACTGGACAAGATTAATGATCGCTTTTGTTGTGGAGCAGCAGGAAGCTATCGACTACAATATCCAGAGATAGCCAATCAATTGTTGGACATTAAGCTGGATGATAGTAAAGCCAAACAGCACAAACTGATTGTTTCCTCTAATTTTGGCTGTAGTATGCACTTTAAAAAAGGATTGCAGCGGCAAAACATCCAGAAAGTTGAAGTATTACACCCAATTAGTTTATTAGCACGCCAACTGATTTTTTAGCGCAATGGTGCATTAAAGGGCATATTAAAGAGAACACTATGACAGCCGATAAAAGACAATACTCCCCTTTGGATCATTTGATCCTTAATATTGATAATGGTATTCGCACCCTATTAGGCACACCTAATATCACAGAAAGAAAAAATCCAGCTCATATGCTATCTGAACCTCACTCAAGCACTGTGGATGAACCGCTAAGCTCTACTGATAAAAAATTAGCAGGGCGTTTAATGCGCATTAACCATGCAGGAGAAGTCTCAGCACAAGGTCTTTATCAAGGCCAAGCGCTCACGGCAAAACTGCCAGAAGTACGCCAACAAATGGAACGTGCCGCACAAGAAGAAAATGATCACCTTGACTGGTGTGCCCAACGCTGCCATGAGCTAGGCACACATGTCAGTTATTTAAGTCCTTTTTGGTACGCAGGTTCATTAACAATGGGAGCCATTGCTGGAAAAATCGGTGATAAATGGAGTTTAGGCTTTGTTTCTGAAACCGAACATCAAGTTGTTCGCCATTTAGAGAGCCACCTAAAACAGTTGTCTCCTAAAGACAGCAAAAGCCGAGCAATATTAGAACAAATGAAAGAAGATGAATTACACCATGCAGTTATTGCACAAGAGGCTGGGGCTGCTGACTTACCTCAGGCAGTTAAGTTAGCCATGAAAATCACATCTAAGGTCATGACAACAGGCGCTTATTATATTTAACCTGAGTTCTGGATAACTGAATAAGTAACATATTGATTAGCCTGAATTTATTACAGAAGTCGCCGTAAATACATCCTTGTAGGCTTCACTTTGGCATCCATGCCAAAGAGACTTCTTCCACAAATACAGGCTAATCAACACTCTGAAGTTATTTTCAAGATCATCTTATCCAGAGTTCAGGTTATTTAACTTAAATAACCCCGTCCAAGCTAAAGAAATCAGCTTAACACTAGCCATTAGATAAATACATCAACGCCTGCATTTGACTGCTGGGTAATATTGCTATTTTGAATTTGCTGATAGCTATTTTGAACGGCTTGGGTATTATTGGCTATTTTGCTATCGAAAAAATTTGCCTGCGGTGTATTGCCATCAATAAAACCTTTTTGCTTTTCTTGCCCTGCTTGAGCAAGTTCTTTACGTGCTTGCACTTCCATTTGCGAAGCCTGTGCGGCAACCGAACGATCTTGTGCTGAGGGCTGAGCAGGTGCATTGGCTGCCCGTTTGATCTGTTGTGCTTTTGCTAACGTCGCTTGCGGATCACCTTCAACCGTAGACGTATCAATACTGACCTCACCTCCAACCGCATAACGCTTGCCATCTGGCCCTGTTTCAAAAGAGAAATTTGCCCCACCTTTAACTAAATTACCTGCTGCGGATTTATGTGCTTGCTCATGTGCCCGAACTTCCGTATCACGACGCTTTAATTCTTCTATTTGTGATTTTTCAGCATCACTTAGCTCTTCACTATTGTTAGGCTCTGAGTTATTTTTATTAGATTCTAAGTTGCTTTGAGATTTTTCGGATGCTTCATTATCGGCTGCTTCCTTATTGTCAGCGGATAATTCTTGTTGGCCAGATAAGGCTTTTTCACTCGTTAAAAGTCCTTGAGCAGACAGTGTTAGGCGGTCAGCATGATTTCTACCTGATGTCTGAGAGCCTTCTGACAAAGGTGCAGAATGGAAACGGTTCAAGTTGGGCGCAATTATTTGCGCAGATAATGCGCTATTAATATCCATAAATCCTAATTAAGCCTCTAATTAACTCCTTAATTAAACCTAAGCCCAATGAGTCTATCATTAATTATGATAAAAACAACCCACATCTTCTAGCGACCATAGATTATAAAACTTTAGATTAAATTTAAGAAAATAATATTTTTGTTCCAAATAGACAAGTGATTGATGTCTGGCTTAATAAAATCTGCTAAGATAGCATCAACTTTAGAATATCATTATATAGAAACGTTTATGAATACATCCTCTAGCAAAAAACAAAGTGCCTTTAGCAAAGAAGAATTACTTCAATGTGGCCGTGGTGAAATGTTTGGTGCAGGTAATGCACAACTTCCTCTACCTAATATGTTAATGATTGACCGCATTATTGAAATCAATGAAGATGGCGGTAGCCACGGCAAGGGGGAAATTATTGCCGAGCTTGATATTACTCCCGATCTCTGGTTTTTTGATTGCCATTTCAAAGGCGACCCTGTTATGCCCGGCTGTCTTGGATTAGATGCTGTCTGGCAATTAGTGGGCTTCTATCTTGGTTGGCTAGGCAGTCCAGGACGAGGTAGAGCATTAGGTGTTGGCGAAGTTAAATTTACTGGGCAGGTATTGCCAACGGCAAAAAAAGTGACCTATAAACTAAATCTAAAACGAGTCATTACTCGCCGTTTGGTTATGGGTATTGCCGATGCCAGCATGTTCGTTGATGATAGAGAAATTTATACTATGAAAGACTTACGGGTTGGCCTATTTACCTCGACTGAAAATTTCTAGGAAATACTTAATTAAGTATTTCCTCATACGTAGGTACTTAAGGATAACTCTGTGTTTACGGAGGAAGTTTTTGCCACATGGATGTGGCAATAAAGCCTCTAGGGATGGATTTACGGCGTCTTGTGTAGTAAATACAGAGTTATCCTGCCTCAGACATGCTTAAGTACCTACCTATGAGTATTTCCTAGTGAATTTTCTATAGGCTTATGCCATTAAAGCAGCATGTGCTGCCGCTAAACGGGCAATGGGTACTCTAGGGCCTGAGCAGGAAACATAATCCAAGCCAATTTTATGGCAAAAATGAATGGACTCTGGATGACCACCATGCTCCCCACAAATGCCAATAGATATCTCTTTACGCTCCTTGCGTCCCCAATCCACAGCAAGTTTCATTAATTGACCAACCCCTTCCCTATCCAGAACTTCAAAAGGATTGTCTTGCAGGATATTACGCGCATTATAAAGTGGCAAAAATTTATTTTCGGCATCTTCACGAGAAAAAGAGAACGTAGCCTGACTTAAATCATTGGTACCAAATGAGAAAAATTCCGCAACCTCGGCTAATGAACCGGCACGCATACAGGCTCTAACCACTTCTAGCATTGAGCCAAATTTGTAATTAATGGTGAGATCATAGTTTTTTTCAACTTCCGTATGGATGGCATCGGTAATTTCCTTAATGAATTTTAATTCTTGCACAGTCGATACTTGAGGGATCATAATTTGTGGTCGAACATCTAAGCCTTTGGCTACACATTCTGCTGTTGCTTCTAAAATGGCTCGGATCTGCATGGAATATATTTCTGGAAAGGTAATCCCTAAACGCACACCACGATGCCCAAGCATGGGATTGGTTTCATACAAGGCTCGGACTTTTTTCAACATACTTTGTTTTTTAGCAATGGCTTCTTCTACTAAATTAGGATCAACCATATGAGGTAAGGGCATTTTATCGGTTGCTCTACGACCTCGTGACGTATCTAATAAATTCATGGTATTAGCTAAAACCATCGAACCTGAAGCCATACCAAGCAGGTGCTGTAATTGATCAATTTCCTGCTGTAGCTGTGGCTCTGAAGGTAAAAATTCATGAATAGGAGGATCCAATAAACGAATAGTCACATTCCTAGGTGACATGACCTCAAATAAACCTTTAAAATCCGCTCGTTGAATCGGTAGCAGACGATCTAATGCTTGTTGGCGTTGCAATTTATCCTCAGCAACAATCATTTCAATCACCATAGGCAAGCGCTCAGGATCATTAAACATACGTTCTGTTCGGCACAAGCCAATACCCATAGCACCATATTTGATGGCTTTGGCTGCATCGGCTGGTGTATCGGCATTGGCTAATACTTTTAGTTGGGCAACCTCATCAGCCCAGCTAAGCAAAATATTTAACTCGTGAGTAAAGTCTGCTTCTACAGTAGCAACCTTGCCTCTATAGACATTACCCGTGGTACCATCCAGTGTTATCCAATCACCTTCTTTAATAACAATATCACCAATATTAGCCTGTCTTAAATTAATATCAACTGAAATTCCCTCAGCACCAGCCACACAAGGTTTACCCATACCCCTAGCCACAACGGCTGCATGTGATGTCTTACCACCACGACTGGTTAAAATTCCCTGAGAAGCAAAAAAACCATGAATATCTTCGGGTTTGGTTTCTTCTCTCAGTAAAATCACTTGTGTGCCGTCTTTACCAATTTGTTCTGCTCTATCCGCATCAAAAATGGCAATGCCACTGGCTGCTCCCGGTGATGCAGGTAAGCCTTGAGCAACGGCATCAATACGCAAGGTGGGATCCAATCTGGGATATAACATTTGTTCAAGATGCTGGGGATTAATCCTTAGTAATGCTGCTTGCTTACTGATAAGACCTTCTCGTTCCATTTCCACCGATGTCCGAACCATTGCCAGAGCATTCATTTTACCATTACGGGTTTGCAGACAATATAAAACACCTCGTTCAATGGTAAATTCAAAGTCCTGAATTTCACAATAATGGCTTTCTAAGCGGGCTCGCAATTGTTCTAATTCTTTATACAGTTCTGGCATTTCAACAGCCATTTGTTCAATCGCTTTTGGGGTTCTGATCCCCGCAACAACATCTTCACCCTGAGCATTGGTTAAGTATTCACCATATAAGCGATTTTCTCCTGAACCGGGATTTCGAGTGAAAGCCACGCCTGTCGCACAGTCATCACCACGATTACCAAAGACCATGGTAACAATATTAACAGCTGTACCATTGGCCAGATCAGGAGTGATATTGAATTCTCGGCGATAATCAATGGCACGTTTCCCCATCCATGAAGAAAATACAGCTTGTATCGCCAGTTCTAATTGCTCATAGGGATCTTCTGGAAATGCCCGCCCAGTTTGTTGCTTGACGATGCTTAAAAATTCATCACACAATTGTATTAAGTCCTCAGCGGACAAGCCGGTATCATCATTAATGCCTTTGGTGGTTTTTAACTGCGTAAGCACTTCATCAAAAGGTTCATCATCAATCCCCATTGCCACTTTGCCAAATAATTGAATAAAACGACGGTAAGCATCATAGGCAAAACGGGGATCACCGGTTTGTGCGATTTCTCCTTTAAGGGTTTCACTATTAAGGCCTAAGTTAAGAACCGTATCCATCATACCCGGCATCGACATCGCAGAGCCTGAACGAACAGAAACCAGCAAGGGATTTTGCGCATCACCAAATTTTTTACCTGTCTGATCTTCTAAGGCTTTCATCTGATCCTGTACTTCAAGCATAAGCGTTTCAGGTAATGCGTTTTTATCCGAAGCAAGATATTCAAGACAGGTCTCTGTGGTGATCACAAAACCCGGTGGCACATTTAAACCAATTTGGGTCATTTCGCAAAGATTGGCTCCTTTGCCACCTAGTAAGGCTTTGTTTTTACCATCACCCTGAGTAAATGAAAATGTGTATTTATTCATAATAAAACTCCTTTTAAATAACAAAAATTTGGCTGTGGGCACTCTCTTGAATAACAGAAACTTGTTATTAACTCACTCAAACGACTTATGCCATACGTCCATAAAGCTGATTCATTTGTCTTGCTTGTGCTTTTATTTCATCATCCACTTGTTCCCATGAAAAACGCCACTGCCAGTTTCCTTCGACTGTACCGGGGGTATTCATTCGATGCCCAACGCCACAATTAAGTAAGTCTTGCATAGGTAAAACAGCCAGTTTGGCAACCGATACCATAGCAGCACTCATTAATACGTGATTAAGCGGTTCATAGGGAAAGTTAAAATATTCTTGAATAATGTGTTTTTCATCATCATTAAGCGACTCTAACCAAGATAGGCTGGTGTCATTATCATGTGTCCCTGTATAGACGACACTATTGACTTGGTGATTATGGGGTAGATAAGGATTGGCACTATCCCCCGAAAAGGCAAATTGTAAAATTTTCATCCCCGGCAAATTGAACTGTTCTCTTAACTCATTTACCTCGGCAGTAATAATACCCAAATCTTCCGCCACTAAGGTTAAGTCAGGATAAGCCTGATACAAGGCTTGCATTAATTGTTGCCCTGGAGATTTGACCCAGTGCCCATTCATGGCCGTCTCTTCATTAGCGGGAATTTCCCAGCTTGCTTCAAAGCCACGAAAATGGTCAATGCGGATCAGATCAAACAAAAACTGTTGGGTTTTGATCCGTTCCAGCCACCAGCTAAAGCCAGAATCTTCCATTGTCTGCCACTGATAATGGGGATTACCCCAGCGTTGACCTGTTTCTGAGAAGTAATCTGGTGGTACACCTGCAACCACATCGGGGCTACCATCAGCATCTAATTTAAAAAATTGTCTATGTGCCCAAACATCTGCACTATCATGAGCCACGAAAATAGGTAAATCACCAAATAGGTAAATCCCCCGTTCATTCGCATATTGCTTTAACCCTAACCATTGGCTAAAAAAGAGAAACTGTTCAAATTGATAATAAAAAATATCTTGCTTAAGACGCTCACGAGCCTCAGCTAAGGCGTCTGCATCACGCATTTTCAATGGCTCTGGCCAAGCAAACCAACTTTTTTGTTGGTGTTCTTTTTTGAGCGCACAATACAAGGCGTAGTCATCCAACCAAAAGGCCTGTTTTTGAATAAAACATTGGAAGGCACGACATTTTTTTTCTTCATTGAGTAACTTTTTACAGTCGACGATCTTTTTTTGAGTCTTACCGAGACAACTATCAATGCAGTTTTCATTTATTTTACGAAAATTATTAAACGCAATTGAGATACATTTTGAACGACCAAAGACATCAGTAAAACAATTATGCATGTCATACTCTTCCAACCAGCCCCGTTCAACCAACCATTGCAAATCAATTAATTGAGGGTTGCCCGCATGTACCGAAAGCGATTGATAAGGTGAGCCATCACCATGCGTTGGGCCTAAAGGCAGAGTTTGCCAAACGCTATAGCCTGCTTCTTGTAAAAAATCAACAAAGCGATAGGCATCTTCACCAATCACACCATTGGCATAAGGCCCTGGTAATGAGGTGATATGCAAGAGCACCCCTGAACGTCTTTTATCTAAGGGGGCAGAGCAATTATAGTGGGTACTCATGTTATTCCTGTCCTGGTCTCATTGTGCCACCGGCTACCGGTGCGCCACTTCCTTGAGTAAATACTTGAGTTAAATAACTCGGTGGTAAGACACCAAGATATTGATACAATATGGATAAATTTAAGCGAAAAAGTGATTCAAAACTACTGACGGAGTCGGCAGGATTGTAGTCACCAAACCACCAAAACCAATCCGAACCTTCGCATATTGCCAGTTGTTGTTCTGCTCTTGATAACTCGCCAGCATCCAACACACCACTGGCCACCACATAATCAAATTTTTGTTTGGCTTCGATAAGCATATCCCAGCCACGGTTTTTTGCCCGATCACCAATCCATGTTGAAAAAGAGCCATACACCCAACTGCCTGCAACTAATGATGGTAGCTGTGTGGCTTGTGCTTTCGCGTCTAAACAATCAGAGAACGTCGTCAATTCAATATTCGGGTGATCGGCAAGGCGTTGATAGAGTGTGGTTAAAAAATAGTAGCCATTTTCAGGGTAGTATTCCCAAGCATTTTCACCATCAAGAATAATAGAAACCACACGCCCACTTTGGTTATCTCGATAGTTATAAATGGTTTCTAGATGTTCGACTAAGTTACCCACGGCATCATCAGCATGCCATTTTGAATAAGTGAAACCAATCAAATCTGATAAGCCATCATCTCTAAAAAAGCATTTTACCTTGTTGTCAGGTAAAACATCCTGAGGCTCGTCTACTTTATCTTTGTTTACCGTATAAGCACGATGAACGCCAATGGTGTTATAGACCTCATCAATCATACCAGCCTTACTTAAACTATTATTAAGAACACTGCCTCCGGTGGCTGCCCATTTAAAGTCATATTGAGCTAAAATTTCCAAGGTCTCATCGCTAAGTGCCCCTTCGGATGGCCAACAACCAATAGGTTTGAAGCCAAAATGGTTTTTGAAAATATCCAAACCTTGCTGAATATGCCAATGCACTCTTTCCCTGCCACCGGGGTAAGCAGGCTTATCGGGCAAGGGGACATCAGGCATGGATTCTCTGGCTGAGTTGAGATCCAACATAAGAGGCATAATAGGATGAGCATAAGGGGTTACTGACAGCTCAATCTGGCCAGACTGTGCTAAATTTCGATAACGCTCAATAATGGTATTATGAATTTCACCAATCACTTCGAGCAACAAGTAGCGATCATTGAGCGTATAGTCACTCTCTTTAAGAATAAGGCGCTTAATACGTTGGTCATTACGTTTAACCGTTTCACCCATCCATGCAAGATGATGCCACGTCAGTAAGTCAAACAGATATTGCTCATTGAGATAAAAGACCGTGTCAGGATTATCAATAAACCATTGTGACATATTAGCTAATTTTTGATAGGCCGGAAAACGATCCACTAATCGTTCTCTATTGGCACGTAGACAGTCATGAATTAATTGTAGTCTCAGTGGTGGACTTGACGGCAAATGACTGCACGTTAAACTCGCCAATAAGGGATCACGCAGTGCAGTATTATGCTGTAGAAAATCTTTGATCTGATATTTATAATCTTCAATTTGCTCCAATAATGTCGGTGTAAAATTGACCACGGCTCGAGCACCGGAGACACTTTCTAGATGATCAACCATATCAACATAATCTTTAATTACATGTAGATACGTCCAAGGTAATTGGTATTCATTTTTTCTTAGATCACGATATTCTGGCTGATGCATATGCCAACAGATAACCACTTTTAGCTTGTCTTCACTTGAAGAACTCATTTTTTCCCCTTTAATAATGTCTTTACCCCAAAAATATAATTAAGTACTTAATTTTCCCCTACTCATTAACGCACGGTATGTTTTTTATGCCCGATCATATCTGGCGTGACTAAAATAATCCCTTTTTCTGTTACTCTAAAACGCTCTTTATCTTCTTCAAGATTGTGCCCAATACTTGTGCCATCGGGTATTTGCGTCCCTTTATCAATGACTGCATTTCTTATTTTACAATGCTGGCCAATATGCACTTCTGGCAATAATACCGAATCTTCCACAACCGAATAAGAATTAACTCGCACATTAGAAAATAAGAGTGAGTGACAAATTTTGGAACCAGAAATAATACAACCACCTGAGACCATTGAATCAACCGCCATACCTCTACGGGTATCATCATCAAAAACAAATTTAGCCGGAGGCAATTGTTCTTGATGCGTCCAAATAGGCCAAACATCATCATAAAGATTTAATTCAGGAGACACGCCAATAAGCTCTTGATTGGCTTTCCAAAAGGCATCAATCGTGCCCACATCACGCCAATACACCTGACTTTGTTCTGCTTTATTATTAAAGGAGTAGGCATAGGCTCGGTATTTATTCACAACATGCGGAATAATGTCCTTACCAAAATCACGACTTGAACCGACTTCATCTGCATCTTTAATCAATTGTTCAAACAAGAAATCACGATTAAAAATATAGATACCCATAGACGCTAAAGCCACATCAGGATTACCAGGCATATGCTTAGGGTGCTCTGGTTTTTCGGTAAATTCTATCACCCGATTTTCTTCATCCACAGCCATTACGCCAAACGCTTTTGCTTCTTCTAGTGGCACATCAAAACAACCGACTGTTAGATCAGCATTATTCTCAACATGTTTGGCCAACATGACACCATAATCCATTTTATAAATATGATCGCCTGCCAGTACCAAAATGTATTCTGGATCATGGGCACGAATAATATCCAGATTTTGATAAATGGCGTCAGCTGTACCTAAATACCAATTATCTTTAATTCGTTGTTGCGCTGGTAGTAGTTCGACAAACTCACCAAATTCACCACGAAAATGCCCCCAGCCTTGCTGAATATGTCGTATCAGTGAGTGCGATTTATATTGTGTTGCCACAGCAATACGGCGAATACCAGAGTTCACACAATTGGATAATGGAAAATCAATAATACGGAATTTACCACCAAAGGGCACACTCGGCTTAGCTCGCCATGCGGTCAATTCCTTTAATCGGGAGCCCTGCCCTCCAGCTAAAATAATGGCTAAGGTATCGCGGGTAATTCGACTTACATAACGGTGGGAAGTTTTGACTGGCACTGTAGACTCCTTTAATGAGTTCAGACTCAATTTATGGCATGATTAATGATAACATTCTACTTAATTATTCTTTTGAGTATAGCACGAACTATCTCATGACAAACTAAATTCAAGCTAAGTATTGATCACTATCAAGTGAAAATTAGACTGAGTTTTTATGCTATTTCCACAGTCCTATAGAGGGTTGTTTCAGCACAGAAAGAAGTCATTACATCACCTTATTTAAGTCAAGTTATAGATAAGCAAACAAATAGCAGTATAATAAAGCTCACAACGGTAGCTTAACAGGTAATTCAGCATGGTAAAGAAATATCAAAAATCCCCCATTTACAATGACCTGTCTCGAATCATTGATGCCAAGCACCACGATCCCTTCAGTGTCCTAGGTTTTGATAAGGCACAGTCATTAATCCGCGTGTTTATGCCACATGCAGAAACAGTTGCTCTAATCCATGACAATGGAACAGAATCTGAAGTCACTCGTTTGCCAGATAGCGACTTTTTTGAATGGCATGGCGACCTCACCTCACTAGGTGCACATTATCAATTAAAATGGGTCGATAAAAGCAATTATGAGCATAGCCAATACGACCCTTATACCTTTGATGCCCAAATCAGTGACTTTGACCTACACCTGTTTAGCGAAGGAAAATTACTTAAATGCTATAACGTCTTAGGCTCACATGAAATTGAAGTCGATGGCATTAAAGGCATGCTATTCGCCACATGGGCACCTAATGCCGAACGAGCCAGTGTTATCGGTGACTTTAATCAATGGGATGGACGTTGTCACCCTATGAGAGTCCGAGGGGGCAGTGGTGTCTGGGAGTTATTTATTCCTGGAATACAGGCAGGCAGTCTCTATAAATACGAGTTACTCAATCGCCAAAGCGGTGAAGTATTAGAAAAAATCGACCCCTATTGCCAACAATATGAATTTCGTCCTGCCACCGCATCCATCACCACCAAAAAGGATCATTATCAATGGCAGGATCAACACTGGCTAGAGACTCGTAACGAAGACCAATGGCAACACAGCCCCCTATCCGTTTATGAACTGCACTTAGGTTCTTGGCAACGTGATGAGCAAAATAAATTTCTTAATTACCAAGAGTTAGCACACCGTCTCGTTGATTATATAAAACCTTTGGGCTTTACCCATATTGAGTTAATGCCTATTACCGAGCATCCCTTTGACGGTTCATGGGGCTATCAGGCAACGGGCTATTTTGCCCCGAGCAGTCGCTTCGGTGGCATTGATGATTTTAAATATTTTGTTGATTATTGTCACCAGCATGCTATTGGCATTTTAGTCGACTGGGTACCCGCTCATTTTCCTAAAGATGTGCACGGTCTAGCTCAATTTGACGGCAGTGCCCTCTATGAACACGAAGATCCTCGTCTAGGCGAACATCAGGATTGGGGCACACTCATTTATAATTTAGGTCGCAATGAAGTCAAAAACTTCTTGTTCTCCAGTGCCTTATTTTGGCTAGATGCCTTTCATATTGATGGCCTGCGAGTCGATGCCGTCGCCTCCATGCTGTACTTAGATTATTCCCGTGAAGAAGGGCAATGGTTGCCCAATAAATACGGGGGCAATGAGAATTTAGAAGCCATTGACTTTATTAAGGAACTCAACCACCTGACACATGTTGAGTACCCCGGTACCGTAGTGATTGCCGAAGAGTCGACCTCATGGCCTCAAGTCACCCGCCCCGCATGGCTTGGTGGTTTAGGCTTTACTATGAAGTGGAACATGGGCTGGATGCATGACATCCTCAGCTATATGCAGATGGATCCCATCCATCGTCACTATCATCATGATAAATTGACCTTTGGCCTACTTTACAGTTTTTCAGAAAACTTTCTCTTACCTTTTTCACATGATGAAATGGTACACGGCAAAGGTTCTATGCTAGAAAAAATGCCCGGTGATGATTGGCAAAAATTTGCTAACTTACGCTTACTCTATACCTTTATGTTCACCTATCCGGGTAAAAAACTGCTCTTTATGGGCAGTGAATTTGGCCAACGACGAGAATGGGACTTTGATAGTGCACTGCAATGGCAGGAGTTAGAATCTCCTTTTCATCGGGGCGTTAAAGACTTAGTTGCACAATTAAATACACTTTACACCCAAGAGTCTGCACTGCATTATTATGATTTTGATGCTCAAGGTTTTGACTGGGTAGATTGTCATGACTCGGATCATTCTATTCTTATTTATCAACGTAATGGCCCTAAAGATTCTATCATTATTGTCTTGAATTTTACGCCGGTTATTAGAGAAAATTACCGTATTGGCGTCCCTCTTGAAGGACATTATGAAGAATTATTAAATTCAGACTCTAACTATTATCAAGGCTCCAATGTCGGCAATAGTAAGCCGATTATCAGCGAAGCAACCCCTTGGATGAATAGAGAGCATTCCATAAATATTACCTTGCCACCACTGGCTGGATTAATTATTAAGAAAAAATAAGTAACGATAACCCATAGGTAGGTACTTAAGGATAACTCTGTGTTTACGGAAGAAGTTTTTGCCACATGGATGTGGCAATAAAGCCTCCAAGGATGGATTTACGGCGTCTTGTGTAGTAAACACAGAGTTATCCTAGCCCAAGAGTTCTTAAGTACCTATCTATGAATGATAACTAAAAACTATGACTAAAAAAATGACCAACAAAACAACCACAGCAACGCAAGCAAAGACAAGAAAAAAAGCAGTCACCAAAACAGCTTCTGTTAAAAAAATAGCACCGAAGCATAAAATACTCTTTGTTAGTAGTGAACTGCATCCATTTGCCAAAACAGGAGGCTTAGGCGATGTCTGCAACAGCCTCCCCAAAGCACTCAAAGCATTGTATCAAGATGTTCGCGTACTCATACCGGCTTATCCTTTTGCGGTAAAAAAAGCCGAAAAGATCAAAGCAGTTGCCACCTTGTCTTTGCCTCAAGAAGGTTTTCCAGGAAAACTGGGCTTGGCTGACAGTGAAAATCCAGCCAGCATCACCCTATTAGAAACCAAACTCCCCGGCTCTCACGTTAAGGTTTGGATGATTGATGCAGAGATTTATAATCGCTCAGGCACACCTTATGGTGATGACAATAATCAAGAATGGCCAGACAATGATTTTCGCTTTGCCCTGCTCAATTATGTAGCAGTAGAAATTGCCATGGGACGCACCAGCCTAAAGTGGCAAGCGGATATTGTCCATAGTAATGATTGGCAAACAGGCTTAATCAGTGTTTTATTAGAGAAAGAATATGTACGTCATAACGCACTCAGACCGGCCACTGTTTTTACCATACACAACATGGCTCACATGGGTATTTACTCCAGAGATCGTTTTGATGCTCTAGAATTACCTGCCTCTTTATGGAATCATCACGAGTTAGAATTTTATGATGACTTTTCCTTTATCAAGGGTGGCTTAGTCTTTTCTGATCGGGTCAATACGGTTAGCCCAACATACGCCAAAGAAATTCAACATGAAGAGTTCGGCTATGGCTTGTCTGACTTGCTTGCCTATCGCAATGAACGCCTTTCTGGTATTTTAAATGGCATTGATATGAAAGAATGGGATCCCGCTAAAGATCCCATGATTAAGAAAAATTATTCCATTAAAACCATCAAGAACAAACTCAGCAATAAGACTGCCTTACAAAAATATTTTAATTTACCTCAAAAGAAAAATATACTGCTCCTAGGCTTAGTTGCCCGTTTAGTCTATCAAAAGGGCATCGACCTGCTATTAGAAAATATGGAAGCCATCTTAAAGCTACCTGTACAGATAGTCATTCTTGGTTCTGGTGATTTAGAATTGGAGTCACGACTACGACGCTGGTCAAACAAACACCCCGAACAAATCCAATTACAAATTGGCTATGACGAGCCACTTTCTCATTTAATCGAGGCTGGTTGCGATGCCTTTTTAATGCCCTCTCGTTTTGAACCCTGTGGCCTAAACCAACTCTATAGTTTACGTTACGGTACAATTCCTATCGTCAGAAAAACAGGCGGCCTCGCCGATACTGTAGTGCACGCATCCAAAGAAAATCTCACCGATCGAAGCGCAACAGGCGTCGTTTTTCATGAAACCGAGGGCGCTACTATTCTTGATGCAATTAATCTCACATCGTTATTATATCAAAACAAAGAGACGTGGAAAAAGCTCATGATTAATGGTATGAAACAAGAATTCTCATGGAAACAAAGCGCCAAGCAATACATGACACTTTATGCTCAAGCAATTGAAGATAGGAATAAATATAAAATTCATTCCTCTCATTAAGTGACCAAGATTTTAAAGATTTCATAACGCCGAAGAACAAACTTAGGGACTTACTGAAAGTTGCATTTTGAAGTTGTTTGGATATATATTTAACGACAGGCTTTTATTGCCGCAATACGCTTTATTCTTAGTTGCTCGGCAATGTCTGAGCCTTGATAGCCTTGCGCAATAATGTCAACTGTGGTCACTTGATCGGCAGCTTGAAAAAATGTTCTAAACAGTTGTGATTTTTCATCTGAGCTGTTTTCAAATCCCTTACGCCCCTTGGCATCAGCTTCACAGGCTAAGATAAATTGTGCCAAGCGTTTGGGACGACGAAAGGCATCCAAGCGGCTAAATAATTTGATAATAGTTGAATTTTTCAGCTCTTTAATACGATGATAGTTTAAGTGAAATTCGGTGACTAATAGGGCTAAATCACGATAATGCTTAGGTACTTTTAGACGTTCACAAACAGCTCTTACTAAAGGCACACCTTTTGATTCATGTTCATAATGCTTAGGCCATTCATTTTTAGGTGTACTCCCTTTGCCTAAATCATGTAATAAAGCAGCAAAGCGAACTTCAGGTTCTTTAGAGAGTTTTACTGCCTGCTCTAATACCATTAGGGTATGAATACCAGTATCAATTTCTGGATGCCATTGGGCGCTTTGTGGCACGCCAAAGAGTTGTTCAAGTTCAGGGAACAGTCGTGCTAATGCTCCACATTGTCTGAGTACCTTAAAAAAGATCCAAGGATTCTCATCCGCTAGGGCTTTTTCTACTTCTTGCCAAACTCGCTCAGCCACCAAAGCATCCACTTCATCATGCGCCACCAAACATTTCATCATGGTCATGGTTTCATCGGCAATGGTAAAACCATAATCCGCATAGCGAGCGGCAAAACGAGCGACTCGCAACACTCGCAAGGGATCTTCAGCAAAGGAGGGCGATACATGGCGTAACACTCGTTGCTCTAAATCATCCAAACCATGATAAGGGTCATATAAGACACCTGCATCATCTTCGGCAATGGCATTAATGGTGAGATCGCGACGAATTAAATCATCTTCTAAGGTGACATCAGTAGCAGCATAAAACTCAAAACCATGATAGCCTTTGGCTATTTTTCTCTCAGTGCGAGCCAGTGCATATTCTTCATGGCTGTCAGGGTGTAGAAAAACAGGGAAATCTTTACCTACTGGCACATAGCCTTGCGCCAGCATATCTTCGACTGTTGCTCCGACAACCACATAATCATTATCAACCACAGGACGTTGCAGGAGTTTATCTCTAACCGCACCACCGACTTTATAAATTTTCATAAGCGCTTAGTTTTGGTAATTATTTATTTAACCTGAAGTCCGGATAAGATAATCTTAAAAATAACTTCAGAGTATTGGTTAGCCTGTGTTTGTGGAAGAAGTCTCTTTGGCATGGATGCCAAAGTGAAACCTACAAGGATGTATTTACGCCCGAAGGAAGTGCTCTTGGGGTGCGGCGACTTCTGTAACAAATACAGGCTAATCAATACGTTACTATTTCAGTTATCCAGAACTCAGGTTATTTAGGTTAAAGCCTGCATCTTATGTTAATTTATACTAAATTGGTAATCATTTAGTGACTATTCCCATTCTGTTCAGCGATTTGCAATACTTCGATAGTAATCCATTTGTCCTGCACTCTCTTTGCCTGATAGATATTGAGGAACAATGGCTTCAATACTGTGTGGCACTATGCCTAATTCATTATAGACATCACTATTATCACACACGCTGGGTATTTGCATACTCTGGTAATGATCTAATGTAATTGGGGCTCCGGGAAACATCCCCATAAACCATGCCAGAGGTTTTGAAAGAAGATTGTTAAGGGGAATAATACGACTACGGCTGTGGATTTGTACCGCAGTATAAGTGACCAATTCATATAGTGTGAATGTTTCGGGACCACATAATGGGTAGTTTTTAGCGTATGTCTGAGGCTTATCCATCGCATGAATAAAAGCATCCACAACATCACCGACATAAATAGGTGCAAAACGTGCCTTTGCACAGGTCAAAGGCAATGACACCGGCATCAAACTAAGTAACTGGGCAAACTTATTAAAAAAACTATCACCCACACCAAAAATAACAGAGGGTGAAAAAACGGTTACCTTAAAGCTGTCATCATTCATTGCTAGAATTTTTTCTTGAGCACGCCCTTTAGAACGCAAGTAATTGCTAGGAGCTGTATCACTGGCATTTAAGGCACTCATATGTAGTAACCTAGGAGTACCAACAGCTTTAGTGGCTTGTGCAATTCTAAAAGCAACCTGTTCATGCACCTGCTCAAAGGAATTGTGAGTGGAGGAATTGAGTACCCCTGCCAAATTAATCACCACATCATAGGTATCAATTTGACGTTCTAAAATTTTATTACCAAAAAAATCAATTGATACGATTTTTATAGCCGGCAATGTTTTTAGGTGGCGATGACGTTCCGGCCTGCGGGTGATCACTTTTATCGTATGTCCCTGCGTCACTAACTCATTAATTAAATGCGTGCCGACAAAGCCTGTTCCCCCAATTACACAAATTTTCACCGTATTGTCCTTCTTTTCATTCCAACTGTTTTAGCGTATATTTTCTAAACTTATAAAAAATTAGGTTCTTCAAATTATTGTTACGCTTCAATCATAACAAGATAATTCATTCATTAGAAGTTAATGATATTATAATACACAACCCGTAAAATATTTCAATTAGATAAACTACTTATATGGTAGATAACCATGCTTAATTCATCTTTTAGCTTATCCCTTTTGCCAAGAATTAAGTTTGGCTCAGGGAAAATCAAACAACTGCCCCAAATGATTCAGTCTTATGGTCAACGAGTATTATTGATCACAGGGGCACAGTCTTTTTATCAAAGCCATGCTTGGAATAATTTAATCAGGCAGTTAGGACAACAGGATATTCAGTGGTTTCATAGCATTATCACTGGTGAACCCTCTCCCGATGCAGTGGATCAAACAGTGCAAGAATTTTCCAAACGGGGGATTCAATGTGTTGTTGCCATTGGTGGTGGCAGTGCTCTGGATTATGCTAAGGCGATCAGTGGCTTATTGCCCAGTGGCGATTCCGTAATGAATTATCTTGAAGGTGTCGGTGCAGGCAAAACCTATACCGGACCGGCTTTACCCTTTATTGCCGTCCCGACAACGGCAGGGACGGGTAGTGAAGCCACTAAGAATTCAGTATTAAGTCATATCGGTCACTCTGGCTATAAAAAATCCTTTCGTGATGAACAGCTCATTCCACAGTATGCCGTGATTGATCCCGACTTGTTGCAAAGTTGTCCTAAGGCACTCATTGCCGCCAATGGAATGGATGCCTTAACGCAGCTCATTGAGTCTTATTTATCAACCAAGGCCAATCCTTTTACCGATGCCTTGGCACTCAGTGGCATTGAGTGTATCCGTGATAGTTTATTACTCTGGTATCATTCACAGCCATCCTCTGACAGCATCATGATCAAACAGGCTCAGGCGAATATGGCTTATGCAGCTCTCATTTCTGGTATTACTCTGGCACAGGTTGGTCTTGGCAGTGTGCATGGCTTGGCTTCGCCATTGGGTGCTTTTTTCCCCATTCCTCATGGCGTTGCCTGTGGTACAGTATTGGCAGTGGCAACAGGCATTAATATTGAGGCCATGCAACAACGAGAACCGGATAATATTGGTTTACATCGCTATGCCCAAGTGGGGCGTTTATTAACTAAGAACGAGACACTTAATGATACCCAAGCACACGAGGTACTACTAAGTTTATTGTCTGATTGGAGTCAGCAAATGGCCTTAGAGCCATTATCCGCTTATGGCGTCAGTGAAGCCGATATTGCTCGTCTAGTTGACAATATCAGCCCCAGCAGTATGCAAACCAACCCCATTATATTGACCCAAAAAGAAAAGGAGCAATTAGTCCGCTCAAGGCTGTAGCATGCTCAGGACTGTCACTTAGAACCATCATGCCCATTGTAAACAGGACTTTAGTCCCGCCTTTTTTACCAGCTAAAACCTAAGCACCAATATGATGGCCAACTCAAGCCCCGTAGCAATCTCGGTAGATTTGAATTTTATCATAATAGTGTGCCAGTTCTTTATTACCCTGTAAAAAGGCAATAAGATGTTCCAGCTTGATAATACTGGTCACTGGTAAAGAATAATTTTTTTCCAGCTCCGCAATGGCTGAAACATCGCCTTTGCCTAACTCTTGGCGGTCCAAGGCAATCACCACTCCTGCGGGGGTTGCCTGAGCCTGATGAATCAAGTCTATCGACTCGCGTACCGATGTACCCGCTGAAATGACATCATCAATAATCATCACTCTATCTTTTAGAGCTGCCCCAACAATAGTACCGCCCTCGCCATGATCCTTGGCTTCTTTGCGGTTAAAACTATAGGGTAAATCACGTTCATGTTCATCGGCAAGTGCAATAGAGCAGGTGGATGCCAAAGGGATGCCTTTGTAAGCCGGACCAAAGAGCATATCAAAAGATATATCACTAGCTATTAAGGCACTAGCATAAAAACGCCCAAGTTTTGCCAGTGAACCTCCCGTATCAAACAAACCACTATTGAAAAAATAGGGGCTGATACGTCCTGACTTTAAAGTAAACTCACCAAAACGAAGGACACCTTTACTGATTGCAAATTCGATAAAAGCTTGTTGATAATCTTGCATGTTTTGACCTGTTTCCTAGTTTAACTTTCAGTTGATATAAGGGGAATGATTTACAAAAATTACAGCAATGAATTATACCTTAGATTCAGTTATAATGGTGGCTGTTTTTTTCTTGGTTCAAATAAACAACACTTCCCTTAGCAAGCAAGGATATTATGAAAGTTATTTCTGCTAATCTAAACGGCATACGTGCGGCTGCCAAAAAAGGCTTCTTTGAATGGCTGTTAAAGGAAGATCCTGATGTCGTCTGTATTCAAGAAACAAAAGCACAATTGAGTCAATTAGATGATCCTATCTTTTCTCCTAAAGGCTATTATCGCTATTTTTTTGATGCTCATAAAAAAGGCTATAGTGGCACGGCTATTTATGCTAAAAAAGAACCTGACACAATCACCACCGGACTGGGTTGGGACATTGCCGATACCGAAGGACGCTATATTCAGGCAGACTTTGGTGATTTAAGTATTGCTTCACTGTATTTACCTTCTGGTTCCTCTAAAGAAGAACGGCAGTTATTAAAAATGGAGTTTCTAGACAAACTAACGCCTATTCTCACAGAGATGGCACAAAGTGAGCGCCAGTATATTGTCTGCGGTGACTGGAATATTGTCCATAAACGCATTGATATTAAAAACTTTAATGGCAATAAAAAACGCTCAGGCTGCTTACCTGAAGAACGTGCTTGGCTTGATAAGCTCTTTGGTGATGAAATAGGCTTGCATGATGCCTTTCGAGAACTCAATAAAGAAGCAGAACAATATACATGGTGGTCAAACCGAGGCCAAGCTTGGGCTAATAATACGGGGTGGCGTATTGACTATCAGGTCATTTCACCCTCCCTCGTTCCTCTATTAGAATCTACGTCTATTTATAAAGATCAGCGCTTCTCCGACCATGCACCGTTATTAATGACCTATAACCGAGCACTCTAGCAAACATGTCGAGTACACACTATGCCTGTTGAAATATCTTATATCACTGCTTTTTTTGCCGGTCTTCTCGGTGGTGTTCATTGTTTGGGTATGTGTGGCGGTATTGTCGGAGCACTGACCTTTGGCATCAAACAAGAGCAAACAAATAGCTCATCTTACACACCCAATAGCACAGCTCAGTCCACTCATTTATTCACCTATATTATTGCCTATAATGGTGGACGTTTATTCAGCTACACACTCGCCGGCACACTCGTCGGTGGTATTAGTATGTTGGCATCTAATTTGCCCATATTAAATAATATCCAATATAGCTTACAGATTTTTGCTGCCCTGTTTATGATTGCCTTAGGTTTGTATATTGGTGGTTGGTGGTTTGGTCTAAGAAAAATTGAAAAAGCCGGTGGCGCACTTTGGAAAAAAATCGAACCCATCAGTCGCCGTTTCATTCCTGTGCGCTCTCCTTTTCAAGCGTTTATTCTCGGCTCTCTTTGGGGATGGTTACCCTGTGGCTTAGTATACACCATTTTAATTTGGTGTATTTCGACAGGCAGCGCCCTTGAAGGAGGCTTATTGATGCTTAGCTTCGGGTTGGGGACATTACCACTATTGTTGGCAATGGGTATTTTTGCTACCAGTCTCAGCAATTTTATTCGCCAAACGTGGGTGCGTTCTTTAGCTGGAGGCATTATTATTGGTTTTGGTATTTTCTCACTGTTTAATCTAAGCTTGCGTATGCAAGCTTAGCAATGTTGTTGAGATTTAGAATTTTTTGCCAAATTTTATATTATATTTTTCACTACTGCCTTCTGGGCGAATATCAATAACAAAGGTCACCAGTTCTCTACTCTGCACACCAATCTGAGCAATATAATAAACCGCTTTCCCTTCTTTGATCTCACGAAATTCTAAGTCTCTGGTTTGCCCCATTAGGTTTTTCAAGTGTCCTGTTACCTTAGATTTTACACCCGTTGGAATGCCTGCCCCTTTTTCCATTACTGACACATTAATCATGGCATAATTTTTACTACGCTTTAAGCCATATTGCTTGGTCATTTGGGAGGGCAATGAATCCGTTGGAAAGGCATTATAATAGACAATATGGTCTTTATATTCTTTTGAGTTATCTGCCAGAACATAACCACTCATAGCTAACAAAAAAAAGCTTATCAATAACACCGTACTCTTTTTTAGGGTTTTCATCATCTATATCCTCAAATTAAGAAAGTCGTTACAAAGTGCTTATTTTTAGGGTAAATGTTTTTTCCGTGCGACACAATCCGTATTTACCGTAATAAAGAATAAAATAATTTACTCTGGGCGCTCAATACCTAATTTTTTCATTCGAGAACGTAAGGTGCTCGCTGGTACATCTAAAATTTCTGCAACGCCTTTTTTACCGCCAATAAGCCAATTATGTGCATCCAGTAATGAGCGAATGTAATCCCGCTCATTTTCTGCCAGTGTTTTATTATGCTTTATCCGAATATTTTCTGATGAGTTCTGTAATTCCGTTTGAGCCAATTGTACCCGCTCAATACTCACAGGTACCAGAGCATCATCAATCTCAATAATATCACTACGCGATAAAATAGCAGAGCGCTCAATAACATTTTGTAACTCACGAATATTTCCCGGCCAATGATAGTCCATTAATAAGGCCATACTGACTTCTGATACCTCGGTCAAAGGCTTAGCAAGTTTATTACTTAGATTTTTTATAAATTTAGCTAATAGTAAGGGGATATCAGACTTTCTCTCTCTTAATGGTGGTACAGTGAGAGGAAAGACATTTAAGCGGTAAAATAAATCCATACGGAATAAGCCATCATCCACCATTTGTTTTAAGTTACGATTGGTTGCAGCAATGATCCTGACATCGACTTGAATCACCTCACCACTACCCACTCGTTGTATTTCTTGCTCTTGTAGTACACGTAGTAATTTTACCTGCACATCCAAAGACAACTCACCAATTTCATCTAGAAAAATAGTCCCCTTATCAGCCAGCTCGAAGTGACCGGTACGATCCTGTATCGCACTGGTAAAGGCACCTTTTACATGGCCAAATAATTCACTTTCAACCAATGACTCAGCAATGGCTCCACAATTGACTTTGATCAATGGCTGATCTTTACGAGCACTGTATTGATGAATAGCCCGTGCCATGGATTCTTTACCGGTACCCGATTCACCATTAATGAGCACAGTTGTATCTGTTTTGGCCACTTGCTGAGCTTCATCCATCGTTTTTCTTAGTGCTTGACTCTGGCCGATGATCTCACCATAATTTTGTTCACTGCGTATTGCTTCTTGCAGATATGAGCTTTGCGCACGTAGATGGCTGTTTTCTTTTTGTAATTTTTCTTTTAATTGTTCAACCGTAGCTAATGCCTGATTCAGTGCTGTTTCTCGTTGCTTTCTCTCTGATATATTTTTGAAAATAACACAGGCACTACTAATATCATACATCCCCTCTATTGCCGTTACGGTATATTCAACGGGGAAAAAGGAGCCGTCTTTATGCCAAAAGGCATCCTTATCACTATGGCGCTCTCTTCTATCTTGCAAGGTATTAAAAACCTTATTTTTTTCTATTGGGTAGCGCTTACCATCACAGTCTGTATGCATGAATAGGTCATGAAAATTTTTACCGATAACATCATCTTCGAGATAACCAAGAAGATCCAAACCGGCAGGATTAATAAAGGTAATTAAGCCTTGTTTATCAACCCCTAAAAGCCCTTCTCCCATAGATTCCAGTAATAAGGTATTATCTTCTTTTAATTGTCTATTTTTTTGCGCTAAGGTTTTTTCCAATTGCTGAATTTTTATATGTGTTTCCACTCGGGCAATCACTTCTTCTGCCTGAAAGGGCTTGGCAATATAGTCCACAGCCCCAAGAGAAAAGCCCTTAATTTTATCTTTGACTTCATCTAATGCCGACAGAAAAATAATAGCAATGTCTGAGGTTTCAGTATTGTTTTTAATTTGCTGGCAGACCTCATAACCATCCAGACCTGGCATCATAATATCAAGTAAAATAAGTTCTGGATGAACTTTAGCTACAATATTTAGAGCATCTTTACCATTTTTTGCTAATAATAATTTATAACCATGACCTTCTAAGGTTTGATACAAGACTTGTAAATTAGTTGGGTTATCATCAACCAATAATAAGGATGCATGGCCACTTTCTATTTCCTGTAAACATTGAGTCCCAGCTGATTTTTTCATACAAACCTTCTTATCTTATATCAGTAGTCAATAGTTGCTTAATCATATTTTGTATGCCATCAAAATCAAAATCATGCATCATTCTAGTCATTTTTGCTTGTCGTTCATTACTCAGTGCATCCGTTTGACTTATTATCGTATGAATCTCTTTTATCTGACTAATATCCCCCATTTCACTGGCGGATTGCAATCGTTGTAACAAGCAAGTTAAATCTTCCTGAGAAATTATTGTCTTAGCATCCAGCAGAGATACAGGGTCACTTATTGGTTCAGATGGTATCTGTTTGTCCTGAACAACATCGTCCTCGATCTCACTCTTATGAGCTTCAATTAAAGGTAATGAAAATGAAAAGGTGCTACCCTGTCCATAATCACTTTTTAGGTGTATTTCACTGCCCCCCATTTCTTTAATCAATCGTTGACTAATAGCCAAACCCAAACCTGTCCCCCCTGCATTGATACCATCTTGTGCTTGTTTAAAAGCTTCAAAAATAGTTGCCTGCTGATCTATTTGAATACCTATGCCAGTATCAGCAATAACAAAACAAAGCGCATACTGTTGCGCTCCGTGTTGTTCGCTCACATATTCTTTTGAAACATGCAAAGAAACTTGACCATCATGAGTAAACTTAATGGCATTATCCAATAAATTTATTAACACTTGCTTCAGTCGTGTGGCATCTATTTTTATGATTTTTGGCAAGTCATCTTTTATATACCATTGAAGTGTTAAGCCTTTTGCTGAGCTACGAGGAAGTACCATGTCATAAACACCCTCAATCAATATGGGCAATTCAACCGCTTTGATTTGTAATTCTATTTTCCCAGCTTCAATTTTAGAGAGATCCAAGACATTGTTAATCAGTGTCAATAGATGGCTACCACAATTTTTTATTGCATCTAAGCTTTCTATTTGTTCTTTATTAACAGCCGTATCATTTTTTAAAATCTGAGCATGGCCTAACACACCATTTAAGGGGGTTCTTAACTCATGAGACATATTAGAGAGAAACTCACTCTTTGCTTTATTGGCTTTTTCTGCCATTTCTTTGGCTCGGATAATTTCTTTCTCTGCTTGCTTTCTTTGTGTTAAGTCTTGTATTAAACCAATAAATACTTCTTGATCATTCATGCTCGCAGAGGTCAGTGTGATTTCTGCTGGAAAGACTTCACCATTAAGTTTTTCAAATAGAAGTTCTTTTTGCTGATAGCCTGATTCAACTGCTTGTGCCATTAATTGATTCAAAACATCAAAGGATGCTTTGCCATCAGCTTGTAGTGCTTGTGTATAAGAATAAAGATGTGACCCTAGAACTTCTTCTTTAGAGTCATAGCCAAATAAGGCTAAAAAAGCATGATTACAATCTAATATACCTTTTTTTGAACACAATAAATTGGCCTGCGAAGAGCTTTCAAATAACACTCTGAATTTTTCTTCTTCTCGCTTGCGCTCAGTAATATCATGAGCCATTCCTTCTAAGGCCACCAGCTTACCATCTTCACCAAAGACTGGAACGATATTCACTTCAAAGCGTAAGAGTTCATTTTGACGAGAAACAAGCTCCATATCAAAGCCTTCTTGTTGCTCGCCTTGTAAACTGAGTTGTATTTTTTCCTCTGCGGAGGTGTTAATAGGACTATCAACCAGATAATCATTAAAAAAATGTTGGAATTCTTTACTGGTATAACCCAGAATCTCTTTTACAGAAGGACTCACATAAGAGATTGAACCATTAGCATCATACGAAAAGTAAAAATAACGCCCTTTTAAGCCTTGTACAATTCGGCTAAACCCCTGAGAACGAGCCTCTCGTATATCTCGCTCACGCTTGCTTAATTTGGCAGCCATATCGGTAAAGTTTTGTGCTAACAAACCAATTTCATCATGAGTGGTTGCTTCTACTCGAGCCTCTAAATTACCCGCAGCAACGGATTTTACTCCCGTTGCCAAACGAGCCAATGGCTGAGTAATTTTACCAATGACCAACCAGACAGTAACAATGATCAAAAATAATGACAATATTAACACACTGGCAATCTTCATGCCTTGTCTACGAACTTTTGCCAGAACCACATTTTCTGGTACTCGAAGGGCAATACTCCACTCTGTATTAAGCAGCGGATAATAAGCAACCCATTGACGCTGATTTTTTTCCCAGCCATCCAATTGCACCACACCTCGTTTACCAGCCACCATGTGATCTGCTAGATCTTTTAATGCCTTACGTTGGTATTTTTGGGCATCTTTATAAATGGAGTTATTAAGCACCTGCTTAGGGTCAGGATGATAAACATAATCCCCTTTTTTGGTAATAATTAATAAATCCAGATCCACATCAATCCCTTGATCGACCGCTTCTTCTAAAATTTCTAATTGCACATCAATTGTGGCTACCCCTTTAAATTTCTTTTGGTAAAAAAAGGGCACCGCATAGGTTGCCATAATAATATCACCAACCCCTTTATCAAAATAAGGATCAGTCCAAATGGGCTTTCTGGCCTGTTTGGCCTTATCCCACCATTGCCATTTTCCAGTGGTATAGTCAGTAATATCAGCAATATCCAGTGTTTGCACCCGCCCAGAAGTTCGATAAGCATACGGGGCAAATAATTCATTATCGTAATAAGGGTCACGTTCAAAGGCAATGGCGCTGCCATAGACAATGCGATTATGGCGTAGATTGGATTTTACTTGAGCATACAATTGGCGGGAAGTCATATCAGGATATTGTTCAACAATAGCAGCTGTTGAACGAGCAATTTGCGCGGATTCATTTAAAAAACCGGAAAAAATACCGGCATAATGTTGAGTTAAGCGCTTCATTTCTTCTTCAACATCACTGGTGGAATCAATTTGTACTTGCAATAAAGCAAAGCCCAAAATAACCAAATAGATCAAAGCAACAGGGATGATTGTTAGAAGAATAATTTTAAAGCGTATGGATAAATACAATGCCATCTCCTAACAAAACTTATTGGATTATGCTTATAGAGCTAACAAGGTATCAAGTGCCATTTTATTAATTGCTTGTGCATTTTCTATACTATTTGATTCACTATAACAACGAAACTCTGGTGCATTACCCGAGGCTCTAAAGTGGATAATATCTTCATTATCAAACAAAATACGCAAGCCATCTGTGGTATTAATCGCAATCACTGAGCCAAATTGTGGGAAATCTGCCTCAATACGCTGCTTATTTTTTAGCTCATCACTTTGTGTATAACGGGCAATAAGATGCTGACTTTTGTCACTGGCAAAATTTTTAATTCGATCACTATAGGTATAACGTGATGGTAATTTTTCAAATAATTTGGATAAGGGCAAGCCCTGTTCAGCACTATGGCATAAAACGCTTAGTAGCACAATAATAGCATCTCTGGTTGGTAAGGCGGTTAATAGATGATCATTTTTTCTTACTGGTGTCGCTAATAAAAAACCACCATTGGCTTCATAGCCTGCCACAGCAGCATAGTGATCCTCAATATAATGATTCATTGCTTCAATCACATAAGGCGACCCGATACGGGTACGCTTAATGTCAGTAAAAAAATAGCATTTTTCAACACTGGTATTAGAACTTATTGGGGTAACAATATGATCAATATGTAAATAATGAGCACAGATAAAGCCGATAATATCACCTCGAAGGCATTGTCCCGTATCATCAAACATTAAGGGTCTATCCGCATCACCATCGGTCGAAACAATGGCATCTAAGTGATACTCAAGCAACCATTTTTTTGCCAACTCCCTATCTTCTAGTCGAACCGCCTCGGTGTCAACCGGTATAAAGTGTTCTGAGAAACCCAGCTTTATCACTTGTGCCCCCAGATGTGTTAACAGCTCCGGTATAATATCTCTAGCCACACTGCTGTGTTGGTAGACACCAATTTTTTGTCCTTTTAATAGGGGCTTAGGAAATAATGATTGATAACGTAATACATACCGTTTAAGAGCACTTTCATTGACAACAGTCAGACCATTTTTTACGTCTCTAAATGCACCATTATCCAAAAATTTATGTTGCTGTAAGTCAATTTCTTGTTCTTTAATGAGTTGTTCATCTGCTTTGAGAATTTCACCCGATAGTTTATAAAATTTAATACCATTTCTATCATCAGGAATATGGCTACCAGTGACCATGATCACTGGACAATTATGTTCCAAACCATACAAAGCCACAGCAGGTGTCGGTATGAGTCCAGCATTCACCACCTGATAACCTCTTTCCTCAATTGCTCTGGCACAGGCATTCATTATTTTGGGGGTACTGTTTCTAAGATCGCCGGCAATCACAATACTCGAACGACGGTTTTGTAGCTGCTGTGTTTTTTCAAGATATTGAATAAAAGCTACTGTGTAAGCATAACATACTCGATCCGTCATATCACAAACCAAACCACGAGCACCACTGGTACCAAAGGTCACCTGACTCGACTGCATCAATTGTTCAATTGTTATCCGTGCCATTATTTTTATACCTCAGTCATACTGTTTTCTGTTTGGCCGTTATCAACTCGACCATAGTAATCATCAAAACGCACAATATCATCTTCCCCCAAATAACTCCCTGTTTGAATCTCAATAATTTCTAACGGAATAACGCCTGGATTTTCCAAGCGATGCTCGGTACCAAGAGGAATATAATTGGATTGATCTTCGGTCATAATAAATTCTTTATCTGCACAAATAATTTTTGCTGTGCCTCTGACCACCACCCAATGCTCCGCTCGATGATGATGCATTTGCAAGGAAAGTTTAGCACCTGGATTCACAATAATACGCTTTACCTTAAAGCGTTCGGTTTCATCCAGATTTTCATAACTTCCCCATGGACGATACACTCTTTGATGGGATAAAATTTCTTCCCTTTTGGTATATTTAAGCTGGTTAACAATTTCTTTAACATCTTGAGATCGGGATTTATCGGCCACCAATACCGCATCAGCGGTTTCAACCACCACACAATTATCCATACCTATCACAGCAACCATACGCTCTTCCGCATGAATATAGCTATTACTCAGATCATAGCTTAGTACATCACCATGAAGTACATTACCATCATTGTCCTGAGACTTTACTTCCCATAATGCTGACCATGCACCCACATCATTCCAATGAGCATCCAAAGGTAAAACAACGGCTTTTTCGGTTTTCTCCATGACGGCATAGTCTATCGAATCAGAAGGTGACGACTTAAATGCATTAATTTCTAAACGGCAAAAATCCAAGTCTTGAGTTCCCATAGACACCGCTGTTTTCACAGCATGATAAATATCACTCGATAGTTCAGCCATTTCTGCCAATATTGCCGAGGCACTGAACATAAACATACCACTATTCCAGTAATAATCACCACTTTGAAAATACGCTTCCGCCGTTGCTAAATTAGGCTTTTCAACAAACTGTGCAATCCTATAGGCATTGTCTTTTTCTGAAAAAATAACCGCTCGCTTAATATAGCCATAACCTGTTTCAGCCTTATCAGGGACGATACCAAAGGTGACTAATTGCCCTTGCTGAGCAACATGATAACCCGCTCTAACCACTTGATGAAAAGCACTTATATCCTGAATCACATGATCGGCCGCTAAAATAAGCAACACATCATCACCTGAGCTATCATCCTTATTTTTGATATACTCTGCGGCCGCACAAATAGCGGGGGCGGTATTACGTCCGATAGGTTCTAAAATAATTTTATCCACCGCAATACCGATATGACTCATTTGCTGAGCCACCAGAAAACGATGCTCTTCATTACAGACAATAACAGGTGGTGCTAACTCATCGAGCCCTTCCAAGCGAGTAATGGTTTCTTGCAACATACTCTGCTCACTGTATAAGGATAAAAACTGTTTCGGGTTCAGTTCCCGAGACATGGGCCATAGTCGAGAGCCAGTGCCCCCAGATAATATTACGGGGATGATCATAAAATAAATGCCTTTTTATCTAAGTTTGGACAGGTCATGGAGTTAACGAGAACTTTGTTCTAAGTGCTGATAGAGTGGCCGAGTAAATTCTTCTATCACATCATCGGCACCTTCCATTATATAATCTTTAAAAACTGTCGCAATAGGGGATAAGCGCTTACCTTCACGTTGTACCACATACCAGTGGCGATAAATGGGAAAACCTTCGACATTCACAATTTTAAGGGTTTTTGCCTTAAGCTCTAATTCCAACGTATGCATGGATACAATGGTTACCCCTAGGCCTTCTTCTGTAGCATGTTTAATGGCTCGATTATTACTCATATCCAGCTTGGTTTTAAACGCCAGCTCTTGCCCTGCAAAAAATCGCTCAATGGCACTGCGGGTACCAGACCCTTCTTCTCGAATAATAAATTCCTCTTTAATTAATTCTTTCAAAGTGACTTTTTTCTTAGCGATTAAACGATGTTCGGGACAAGCCACAACTACCAACGGGTTTTCCAAAAAAGGCAGTGACATGAGATTATGGCCATCGGGAGGACTGCCCATAATCACCAAATCACATTCATTTTTATCTAATAAGTCTAATAATGAACTGCGATTGGTCACTTCTAGGCTGATACGTATTTTAGGATGGGCATTAGCAAAACGTGCCAGTAAACGAATAACAAAATGGTTGGCCGTACTGGCCACAGCAAGTTTTAAATGCCCCTGCTGTAAGGTTTTCATTTGCCCAATGGTTTCTTCAAGATCAATTAACTGTTGCATGGTACTGCGGGCATAGTTATGCATTTCCATACCCACATCCGTTAAATACAGCTTTTTCCCTAATTTCTCAATCAAAGGGGTATCCACCTGCTCTTCAAGTTGTTTTACCTGCATGGATACCGCAGGCTGAGACAGATGCAACTCTTTGGCTGCTTTAGTGTAGTTCAAGTGTCTAGCAACCACATCAAACACTTTTAATTGACGAAAGGTAAGATTCATATTCGATCCATTAACAACGGCTTAAAGCTGAAAAATAGTAATATATCACATAGCACACCATAAGCAATACCTTATGATAACAATTAAAAAATAAAGTTTTACTTTATATCTCAATTAAATTATATTCTCTGCACTGCTTGTGAAGATAGAGACAAAAATAACGCCTGTTTTTCTGCCTCCATTCACATGCCCCAATTTTAATTGATACTTTTTATATAAAAAGAAGGAAACGGATAAATGGCATTATTAGACCAAACAAATCGTTACTCCGATTTAAGTCTTAACGAAGACGAACTACTTTCAAGTGGTAAATATATCCTTGTTGCTTACACAATGACTCCGGCTGAAGGTCATGGTTTCTTAGAAGCAGCGGCTCACTTTGCAGCAGAATCTTCTACAGGTACTAACGTTGAAGTTTCTACAACGGATGATTTCACCAAAGGTGTTGACGCATTAGTTTATGAAATTGATGAAGCTAATGAAATCATGAAGATTGCTTATCCGAATGAATTATTTGACCGCAATGTTATTGATGGTCGTGCTATGCTGGTTTCTTTCCTAACTCTGACCATTGGTAACAATCAGGGTATGGGTGATATTAAGCAATCACAAATGCAGGATTTTTACGTCCCACCGGCAATGCTCAATCTCTTTGATGGTCCTATCATGAACATCTCAGACTTGTGGCGTTTATTAGGCCGTCCTGTTGAAGATGGTGGTTATATTGCAGGGACTATCATCAAGCCTAAGCTGGGTTTACGTCCAGAGCCTTTTGCTGAAGCCGCTTACCAGTTCTGGCTCGGTGGTGATTTCATCAAAAATGATGAGCCTCAGGGTAATCAAGTTTTCTGTCCTATCAAAGAAGTATTGCCACTTGTTCATAATGCCATGAAACGCGCTCAAGATGAGACAGGTGAAGCAAAATTATTCTCTTTGAATATTACGGCTGATGATTATCATGAAATGTGTGCCCGTGCTGACTATGCATTAGAAGTTTTTGGTGAAGACGCCCCTCGTCTGGCTTTCTTAGTCGATGGTTATGTGGGTGGTCCTGGTATGGTCACCACCGCTCGTCGTCAATATCCAAACCAGTTCTTACATTATCATCGTGCCGGTCATGGCGCTGTGACTTCTCCTTCTTCTAAGCGTGGTTACACCGCTTATATCTTGGCTAAAATGTCTCGTCTAATGGGTGCTTCTGGTATCCACGTAGGGACCATGGGCTATGGTAAGATGGAAGGTTCACAAGACGACAAGATCATCGCTTATATGATTGAACGTGATAGCTGTACAGGTCCTTTCTACCATCAAGAATGGTACGGAATGAAAGCCACCACACCTATTATTTCAGGTGGTATGAATGCCTTACGTCTACCTGGTTTCTTTGAAAATCTAGGTCACGCGAATGTTATTAACACTGCTGGTGGTGGTGCTTATGGTCATATTGACAGCCCAGCGGCTGGTGCAATTTCTCTACGCCAAGCTTATGAGTGTTGGAAAGAGGGTGCTGATCCGGTTGAATATGCCAAAGATCATAAAGAATTTGCACGTGCATTTGAGTCATTTGAGCATGATGCTGATTCAATCTTCCCAGGTTGGAGAGATAAGTTAGGTGTTCACAAGTAAGCATTAGCTACTCATGAATGACTAATGGCAAAGCCTCTGCTTTTTATAACGTGAGCAGGGGCTTTGTTGTCTTAATATCCTAAAAAACCATAGAAAATAGCATAGAACACACAATAAACGATAAACAACCATCAGTGTTATTCTCCAATCAATGAGTCCGCTCATTCATTCAAGAATAAAACTGGCAATCATTACCACACTATCAGCGCACTATCACCGCATGAAAGAACGCATAGGAAACCATTATGAGTGATCAAGATATTAAACAGTACCAAATAAGTGAAGAACCTTATTATGAATCACAGGAAGATGAAGTTGCCTTATATGAAGCGGCTTATGAAGCGCGTCTCCCAGTTATGATCAAAGGGCCTACCGGTTGCGGTAAGTCTCGTTTTATTGAGCATATGGCTTGGAAACTGGGGAAACCCCTAATCACTGTTGCCTGTAATGAAGACATGACCGCATCGGATCTGGTTGGACGTTATTTACTCGATGCCAATGGTACTCGTTGGGTCGATGGCCCATTAACCACAGCAGCACGTATTGGTGCTATTTGTTATTTGGATGAAGTTGTCGAAGCACGTCAGGACACCACAGTTGTTATTCACCCATTAACCGATCACCGTCGCAATCTTCCCCTAGATAAAAAAGGTGAAATGATTGAAGCACATACTGATTTTCAGTTGGTCATATCATACAACCCCGGCTATCAAAGTTTGATGAAAGACTTAAAACAGTCAACCAAACAACGCTTTTCAGCACTGGAGTTTGATTATCCAAGCGCTTCAGTGGAAACCAGCATTGTTATGAAAGAAGCCGGCACTAGCGAAGATATTGCCCAAAAATTGGTTAAAATCGCTGTAACTGCCCGTAATTTAAAAGGTCATGGTTTAGATGAAGGTATTTCAACTCGCTTATTAGTTTATGCAGCCAATTTAATGAATAAAGGCATTGAAGCAAAAGCCGCTTGTCGTATGGCTCTGGTTCGCCCAATCACCGATGATACCGATATTCGTGATACCTTAGACCACGCAATTGATAGTATTTTTGCTTAGGCTCTCTTTTGCTTAAGTGATCTCCTATATAAATGTGCTGCAAAGCTAACATTCAGATAAGCTTTAGATTATTTGACGGGTAAATACTATGACGGATATTGATATATCACTGACTCCAGAACAGCAAGTCTATCGTGATCAACTAAAATGTGGCTTCAAACAATTAGACGCTGTCTTTGCTGATTGCATGGAAGAAGCTGAGGCCGTGTTTAGTGAACAAGGTATTGCTGATTACCTTTCAGGTGCCTCTTTAGTGTGCATGATTGGCCGTGGCTTTGAGCCAGTATTAATTTATCTTGAAGAAATGCCACAAATCGTGCAATGCACAGATGAGTCCATGATTAAAACCATTTCTCAATGTGTTTGGGATTTTTCACGAACACCTAATGGTAAATCTATCCTGCCTTTTTTGCAGTCCATTCCCGAAGCAGCACGGCGACTTGGTAGCACCGAACAATTACAACATTATATTGATGTTATTTTTGATATGATGAAACGCACCACCCGTTCAATACATGGCCATGTGGATACCATTCCCAGTGACGGTTTACCTGAATTGCTCAACCAAACCACCTATCTACTCCACGAACTATCCATTGAAGGTATTAAAAACTGGATTGATTATGGCGCGGATAATTATCGCAATCATCCCGAACGTCAAAAAGATTATTTTAGTCTACAGTCTGCCGATAGTCGCGCCGTATTTCAGCGAGAACGCCACGGTACCCTATTCACTGACAACGAACGTAAGCTTAACCTCTATATGCATGGCCTATGGCAAGATCACGATCATTTTGTGCCTTATTCACTTGGCTTTGATGAATTGCGTAAGCCTAAGCCCTATTACGATAGTTTGGGCATTCGGGTTCCTGATGTCTATGATGATCACGCAGGCATCAGTGGCATTAATCGTTATCGAGCCACCATTGCTCACATTGCTGCCCATCGTCGTTGGGGTGAAGCAATATGGGCGGATAACTTCAGTCCTTTTCAGCGTATATCCATCGAAGTATTTGAAGATTCACGCATTGAATATTTAGCTATACAAAAATACCCTGGGTTGCGCAGTATTTTTCAGGCATTGCATCCTTATCCAATAGAAGGCAGTTGTGATGACGTTCACTCCAGTTGTCTTTTACATCGACTTGCCATGATATCCTACGGCTTATTAAATCCTGAACATGGCTATAAAGAGAGTAAGATCAATGAATTCATTGCTCGTTTCCATGAAATCATGGAACAGGGAGAGGCTGGCATTAACGATATGGTGCAATTGGGTATTTCTTATATTGCCCAAAGCAAACAAGCCAGTGATTCTTTCCCCAATATTATTTTTGATAATACCGTGGTTGATTATCGTGATGACAATCGACATCTCTGGAAATTTATTGAAGAAGGCGATGAAGAAGAGTCCTTTGATGATAAAAAAGAATTTGAACGAGATGAGCACGATGTCGATAAGCTACCACCACGCCACTATCCAGAATGGGACTATAATAGCAAAACTTATCGTCCAGACTGGGTAAGCCTATATGAGACCTTGCATTATAAGGGTGACCCTGAAAAAATTAATCAGATTTTAGCCAAGCATGATAGCTTAGCTAAACGTTTGAAAAAAATGCTGGAGTTGCTTAAGCCACAGCAAATGGTACGTATTCGTTATCAAGAAGAAGGCAGTGAATTAGACTTAGATGTCGCCATTCGCTCAATAATTGATTTCAAAAGTGGCCATACGCCTGATCCACGTATTAATATGAGCCACCGCAATGATGGCCGTGATATTGCCGTAATGTTATTAGTGGATTTATCAGCATCATTACATGAAGTTCCAGAAGGTTGTGACCAAAGCATATTAGAACTCAGTCGCGAAGCCGTGTCTTTATTAGCCTTAACGATTGAGCAACTCAATGATCCCTTTGCTATCGCAGGCTTTCATTCTGACACTCGCCATAATGTGCGCTATTTACACATCAAAGGCTATAGTGAACATTGGGATGATGAAGTAAAATCACGTCTATCTGCAATGGAGGCAGGCTATTCTACTCGAATGGGTGCGCCAATACGTCATGCTGCGCATTATCTAGAAAACCAACCAGCAGATAAGAAATTATTACTTATTTTGACCGATGGTGAGCCAGCAGATATTGATGTCGATGATGAACACCTATTAATTGAAGATACCCGCAAGGCCGTTGAGGAGCTTTCCAGCAAAAATATTTACACTCATTGCATCAGTTTAGATAAAAAAGCCGATGACTATATTGGTGATATTTTTGGCAAAAATGGTTACACCGTAATCGATCATGTAGAAAAATTACCAGAAAAATTGCCACAATTATTTATGTCATTGACCAAATAAAAGCTAAATAAAAGCCATGCATTTTAATCTTGTTGATTTTATTAAGGACAATAAAGAATCATTTCACAAAATTTTTGATCTAGTTCCTATCCCTTTATTTTCTAAAGATATAAAGGGACATTATCTAACGTGCAATAAAGCCTATGAAAAATTCTCAGGTAAGTCCCGATCAGAATTAATAGGCAAAACAGTTTATGATTTATGGCCTAACGATCAGGCTGACATATTCTTTAAAAAAGATCAGGAATTATTTACTTCTTCTGGTGAACAAATCTATGAAGCAGACATCAGCACCTCTTTTGGTAGGAAATGTATTGTTCAATTTCACAAGGCAACCTTTGCTAACGAGCAAGGTGAAACCATTGGTTTGCTTGGTGCTATTTTTGATCTCACCGAAAAAAAAGAATTGGAAGAAAAACTACAGTACTTATCTGAAATCGACGACTTAACCGGTTTATTAAATCGGCGAAGTGGCATTCAACAACTTGAAAACCTTCTTCAAACAAGCCAAACACTGAAACAAACCTGTGTTGTCGCAATTATGGACATCGATCATTTCAAACAAGTCAATGATACCTTTGGGCATCAAATGGGGGATCAGGTTCTTAAGTCCATTAAGCAACTTGTTGCCCAAGCCATAAGAAGCCATGATACTCTACTGCGTTATGGTGGTGAAGAGTTTGTATTATTTTTCCCTAATACCGATATAAAACAAGCACGCATTATTATAGAAAGAATTCGGCTATTATTTGAGCAAAAACAATTTTATCCTAATCCCAACAATAGCCTACAGATCACTCTGAGCATTGGTTTCGCCGCTTATCCAGATAATGGTCAAACCATTGAACAATTAATCCACGCAAGTGATGCCGCAATGTACCAAGCAAAAGCAGCGGGACGAAATTGTATTAAGCAAGCTCATTAACATCCTAAATTAATGCGCCTCATCCCAATTATTGCCAATACCTGCTTCAACAATCAAAGGCACTTTTAACTGCGCCGCATCACTCATAAGAGTTGTGATATGGGTAAGCGCATCCTCTAATAATGGCTCTGGTACTTCAAACACCAATTCATCATGCACCTGCATGGTCATTTTTATCCCTGCAAATGGTTTTCCTGCCACAGCCTCGCTTAACAACCATTGATCCACACGAAACATGGCTCGTTTAATAATATCCGCAGCACTGCCCTGCATCGGTGCATTAATAGCAGTACGCTCCGCATATTGACGGCGTTGAGCATTACGAGAATTAATTTCTGGAATATACAAACGGCGACCAAAAACAGTTTCTACATAGCCCTGCTCTTTGGCCAATTCCCCCATACGATCCATATACTGACGTACTCCCGGATAACGCTCAAAATACAAATCAATATAGCCCTGAGCATCCTTGCGCCCAATATCTAATTGTTTAGCCAGACCAAAGGCTGACATGCCATAAATTAAGCCAAAATTAATGGCTTTGGCACTGCGTCTTTGCTCAATACTGACTGACTCAAGAGGAATAGAAAATACTTCTGAGGCGGTGGCTCGATGTACGTCAAGCCCTTGTTCAAAGGCTGTTAATAAGCCCTGATCGCCAGAGAGATGTGCCATAATACGCAATTCAATTTGCGAATAATCAGCGGCGACTATTTTTTTCCCTTTAGGGGCAATAAAGGCTTGTCGAACTTGTCGCCCCTGTGCGGTACGAATGGGGATATTTTGTAGATTAGGTTCCGTAGAGGATAAACGCCCCGTTACTGCCACTGCTTGATTATAAGAGGTGTGCACTCGTCCAGTATGACTATCAATCTGTAAGGGTAACTTATCCGTATAGGTTGACTTGAGTTTAGCTAATGAGCGATGTTCTAAAATAAGTTTTGGCAGGGGATAATCCAGCGCCAGTTCTTGCAATACGGATTCGGATGTTGATGGCTGACCTTTAGGTGTTTTCGCTTTAATAGGCAAGCCCATTTGAGTAAACAATATCGTTTGGATTTGTTTTGGCGATGCCATATTAAATGCCTCACCAGCCATATCAAAAGCCTCACTTTCAATGTCTTTCAATTGTAGCGCAATCGTCTCACTTTGCTTTTGTAATAAGGCTGCATCCACTAAAACACCATTGCGTTCAATACGAGAGAGTACCGAGAGTAATGGTAATTCCACTTCACAAAAAAGTTTTTTCAAACCTTCTTTCTGTGCTAATTTTGGCCATAACACCTCATGTAAGCGTAGGCTGATATCAGCATCTTCGGCAGCATACGGTGTGGCTAATGCGACAGGTACTTCATCAAAGCGTAGTTGTTTAACGCCTTTACCTGCGACCTCTTCATATTTTATGGTTTGATACATTAAATATTTAAGTGCTAGAGCATCCATGTTGTGACGGGTTGCGGTACTGTCAAGCACATAGGATTCAAGCATCGTATCATAAGCAATACCTTGTAAATCAATGCCATGATTTAATAACACATGGCGATCATATTTTAAATTTTGCCCAACTTTAGCTTTGCTAGGATCTTCCAATAAAGGTTGTAAGCGCTTAAGAACCTCACTACGATCCAATTGTTCTGGTACTTCAACGTCTTTATGGATAAGGGGCACATAGGCTGCTTGGCCAACTTCGATGGCAAAAGAGACACCCACAATTTCAGCCTGCATATAATCTAGAGAGGTGGTTTCAGTATCAAAGGCAAACAGTGGTGCATCTTGCAATTTTTGCCACCAAAGATCAAAACTCTGCCAATCCGTAATGCATGTGTAGTCGCCCTGCTCATTATTGGCAGGGTTTACTTGTTCGTCATTATCTATTAAAAGTTCTTGTTGTCCTGAGAGATTACTCTCTTCTTTTTTAGGCTTGCTTTTAGCTTCTTTTTTTAATAATTGAGATAGCCATGTCTTGAACTCCAGTTCACCATAAAGTTGTTTTAGTTTATTTGAGTCTGGCTCAGACAAACACAATTGCTCACTGCGCTCATTCATTTTTACATCAAGTTTAATGGTAACCAATTGATAGGAGAGTTTTAACTGTTCTAGCGACGCTCGTAAATTCTCCCCCACTTTACCTTTAAATTGCTCAGCATGCTCGATAATATTAGCCACACTACCAAACTCTGCTAGCCATTTAACAGCAGTCTTAGGGCCTACTTTGGCTACACCGGGAATATTATCTGAAGTATCACCAATTAATGCTAAGTAATCTTTAATTTGATCGGGCATCACACCAAACTTAGTCTTAACACCCTCAATATCCAGCACTTGATTTTTCATGGTATCAACAAGGGAAACATGTTCATTCACCAGTTGCGCCATGTCCTTATCTCCCGTAGAAATGACCACCTCAAGCCCTTGCTCAACCGCTTGTACTGCCAATGTCCCAATGACATCATCTGCCTCTACTTTTGGGATGGCAATCAAAGGAAAACCCAAAGCCTTAATTACCTCATGTAAGGGTTCAATTTGAAGACGCAAATCATCCGGCATAGCAGAACGATTAGCCTTATAGTCCGCATACATATCATCACGAAAGGTTTTGCCTTTGGCATCAAAAATCATAGCAACACGCTGTGTTGGGTAGTCATTACGCAAACGTTTGAGCATATTAACAACACCGTAAATAGCACCTGTGGGCAAGCCTTTAGAGTTAACTAAACCCGGCATCGCATGAAAGGCTCGATATAAATAAGAAGAACCATCAACCAATACTAATTGTGTATCTGTCTGTGTCTCTGACATAAAGATAATAGCCTGCTGTTTAAAAAATTTTAAGAAATAGTGGGAAAGGGTGACGTATTTATAGACTAATCAAGTAAGTCTTGCACTTGTTTTTTAGTCAGTATTTTCCATGGCAGGGGAATGACACCAGAAACTTTTTGCTGATATTTTTTATAAACCTCACCATGATAGACAATGAGTTTTTGCTCTTCTATTTTGGAACCGATAATAAAATAAGCTGTTACTAAGAGATAGACCAAAAGCTGTACGGTGGAAATATCTCGAGTCCAAATAAGCACCAAAGCAAAAAAATACCACGGATGGCGAACAAAGCGATGAAAAGGTGACACATGAAAATGTTCTTGATCATTGACGCTATTATTGTGCTCTTTGACTTGTCGAGTACCAAAGAACTCGGCTAAGTCATAGTATTTTAGCGATAATAAAAATCCAAGCAATGCCATAAGTGCAATTGCTGATGTCAAATAAAAGCCAATACCATGCCAGATCCACAATGGCTCACCGGGGAAATAATACATCACCCATAATAATGGTAAAGTTAAAATAATTGCTAGCGTATTAAAACTTAATCGGTACCAAGGCATTTTATCCGGCCAGCGCTTGGCTACCCATTTTTTCATGCTAAGAGAGGCCGTCACACTATGGATAATAAAATAGCTTAAAAAAACACTACTAACAATTAAATAAGGGATATAGTGATTCAAATGATATTTCTCAGTTTTTTATCGTAAACTCAAAAGGATAGGTTTTTATTTTCTGACCTTCTGAAACGGTCACACGGGCTTTTATTGGTTTACCATGATAACTCACAACGATATTACCATCTCGTTGTTCATCATGACTACTGCGATAAATACTGGCAGAAGAAATACGTTTATTATCCGCATTTAATAAAATCAATTTTAATAGTCTACTGCGTTTATTGAGCACTTTAAATTCCATTTCATCATTACCCAATCGCACTAATTTTAAACGTAGGCCTTCGTCTTCCCAGATAGCACCAATACTCAAGTTCGTAAACGTAACACTATGGGTAGAAATAGGTAAATGAATATTGACTTCACCCTTTAATGTTTTTAAGGGTATCTTGTCATTTTTATAGGGTAAAGAAAAGGCCAATTGACCATCCATATAAGGCTGTTTCTCATCTGGTACAAATTCTTTTTCGATATAATGGCCTTTGGCCTCTAAAGGGTAGTAATACGATTTACCGCGATGCCCCTTCTTATCTGGCTGTGGATACTCAATAAAAATTTCCAAAGCAGATAAATTATGTTGTAACTCATCAATACGATGTGTCTTTATTTGTAATGAGCCAGTTGTACCCCAAAAACGGCTGGTTTTCAATGCGTATAAAGCTAAGTTTAAGGGCCCAGCATGCCAGCGTGCATTTTGTTTTCCCAACCAGTTATTTTCTTTAGCAAAGCTTAAGGGCTCTAGTTCCTGATACTCCTGATCCCATTTTTCTAATGTGGATACTTGAAAGCCTTCTAGCTCATAAACACCTTGTTCTGGTGTTGGGTAAGGGGGTAAATTTTTAATGCCAATAGGATAAGTCAGTGTCTCTAATTTGGCAGCATAAACCACTTCAATAAAAGCAATATGACCGGCATACTCTTGCGTCACAGAACGTCCTGCAGAAAAGGCATTATCCATTGCCGTCATACTCGAACGGCTGAGATATTTTCTATCTTTATTCAGTGCCCGAATAGCTAGAATATTTTCTGTAGAACCTGAAAGTGTATACGACAGTGTTTGTGCATTAGACGGTTTAAACAAAATTCGGCTGTTAAACTGCTTTAACAATTGGTTTTTATCCTCTTTAACAAGCTCTTTTCGCTCAACTTTAGTCGCTAGATTAAGTTTGATTTCACCATTAATAGACTTTATTTGTGCTTGTTTTACACCTTTTTTAAGCTTAATTTTTTTCTTTGCAGATAACTCATTATAATGAACCAGTTTCCCCTTAATTGAGGCTGTTCGAGCACCACCAAAACGACTGAACACAGTTTTATTCGCCATGCTATGCCCGCAGCCCAAGGGAGCTATTAGGTTCTGACCCCGCTCATCCAGAACGGACTTGATCAGCAAAGAAGCCGATTTATCTCCTACATTATCAATATTTTGTCCTTTAGCGTCTAATTGCAAGACAATATGATCCACACCATCATCCGTTTGCAATAAGAGATCATCCACTTCTATAGCAAAAGGGCCCCGAGTCCATACAGGTTTAAAAAAAACATTAAATGCAGTGTTAAATGTTTTTAGTTTATGTTGATTATATTGAGGCCAAAACACTTGTGGATCATTATTCAAACGTTCTGGCATCTGGGCAGCTTTTACGGCATTATTACCCGAAATATCAACACTGAAAAAACGTCCAAGCATATCTTGACTTGATTGCACAATGGATTTTTTTAATTCATTATCCACTTGTAATTGCATGCTCACTGCACCTGAAGTCTTATCTTGAATACTTACTTTAGTAAGCACATTTAGCACACTCTCCAGACCAACACTCTTTTCTTTTAATTGTCTCATCTGAGTTTGGAGCTTCTGCTCAATACTTGAAAGCCAAACCTCATCAGTACTATTTAAACGTGCATCAATAATAGCGGCAGCAGGAAAAAGTTGTAAGCCAACACCAAAGAAAAGACTCTCCAATGCTTGATTTTTTTTAGCAAAATCTTTAGCAAAAAAACCAGCCATGCCTAATTCTGGTGTTTTTGTCTCTAACTGATCTTTTTGAGGAGCAAAAATTGCCAAACTAACTAACTTATCATCTTGATACTCAAACCAAGACGTTAGCGCCTTATCATTATTTCCCCCATTGGCTAATATGTTATGAGCATCATCAAGATGCCCTTCACTAGAAATAATAATACGCTCTGGCTCAATAGACACCTCCATTGATTGTGATTGTTCACATTGACTCATAGTTTTATTGCTAATACGAAGGTGCATAAAATTAACATTAGAAAGCGTTTTTACTACATACTGACTTAATAAATAACGATAAACCGACTGCACATCAAATTGACCGGTAATAATTGTCTGTGAAACAAGAGTTTGATCCTCAAAATAAGCACCTGAAACAATATGAGCAATACCTTTATCGCTATCAGAAGCAATAAGACCATTATTTTTTAAAGACTGAACTTGCTTGCTCTGTGTATCAGAAAAGAGTTCATTAAAAAAATCTTCTCGTGCTATTAACTCCTCAACATTAATATGAGCAAGAAATAATAAGGACTTATCAGCTAAAGCTTGTTCAATTTTAACAATTTCATCTGGGGTGCTCACATCTATATGGTATTGATTCCATAAATTAAACAGCACTACAAAAAAGACACCCCATAAAATAATAGCAACAATAGGCAGCTTACGTTTTTTTATGGTTGTTTTAATTTCTTTGGCAATAATCTCTTTATTCGACTTTTCTTTAGGCTGGGTATGTTGATGCCGAACTTTTTTCATGGTCTTTAAAATAACCACTTCTAATCCTGCTTCTGTAAATAATACCTGTAATTGTTTGGCGTGAGCTTCTGTATTTGTGCGACGAATAACAACGCTTTTACCACAAAAGATTTTACTCTGAACTTTCTCTGGTGAGAGCTTTGTTAATGAAGCAATGTTACCAATCACCTGCTCTTGAGAAAAACCAGGAAGTAGATGACCTTTAAAAACAACCTTATACGTACCCTTTGATTTTTTTTCTATTGCGGATTTGTGTTTTATTTTTTTGTTCTGCGCCCGATCCATGACAATATCCTCACAACTATTCCCTAGTCGCCTTTAATAACATTTATAATAATTAAGACAGCCAATTATAGAGCTTTTTTAGAAAAAAAAATGGAAATAGAGCTATTTTTTGTCATTTAGTAACAATTTTGTCCTGTCATGAGATTTGTCATGACACACTCTTTAATTAAATTGTATGACATGACAAAATATATTGCTATTCTCTTCTTATTTAAACTAAGAGTATAGCAGGTAGCATTCTCCTACAATTGGCACAGTAAGTGCTGTGTATATGACTCCCAGTTTAAATAATTAAAAAAATGATTTTTTGATCACTGTGTCCCCCCCTAATCAGAATCATTTATCATTGTTTTGACTTATTTAATTCTGGGTCTTTTCAATATAATAAAAAATATAATCTCAAGCAGTTTGGGTTATCTATCACTGTTTAGAGTACTTTTAAAAACTCTCATTAAGGAAGGCAAATGACTGATAATCTGTCATCAGCTCAAGGTCAGCGTTTTTTTTCAAAAAAATATCTTTTTTCTATCTTATTTATATTCTTTTTAGGTGTCTTATCAGTCGCCGGATTTAATTCCATTCTTGCCTACACAAATCAAATGGAATTTTGTACCTCATGCCATAGCATGAAGGTCAATTTAAAAGAATACAAAGAAACTGTCCATTATAAAAATGCTTCTGGCGTCCAAGCCACCTGCTCTGACTGTCATGTCCCAAAACAGTTTTTCCCTAAAATGAAAGCTAAAATTCTTGCCTATAAAGATGTCATGCATGAAATACTAGGCACCATTGATACCAAAGAAAAATATGAAGCACATCGTTGGGGTATGGCCTCAAGAGTATGGGAAAAAATGAAGTCAACCGATTCCAGAGAGTGTCGAAATTGCCATAGCTTTGATAATATGGAATTCAGTTCACAAGAACGAATGGCCAGAAAAAAACATCCTCGGGCACAGCTCCAAGGTAAAACATGTATTGATTGTCACCAAGGAATTGCTCACGAAGATCCAGAAGAGCCTGATGATGAAGACGATAAGGATGCCTAATAACAATGAATAATACGATTATTTTCTTAATTGTCTACTCAATTTTTAGCATGGTTTCGACCAATGCCTCAGCCGTAGAAAAGCAATATCAGCCCTCTATGCAAGAAAAAGAGTTGATGCAGGCCTCTATGATTGGAGACATTGATCAGGTCAACACTTTGTTGCAACAAGGTGTTAGTGTGAACGCTCATGGTCGCTATGGTAAAACAGCGCTTATGTTTGCCATTGAAGAAGGCAATGATGATGTGGCTCACTTATTGATAAACAAAGGGGCTGATGTCAATATAAGAACAAGCCCCGGTTGCACAGCACTAACATTTTCAGCTGAAGGTGGTTATCCCAAACTTACCCATCTATTATTAAAAAATGGGGCAAAAACACAAAATAAAACTCGCTCGGGTTGGGATGCACTGATGATGTCTGCTATCTACAATCATCCTAAAGTCTTAAAAGAGCTTATTCAGGCCGGAGCCAATATTGACACACAAGACAAAGATGGCAATACGGCTTTAATGGCTGCCGCCCAAAGAGGACATCTTGAAATTATTAAAATTCTACTCAAAGCAGGTGTTCATACAGAAATTCACAATAAAGATAACGCCACCGCACTGATGGTTGCCGCCGCACACGGTCAGATCAGTGTTATCAAAGAATTACTCAAACAAGGTTGTTCATTAGAAGCACAAAGTAACGACGGTTCCACTGCACTATTTTGGGCCAGTGAAGCCGATCAATTAAATGCCATGAAATTATTACTTGAAAGTGGTGCCGACCCCAATCACCAAGATATTAATGGTAGCACCGCCGTTATGGAAGCGTATATCCAACGAAATTTTGATGCTGCCATATTACTCTATCAATACGGTGCCGATCCAAGTATAAAAGATAAAGATGGACTCTCTGGATTCGATTATGCCAAAGAAGTCTATCAATATGATAAAAACAAGAAACACTAGACAATGAGATCTAGCTCCCCAATAATAGCTATTATTGGGGGGAATATATCACTATCCATAGGAGGAAATTTTAGTGAAAATCAAAACCATTATTTTAACCCTTAGTTTAACTGGGCTTAGCCTGATTAATTTATCTGCAATGGCTGATGGTGCAAGCATTGCCTCAGATAAATGCGCCGCCTGTCATGGCAAAGATGGCAATAGCAAATACAATAAAGTACCCAATATTGCTGGTTTTTCACTGGATGCTCTTACTGATATGCTCAATGAGTACAAGAGCAATGAAAGAATAGGTGATAAATTTAAGCCAGATGATGCTGATGAAACTGACATGAATATCATTACCAAAGATATGAGCGATGCTGACATTGAAGCACTGGCAAAATATTATTCCAGCCAAAAATATCAGCCGCATTTTGGTAAATCCGATGCCGCACTGGCTCAAAAAGGAGCCAAACGACATAAGCATAAATGTGAAAAATGCCATTCTGACGGTGCGACAAATCCTGAAGATGATGCCTCACTACTTGCTGGACAGTCACGTGAATATCTAACCCGAGCCTTTGAAAAGCTCAGCAATGGCGATCAGCCAATGCCAAAAAAAATGAAAAAGAAATTCAAAAAATTGTCTGATAAAGATAAACAGGCGTTAATTGAATACTACGTCAGTGGTGGCGGTGCAAGTAAATAAATCTCTGAGAATAATTCAGATATCAACACCAATAATAACAACCATTGTCTAGATCTATAAAATCATCAGACGATGGTTGTTAACTCATAATTCCAATAGTATTTCTCCCCTTTACCCCATTAAACCAACAATGCACTCCAGAGTATTTTGACTTCACCCGAAGGAATAGTCACGAATAACTAGCTATTGACATCAAATAGATTTAGAGTGATTATTAAGCGCTGTTATATTTATTATCATCTTACTCAACACTCAGGTTAAACCTAAATTAATCAGGAACACATATGGCACGACGTAGCGATCATTCCCGTGAAGAGCTTAAAGAGTTGGCTCTTAAATCTGCTGAAGAATTACTTAATGAAAAGTCTGCCAATGAACTCAGTACGCGACAAATTGCAACTAAAATGGGTTATACCGTCGGTACACTGTATCAAATTTTTACTAATTTACCCGATTTACTATTACATGTTAATGCCCGAACACTAGGAAACCTTTATCAAGAATGCCTAAAGCTAGATCTGTCTCAAAAAGATGCTCAAAGCAATATTTTAGCTTATGCTACTTTGTATTTACAATTTGCCCACACTCATCCCGGCCTATGGGAACTCATATTTGATAACAATATTTTAAATGATAAGGACTTACCTGATTGGTATCTCAGTCAGGCTAACGCCCTCTTTTCTTTAATTGAAATTCAACTTAAAACACTTAATCCAGAGCAATCAGAACTGGAAATCACAAAAACCAGTCGAGTACTATGGAGCAGTGTTCATGGTATTTGTACACTTTCAATTAATAACAATCTATTTGCTAATTCAGCATGCAGTTCTGATAAACTGATTCAATCATTGATTAGAAATTTTATTAAGGGATGGACGTTATAGCGTGACCAATAAGGTAACAAGCACAGAGCTGACCACAAAAGATTTTAGTCATTGGGGAAATCATCGCTACTTTCCTATCAGCCAGTTTTACAAAAATCAATTTGGTGAAAAAGTTTATAAAGTCTCTGTAAGTATTGCTCAAACCTGTCCCAGCCGACAGGCAAATAGTCGTATGCCCTTATGCATATTTTGTGATGAATGGGGCTCAGCAGCGTATCATCTTGAACGAGATAAACCCCTTAAAGAACAGATCATTATTAATCAAGCTAAAATAGCCAAACGTTACCGTGCAAATAAATTTTTGGTCTATTTTCAATCTTATACCAATACCTTTGAGCGGGTATCTGAACTCGAACAACGTTTTGCTATCGCCTTATCACAAGAGCATATTGAGGGTATTGTGCTCGGTACACGCCCTGACTGTCTACCAACAAGACTATTGCCCTTACTTAAGAAAAGTCATGAAAATAATTATGTCATGGTTGAACTGGGTCTGCAAAGTTTTTTTGATCACCATTTGGATTTTTTACATCGGGGTCATGACGTTCAAAGTGGTTACGATGCCATTCATAAATTAGACCAACAGACAGGGGTCGATATCGGTATCCATCTTATGTTTGGTTTACCCAATGAAACACATGATGAAATTATACAAAGTGCAAAAATCTTAAATAAACTGCCCATATCAAATGTGAAATTACATAATTTACATGTTTTAAGTAATACCCCTTTAGCAACATTGTACCAAGAGGGGAAGTTTACGCCCGTTGAGTTAGATGAGTATATTGAAAAGGTAGTCTTATTTTTACAATATTTATCACCTGAAATAGCGGTACAACGCCTCGCTGCCGTTGCCAGTCGATGGGATGAGTTAGTTGCTCCACAATGGACAAAGGAAAAAATGCGCCCGACACAGATGATTGAAGATCGTTTATTAGTATTAAATACCTATCAGGGTCAGTTATTTTCTAAATAACGTAAGCTTTAGATAACCGTATAAGTCATAGCCTAATAACTATAAAATAAACTTAACACTCATTCTTATCTGATAGTCACTACTGATATGCTGATTAATTTTTACTTTCAATAATTCCAGTTCTTGTGGTGTTAATGCTTTTTTAAGTACCACACTCATATTAATAATTTTTATATTATTTTGATATTCAATAGACGCCCGTTCTATCGTCACAGCTTGTTTATTGATAGTGATAGCTTGCCCCATTAATTGCTTCGTGATTTGATAACGCTGTAGGCTATCAGTATACGAACGGTACAATGGATAAGAAAGTAGCAGTAAAAGAAGTGATATAAAAATAATATTTTTTTTACTTTTTACCGTATTTGAAAAGCCCAAAAATAGGAACATAACAATTGCTGATAGGCTAATACCAATAATATTGGTCATGAAAAGTAGTAGAGCACCTTCAAACACATATAAGTCAGAGCGTCCCAAGCCAATACCTGCTACTGCAAGAGGTGGAACTAAAGCAACCGCAATGGCAACACCCGCAAGGTTATTTAATAATTCTTTATGTGCTTTGGTATAAGCCGCTGCAATACCAGAGAAAACAGCAATACCTAAATCCATTAAATTGGGATGAATACGTGCCTTAATTTCATTACTTAAATCCACTTGTGGTAATAAAACAGTCAATAGAGACGAAGCGCTTAAGGCCAGAACAACACCCAATAGTATTTTAAATAGTGAACTAAGAAACATATTTTTATCATCTCTGAGCAAGCCCATTGAAAAAGAGATGATGGGTGACATTAAGGGGGCTAATAACATAGCCCCAATCACAACGGCACTGCTATTGGCAAATAAACCAAAACTGGCTAAGACCGTGCTCAATAGCATTAGCACAATATAGAGAGAATTTATCTTTGCATCATTACGCAATTGTACAAATAAATCTTTAAAGCGTTCTTCTGATGCAACGGAGAAAAAAGGTAAGTGTTTTTTGTGGTATTTAGCAACTTCTTTTTCATCGGGTAAATTTCGATTACGTATGACTTCTTTATCATTATTTGCTAGCGGGTTGGCTTCCCAGAAATGTTCCGGAGCATTAATTTTAAGGGCTTGCTTAAGCACCTTAAAATGCAGTGGAAAGGATACTGATTGATGACCATCCAGCTGTGCAGATAAAACAGAGTCATCCGCACAGTGAATAGTCAGTTCTTTGCTCTGTATATTCGACACTGCATGCGGTAGATGATTTTCTTTATGAGTGTGAAAAATTAAAGAGAATAAAAATAAGCAATATTCTACTGCTGAAAAAGGTGAAATAACAATCAATGACACTTTTTCTGAGCGCATGGAACCTTTGTGCAATAAGACGCGAGATAAACGACTGCCCTGATTTTGACTGACCACAAATAAGCCACTGGCAACACTGCTTAAGTGACGACCATTATGAGTGTCTATAGAAATCTTGGTCAGTGATAAGCGGAAAAATTCTTGTATCCCAAGAAGAATGTTCTGCCAAAAAGAAAACAATGATGAATCTGAGTGCCAAGCCCTTAATAAGGGAATTTGTCCCATAACAGCTTTAAAATGAACAATATGGCCATTACATTCAATTAAATTGATGGCCTGAGTCTCTTCTCTTAGGGCAACTTCTAGGTTTGCTTGTAAGTCATTGGACAGTTTATAAGACTTACGTAAGGTTTTTTGCTCTTCTAAAGGCAAAAAACCCAAAGTACAATGTTGACCATTCATACTTTGGGTATAAGCAAAATCAATTAATTCTTCAATCAGTTGCATGTCACCCGCAAGTAGTAAGTGAGTGGCAATGGAAAAATATTCCAGAGGATCAGCTAAAAACAGCTGCTTGTCTACGGCAACAATCTTCGCTCCCCATTTGTTTTCTATGATGGTATCAAGTAATTCTTTAGACTGCTCATCATAAATAAAGAGGGCAGATTTTTTATACTTCATTAAGCTGACAATAAACCTAAAATTTGCTGTGCGGAAAAATTAGCCTGACTACTCAGTGCCGTTGCTGCATCTTTAAGCAATAATTCTTTATTTCTTTCACTGATTGTTTTGGCATAATCCGTATCCAGAATCCGGCTCTTGGCCGCAGCAAGATTTTCTTCCTTATTCAATAGGTTTCGACCGATACTTTCAAAACGATTAAGCGTTGCACCAAACTCTGCTCTTTGGGTATTTACCTGAGTCATAGAGTCATCTAAGACAGATAAAGCACCGGATGCTCCTGCCTGTGATGATAAATCAGCAGAAAAGAAGCCACTACTACTTAGACTACTTTGTAAGTCAACGGTTTTAACACTGACTTGATCACCTGCATTGGCATCGACTTGAAACTGTAGCTCGGCATCTTTGTTGAGTAGTTTCTGGCCATTAAACTCTGCAGATTCTGTTAATCGGCTGACCTCATCCTGAATCATAGAAAACTCAGATTGCAAGGCTGCCCGATCACTATCACTGAGTGAACCATTAGCACTTTGTGCCGCTAATTCACGACCACGCTGCATCATATCGGTAATTTGTGCGCTATAACCATCTGCTGTCTGTGCCAGAGAAATACCATCGTTGGTATTGCGATAGCCCTGACTGGTGCCCGTTATCTGTGTAGCAAAGCGCTCAACAATCGCCAAACCAGCAGCATTGTCTTTAGCACTATTAATGTGCTTACCTGAGGCCAGACGAGCAAAGTTTGTCGCTAAACGGTTATCATGTTGATTTAGCAAGCGTCCAATCGAGTTTGAATTATTAATACCTATACCCATTTTGACCTCCCAATTGATGCTCTAGTGAGTACATTCCTTCGTCTATATTCTCATTATGGTATGAAAATGTAAAATTTTCACTAAAAACGGCGATAAAAAAAGACAAATCGACCTGATTGAAAATCAATTTTTAGGCATGCACCATGATAAATACCATAATCAACATAACCAGGAATGGCGGAATCTGCATGACATTCACTGCTATGCTGTGGCGATTCAAAGTCTCTATCTCGGTCATACCATGACAATAACATATAATCATCCAATTTTTGTTGGGCTATCGTGTTAGCTTGTGCCATAGCCTGACGATAATCGACATTACGATCCGCCAAGTCAATACAGAGCGTATCAATATCTGAATAATCAAGCTCTTTTATTGTGCAATTGACCATTATTCTTTATTTTCCCCAGCTTCTGAGCCTGAGTTATTTTTGATTAAATTTGTTTTTTTCTCTGGCAATAAATCATCATCCATTAGAATTCGATGGGCGTCACCTTCAAAATCATCAAATTGTCCTGATTTAATGGCCCAGAATAGGATTACAACCAGAACAATACCAATAAAAATCATGCTGGGAATGAGTGCGTAAATGACATCCATTTATTTTTTACCTATTGCTTATTTATCTTTAAAACGCCAACGCAATCGGGCTGCATTAGCAATGACTAATAATGAACTTAGAGGCATAGAAATGGCAGCAACCAATGGGGTAATCATTGCTGCCATCGCTAAGGGTACCATAACAAGATTGTAAATAATTGAAATACTAATATTTTGTTTAATTGTTGCTATGGTCGCCCGAGACAATTCAGCAGCCAGAGGAATTTTTTCTAACTCCCCATTAACTAGAATAATATCTGCACTATCAATAGAAACATCCGTCCCCGACCCCATTGCAATCCCCACATCGGCACGAACCAGTGCAGGGGCATCATTGATGCCATCACCCACCATAGCAATTAGGTGACCTTGCTGTTGTTTTTTCTGAATCACCTGATCTTTTTCATCAGGCATCACTTCAGCAATGACATCATAGATGTTCAACTGTTTGGCCATATACTCAGCCACTTCTTTTTTGTCGCCACTTAATAAGCTAAGCGCAAAATTTTGCTGCTGCATTTGGGTCACAACATCCTTAGCATTGGAACGTAGCTTGTCTTCTATAACAAAAGCAGCAATGGATTCATTTTCTAGCCAAGCATAGACCACGGTACAACCCAAGCGCTGATAACTTTGCATTTGTTGTGTCAGCGTCAAATACACTTGCTCCCTATTTTTTTCTGTCGATGCTAAGCCTTTAATCCAACCAAGCGTACCAATAGCCAATTTTTGCCCTTGATAGTCAGCACAAATCCCTGAACCAGAGACTATTTTTATGTGCTCTAAGGAGACTTTAGACATTAAGCTATATTGCTTAGCCAAATTAACAATGGCTTTAGCTATAGCATGTTCTGAGTAAGTTTCTAAATAACAGGCTAAATTTAATAGCTTTTTTTGATAAACCGATGCCTGAGCAAAAGACTCTTTAGAAGGTTCTAGTTGTTCGATATTCACATTCAGTGGACTGAAAAAAATCTGACTCACTTGCATTTTACCTTGAGTTAAGGTACCTGTTTTATCAAATACAAAATGACGAATTGAAGAAAGGATCTCCAGTACAGCACCATGTTTAACTAAAACCCCCATTCTTGCTCCCACACCAGTTGCTACAGCAATGGCCATTGGGGTTGCTAAACCAAAGGCACATGGGCAAGTAATAATAAGCACTGAAGTCGCCGCCATTAATGCAATTTCAATCCCTTCTGAGAACCAGTAGATAAATGTAAGTGTGGCCAATAATAGAGTAATAGAAACAAACCATGGGATAATACGATCAGCCGTACACTGAATCGGTGCCTTGGTTGATTGTGCTTCATCAACAAGGTTAATAATTTTCCCTAATGCGGTATTTTTGAGTGTTTGCTTCACTTGTATGGTGAGAACACCTTCTTTATTTGTTGTTCCGGCAGACACCATATCATTAATAAATTTGGCAACAGGAATACTTTCTCCTGTTAACATTGACTCATCAACAATACTTTCACCAGCGATAATAAGACCATCCACAGGGAATTTCTCCCCTGCTTTCACCAACACATGATCACCTTCTTTCAGTGAACGTACAGGCACAATGGATAATTCATCATTGAGGATCTGGGTGGCTATTTTAGGTTGCAGATCCAATAAACGTTGTGTGGACTGCACTGCTAGACGTTTTGACATCGCTTCCAGATAACGTCCCGTTAAAATAACAAAAATAAAATTAACCACGGTGTCAAAATAAACATGAGCAATATCTGAACCACTAAGAACCACATAACATGAATATAAATAGGTGATTGTGGCCCCTATGGCAATTGGCAAGTCCATAGTTAAATGGCGATTAAGTAAGCCCGTCAAAGCCCCCCGATAAAAAGGATAGCCTGAATAAATTAACGTAGGTGTTGCCAAAGCCATCCCTAGCCACTGAAAAAGTGACTTATATTCACCCTCATCGGCTCCCGCATAAAGAGCAATAGAAATCCACATAAGATTCATAGTGGCAAAACCAGCAAACCCCAAGCGAAAGAGTAGTTGGCGATTGTATTTCTTTATCTGTCCTTCGGCCGCCTCAGGATCAAAAGGCACGGCGGCATAACCAATTTGCCCTAAATAGTGTAATAATTGTGATAGTTTTGTTACTCTATTATCCCATTTCAAACGGAGTTTTTTAGCACTGAGATTAACATTCACATCCAGCACTCCGAGCTCTGTTGCCAAGCGATGTTCTATCAGCCAAACACAGGCCGCGCAATGAATACCTTCAACCAACAAATGAATTTCTCGAGTATCGCCAAGAGAATCAACAAACTCACTTTGCACTTCATCTAGATCATAAACATCAAGTTGGGTATTAATTTCAGGAGGGGGTTGTAAGGTCTCACCTTCAATGGTTCTCTGATAGAAACCATCCATGCCAGAGCTGTAGATTATTTCACAAACACTCTGGCATCCATGACAACAAAAGAGCATTTTCTTCTCATTGATAACAGAGGAAATTTCTTCACCTGAACTAGGAAGAGGCAGGTGACAATGATCGCAATTATTTTTCTTTAAATCTAAGGTTGAATTCACAAACGACTGCTTTTATTGCTCTTTAACAAACAGTTTTTTCGCATAGTTAACCTCGACACCATCAATAATAACACTGGCAAGCAAGTCCCATTTGCCTTTACTATTAAAGTTCATTGTGCCCTGATAGTATTTGTTATCAACCAATTTCATATCTACAGAAAAGTCTTTTTTAGAATTTGATGGCCTATAAGCAAATAAGGTAACTTTTTCAGCAACTTTAAAAACATTACCCTTATCTGTAATTGTAAAATGAATTGTTGTAGGCTTATTCTCCAACGCCTCAGAAATAGTGAAGTGGGTTAACCACTTTTCATTATTGGCAATTTTCTTATGAATATTTTCTTCATAATTCTGACCACGCTCATAAAAATCCTCCACTACCAAACCGGGGAAATCATTGACGGCTTGCATAATCATATACGCATTTACAGCAATAACTATAAGCACTAATAATAGCCAGCCAATAAGCCAAGGGCTTTTATACCAATGTTGTTTATTATTTGATTCTAAATCCATAGCCGACATAATACTAACCTATACAAAAAATATAAATAAAAAATAATACTAACGCTTCGGACCAATAAAGACGCTTTCTCTACTACTTTGATAAAAGGTACCTTCTTTATCCTTTCCTGAAACAGTGAATACTATAGACTGTGAAGTCTCTGTTAAGTTCTTTTTAGGTATCTTAACAAATATTGTCACCGGAGTGACTGTTCCATGAAGTGCATTAATTTTCTTCTCTGCTCCCAATAAAATCAGACCTTTAAATTTTTCATTATTGGCTGAAATGGTGATATTTAAATCCTCATTTATTTTATTTAAGACCTTTAATGTATAACGATTTTGAATAGTACCATCACTTTGTATTACAAATAGAGGCTGACGGGCATGGAGGATCTTTAACTCTAAGGACTCCATGCCACTGAGTCCAACAACAACACCAATAACTGAAATTAATAAAATAGTACTATAGACCCAAACTCTTGGGCGTTTGAATAAGGGCAATTCTTCTTTGCCCATAATACCATCCCATGAGGCATACTTAATTAAGCCTGTAGGCTTATTAATTTTTTCCATAACAGAATCACAGGCATCAATACATAGGCCACACATAATACAACCTTCTTGTTGACCACCTCTAATATCAACCCCTGTAGGACAAACAGCAACACACTGGTTACAGTCAACGCAATCACCCTGATCAGCAGAAGTAGGCTTACCTTTAACTAACCGACCTCTGTTCTCACCACGTTTAACATCATAGCTGGGAACAATTGAGGTATTATCAATCATAACTGCCTGTATGCGTGCATAAGGGCATAACCAAAAACAGGTTTGCTCGCGTAAGAAACCTGCCAGAAAGAAAGTACCTGCAATAAACATAGAAATAGTAATATAAGCAGTTGAGGAAGCTTGCAAGGTGAATAGATCAATCCATAGTTGATAGGCATCGGTAAACCATGCCGTAAAACTAACGCCTGTTAAAAGTGAGATTAACAGCCAAAGAAAATATTTTTTAGCTCTTATAATAATTTTAGCTGCCGTCCATGGTGCTTTTTCAAGTTTTCTACGCTTAGCTGGTGTGCCTTCAAGTTTTTCTTCTATCCAAGTAAAAACATCCGTCCACACCGTTTGAAAACAGAAAAATCCACACCAAACTCGCCCTGCTAACGCCGTAACAACAGCCAACAATATAGCAAAAAATAATAATACAAATGACAACATCCATATGTCTTGTGGAAGTAATGTCAAATTGAAAATATGAAATTGACGATGGGGAATATCAAACAATACCGCCTGACGATCACCTAAGCGAAAATAAGGGCCTATAAAAAAAACCAACCACAGAAGGTTTGAGGCCCATTTTAGGTTTCTAAATTTACCACCCATACGCTTGGCATGTATCTTAACGTCACCAACATTAATGGTGTGTTCATGTGCTTCTGCATAGAGTTCTTCAAGGCTCTGATCTTGAATTTTTTTTTCAGACATAGTAATTCTTCTCTAATTGATCATAATGTGTATCAGCAGTTTATGACGCATCTCTGTGCCATAAATCTTATAACGGATGTAAGAGACAGTATAAGTTATATAAGTGAAGAGTAAGTAACTTATGTTACATAGGAAAGTGTGTGTAAACTTTTATATTAAGATTCTGCCACACAAAAACTAATTTTCTAATAACGTATTTCTATCCTTTAAAACAAATAAAAAAAGAGAGGTAAACCTCTCTTTTTTTATGAAAAAACCTTCAATCCTTAAACGTTCTTAATCTTCACTATGATCGGTATTAATTTTTTTCACTGCCATTATACCTATGTAAACAATAATTACTATACAAATAGCAACAGCACCGATAGATCCCAAAAATACAGCATCATTCATTTTGAACACCTCTATATAGGATAAAAATTATCATAGTTTTTATTCTGGAATATCCTGTTGAAAAATTTAATTGATTAGAGAATAAATTCTTAGCAATGTTTTTATCAACTATTAGCATCAACTTACGTCAACAACAGGACACCAAAATAAAGTGTTAGCGCTACAAATTATTTATTATAAAATAAATAATTTATTTGCCACCACCAAACTTATAAACGTAAACAGCCATTTTCTTGATATCAGCATCCGACAGTTTACCTTTAAACGAAGGCATTTCAGCATTTCTTGTTTTAGGATCATTGGCCGCATTAACACCATGAGTAATGGTTCGTTTAACACTTGCCAACTGATCAATTGCTGCAAAACGCCAGATACCATCTGTCAAATTAGCAGACCCCATAGCAGTCATACCTTTTGCATCCATACCATGACAAGCAAAACAAGCTTTAGACTGAAATAATGCTTTACCTTTCTCGTCTACTTTGCCTTCACTTAAACCAACAACATAGTTGGCTAAGGTATCAATTTCAGCTTCTGTTAAAGTGCCAGCATGCGAAGTCATCATACCTTTGCGGCCATTAGTAATGGTTGTCTGAATTTGCTCAATTGTGCCACCATACAACCAGTCATCGTCCGCGAGTACAGGGAAACCTGAGTTACCCGAACCACCAGCACCATGACATGCCGCACAGTTGTCACCAAAAATAACCTTGCCCGATGCTTCTACATAAGCAGAGAGCTCGTTATCGGCAAGGATGTCTTTAGCAGACATAGCTGCCAATTTATCTTCATAAGGTTTTCGAATAGCTTCAACTTCAGCAATGGCAGCATTGTATTCGCCAATTGCAGTCCAGCCCGTTAGACCTTTAGTATAACTTGTTGCTAAAGGGATCATTGGGTAGATCAGTCCGTAGCCAATAACAAATGCAATACTGGCATACCAAGCCATCATCCACCAGTTTGGTGGCGGGTTAGACAGTTCTCTCAGATTGTCATCCCAAATATGTCCAGTGTTACCTTCATCTGGAAAAGGATTATGTTCCGACATTATTTTTTCTCCGTATTTGTGGGTTCATCGTCCAAAATCATAAATTTTTGTGCTTCTAATTTATCTTTATTTTTTGGCCGAAAAACGTAGAAGTAAGCAATGACCATTAGGACAAAGGTTATTGATGTAATCAATAAGCCCGCCCAATCATGTGATGTCATTGCACTCCAATCAGTATAGAAATAACCTTGTGCCTGCTCTATCTTTTCAGAAGAGTCATTACTCACGATAGGTTACCCCTTCCTGGAATTTAACCATTGTTCCAAGTACCTGCAAATAAGCAACTACTGCATCCATTTCAGTTTTACCTGTAATGGCAGACGCACTGTCAATATCTGCATCTGTGTAAGGAACACCCACCGTTCTTAAACCACGCATATGTGATTTTAGGCCTTCTCCATCAACTGTATTTTCCAAAAGCCATGGATAATTTGGCATAACAGACTCAGGCACCACAGAACGAGGAGCAGTCAAATGCGCAACATGCCATTCGTCAGAGTATTTGCCACCTACGCGAGCAAGATCGGGACCAGTACGTTTTGAACCCCATTGGAATGGATGATCATACATTGACTCAGAAGCCAATGAATAATGGCCATAACGCTCTTTCTCATCACGAAAAGGACGGATCATTTGTGAATGACACAAATAACACCCCTCACGCTGATAAACATCACGGCCGGCTAACTCCAAAGGCTTTAGAGGACGAACCCCATCACCTTCTTTCCAATCATCCAGAGACTTACCATCTCTCTTCCAGACAACACCAGGGATGTGTTTCGCAGGCATCGCACTATCAAGATAAAATAAAGGAACAATTTCCACTAAGCCTGCAACAGAGACTGTCAGGAATGTTAAAAAAGCAAATAGCCAGACATTACGTTCTGCTTTGTCCTGCAATCCAGTTGGTTGTGTATTTTCCGACATAATCAAGTCCTCCTTACGCCGCTACAGCAGCAGATTGTGCCGCCTTGATTGAACCTGAACCTTTTGCTTTCAGGACAGTCATAATGATATTGAACAGCATAATGATTGCACCTAACAAGAAGATACCACCACCAATTGCGCGCATTGCATAGTATGGATGCATGGCTTCCACACTTTCTGCAAAGGTATAAGCCAATGTGCCATAGTCATCATAAGCACGCCACATTAAGCCTTGCATAATACCTGAGACCCACATAGCAACCACATAAATTACAGTACCGATAGTCGCTGTCCAGAAATGCATATTAATTAATGCTTTAGAATAAATAGGGGTATGGAAAACCTTTGGAATCATATGATATAAGGCACCAATACCAACCATAGCAACCCAACCCAAAGCACCTGAGTGTACATGACCAATTGTCCAGTCAGTATAGTGTGACAGTGCATTAACTGTCTTAATTGACATAATTGGACCTTCAAAAGTAGACATTGCATAAAAGGCTAAAGAGATAATTAAAAAGCGTAACACATAATCAGTCCGCAGTTTATCCCAAGCACCGGACAGAGTCATCATGCCGTTAACCGCACCACCCCATGAAGGAATGATCATTGCAATAGAAACCGCAGCACCTAAAGAACCTGTCCAATCAGGCAGAGCAGTATATTGAAGATGATGGGCACCCAACCATACATAACCGAACATTAATGCCCAGAAGTGAATAACAGATAAACGATAAGAAAACACAGGGCGATTAGCCTGTTTTGGCACAAAGTAGTACATAATACCTAGGAAACCTGCTGTTAGATAAAAACCAACCGCGTTATGTCCCCACCACCACTGAATCATAGCATCCTGAACACCAGAATAGGCAGAATAGGACTTAAATAAACCAACAGGGATTGCTGCACTATTAACGACATGAAGTAGAGTGATCATAATCATCATACCCATGAAGAACCAGTTTGACACATAAATATGCGACGTTTTACGATTAGCAATTGTCATCATAAAGTTAAACATAAAGGATAACCAGACGACTGCGATGGCTAAGTCAATAGGCCACTCTAGCTCAGCATACTCTTTAGACTGAGTAATACCTAATGGAAGAGTAATAACAGCAGAAACAATGATAAGATTCCAACCAATAAAGGTGAACCATGCCATTTTGTCACTCCACAATCTAACTGCACAGGTTCTCTGTACGGTATAGAAGGCTGTTGCCATCAAGATACAACCACCATAAGCAAAAATTACTGCATTGGTGTGCAAGGGTCTTAGACGACCAAATGAGATGTAAGGCGAGTCAAAGTTGAGTACTGGCCAAGCCAATTCTGAGGCAATATACACCCCAACTAATGCACCAACGACTAGATAGACGGCGGTCATTACGGCAAACCAGCGAACAACGTCGAAGTTATACTTCTGCTCCGCTGCAGCTTCTTCCATAGTGTTCTCCACAATTATTTGTTACAAAAAATGATCTAAAAATTTTACAGTTCTTCTTCTCTCGCTAAGTCTAGGCACACAAAATTAGAGGCAAGACTAGCCAAAGGAATTTCTGTGGTGCTATTTTGCCTTTTTTCTTGATGACTATCAATGGTTTCTAATACAAAAGGGTGTCATATGACACTAAATATCATGGATTTCCCTTACTACTCTTCTTTCAACCCTATATTTTAGAAGGGTTTTTTCTGATCTAGAAAAGTTCACTTTCTATTTGTATTTTCTTGGGGGTGCTTGATATAAATCAATGTTTTAAAAGTTAAGAGCTACTTGACTAATTTGATAAGGTAACGGATTTTATAAGATTTATTGCTTTCACTTTCAGTCAAAGTTTAAAAAGAGCTTAACATAACTAAGAGGAAATAAGTTTAATACCAACAAAATGCTGTAATGCATCAACACTGTTAATGCGAATACTTTTGCCTTCAATCTGAATGAGCTTACTGTTCTGTAATTTTTTAAATAAACGGATCACTGTCTCCTTTGATAAACCAAGAAAATCAGCAATATCCGTTCTGGTCATACTCAGTTTAAAACGAGTATAAGAATAGCCGCTATTTTTATAGCGCCAAGCAAGATTGAGAATAAAGGCGGCAATTTTTTCTTCTGAGTTAATATTACCATGCATCAACATAGAGGACTTTTGTATATTAATTAATTCCTGACTCACCACTTTCATCAGACGTCCTTGAACTTCCGGTATCTGTGAGGCAATATCATTAAGCGTTTCTTTACCAATCTCACATAGGTAGATATCTTCTAACGCCTGGGCGCTATAAGCATACGAACCTTCATTGAGCGAACACACATCAATCAACTCACCTGGTATACGAAAATCAATGACCCGATCATTATCTTTTACATGAGCAGTAAGCTTTAGCGACCCTGCTGATATGGCAAAAATCAGCTCAGCCTTATCCCCTTGCTTAAAAATCATTTCTCCACGTTTGAAATAGTGCCTGCGATTAACCATTTTACCAGTAAAATCATAGGCATGGGCACCCACGGTTACAGGGGAACAAAGTGGTGACAAGTGGCACTTATCACAAGCAATATAATCAGGTTCAGGCTTAGTGAGTATTTTTTGCTCATCACTACTCATTCGTTTTATTCTACTGGTTGCGCTTTGGCGTATTCAACTGTGTCCTGAACACTTTTCCTCAGGCGAGGAAAATCTGCAATCGGTATGTATTGCAATATTTCTTTACCTTTCTTACTCAATGAAATAACCAGCCCACGTTTAGGGTAAAGCCAGAATTCTGTATTATCATCTAATGGAATAATCTCTTCTGCTTGCCCAAATTTGCTTTTAAGCAATTGAGCATCAACGTTTGTCTTGGGAATGTAGGTCAGTGAACGAATAACGCGATGACTCATTTTATGCGCCAAATCATCCAAGGGGTATTTAATGGTACGAGAGCTTTGTATCTCTGGTTTGCCTGAATTTTTCTTCAGATAGTCAATGTCCAACTGATCAGAGTCTAATTCTAGCAATATTTTTGCCCTCAAACCCGACAAACTCACTCGTATGAAATAGGCTTCTAAATCAATGCTACCATCTTGATTATCAAACCACGCTAAATTATATTCACTTTTTAAGATCTTAACCGCATCACCTAGTGTGGCTTTACCAACATCTAAATCTAAAACATGTAAAGTATGATCGTCAATAATAGTGATCTGCCAAGGTAAATTTGTTACTCGAGTGGTGCTATCATTCTGAGGAGTCACCATATTACTATAAAACCAGTAACCAGATAAGAAGAGGACTAAGACAATAATTAATGTAAGCGGCTTGAACACAAAAACTCCAATATTGTTATCGCAGGTTTAGAAAAGGAACAATCAGTATAAGGAGGTCGCCTATTAATACAAGCAAACACCTAAATCCCATTATCTCAATAACCCTTAGGTTAAAAAAGTGCTTAAGAAGATTTTATACTCACTGCACAGCAAAATACAGAGATATCCGCTCACAAAGCATCATCTAACATCAGATAAACTGTATTTTTATATTCTATTTGGTATAGAAATGTGGATTATTTGAACTCTATCACGAAAAAAAACACGCTATATCGCATTAAACTTGAAATAGCATGTACTTTACAAAAAACCAAAAAACATGCCAGTTACCATAAGTAACTGTTTTTTAATTCCAAATTTATCTTTCGTAGTTTTTGGCATGGCACATGCAAGCGTATAGTCAAGTGTATGTGAACAATATATCGACTCTCCAATGTTGTTTGCTTTATTACTTGATGCGTGTTTAGAACTTTGACTCCTTATTGTGTCTTTTTACAACCCGCAAATTGAGTTATTTATACTTTAATGTGTTGGTATAGATGACACCAAAACTCTTAAGCCCCTCTGGAAACATTGGGGCTTTTTTTTGCCTTCATTAAGCGATTTCTTCTCCACATACAGGTTCATTACTAAGGTAACTCAAACACAGAAGAAAAACCTTCTACCCTTGGATCTGAAGCAGCTTGAACACCGTTTTCATAGTGCCATGTGATTGCCTGCATATTACCATAAACAGACCCAAGTGCCTTTGTTTTATGCCCCATTTGCTCTAACTGTAGGAGCTCTTCTTTGCTAAATGCCTGTGGTTCATAAAAAATCTTATCCGGTAAATATTGATGATGAAATCGTGCCTTGCTTATCCATTGTTTAGGAGACCAATGCATCTCCCCCTTATTTTTATCCAATTCTAAAATAGCCAGCAAAACCATTGTGATAATCCGACTCCCTCCAGGAGTACCTAGTAAAATAACACCTTGATCTGTTTCTACAATTGTTGGGCTCATACTGGACAAAGGACGCTTATTCGGTGCAATTGCATTAGCTTGAGCACCCACTAAACCATAAACATTAGGCGTCCCAGGACGAGCAGAAAAATCATCCATTTCATCATTAAGCAAAACGCCTGTACCTTGAACAGTAAAACCAGAACCAAAAGGATAATTAATACTCATCGTTGCCGACACCAAATTGCCCTGAGTATCTAATACAGAAAAATGAGTGGTATCCTGCCCTTCTGTTTTTTTACCCTGGATACCCGGCAAATAATCACTGGGCATAGCCTTATCCATGCGAATACTTTCACTTAAGCCTTTGGCATACCAAGGATGCATCAGGCGTTCAACAGGCACAGCCACAAAATCAGCATCACCTAGAAACTCAGCTCGATCTCGATATGCCCTACGCATGGCTTCAACAATAAGGTGGGTTTGTGTGACATAATCCAATGCTGGCAAGTCAAAATTTTGCAATATCTGTAAAATGGTTGCTAAGGCAATACCACCCGATGAAGGGGGTGGCACAGAACTAATATGCATATTCTTATAACGAAACTGAATAGGCTGACGTTCAATAACACGATAATTTTTCAGATCCTCTAATTGCCATATACCATTGTCTGATGCTACTGAATGAACTAATTTTGTCGCGATATTGCCCGTATAAAAACCATCATTAGCAGATAAAGCAATGGCTTTTAAGGTATTGGCCAGATCAGATTGAATAATTAAATAGCCTAGTTCAGGTATCTGATTATTATGTAGAAAGATATCAGACGATGCTGGGTATTTTTGTAATACCTTAAGGCGAAAACTGACCATTTTTTGATAATGCTTGGTAACAGGAAAGCCTTGTTGGGCATAACGAATAGCTGGTTTTAATACTTCTGATAAGGATAATTGACCATATTTTTTTGATAAATGAACCATAGCAGCCACGGTACCGGGAATACCCGCAGACAGCGCACCATTAACTGAGCTATTAGGAATATAATTGCCTTGTTGATCCAAATACATGTCTTTATAAGCATTGGCCGGTGCTTTTTCTCGACCATCAATTATAATTATTTTTTCTTGCTTCTGATCTCGAATTAACCAAAAGCCACCGCCACCCAAGCCAGAACTATACGGTTCAACAACCGCCAGAGTAGCAGTGATAGCAACCGCAGCATCAAAGGCATTACCACCATTTTTTAAAATTTCTTTACCTGCCTGAGTGGCCAAAGGATGAGCACTAGCAATAGCTGCCTTAGGTGGTTGATGAGCACTTGCCGAATGAACATTTAGCGACTGTGCCTTTGCTGATACAGTGCAAAGTAAAGCACTAGCAATAAGAAAGGCTAATAACAAGTAAGCAGGTATTTGTTTCATAAAAGTCTCTAATAATTAATAGCTGAATCTATAAAATGGAAGCAAATACCTAAAAATCAATCTTTATACTGATTTTACACTCTCAAGTCCTGCTTCAGAATACTACTACTCAAAAGACGGAATTAGCCCCCTAATATCCTAAGCATTGCTTAATCCAAAGGCACTATTCAAAGATGAATGGCATTATAAACAGGGGGCTTATTTACTCCAGTGTAGATATGATTCAAACAAGCTTAAATTTGGGTAATTTCAATTGATGGAGCAGGCGACTTTACATTTCTAGCATAAGCAGAGTTAGTCGTCAAAATGTTTGTACAGCAGGTGATTCATAATGGCGTAACTGGCGCTGACACAAAACCAAACAAACAGGCCAATAAAAAATACGGATTTAATTACATCAATCATCATAATCTCTTAATAAAACAATCTAAAGCCTAAGTATAGTATAAGTCAGTATTATTGTAGTCACTAAAAAGTCAAAGAGGCCGTTATCCAGCTTATGTCTGCCCCCTAATACGTCACCGTATTACCTCATATTTGAGTCAGTTGCTCAACACGAGTTTGAAAGTTATTCTTATCATCACAACTAATGATCCAATCGGCAATTTGATCCAGTCGTTTTGTCGAATCAATAGACAAAATAACCGGCTCAATTGTATGACAAAAAGAGCCTCCAAAGCGAAGTTTGATTAAACGCAGTAATAATGAGCGTTCTTTATTGATTTCGCCTTTTTCTATGCCTTTCTCTAAATACTCTTGTTTGTAGTTTTCTTTCCATTGTGAAAATCGATCCGCTAACATTGTTTTAAGCTCCACTAAGTTATTGGCTTGTTCATAGAGAACGTCTTCTTCTTTATTATCGCTGAGTAAGACTCGTTTTATCCACAGTGTGAAGTTGCGTTTTAAGTAAATATCCACGTTCTTAGAACGTGGTTTTAGTCTCACCCTATAAGGGTATTTAAAAACCAGCCTTCTGAGAAGGCTGGCCACTACGATTGCCGCCTTCATTGATTTATTTCTTTAAGCCAAGCTCT
>WFNB01000111.1 GCA_015488755.1 Gammaproteobacteria bacterium | reverse complement strand
ACGTAGGTACTTAAGGATAACTCTGTGTTTACGGAGGAAGTTTTTGCCACATGGATGTGGCAATAAAGCCTCCAGGGATGGATTTACGGCGTCTTGCGTAGTAAATACAGAGTTATCCTGCCTCAGACATGCTTAAGTACCTACCTATGAAGTGATAATAGATATTCTACCACCTAGCTGTCGTGTAAAATTTTTCTAAACGGCGTATCTTGCTCTTGGCTTCGGCGTATGCTTCTTTAGTAACACTCTCTTTAGCAATATCGCAATGCGCATAAACATCGGTCTGTCGTGCTTGTAGATTATCCTCTGCTCGTAAGACTTTACGCATAATAATACTGGCTTGCACACAGTCTTGAATATTATTATAAGATTTTTCCATTTGATAGTGAAACTCATTGTCTGAGCCATTGGAAATGCCAGAAATCACTAAGAATAAAATAACTTTCATTAGCATTGCTCCCAAGGTAGCTGGTGAAAACGCCAACCACCTAATGTGCTGCGTTGATGTTGCTCATTTAGCTCACCTTCAAAGCCTTCATCAATATTAAAGACATTACTTAGACCGGATTTGAGTAATAGTTGCCCTGCTTCCAAAGAACGATTACCACTGCGGCAAATTAAAATAATGGCGGGTGTCTGGCCATCTTCGCCACAAACGCCTCCGAGCACTAATTTACGTATTTCAGTGACAAAATTGGCATTAATGTCCCAGTCAGGCTCATCAATCCAAGCAATATGTACGGCTCCTTTAGGGTGTCCTACAAAGAGAAATTCCATAGATGAACGGACATCAATCAATAAACTATTGGGCTTTTTTTCCAGCATAGCAAAGGCATCAACAGGAGAAAGAGAAATTGGTGCTATAGAGGGCATGAAGTTTAACTATCCTTTAAATACGATTATCCAAGTAGTATTATAGGGGAGTCCGATAAAAAAAACAGGTCTTTGAAATGGTTGGCAGACGTAAAGATAAAAAGAAAACGCTTAATAATGATAAATTAGATGCGATTGTTAAAAAAGCGCATACACAAGTGAATGATCGAGAAAAAGGTTATCGTGAACAATCACTAAAATTACATCCTTGGGTATGTGGTCGATGTGGTAAGAGCTTTACTCGAGAAAATTTACAATTATTAACCGTACACCATATTGATCACAATCATAACAATAATCCGCCTGATGGTAGTAATTGGGAGAATTTATGTATTTATTGCCATGATAATGAGCACCAAAAAATGAATGAATATGAGGCCTATGGTGATGTGAATAGTGGCCAGCAAAGTGTTGCTTCAACGCATAACCCCTTTGCTGATTTAAAGTCTATATTAGGTGATGATGGGCAGGACTCATGATGCTAACAATAGATAATACCGTATTGCTTATTGTTGATATTCAAGGCAAGCTTGCGCATTTAATGCATGATAAAGAGGCTTTTTTGAGTAATGCACAAAAATTAATTCAAGGTATCAAGGTGTTGGGTATTCCTATTCTTTGGATGGAACAGAACCCGCAAGGCATTGGGGCAACCATTCCTGAAATTGCTGAACTTTTAGTAGATAATAAGCCCTTAAGTAAAACGACGTTTAGTTGTTGTCAAAATCCGTTATTTCTAGATGAATTACGAGCCTTAAAGCGTCAGCAGATCCTTATTATTGGTCTTGAGACACATATTTGTGTCTATCAAAGCGCTGTAGAGTTAGTGACATCAGGTTATGATGTGCAGGTGGTGAGCAATGCAGTCTCTTCGAGAAGCTATGAAAATAAAGACATTGGTTTGCAAAAAATGGTGGCTAATGGGGTGGCACTGACAGGTGTTGAAACGGCTCTATTTGAATTGTTGGTGAAGGCAGAAGGTGAGCAGTTTAAAAAAATCCTTGCGATTATAAAGTAATAGTCAGGAGCAAAATAATGAATAGAGTCCTACTTTTTAGTGTTTTTTGGCTGTTTTTTCCCACTATTCCAGCCTATGCTGTGGTTTCTGATACGGTTCCTAATGAGGCATCAGAGGTTGATAAAACGCCTATTGAAGGCAGTGTTAATCATATCAGCTATTTTTTATTGCAAATTAGCCGTGCCCAAGGGATTAATGTCTCTGTTGATTATACGACCAGAGCAGCGACCGCCTTGGCTGGTCAGGATTTTGTAGCAACATCCGGTACCGCAACGATTCGTGCAGGCGACACTAAAACAGTGATTGGTGTCGAAATTATTGCCGATACACTCAGTGAAGAGAATGAATATTTTAACTTAGCTATTTCTAACCCTAAAGGGCTTAATTTCCCGCAAGGGATCACAGAAATAAGCAGTCAAAAAACAATTGTTGATGATGATCAAATTAATAGGCGCACTCAACTTCAGCAGGCAATGACATGGATGTATCAGATTCAAGGTTTGGATGAAACCAATGCCGTTGCCACGTTAGCTGAGACAAACTACCCATTACTGGTGTTGGAACCAGGGCATAATTTTAGTGATTTTGCTTATGATACCCAAGCAATGCTCCAGAGCTTGCGTACTACACCTTCAGGCAAGAAACGTGTCATCTTAGCCTATATTGATATTGGTCAGGCTGAAGACTATCGTAATTATTGGCAAGCACACTGGTCAGCCCCAACGGCCACCAGCAGAGGCCAGCCGGATTTTCTGGTGAGTATTGATCCAGATGGTTGGAGTGGCAACTATCCTGTAGCCTATTGGGATCAACGCTGGAAAGCTATCTGGTTGGGTGATAATGGTATTATTGCGCAGTTGACACGCCTAGGTTTTGATGGTGTGTATCTTGATTGGGTGGAAGCCTATGATGATGAACACATTCTTCTGGCGGCAGCTGAAGAGGGTGTTGATGCTAAAGAAGAAATGCTCCAATTTATTGAAGACATTGGTTCAACGGGGCGGGCACTTGTGAGTGATTTTTTAGTGGTCGCGCAAAATGCACCGTATTTAATTGATAGTGATCCAATACGATATGCGGCTGCCATAGATGCTTTAGCTGTTGAAGACACATGGTGGCATGGTAATGGTGATGCTCAATGGGATGATCCGGATGCTGGTGATTTGCATGAGCGTCATTTTGATGAGTACTCAACAGAGTCTCGTCTGGTGCAATATAAGAAATATATAGACCGATCCATCCCTGTTTTTTCAGTTGATTATTGCATTTCTCAGAGCAATGCCGATCAAGTGTACACCGATGCACGTTTAAATGGTATGCGCCCCTTGGTTACTCGAGTTTCCTTGTCACGCCTAACGGAAACACCTCCTGAAAATTCACCGTAAATAACCTGAATTCTGAATAAGATAATCTTGAAAATAACTTCAGAGGATTAGGGTATATGCCAATCTTCAAAGTATAAATAGGATAAAAACCCTAATATAAACAAGGAAAATACTTTGTTAGTATTCTTTACGTTAGAACTAATTTCTAGCGTTATTATTTTTAATTTGATTTTAAGAGGGGACTTCTTGTGGAAATATTAGGGAAAATTTGTATTAACTGTACTGTTGCTGGTGTTGCTTTACTCTCGGCTATTACCTTGGCAACACTGATTTGGGTATCGATGATTTAACCAAACAGAAAATAAAAAATATGGTTTGTCTTGCTCTTTAGGAGGCAGTAAGGCAGACCATATTATTGTTTATAAACTTAATCAGGGAAAAAACGATTAAACTTTCCCATTGGCTGGGCCATCTGGTGGACATTATATTCCATGTGTCCCATATTAAATGACATATGCTTTAAGCGTTGATCCATGAGTGTCATATCGGCATTAATTTCACCCACAATATTATTCATATCTCCCATACTATAACCAACAACTGACATACTTGAGCGCATATTGGGCATGACTTCTGACATAGATGCTATATCAGTATAAACGCCTGCCATGCTCGATATATGGGTATTGAACTGTCCCATTGTGAGGCTAATATGACTCATATTAGCGGTGATCTCGTTAACTGTTTTGTCTAACTTTTGTACGGTTTTAATAATCCTCATGGAATCATTATAAAAGCCATAGAGATTGTAAATATTTAATGCTGCGATAATTAAAATAAATGCAGAAATAACAATAACAATAATATTGGTAATACGAAAATGGCGGCGACGTTCTTTAACATGGTGATCAGAGATATGCTCTAGTTTATAGAGACTTGATGAAATTTGTTCGCCAAGTTCCGTGCCTTTTAAGTTACCTATTATATTTTTGCTACTATTCTGAGGGCTTGAGTCAGTTGTCATGTATCGTATCTTATTTTTGTAAGCGATTAAAAAGGGAATAGTTTATTTATGTTTTTAGCGGGCTTACTCATTCTATGAGTATCCTGAGTCATTAATCCAACCTGATCATCCATCTGAGAAATAGAATATGACATACTTTTCATTTTATTTTCTATAAGGCTAATATTATCTGACATAGCACGAATTTCATTTTTAATGACTAAAAAATCATGATTCATTAAACCCATTTGTTGATCAAATATCTCTGTTTTATCTTTTATTTTAGGCAAGTAAGCCACTTGTGATTCCATATTGGTCATATAAGAATCAATACGGTTCATATTTTGAGCAATGCCACCAAAACTTTGATTCATATGAACAATGGATTCACCTACTCGATTAATTTGGATTGATAAGGTTAATAATAGGGTAAATATTGAAATGGCGAGTAAAAATAGAATCACCATACCAATGCGGATGCTGTTCTTTAGGCGGTCGCCTAAACGCTGTTGCACATAGATGCGTGAGAGCATAATGTTTTCAAAACGTTTGACGGCTTCTTCAATGCCTTGACACTCTGGGGTGTTTTCGCTATCGAAGTCTTTAGGTATATTAATATCCATAATTGTTTGTCTATTACTTAGGTTATTTTTTATATTTTAGGGTGTGTTTTGTTCTGAGTTTAGAAGTATCTTCTTTATGCTAAAAGGAGTTCATAGTATTCCTTTTTGGTAGTAATTTAAAGAGAACTGTGAATTGCTTTGAGTTTAGGATAAAGTCACTTGTTTATGGCTATTCCTAACTAAAATCAGTTAACTCCGACCCCATTGAATGACTTCTTGAATTTTTATTGGATTTCAGGTACTTTCAACCTGCTAGGGGTCTCTGATAATATAGCTGATTTATTTAGTATTATGTTGTAATATCGGAGCGAGAAACACCCTTTGAACCTGATCCGTTTCATATCGGCGTAGGAAAGCGTGCTGATCCATAATTTTATTATTTAATTTTATAGGATGTTATCGAGCTTATCTTTCATGCGTTGTTAATTTTTTAAAATGTATTAAGAAGGACGAGCATGAGCGCAATTCCAGAAGATTTTATCCGTCAGACCAGTCAATTATCAGAAGACGTTACCCGTCCTTTTTCCGGTTCTAAAAAAATCTATGTTCAGGGGAGTCGTCCTGATATTCAAGTGCCTATGCGTGAGATATCACAAGATGACACCCTAATGAATGATGATGTGGAGAAAAATCCTCCGATCCCTGTTTATGACACCTCAGGCATTTATACCGATCCCAATGCTCAAATTGATTTACTCAAAGGCTTACCTGCATTACGTGATAATTGGATTATTGAGCGTGATGATACCGAGCAGCTGGCAGGACCAAGTTCTGAATATGGTACTGAACGACAAAATGATCCACAATTAGCCCATTTGCGTTTTGAGCATATTCGTGCGCCCCGTAAGGCTAAAACAGGAAAAAATGTCTCACAAATGCATTATGCTCGTCAGGGGATCATCACTCCTGAGATGGAATTTGTTGCTATCCGAGAGAACACTAAGTTGCAGGAAATGCGTAATACGCCTTTTATGAAGCAATACCCTCAACACTCAGGGCAGGATTTTGGTGCCAGTATTCCTGATGAAGTAACACCAGAGTTTGTCCGTGATGAAATTGCCAGAGGGCGTGCTATTATCCCCGCCAATATTAATCACCCAGAAATTGAACCCATGATCATTGGGCGTAATTTTTTGGTCAAAGTAAACACCAATATTGGTAATTCTGCACTGGGTTCATCCATTACAGAAGAAGTCGAAAAAATGGTTTGGTCAACCCGTTGGGGTGGCGATACCCTTATGGATTTATCAACAGGGAAAAATATTCATGAAACCCGTGAATGGATAATCCGTAACTCACCCGTTCCCATTGGTACCGTACCCATTTATCAGGCACTAGAAAAAGTCAATGGCAAATCAGAAGATTTAACATGGGAAATTTTTAAAGATACCTTAATTGAACAAGCTGAGCAGGGGGTCGATTATTTTACCATCCATGCTGGAATCCGCCTGCAGCATGTCCCGTTAACGGCTAAGCGACTAACAGGTATTGTTTCTCGAGGAGGCTCTATTATGGCTAAATGGTGTCTAGCACACCATACGGAGAGCTTTTTATACACCCATTTTGAAGATATTTGTGAAATTATGAAGGCCTATGATATTGCTTTTTCTTTAGGTGATGGCCTGCGTCCTGGCTCTATTGCTGATGCCAATGATGAAGCACAACTGGGGGAATTAAAAACATTGGGTGAGTTAACACAAATTGCTTGGCAGCATGATGTGCAGACCATGATTGAAGGTCCTGGACATGTACCCATGCACATGATTAAAGACAATATGGACATTCAGCTTAATGATTGTGATGAAGCCCCTTTTTATACCCTAGGGCCATTAACGACAGATATTGCTCCGGGCTATGATCACATTACTTCGGCTATCGGTGCGGCGCAAATTGGCTGGTATGGTACGGCTATGTTGTGTTATGTCACCCCCAAGGAACATTTGGGGCTACCTAATAAAGAAGATGTTCGTGATGGTATTATCACCTATAAACTGGCCGCTCATGCAGCGGATTTAGCCAAGGGCATTCCCGGTGCACAGGTACGTGATAATGCCATGTCCAAGGCACGTTTTGAGTTTCGCTGGGAAGATCAGTTTAACCTAGGTTTGGATCCTGAACGAGCCAGAGAGTATCATGATGAAACCATGCCTAAACAAGCGCACAAAGTGGCTCACTTCTGTTCTATGTGTGGGCCTAATTTCTGTTCTATGAAAATTACTCAAGATGTTCGTGATTATGCGGCTAAGCAGGGGATTAGTGATATTAAGGTAGCGCTTGAAGAGGGTATGGCCGCTAAGTCGGCAGAATTTAAAAAAACGGGTAGTCAGATTTATAACCCTAAATAAATTCTTAGCCTACAACTTTTTTATCAGAGCACATGCATAATGATTTTATTGTCAATACATGTGCTTTGTCCTTCACAGTCCTGACAAAATCACCTACACTGATCAATATCTTGGCTATTTTGTTATCCTTTATTGATTTAGGATTATCCAAGGTTCATGAGTATCTAGCGAGATACAATAATTTTACTAAAACAAAGTGACTGGTTTATGCTTAATATTCTTTTTGATTGGTTTGATGACATTTCACAATATTTTATTCGCCTTATTAAACTCTATCATGTTCAGAATTTAAAAGAGAAAGGCATTATCTGGAGTATTGGCTTATTGCTTGTCACCTACCTAGTGGTGTGTTTGGTCTTGGGCTTTTTATGGAGCCGTGAACCCGACTTATTTGATGTGAATGCCCAAACAGCACAAATAATGAAACGTTTTAACACCACCGAGTCTGGAACAGACTATAAGCAGGTTGTGGGTGTTGTGACAACATCAACTGTGATTAATCTTGCCCAAACATTATTAGATAAGCCCGGTGGTTATCTTAGTAATGATGTGACACCTCCTAGTGTGTTACTGGATAATATCCCTAATTGGGAATATGGTGTGCTGGTGCAGATTAGGGATGTCGTTCGTGTGCTAAGAAATGATTTTAGTATGGCGCAATCGACGTCAACAGAAGATAAGAGCCTGTCATTAGCCGAGCCTTCATTTAATAATGACTCAGAAAAATGGATGTGGCCTTCATCAGAAAGCAAGTATCAAGAAGGTATTGATTTCTTGTATGAGTACCTAGAGCGTTTGGTTGACTCTAAAGAGCACAATGCTCAGTTTTTCTCTCGTGCCGATAATTTAGTCGATTGGTTGCAAGTGGTAGAAAAACGCTTAGGCAGTTTATCCCAGCGTCTTAGTGCCAGTGTTGGACAGGAGCGAGTTAATATTGATTTAGCCGGTGATGCCCAAGCACAGCGTTCAACGAATACGCCTGATAATATGATAGTAAAAACCTCATGGCTAGAAATTGATGATGTTTTTTATGAAGCGCGTGGTACTGCATGGGCGTTAACGAATTTGTTATATGCGATAGAACAAGATTTTCGTCCCGTGTTGAAAAAGAAGAATGCTGAAGTGAGCTTAAAACAAATTATTCGTGAGCTAGAGGCAACTCAAGTGCCTGTATGGAGTCCAATAATACTTAATGGCAGTGGTTTTGGTATAACTGCTAACCACTCATTGGTTATGGCATCCTATATATCCAGAGCCAACACCGCTATTATTGATTTAAAACGATTACTAAAAGATGGCTAAAAATACAGGCATAATTAATGCGTTACTTATTCTGTTATCCAGAGCTCAGGTTAATTTAGAAAAACTCAGGGATGCTCTCTGTCCAACCGGACTCTTTAAAAAGAATGGCATAGAGTTGTTCATCCCAATCATGTCCCCATGGGCCAGTTTGGGTTAGGTGTCTGCTATAGCCACGAGGCATGCCTGGTGGGATAAAACCAAAAGGAATGCTATTAATAAGTAAGGCAACAGAGCGCCCATCAGGACTCCACTTAAACTTAAAAATATCGGATGCTAAAGGGGTAAATTCTGCATTTGTATGAGCATAGCTTTTAATTGCAGGGGGTGAGGCGGTTTTAAATTGTGTAATCTGAGATTCATCGGGGGCAGGTATGCGATTATAAATCCATGCATCGGAGACCACCACAGGACTGTCAGGCTTGGTTAAATAGAGCCATCCGGAATGTCCATGATCTTCAAAAAGAGCTTCTTTTTTGGAGATAGGATGAATTTCTCTAAGTATTGTAATTTTATCCATAACCGCTACTAATTAGACTGTCGATCTACAAAATGACATGAACTAAAGATGCTTAATATAATGTTAATTTATTCTTAGGCTAACGATTCGCTGACCCAATGACCTGATTTACCACCTTCTTTTTCCAGAAGATGAACATTGCCAATCATCATACCACGATCAACGGCTTTACACATATCATAAATCGTTAATAAAGCAATTTGGGTGGCTGTTAATGCTTCCATTTCCACACCAGTTTTGCCATCCGTTTCAACAGTGCATAAGCAATGCACCTTATGCTCAGATTCAATTACTTTGAGCTGTAAATCCACATGAGTGAGTGCTAGAGGATGGCATAGGGGGATTAAATTTGCGGTTTGCTTAGCGGCCATAATGCCGGCAATTCGAGCAATGCCAAGGACATCCCCTTTCTTATGCGTACCAGCCAAAATAAGTGCCAAGGTCTCAGGTAGCATGGTGATTTCACCTTCGGTAATGGCACGGCGATGGGTAATCTGTTTTGCTCCCACATCTACCATGTGAGCATCACCTTTATTGTTAAAGTGTGTTAGTGTATTCATTAAGACCTTTTTCAGAAATTTTTTTGGAAAGTATTTTAGGTTTAAAATATCGTATAATGATTATAGAGACATTTTATGATTAAAAATTATACTAAATCCAGAGCGCTTATTCCTCTCTTTTTAGTGGAATTGACGTGATTCTTTTTTTGCATGGTGAGCTAATATGACAATACAGGTTAAATTTTTTGCAAGTATGCGGGACTTAATGGGTGATGATCAAAGCATTAGCCGTGATATTGTCGAGCAACAGGGTATTCAGACGGTTGATGATGTTTGGACTTATTGTGCTCAAGGTAAGGAAAAGCCAAGCAATGTGTTAATTGCCGTTAATATGGACTATGTTGATGGCCAAACTCAGGTTAAGGCTGGTGATGAAGTGGCTTTTTTCCCACCGGTTACGGGAGGCTAAGCATGCATATTGCTATTAATAGTGAGCCCTTTGATCCTTGGCAAGTGCTTAATGATTACCAGAATGAAAAATCTGAACTTCAGGGGAAATATGGTGCCACCGCAGTTTTTGTTGGTACGATGCGTGATTTTAATGAGGGTGATGATGTTAGTGAGATGTTTTTAGAACATTATCCTGGTATGACAGAACACCATCTAGAAAATATTTGCTCACAAGCAACCGGTGAGCATCAATTACTAGATAGCTTGGTTGTACATCGCGTTGGAGTGATACAACCTAATGACCCCATTGTTTTGGTTGCCGTCTGGACAGCTCACCGTAAGCAGGCCTTTGAAGCCTGTCGAGAAATTATGGAAGATCTGAAATCCAAAGCACCATTTTGGAAAAAAGAACAGCTCAATGATGGTCAAAATCGTTGGGTAGGAAAAAACACCAAAGGTTATTAAGCTTTCATAGGTAGGTACTTAAGTTCTTTTGAGGCAGGATAACTCTGTATTTACTACGCAAGACGCCGTAAATCCATCCATGGAGGCTTTATTGCCACATCCATGTGGCAAAAACTTCCTCCGTAAACATAGAGTTATCCTTAAGTACCTACTTATGATTAAGCTTTAGTTATTTACGCTTTAGTTGTGCCATAGTGACTCGAGGTATATGATTCAAATCATTTATGGTGCTTATCTGGCTAAAACCATAATGAGAAAATAAGCTCTGGACAGCTTCGCTTTGCCTATGACCATGCTCAAATAATAACCAGCCATTGTCTTTGATATGCGCTCGGCTGGTGGTGATAATTGCTTGAATATCAGCTAAACCATTGTGTTTGGCATGCAAGGCACTTAACGGTTCATATTGGCGAACATGCTCTTCTAAGTACGGATCATCCTGACTAATATAGGGAGGGTTAGAGACAATCACATCAAATGCTTGTGAGTCAATGCCATGAAACCAGTCAGCTTGTTTAAAACAGACATTGCTAAGCTGTGATTCGATAGCATTTTGTTGTGCCACAGCAAGTGCTGAGGTGCTTATATCCGTGGCGAGTATTTGTGCTAAGGGACGTTCAGAGGCAATGGCTAGAGCGATGGCGCCACTGCCTGTACCTAAGTCTACAATATCTTGCCTAGTATCAGGCACAATTTTTTCCAAAGCGCACTCTACGAGTTGTTCAGTTTCTGGACGGGGAATAAGAGTGGCTGATGTGACATGAAGACAGAGCGTCCAAAAATCTTTATAACCGGTGATATAGGCTATGGGTTTGCCTGTTGTGCGCAAGTTGACATAATGAAAAAACTGCTTAGCTTGTGTTTGAGTGAGGCATTTTTCCGGCCAAGTTATTAGCCATGTTTTGTTATAGGGTGTTTTTTGTGTGCTATTTGGGGCATCATTAAGCACTTTTAGTAGCAGAATTTCACTATCAAGCTGGGGGCTGTCACTGCCACTATTCGTGAGTATTTGTTTTGCTTGGCTGAGTGCTTGAGCAGTACTTAAACAATGCTCAGACATGGTCAGTCTTCTGACATAGATGCCAGTAATTCGGCCTGATGTTCGCTCAGTAATGGGTCAATAATGGCTGCTAAATCACCATTCATGACTTCATCAAGTTTATATAAGGTGAGATTGATACGGTGATCGGTTACTCGCCCTTGGGGATAATTATAGGTTCGGATGCGCTCACTTCGATCACCACTGCCCACTTGTAATTTACGATCTGCGGCTTGCTCAGATTGCTGTTTTTCTTGCTCGGCAGCCAAAATACGAGAAGAGAGCATGGACATGGCTTTGGCTTTATTTTTATGTTGCGAGCGTTCTTCCTGACATTCAACCACGGTACCTGTAGGTAGGTGAGTTAAACGGATGGCAGAATCAGTTTTATTAACATGCTGACCACCAGCACCAGAAGCACGAAAAGTATCAATACGCAAATCTTTGGGATTAATGTCAATGGCTTGTACTGCATCGACTTCAGGGATAATGGCCACAGTACAGGCTGAGGTATGTACCCGCCCTTGCGATTCAGTTTCTGGAACACGTTGTACTCGATGTGCGCCAGACTCAAATTTGAGTTTAGAAAAAGCGCCGTGACCGACAATACGGGCAACCACTTCTTTGTAGCCGCCATGATCACCTAAGTTTTCAGACATTACCTCAACATTCCAGTTTTGAGATTCAGCGTAGCGACTGTACATTTTAAATAAATCACCAGAAAATATGGCTGCTTCGTCGCCACCGGTGCCTGCTCGAACTTCAAGGTAGATATTATTATCATCATTGGGATCTTTGGGTAATAACATCCTTTGTAGTTCAAGTGATAAGTGTTCTTGTTGTGCCTTGCCTTCTTTAATTTCATCGGCGGCCATTTCTTGCATATCAGGGTCGCTGTCGTTAAGCATTTCCTTAGCAGCATCAATAGTGTCTTGGGCTTCTTGATAGTTTTTAAAACACTCAACGACAGGGCCTAACTCAGCATATTCTTTGGACAGATCACGGAATTTATTTTGATCGGCCATCACATCCTGCTGAGAGAGCAGAACAGCAATCTCTTCATGGCGTTCAGAAAGTGTTTCGAGTTTATTTTGTATGGATGATTTCACTGCTTACTCTGTTTTGTTGGCATTATTGATCGTCTGTTTGCAATTCAAATAGCTCAATCGCTGCATCGACCAATTCATTACGACCATCTTTACCTGCTTGTTTTATTTGCACACAAGGCTTGTGGATCAGTTTATTCATGAGTTGTCGAGTCAAGTCATTAAGAACCAGTTCAACATCTTTGCCACTGCTGAGTTGTTTTTTAGCATTTTCTAATACTTCCTGACGGATACTCTCAGATTGCTCACGATATAAACACATAGTCGAAATTGAATTAAGTGAGCGCAGCCAGCCCATAAAGTGTGACACTTCGACATCAATGATTTCTTCTGCTTTCAGCGCTGCCTCTTGGCGTGACTTCAAGCCTTCATCAATAATTTCCTTTAAATTATCCACTGTGTACAAAAAGACATCTTCGAGATCGCCCACTTGTTCTTCAATATCGCGTGGTACAGCAATATCGACCATAAAAATAGGAGCATGCTTACGGGTCTTAATTGCAGCCTCTACCGTACCTTTACCTAAAATAGGGAGTTGGCTACCGGTTGAGCTGATAACGATATCAGCCTCGGCAAGATGACTGGGAATTTCACTCAGAGAAATAGCATAGCCATTAAATTCTTGTGCCAGAGTATGAGCCTTTTCAAGGGTACGATTGGCAATAATGATCCGTCCGATACTGGATTCGTGTAAATGTCTGGCAACCAATTCAATGGTCTCACCAGCACCAATTAAGAGTGCTGTGTGATCCTTAAAATTACTAAAAATTTGTTTGGCAAGACTCACTGAGGCAAAGGCAACAGAAACAGGGCTAGCACCAATGGCTGTGTCTGTACGTACTTGCTTGGCACAACTAAACGTATGCTGGAATAGTTTGTTTAGAAACTGGCCAATGGCATTGCTTTCCTTAGCGACAGAAAAAGCTGATTTTAATTGGCCTAAAATTTGTGGCTCACCTAAAACCAGTGAATCAAGACCACTGGCAACGCGGAGCAGATGTTTTACGGCCTCTTTGTTTGGGTGCAAATATAAATACTGGGAAATATCTGTATCGATGAGATCATGGTGTGTTTTAAGCCAAAGGATCAGCGCTTGTGTTGCCTGCTCTGTATCATCATTACTGCAATTAAGCTGGCAATAGAGTTCGGTACGATTACAGGTTGATAGAATAACGGCTTCATCAACCGCATCTTGAGCGACTAAATCCTGTAAGGCATCCATAATGGTATCAGCAGCAAAGGAAAGCTGTTCTCTGATTTTTACTGGTGCTGTTTTGTGGTTGATACCAAGTGCGAGCAATGACATAAAAATTGCTTATTAAAACCCTGAGTGATATTAATGTAAAATTATCCGATTAGACGAGGCATTTTGCGCAAATTTCACCCAAAACTCAAGTAATCTCTCATTATTATTACAATTAGGGCAATAATTATATATATTATAGGGTATAAACAAGCTACTCTTTGGCTTGGAACTTAATGCTAAACTTTGGTTCTAAGTGATGCTTCTAAGTTAATATCCCAAAGGGTATAATTTTGCTTGTTTATATTATTTGCTTATGTAGCACTAGGTATCAATAGTGCAGGTTTATGCGGAGAAAAAATGCATTCTAAACAATTATTCTTATTTTTAATCAGCATATTAGCTGTTTTTGCTCTAGGTGGTTGTGCCAGCCAGCTAGATAATGAACAGGCCATCCACTCTGGTGATAATTTTAAAGCGGGTGATAATTTAAAACATATTCCTATAAATGCAACGTCAGGTAAAAAGCCCAATAAAAAACAGCCTCATGCTCATCAATCAGTAAGCATAGCATCTGGACAGCCACCACAAAAATTAACAGCATCACTTTTATATGATCTGATGCTTGCTGAGTTAGCGATGCAACGAGGCGATTATACACTTGCCTTTAAGCAATATTACCATGCTGCTGAAAAAACACGGGATAGCCGGCTGGCAAAAAAAGCAACTCGTGTGACGTTATTTTCAAAAGATGATGAGCAAACATTTAAGGCCGTGGAACTTTGGTCAGAAATACAGCCCGATAATATTGATGTGCAACTTATTTTTGCCTCTTCTCTTCTTGCTAAAAAGCAAGATACTTTGGCTATGAAGCATTTACAAAAGGTTGTTGCGTTAAGTGATGATTTTTCTGAGGGTTTTAAGCGTTCGGTATCAACATTAAGTGCTATTGATGATAAAGATCGTGCTAATAGGCTGTTTGAACAGCTTGCAAAAAACTATGCTGATAAGCCACTAGTTAAATTTTATCAGGCAAAGCTGGCGTTTAAATTTTCTGATTACCTGAGCGCAGAGACTTATTTGGAGCAATTTTTGGCTGTTGAACCGAACAATACAGATGCTCTTCTGCTAAAAGTTGATCTACTAAAGAAGCAAAATAAAAGTGGGCAAGCAATTAAAATACTTGATGAACTTGTCTCAAAGCAACCTGATAATACATCGTTAAGATTGGAACTTTCTCGATTATTGGTGAGAAGTAAACAATACAAACAAGCAGAACAACATATTCAAGTTCTGGCTAAAAAAGATCTTCCTCCGGAGATATTATTTACCATAAGTTTGTTGTCAATTGAAATGAACCAATTGGATGAAGCGAAACAATTTTTACAGCGCTTAAATGCCTATCGCCTGTATGCCAGTGAGTCGGCTTATTTTATTGGTCAACTAGAAGCGAGCAGAAAGAATTATGTAGAGGCTGAGAAATGGTTTAAGCAAGTAAAAAATGGCAAATACACCTTTGAAGCATTTGTTGGCTTGGTTATGGTGTACGCACAACAAGAAAAATTTGCTCAAGCTCTAGGCTTGCTTGAGCATTCCACTGCAAGCAAGTACCACTCTGATAATATCAAAAGAAGTACTGATTTATTGCAAATTAAAGCAGAAGTTTATTCACAGGCTAAAGACTATACCAAGGCTTATGATTCATATACAGAGGCCTTAAGCCTAGCACCTGATAACCATGATATTCTTTATAATAGAGCAATGCTGGCAGAAAAATTTGGCCGTATTGATCTATTAGAAAAGGATCTGCAAACAATTATATCAGCCGATCCAAAAGATAATCAGGCACTTAATGCTTTGGGCTACACCTTGGCAGATAGAACCACACGCTATCAGGAAGCCAGACAGTATATTGAGCGGGCATTGCTCATTGACCCAGATGATATTGCCACATTAGACAGTATGGGGTGGGTTTTGTACAAAATGGGCAAACACAAAGAAGCATTGAACTATTTAAAAAAAGCCTATGATAAAGATCAGGATGCTGAAATAGCTGCTCACTATGGTGAAGTGCTTTGGGTGTCTGGTCAGACTCAATATGCTAAAAAAATCTGGCAAAAAGCCTTAAAAAAAGAACCAGAAGATCAAGTGTTAACCAGTGTTATGGCACGTTATTTAAAAAATGTTGATTAATTGTAAGTTATCCTTGGATGAGCCTTGTTATGGTTCTTGTTACAGTTTTTGTTATGGTATTGTGCAATCAATGAGTCGTCTTTTAAAGGCGTTATTGGCTATATCTAGTCTATGTTTTTTGGCATCATGTACACTATTTTCATCATCAGTAAATGAGCAACAACAATACCATACTCAAAGAGTAGTAGAGCTCCATGATACTTGGCGTATTAACGGTCGCATCAGTATTAGTAATAAAGATGAAAACTGGTATGCTAAGTTTAAGTGGCATCAAAATAAGGATGATTTTACACTTCGCTTTACTGGCCCATTAGGTGAAACAGAACTTTATATAAGCCAACTAAGAGGGCAAACACTGCTAAAAACCCCCTCAGTCAAAAGACATGGTAGCGATCTAGAACAACTTATTTTACAAGAAACAGGCTGGAAGTTTCCTCTTAAATCATTAAAGTACTGGTCACAGGGGCAGCCTAATCCGGAGCTTGTGTCACGACTGGAGTACAATAAAGAAGCTCATCTTATTAGTGATATTTTTCAGGCTGGCTGGCATATTCAATATCCCCGAAGAGTTGAAGTTGTCCAAGCAGCGCAACAATTGATATTATTACCTAAAAAAATTATTGTGACTCAAGAGCATATCAAAATAAAAATTATTGTGACGCAATGGCAGCTTGGTGAAATACCCAATAAGATTTCTGTTGAGTCGCATTAGTTTTACTTTCTGACAAATATAATCGTTTTATTGAAGAGTGGCTATTTATGGCGAAGGTTCATACTGACACAAATTGCTGGCTAGCACCTGCAAAAATTAATCGTTTTTTGCATATTACAGGGCAAAGAAAAGATGGTTATCATGAGCTACAAACGGTGTTTCAATTTTTAAACTATGCCGATGAACTGTTCTTTACTGTTTTACCCCATAATGAAATTTCGCATCGTAACCCTATTTCAGGTGTTGTACCAGAAAATGATTTAACAATTCGTGCTGCTCGTCTACTCCAAAAGAGCACACAATGTTCACTTGGTGTGCAAATTAGTATTAATAAATATCTGCCGATGGGAGGTGGACTTGGCGGTGGTAGTAGTGATGCAGCAACTACTTTGGTGGCACTAAATACACTTTGGAATTTACACTTAAGCACTCAAGAACTTGCTGATTTAGGGATGAAACTTGGTGCTGATGTTCCTATTTTTGTACATGGATTTTCTGCTTGGGCAGAAGGAATTGGTGAACAGCTAATTCCTATTGAATTAGATGAACCTTGGTTTGTGGTTCTTATTCCTTCGGTATCTGTGGCAACGGCTGATATTTTTGCCTCTAGCCTATTAAAACGTGATTGCAGGCCTTTAAGTATTAATGACTTTAAATCAGGTAAAGGCATTAATGTTTGTGAAGATATTGCTTGTCAAATGCATCCGGAAATTGCTTTTAATATAAAATGGTTAAGCCAATATGCACCCGCTAGAATGACGGGAACGGGTGCTTGTGTCTTTGCGATGGTTGAGTCAGAGGTGAAGGCCAAAGAAATTTTACAGAAAAAAGAGAAAAGTATGAATGGTTTTTTTGCTAAGGGATGTAATAAATCTCCAATGTATTCAATATGTTAAGTTTGCTTTCTGTTTTTAACATAAAATAAAAAATATATTTAAAAGTAAAAAAAGTGAAAAAAATTAAAATTGAGTGTGACAATTGAAAAATTTCATCGTATAATCCCTCCCACATTTTTGGTAAGGGAAGTTCTTAACTGTTTTAGTTTTTTCTAAGCAGTAATCGCTAAGTTATTCTCTACCTGCTTATTAATTTTGATGTTAGCAATGTTTAATGTCAAATTTAAAAGTAAATGTTTGGTTATTATTGTTGGGCCGTCGCCAAGCGGTAAGGCACCAGGTTTTGATCCTGGCATGCGCAGGTTCGAATCCTGCCGGCCAAGCCACTTCTTTGACCGTCACCATATATATCTAAAATAAATTATTAAGAATAATATTGCAGTAGCATCTGAGTAAATATCTCAGATTATAGTTACTATAATTGATGTAGTTAAAATAATTTACATCCGAGGAACACAAAGTGTCCGATTCAGATATGATGATATTTTCGGGAAATGCCAACCCGAAGCTTGCGCAGGAAATTGCCCGACACTTAAATTTACCCTTAGGTAAAGTGTCAGTTGATACCTTTAGCGATTCTGAAATTATGGTCGAGCTATTGGAAAATGTACGTGGTAAAGACGTATTTATTGTTCAGCCGACGTGTCAGCCTGCAAATGATCATCTTATGGAATTGATGGTAATGGCAGATGCAATACGCCGTGCATCTGCTAGACGAATTACCGCTGTTATGCCTTATTTCGGTTATGCTCGTCAAGATAGACGGCCTCGCTCAGCTCGTGTCGCTATCACAGCAAAAGTTGTCGCAAATATGATTTCAGGCGTTGGTATTGATCGCATGTTAACGGTTGATTTGCATGCTGATCAAATACAAGGTTTTTTTGATATCCCTGTTGATAATGTTTATGCCTCGCCTATATTGCTAGGTGATATCTGGCGTCAGAAGTATCCAGACTTAATGGTTGTATCTCCTGATGTGGGTGGTGTTGTTCGTGCTAGAGCATTAGCAAAACGCCTTGATGATGCGGATCTGGCGATTATTGATAAACGCCGACCAAAGGCAAATGTTGCCAAAGTAATGAATATTATTGGTGATGTAGAAGGACGCTCTTGTGTCTTAATTGATGATCTTGTTGATACAGCGGGTACTTTATGCAAAGCGGCTAATGCACTTAAAGAACATGGTGCTTCTAAAGTTATGGCCTATATTACCCATCCAGTTTTGTCTGGACCTGCTATTGATAATATTAATGCTTCTGAAATCGATCACCTTGTTGTGACTGATACCATTCCATTGAGCGAAGAAGCACAAAAATGTACTAAAATTCGCCAACTAAGTAGCTCGATGATTTTAGGTGAGACAATGATGCGTATAAATCGAGAAGAATCCGTCAGTTCATTGTATATGGACTGAGTAAAATGTGGGAAATATTCCCAAGCTTGAACGCTTAATATACTAAGTTATTAGGTGTTCAATTCATACTACCATTGGTCGCGGTGGTAGCAATTTAAACTATCAGGCAATAAGAAATGTCTGATTTTCTTTGGAGAAACAACAATGAGTGCAACGTTTACACTTGCTGCAGAACTGAGAACGGATACAGGGAAAGGTGCGAGCCGCCGCCTGCGTCACGCGAGCAGAGTGCCAGCAATTATTTATGGTGCGGGTAAAGAGCCGACAATGTTAACTTTTAGACATGATGATATTTTTCATGCCTGTGAAGATGAAGCCTTCTTTTCGCATATTTTAACAATTAATGTTGATGGTCAATCTGAAAAAGTGATTATTAAAGATATGCAACGCCATCCAGCAAAAGTTCAGATTATGCATGCGGATTTTCAACGTATTGATGCTAATCATGCGTTGCATGTTAATGTGCCATTGCACTTCTTAAATGAAGATGTCTGTGTTGGTGTTAAAGCTGGTGGTTTGGTTTCTCACTTAATAACGGAACTTGAAATTAGCTGTCTAGCAGATGATTTACCTGAGTTCATTGAAGTTGATATGAGTGAACTGGATACCGGTGACTCTATTCACCTAAGTGATATTAAATTACCTAAAGGTGTTTCAAGTGTTATCCTAATGCAAGGTGAAGGACATGACCAAGCAGTGGCTTCTATTCACATGCCTCGTGGTGAGAAAGTAGAAGAATCTGACGAAAGTGTTGCTGAAGAAGGTTCAGAAGAAGAATAGTATTTTCTTTCGAGTTAATAGTAAGAAATAAATCAGAAGCCCGCAGATGAGTAGCGATAACAATATTCGAATGATTGTTGGATTAGGCAATCCTGGCAATGAATATGAAAAAACGCGTCATAATGCGGGCTTTTGGTTTATTGACCGCTTAATAAGTCAGCACAACTTAACACTCAAGAGTGAAACAAAGTTTTTGGGTGATATTGCTAAGTTCAATTCTCCGTTTGGCAGCGTCTGGTTGCTAAAACCAACAACCTTTATGAATCGTAGTGGGCAATCAATTGCTCGTCTTGCACACTTCTATAAAATCAACCCTGAGCAAATCCTACTTGTTCATGATGAACTTGACTTACCACCGGGTAGTGTAAAATTAAAAAAAAGTGGTGGTCATGGTGGTCATAATGGTTTGCGAGATATGATTGCACAACTGGGTAAAAACTTTTATCGGTTACGTCTTGGTATTGGTCATCCGGGAAGTAAAGAACAAGTCGTTGGTTTTGTACTGGGTAAAACGCCGAAAAGTGAACAGCTTCTTATTGATTCTGCCATCGATAAAGCCATTGACTCAATTGAGTTGATTGTGCAAGGTGATATGCAAAAAGCAATGAATCAGCTACACAGCAAATAATTATATTAAGATTTCTAATAAAAATACATCAGAGAAAATACTATGGGATTTAAATGCGGAATTGTCGGCCTGCCTAATGTGGGTAAATCAACGCTCTTCAATGCACTAACAAAGGCTGGAATTCAAGCCGAAAATTATCCATTTTGTACTATAGAACCTAATGTTGGCATTGTACCTATGCCCGATCCTCGTTTAGATGTTTTAGCTGAAATTGTTAACCCAGAAAGAATTCTACCTACTTCAATGGAATTTGTTGATATTGCTGGCTTGGTAGCAGGTGCATCAAAGGGTGAAGGCTTAGGAAATAAGTTTTTAGCAAATATTCGTGAAACAGAAGCCATTGCCCATGTGGTTAGATGTTTTGAAAATGAAGATATTATTCATGTGTCAGGTAAAATTGATCCTATAGATGATATTGAAATTATTAATACAGAGCTAATACTTGCTGATTTAGATAGTGTTGAAAAAGCACACCTTAAAGCGGTTAAAAATTCAAAAAGTGGTAATAAGGAAGCGCTTGCTCGTAAAGCATTGCTAGAGAAAGTTCTTGAGCACCTTGAAAAAGGTGAAACAGCCAGAACATTAGGTTTGAACTCAGATGAAAAGTTAGAGCTCAGAGATTTACAATTGTTGACTCTAAAACCAACGGTGTACATCGCTAATGTTGATGAAGATGGTTTTGAGGATAATCCATATTTGGCACAAGTAGTTGCTTACGCTAAAAATGAGGGCTCAGAAGTCGTGAGTGTTTGTGCGGCCATTGAGTCTGAAATGGTTGAGTTGGATGCCGAAGAGCTTAAAGAATTTTTGGATGATCTGGGCTTAGAAGAGCCGGGTTTAAACCGTGTGATCCGTGCAGGTTATAAATTGCTTAACTTACAGACTTATTTTACTGCGGGAGTTAAAGAAGTAAGGGCGTGGACCATACCTATAGGTGCCACGGCACCAAAAGCCGCTGCTGTGATTCATACGGACTTTGAACGTGGCTTTATTCGTGCTGAGGTAATTGCTTACGATGATTTTGCCCAATACAAGGGCGAGGCAGGTGCCAAAGAAAAGGGTAAGCTTCGGGTTGAAGGTAAAGATTACATTGTGCAAGATGGAGATGTTTTGCACTTTAGGTTTAATGTATAAAAGCTTAAAAAACACTAAAAGTTTGTTGACAAATTAAGTAAATAAAGTAGAATGTGCGCCTCTCTTCATGAAGTTCATTCTTTTTTCAGTCAGATGAATTCAAGATTAGCTTTAGGTGTACGATGAGAGATGTGATGGCTATGTAGCTCAGCTGGTTAGAGCACAGCATTCATAATGCTGGGGTCGGTGGTTCAAGTCCACTCATAGCTACCAGTATTTTAGAAAGTGAGAGTATTCATTTTCTAATTTATTTTCAAAACTTTTGGTAAAACAAAAAATATTGAAAATAAACAAAAAAGGAGTTGACGACGCATAGATAATGCGTATAATACACCACTCATTCAACGATACTCTTTAAGAAAATGGTTGAATAAACAATAGCTTAGAGTGAAATAAAAATACAAGTTTGGTTGCAAAGCAAATAAAGACCTGTATAATGCGCACTACTAAGAAGTAACTGCTCTTTAAAAAGAAATCGAACAATTTGTGTGAGTTCTTAATGACTGATGTATTATTTCTGATTTAATTAGAAAATGATAGGTCACAAAATAAAAGAACTCAAACAAAGTCAAAACGAATCAAAAGTATAAGCAATT
>WFNB01000110.1 GCA_015488755.1 Gammaproteobacteria bacterium | reverse complement strand
CCGCCTGCTACTGGACGAAAAAGGCCGCGACCACCACAGCCAGCTCAGCCACGCCCACATCCAGCACAATGAAACGCCGGTAGATGCAGAAACTGCCAGCATGATAATAAAAGCCAAACAGCAGGAATGCCGGCAAATGATTAACACAGCAGAACAACAAGCCGGGCAACAACAAAAACAGATTATCGATACCGCCATGGACAATATTCAGCAAAGCCTGCAAAAAGAAATTAACCGGCTGGAATCATTAATAAAAATGAACCCCAGTGTACGGCAGGATGAAATTCAGTATTTCAGAAAACAGAAAAAGCAGCTGGAACAGGCATTACAATCAGCAAGCTTACGGCTGGATGCGGTGAAAGTGATTGTAACCACATAATTTTAGCTATGGCTTATATTCCCTACGATTGATATGTGATTATTGATAATAGAGATGGATTGATTTAGGCTGCATGCAATAATAAATACGAAAAAAGCAGCATGCATGATAAATAAGAGAAATTAGGGTAAGCCGTATTTCTTATTTATTCTGTGTGCTGTCTAAATCACTGTTAGCTATATAATTGTAGCCGCCTGCTAGGGGGTGGTATATTAAAATGAAATAATATGTCGTTGTTCATAAAGCGTCACAAGAGAAGATATTAATAATGATTAAGGTAACGGCTACAGACTATCATCCTCGTATTAAATATCACTCGCGCGTTTTTGATGAGCAGGAAGGGTATAGGTTCACGTATGCCATTCGCGATGGATTTACCTTTATAGAAACTGGTGCTTATCTGCATTGGAGAAAAGGGGAAATAGTTGATATTGCATTTGACATATCTTGTATGAGCGGATGTGCTTTTAACTGTAAGTTTTGTGCATCATCCACGTATAACAAGGGCTTTCTCAGTAAAGAGGAAATAGTTGCTCAAGTTGATGCTACTCTGAAACACCTTTCAACTTCACAAGGACACTTCTTAGGGTCGTGCGATAAATATACATTTTCTTTTGAAGGAATGGGAGAGCCTAGCCTTCCTAAAGTATCTGATAACATCCAAGAAGCAATAAAGATACTGCAGAAAAAATTCTCAGGCAAAAACAAGAAAAAAATACAATTTATTATATCGACTATTGGAGCCAGGCCATCTTCTATAAAAAAATGGGCTGACAATGAGTTGCCGCTTGAAACGCTGCAAATCTCACTTCATGCTGTTTCTGATGAAAAGAGAAGGCAAATAATAGGGGAAGATATCCCTGACATTAAAGAGATTTTTGACGCATTAGAATATTACAATACCAAGTGCCCTGATACCCATATAAAAATAAATTATCTCTTGCTGCGGGAAAATGGTAATGTCAATTATACTCAGAATGAAATAGACACACTTATTGGTTATCTCAAAGATTCAGGTTCGAAGTTTTTATTAAAAGTATCTCATCTAAACGAAACTGCTGCATCAAAAAAATATAGTATCTCTGGTGTATGGGGCAAAGAGGCAGATCAATGGTTCGATTATATACGGAATAACTATGCAAATGTTTATGAATTTGGAACAGCTTCGAATCTTGGTATAAGTTGTGGTCAATTAGCTTCGTATGCTGAACACGCTGAAGCAATAGATAAAAAAGGACGAGAATATATTGATGAGATATATGAAGAAGTGCTAGAAAGAAATGCGGTACTATTTCTGGGTGCAGGAGTTGCTCGCACTCTTTGGAATGCTACTCAATTGGCGGAGGAACTTTACAATGAACTGGGGATGGATGAACAGTTCAACGAAGCTTCTGTCGATCTTCAAGGCATCGCGGATATTTATTATTCAAGAAATAAACTTGATAAACTTTACAATAAGCTGAGCAATACAATTCGAACAAAAAAATTCCCTTCGGAGTTTCTTGAATTAACTAAATATCCTTGGCGCGCAATATATACAACAAATTATGATGACTTTTTAGAAAAAGCTTACGACGTTGCTCAGAAGACTGGATACTCTACTTTTTCATATAACAAAATATCTAAGACAAGTGACTTTAATAAAAAGTCCACCCCGAATGATATACCCATAATAAAGTTGCATGGTTGTATTCATGACGAATTCGGAAAGCAGGTATTAAGCTCCACAGATTATTTAGAGATTTTTTGGGAGTCAAACAAACAAACGCTGTTGAAGCGTTTTGAAACAGATATCATGCAGCACTCGGTCATCTTTTCTGGATACAGCCTCAATGATTCACATATATCTCAAATAATATATGACATTAACAAGATTAAATCTGCTGTTAAAGTTAAAGGTTATCTTATTTCCCCTCAGGATGAGAAAGGTTGGAAATCTGATTATGAAGCTAATTTGTTATCGAAATTTAATATCAAACTTATAAAGTGTAGTTTTGAAGACTTTCTCAATGAGCTATCCAGAAAGCGAAAAGCTTTAAAAATATTTGTGTCTGGATCAATAAATACAATGATCCCAGGTACCAATGAAAAAAAGAAGGATGTGTCATCATGGGTAATAAGACTTTGTTCAATATTAGGCACCCGATTCGAGCAAGAGGGAATTAATGTACGCACGGGTGCAACCTCTACGGATAAAGTAGGCTATTTGGTCTCAAAGAATATGACAAATAAAAATGCTAAGACATACGTTTGGTATGGAGCCGAAAGTACTGAATATAAGAATGAAATTGAAGAGATGATATATAAGGAAAATTATGGATCTGGCCCATTGGATGTTGTAGACAGAATTACGAGAGAGTGCAATATTGTACTGTTTGTGGGCGGCTCAGGATTAGCGCTAGAAGAGGTTTATTCTGCAATATCAAGAAATCTTCTCGTTATACCTATTCGTCTGGTAGATGATAGTTATGCATCTAATATAGTTCACAATTATTTCTATATGAACACAGAAACTTTAGAAAAGTTTGATTCTGATAAAAGTCCATCAGCAAAGAAGAGGGGAGCAAGCATTTCTTCTAAGTATTTAACAAAGAATAGGTTAGAAAAGTTGGATATGAGAGAATGCGAACCAAAGGAAGTCGCGGAAACAGTTTTAGCGGTTATCGGACATTATCGACTTGAAATGAGGTGAATAGCTAACAAAGCAAATCAACATGGATCGTTAAAAGCGTCGCGAAAAAAACGCGCAACACTTTTAACGCCCAGTTATTTGCGACGTTAGCTTTAAATAAAAGAATGTACTCTATCGTGAAATGCTAGGATGTTTTAAATATTTTTAGAGATAAATATGGAAACTTACTCAGACCAAGAACTTAATGAAGAAATCGAACGGTTTACAACTATAGAGCCTAAAGCTGGCGGGTTTGCCTCCTCATATAAGCTTCTACACGATACATATCAACAAAAAATAATAGCTGTTGCATTTCACATACCTGGCAAAGATGGATTAATTCATCACTTCAATTTATCTATAAG
>WFNB01000109.1 GCA_015488755.1 Gammaproteobacteria bacterium | reverse complement strand
TTCAATATCCCTGTGGTCTATTATTCCACATTGATGTCGGTGGCCTTTGGTCGCTCGGCCACTGACTCGGCATTGAATGGGCAGGTCATCCCTGCGCAAAAGCTTAATGATATTGCGGCTAAGTAAACAACGTATTATCATTAAAGCATTCTAGTTGCTTATTAAGCGCCCAAGCAAGCTAAGTAACTAGAGAAGTAAAAAAGAAAAGCCCCGCTTAATTTAGATAGTAAGCGGGGCTTTTTTTGTGCTTATTTAGAATTTAAGGGAAATGTTATGGGATTCTACCACGATATTTTTACCTTGCTAAACAGGAGGAGGTGCAATCACTTCTCTTTGTCCATTTGACTGTACTGGGCTAACCACACCTGCGGCTTCCATTTCTTCTACCATTCGAGCAGCTCGGTTATAGCCCACCTTAAGACGGCGTTGCAGGCCGGAAATAGAGGCTCTACGTGATTCGGTGACGATAGCGACGGCTTGATCATATAGTGGATCCATTTCATTTTGTGGATCAGAATCTCCGGGGATCAAACCTCCAGTTGAGACACCTTCACCAGAAAGAATTTCTTCAATATAGTCTGCCTTGCCTCGACTTTTCAGATCATCCACCACTGCATGCACTTCTTCATCTGAAACGAAGGCACCATGTACCCGTAATGGATAGCCCATTCCTGGAGGCAGATACAACATATCACCATGACCCAATAAGTTTTCTGCCCCCATTTGATCTAAAATGGTTCTGGAGTCAATTTTAGAAGAGACTTGAAAGGCCATTCGAGTCGGCACATTGGCTTTAATTAAACCTGTAATCACATCCACAGAGGGTCGTTGGGTAGCAATAATTAAATGTAAGCCTGCTGCCCTCGCCTTTTGTGCTAAACGGGCAATTAATTCTTCTACTTTCTTACCAACAATCATCATCATATCGGCAAATTCATCAATGACAATAACAATAAAAGGCAGTGATTCTAGTTCTGGTGCCTCTGCCTCTGGAGTTAATGGGTTTGACGTGAATAGTGGATCTAAAATAGGTGAACCAGCATCAATCGCGGCTTCAATCTTTTTATTAAAACCGGCTAAATTTCGCACGCCCATCGCAGCCATTAATTTGTAGCGACGTTCCATTTCAGCCACACACCAACGCAAGGCATTGGCCGCTTCCTTCATATCAGTCACTACCGGTGCTAGCAAATGCGGAATATCCTCATAAATGGACAGTTCAAGCATTTTTGGATCCACCATAATTAAACGCAGTTTATCTGGTGAAAGCTGAAAGAGCATACTGAGGATCATAGAATTAACACCCACTGATTTGCCCGACCCCGTAGTACCTGCCACTAACAAATGAGGCATTTTAGCTAAATCAGCAATCACCGGTTTACCACTGATATCATGCCCTAATCCAAGTGGAATAATAGCTTTAGTATCGGCAAATTCTTTAGCACTTAATACTTCACTAAAATAGACAATTTCCCGATGCTCATTAGGAATTTCAATACCCACCGTTGATTTGCCAGCAATAACCTCCACCACTCGAATACTCACTACCAGCATGGCTCTGGCCAAATCTTTAGAGAGGTTAGTGACCTGTGACACCTTAATACCTGGGGCTAAGTCAATTTCAAAACGGGTAATAACCGGCCCTTGACTGACGGAAACAACCTTAACTTTAAGATTGTAGTCAGCCATTTTTTCTTCAATTAACCGTGATGTTTCAGCTAATTGTTCTGGTGATGTTACATGAGTGGATGGCTGGGCAGGATCAAGCAGCGATAAGGATGGCAAGCCATCAATGGCATCATGAGTAAATAATTGTGTCTGCTTATCCGTATTAACACGCTCACTTTTCTTCGTTGTTTGAAAGCGCGGTTCTATGCGGGGCATATTGCCTGATTGAGCCTTGTTAAGTGCCATTTTTTTCTCATAGGCTGCTTTTTTAAGTGCCTCTTGCTCTGCTTTCTTCTGAGCTTTAGCATAATGTTTTTGTTCTGCCTTAGTAGTTGTTTGCTGAGCATTAAAAACCGGTGTCTCAGCAATAGCATGCTCAGTTCCTTTATGTGCTGCTTCTGTTCGCCAATGGCGCCACAGAGCCAACAGAGCTTTATAGCGATTAATAATCGTAGCACCAATAGTATCCATTAACCACAACCATGAAAGCCCCGTAGACAAGGTAATACCAATTAAAAAAACCGTCAAAAGCAATAAAGTGCCGCCAACAAAACTAAATAATTGCTGTAAATATTCCGCAGTAACAACACCTAAAATCCCCCCTGCATTTAAAGGAAAAGGTACTGAAGGATGAGTAAAATGCATGCTTGCTAGACCGGCACCGGCGATTACGGTAAAGATAAACCCAAAGGCACGTAAAATAATATGACCACTATGGAAAACATCGTCTTCATATCGACCTCGATAAATCAGCCAACCGCTATAAAGCAACATCATCGGAAATAAAAAGCCAAAATAGCCAAAAAGATACAGAAACAGGTCAGCAAACCAAGCACCAAATTTGCCACCACTATTTTGTAATAAAGCAGGATCAACTGATTTGGCAATACCATGAGACCAGCTAGGATCAGAGGGTGAATAGGTAAACAGTGCGATAAAAAGGTACAAACTGACCGCAATAAAAAGAAAAAATAGGCTTTCTTTTATGCCCCGAATGACCTGAGCTGATAATGGTTTTTTAGGGGATATTTCTCTTTGTGGCTCTTTCTTTGAGGGTGATTTCTTCAAAGGCGGCTTTTTTTTAGCTATTTTCTTTTTAACGGTTTTTTTTTCTGCAATAGGTGACAAAATTTTTCTTCTATTATTTAGCTAAGGTATGGGTATAGCATTTTAATGCAGGCGAAAGAATTTCTCCACTATCAAAAGATACTTGCAGCCAGAGTTATGAGGCAAACCACACAAAAGACAGATATACAAGACAATTTATTTCATTGAGTATGGAAAAGCACTTGGAATTTATTTTTATAAACCCCATAATCTAACTATCTATCCATTATCTATTCCCCTATATTTTATCTGGAGTTATTTCATGAGCGATACCAAACACTGCAAACTTTTAGTCTTAGGCTCTGGTCCTGCCGGTTACACAGCCGCCATCTACGCAGCTCGTGCCAATCTAGAACCTGTAATGATCACAGGTATGGAACAGGGTGGACAATTAATGACCACGACCGAGGTTGATAACTGGCCAGGGGATGTTGATGGAGTACAAGGCCCTGATCTCATGGAAAGAATGAAAAATCATGCGGAACGCTTTAATACTGAAATTATCTTTGATTATATCAATGAGGTGGATCTTTCTAAACGCCCTTTTACACTCAAAGGTGATTCAAAAAGTTATACCTGTGATGCTCTAATTATTGCCACTGGTGCTTCAGCCCGTTATCTGGGTTTAGAATCAGAAGAAAAATTTAAGGGCCGAGGTGTTTCAGGCTGTGCAACCTGTGATGGTTTTTTCTATAAAAACCAAAAGGTTATTGTGGTTGGTGGTGGTAATACTGCCGTTGAAGAAGCACTTTACTTATCCAATATTGCTTCTGAGGTAACCATTGTGCATCGCCGTGACTCATTTAGCTCAGAAAAAATTCTTGCTGATAAACTGATAGAAAAATCCAAAACAGGCAATATTAACATTGAATGGAATGCTAGCATTGATGAAATTTTAGGAGATAATGCAGGGGTGACTGGAGCCAGAATTAAAAACACCCAAGATGGTAACACTAAAGAGATTGAAGCAATGGGGGTATTTATTGCTATTGGTCATAAACCCAACACCAATATTTTTGCAGGGCAGTTGGATATGGCACACGGCTATTTAAAAACCCAAAAAGGGGCTGATGTGAATGCCACTATGACCAGCATTGAAGGTGTTTTTGCCGCTGGTGATGTTGCAGATTTTGTCTATCGTCAAGCAATCACCTCAGCAGGCACAGGTTGTATGGCTGCATTAGATGCTGAACGTTTCCTTGATGATAACAAATAGCAACTACTAATTTTCCAGCCATTCACTTTATGTCCTTCACTTTATATTTTTAAAAAAGGGAGGGACGTATTTATCACTTAACTTAAACAAAAAGACATTTTTAAATGAAACAAATCTTTTTATTAAAGAACAAAAATAGTATGGCAAGTGCCTTCCTATTAACGACATTATCTTATAGCTTAAGTGCCTATAGTGAAAACTTACTGGACATTTATCAACTGGCCTATGAAAGCGATCCTATTCTTAAGCAAGTTATTGCCCAAAAAGCTTCTATAGGTGAAAATTCGGTACAAGCATTTGCACGTTTTTTACCCCAAGTAAATGCCTCACTCAACACAACCGGCCATAACCAAAACAAACCCAGTTCCAGTAACAGTGATGAATCCTATAATACCCATGGCTACACACTGAATCTTAATCAAAGCCTTTTTGATAATAAAAATTACGTTAATTACAAAATTTCTCATTTGCAAACCAATATTGCTGACGCTAACTTAAGTGCCGCACAACAAGAATTAATTATACGTACTGCTAATGCTTATTTTATCACCTTAGCAGCTATTGATAAGGTTGGCTTTACTAAAGCAGAGCGAAAGGCGATTAAGCGACAATTAGATCAAGCATCACGACGTTATGAAGTGGGTATTATTGCCATTACGGATGTTCATGAAGCACAGGCTGGGTATGATAATGCCAATGCATCCGTCATCTCTGCTGAAAATGAGTTACTTATTGCTAAAGAAACACTTAGAGAACTTACAGGACAGTATATTGAACATATCTCACCATTGGCAGAAGATATCCCTCTAGCACCACCTAAACCAGAAAATATCCAGCATTGGGTGGATCAGGCTCTTAGTGGTAATTACAACCTTTTATCCGTAAAAAGTAATACAGAAGTTAAGCACGAAGGCATTAACTTACAACGTTCTGGACACTACCCTACTTTGGGACTAAGCGCATCTTATGGCTATACCAAAAGTAATGGCCCTATTGCGTTCTCAGCCAGACAATCTCATGATAGTTCTATTGGACTTAATCTTTCCATTCCCATTTACGAAGGCAATGCCGTTGTTTCCCGAACTCGTCAGGCACAATATGATTTTCAACAAAGTCAAGAAAGTTATCAACAGGTTTACAATGAAACCGAAAAAAATGCCCGCAGCAGTTACTTAAATGTTATTTCTGAGATCAGCCGTGTCAAAGCCTTAAAACAAGCTGTTATTTCCAATGAAAGTGCCCTCAGTGCTACCGAGGCTGGTTTTGAAGTGGGCACACGAACCATCGTTGATGTACTCAATGTACAGCGAGACTTGTACCGTGCCAAGCAGGAATACTCTAACTCACGCTATATCTATATTGTAAATGTATTAAGACTAAAACAAGCCTCTGGAGAGCTTGAACGCTCAGACATTGAGATGGTCAATAGTTGGTTGCAATAAGGTTGAAATCGCTATAGAGGCTACTTAACTTTCTGCCTCTCTGATTGTTTCTAATTCAGCAAATAATGCCACTTGATAATGATGCACATCTGCTAAAGAAATCATTTCAAGCTTATCTGCTCGGGCAAGGAGTTCCATTTCTTTAAAACACTGAGCCATACTATTAGCTCCTATTGCCAGACTTGATGATTTTAGGCTATGACTAATCAGTATAGTATTTTCAGCGTCCTTAGCACGTAAACTCTTCTCCAAGTTTTGCAATAACTTAGGGAATTCTATTAAATAATGATCGATCATTTTTTTTAAAATACTTGGGCTGTTTTTTTGTTGAATAACTCGCAATTGCTCAATAATATCCCGATCAATCCATGCTAAAGTTGCCTCTTTTTGCTCTATCATAATAGATGAATCAATTGTTTCCTCAACAATTTGTTGTGCTTCTGGTAGCCATTTTTTTAGCATGTCAAATACTTCAGACAAAGAAAATGGTTTGCTGAGATAATCATTCATACCAGCATCAAGGCATTCCTGTTTAATACCAACCAAGGCATGTGCCGTTAACGCAATAATTGGGGTTTCTGCCAGTCTCTGTTGTCTCTCTAAATTGCGTATTTTTTGCGTTGATAGAATGCCGTCCATAATAGGCATACTATAATCCATAAAAATCAAATCAAAGTGTTGTTGAGAAAAAATCTCCATAGCCTCTTTGCCATTGTTGACGACCGTTACCGTACAACCAAAATATTCCAAACTCCCTATGGCAACATCCTGATTCACTTTATTATCTTCTGCAAGAAGAATATGAGTAGAAAACTGAATGTGTGATAATTTTTCTTGCTGATAATTGTCCGTAACATCTTGTGCTATATTGTTGTTATTGCATCGTTCTACCAAGACTGTAAACCAGAACAAAGAACCTTTGCCAAGCTGAGATTCAAAACCCATATCACCACCCATTGCTTCACACAAGCGCTTGGCAATTGCAAGTCCTAAACCTGTTCCTGAATCATTATTGTCGACTTTATGATGCGCTTGAAAAAAAGGTTCAAATAGTTGTGCTTGTTTGTTTTCTGAAATTCCCATACCATTATCTTCAATTGAAAAATACAATAATATTTTTTCAGCAGAATTTTCTATATAGGTTTCTTTAATACAACATTTGAGCGTAATTTTTCCTTCTTGTGTGAATTTAACAGCATTGCCTAACAAGTTATAAAGTATTTGATTGAGTCGACTCACATCACCCAATAGAGCATGAGAACAATTCTCTTGCATATCAATTGTTAATATAATATTTGATTGTTTCATTCGTTCAGAAAATAAGTTTTCTAATTCAAAAATAAGATTGTGGGGATTAAAAACCTGCTCCTCAATCACAATTTTATTTGCTTCTATTTTTGAAAAATCAAGAATGTCATTAATAATAGTTAATAATGTTTTTCCTGAATTTTTGATCACATTCGCATATTTCCATTGCTTATCATCAAGGCTGGTTTGCAATAACAAATTAGTCATTCCCAAGACACCATTCATCGGTGTTCTAATTTCATGACTCATTGATGCTAAAAAGCTGGATTTCGCCTGACTTGCTTTTTTTACACTGTCATTAGCTTCTTCTAGTTTAACTAAGGTCTGAGCAAGTTTTTTATCTCGAATGAAAATCTGTTCGAGCATATGATTAAAACCATCGGTTAGCAAACCTAATTCATCATCACTGTATTTATCTGCTCGGCGATTATAGTTTTGATCTTCTGATACGGCTTGAATGGTAGATGCTAAGGAATTAATAGGTCTGGTAATATAAATCTGCATCCAATTAATTAATAAAAAACCCAAATAAGACACGATGAAAAAAGCAATAACAGCGATAATAAGAAACCGTGTAAAGGCATTAGTTAATTGTGATTTATCTGTGTGAATATCAATAAAACCAATGAGTTTATCCTTTACATAAATTTTCTGAATCAAGCTAATATAATCTGCATAAATAATAACGGACTCTTGTAATCGTTTCTTATTGTTATAAAAGACATCATCATGTTCATGTGGATGCATTTTATTTAATAATTTTTTATGTTCTGAGTGTGAACTTTGATATCTAACAAACAATTCTCCATTAAGCTTAATGATCTCTGCAGAAATTATTTGTGGTTTTTCTGCTAAAGAAGAAAGGATTTCATGAGCTGTTTTTTTATCCTTAAAGGTTAACGCTGCTTGAATATTAACGCCAGTTAAGCGTGCCAAAGCCGAAGTTGATTTAATAAGACTGGATTGATTAATGAAGTATTGGGTATAGAGTAATACCACTGAGGCTAGCACAACAACCATAACACTGGTGACCATACTAATAGCAATAATTTTTTTCTTTATAGGTAAAGATCGTAGATAGTTATTTATCATCAATACACCTAAAGGAGTTATCTGCTTAGCAATATTTATTGTTTTAGCTTGGCTAAGCGTAGTAATTTTGAACTGATCCTTAAATTACCTTTTCTAGCATTCGCAAGATTGATTTCAATTTCAATACGTTTATAGTCATGATTTAAATTAATCATGCCTCCCCTATCAAGAAAATCAAGACTTTCACCGACTAATAAAGTTGAATTTTCTTTTAATAGCTTTAATGTATTAATGACTTTATCTTCCGCAGAAGCATCAACAAATAATATCTGACAGGATTTAATTTTATTATAAGTAAAGCCATCAATTACTTGAATTTCACGATTATTAACGACTTCATTTTTAACAATATCGTTTAAGTAATAAACAATATTACTATTGCCAAAAATACAATATTTGAACGATTGATTTTTATGGCTAAATGATGATTGTGGCCACTCCACAAAGGCTGAAAAATTGAATAAGTAAACGGCTTTAAGCTCATCACTATTAACCTTTTGATCCGCCAAACAAACCCAAGAAGTAGACATCATAATAGCCATAACAAACACCATAAAACATTGGCGATAGAAACCTCTACAACTTAACATTGCATTCACTATTTTTTTGTTTTTATGATTGGGAATAGTCATCAGGAGAAAAATTTAATAATTCCATACTGCTTTAATAAATATCCCTCTTGGAACCTCTGTATTAGAAATTCTATTTAACTCCTCATTGTATTCAAGATGACTTGGTTTAAACAGGTTTTGTCCAACCAATGATAAGGTAAGATTTTTATTTATAGACCAACCAATTCTAGCATCCGCAGTCCAATACCTAGGAATATCTTCCCCTGAAACATTGAGTTTATCCACATAGCGGATCCATAGATCAGTTTCCCAGTTAAAGGAAGGGTCATAACTTAAACGAAGACTCAATTGATGTTTTGGATTTTGTTTTTCTGGTGCTTCAATAGAGGGATCCGTGCTGTTTTTTTTAGCTTCATAAGCCATTTCTAAAAAACTATAAGCGAGCTGCATACGCCATTTTTCAGAAAAGCGCCAATCACCAGAAAATTCAAAGCCCCATGTTTTTGCATCGGCTAAGTTATCAAATTGAGAAAACTGTTCTAAATAAAAGGGCAAATGTGAGGCATCCAATTCAGCAAGTTCTATGGTTCGTAAATCAGAATATTCATTATAAAAGGCAGCAAAATCTAATGATAACTGTTCTTTAAAGTGCACCCTATAACCCATTTCATAGGCTAGTAGTTTTTCACTGGATTGATCTTTATTACCACGACCCGTTAAGACAATGGGAACAGGACGTATGGGTGCTTGTGCAGGGATTGCACTGCTATAGCTACCAAAACCTGTTCGCTCCATCCGTGAAGGAGTGCGAGATGCCTTAGAAACAGATAGCCATAGCGAATGATTCTCCTCTGGCTGCCATAACAAACGAACAGAGGGCTGAACTTCAAGCCCAGTATAATCATTATGCTCAAATTTACTGCCAATAGTCACATGCCAATAATCATTTAATGTCACTTCATCTTGGATAAAGGCACTAATAATTTCATTGCTTTGTTGCTCAGGGATCACGATTGTTCCCCAATCACTCCCTTTAATCGTATCGTTAACAATATTATAACCAAGCCCCATTACCCATTCATGTTGCCAACCGAATTGTTCCATAGGCTTAAGTTGATATTGGAGATCAATATCGAAAGTATGACGTTTATCATGTGCCTCTTCTCGTTTTTGGTAATCATAATATACCTGTAAGCTTGTCTGATTAGAATTTTTAGAATTATGGTTCCATCGAGCTAATATATTAGCTCCTTCATCATCATAGTTCTCTGGTACCGTTGTGAAACCCTGAGACAGATCAGAATAAATGGTTGTTTGCTCACTGTCATTGCGATAAACATCACCTTGCATCGTTAGTTTATCATCCGCACTTAGCACACTATCTAATCGAAACCCTAAGCGGTTATCTTGCCATGCATCATGTGCTTCACCTAAAGCACCATCATCAAAATGAGCATTCTTACGTGCTTTAGCAAAAATACGATAATCAGTATTCTGAGTAGAGGCTCCATATCGTATCCCCACGTTAGCGGTTTCTGGTTTACCTAACACAACACTGGCCAATAGACCATGTGTATTTTCTGCTGAACGAGTAATAATATTAATCACACCATTAACAGCGTTAGAACCCCAAGCAGTTGCTCCAGGTCCTCGTATTACCTCAATACGCTCAATGTCTTCCATTAACGTATCTTGCACATTCCAATAGACCCCTGAAAATAAAGGGGTATAAACCGTCCGGCCATCCATTAAAACTAATAGTTTATTGGCAAAACGGCCATTTCCTCCCCGAGCACTAATTGCCCAATGACTACTATCAATACGAGCCACATTTAAGCCCGGTACCATACGCAATAATTCCGGTATGCTATTTACGGTAGAACGACGAATATCATCCCGAGTAATGACAAACACAGCGGCTGAAACATCCTCAACAGCCTGTGGTTTTTTTGCTGCGATTGATACCTCAATATTAGCCAACTGTTCTAAACTCATTGTTTTAAGACGATGAATGCTTTTACTTTCAGATCGAGAATGCTCTTCTGAAAAAGCAACCCCAGAAAAACTATTAGCAAGCAAGCCAACAAGCAATAAAAATATATTTTTTTTCACGACTACTTTTTTTATTTTATTTATCATCTATAAAAATACTCTTATAAAACAAGTTATCAATGTAATAAAAATCACTTAATAACAATATTAGCATTAATTAATATTGATTCATAGTCTCCGCTATTGTAATATACCTTATGGTTCAAAATTATCGTTTTATACCCGTAATACTTGGAAGTGCAGTGAGGCATTTTGACTAAGAGCCGATTGAGTGTATAAGTACTACATGATTGAGGCTTTTAGTTAAAATAACGAAGACTGCATTCTCAAGTATAATGGGTATATATATCTTATCAATGAGCACATTATTGCTCATTTAAAGGCTCTTTAAATGCCTAACATCCAGCAAACAACATTAGCACAAGAACTTGAGTATCTTCAGACTGTGATGGACTCAAACCCTAATATGATTTTTTTGCTTAGCCTAGAAAAAGGCATTGTCTATATCAATAAGACCCTGCAGGAATATGTTGGATACCCAATCAGTGATGATGAGAATTATAATGATTTTTGCCTTTTTAATTACTTCCATAGTATTGATAATCGGCTCGATATTATCCAATCAAGAGAAGAGCTACTAGACTACTTTACTCATCATCCTAAAGAACACCATATTGTTCATTTTCATCATTCCAAAAATGATAAGCAAGAAGTAAAAAAAGACACCTTTATTATTTCGATGAGTCATCAAAGTGATTCTGATTACTATGTTTTTTCACTTGCTGATATTTCTGAATTAGCACATAGGTATCAAGAACTTGAATACTCTGCAGGCAAAGATCAATTAACAGGTATAAACAATCGAAGTACTTACGAATACATAATCGAGCGCTATATTGATCGAAGTAAAATCCATAATGAACCCTTTGTATTAGTCTTTTTTGATATTGACCATTTTAAAAGTATTAATGATCACTATGGTCATGATATTGGCGACCAAGTATTAATAAAACTCACTCAAACAATCAGTGATAATATTCGTCAAGAGGACTTTTTTGCCCGCTGGGGAGGAGAAGAGTTCATTATATTATTGCAGGGGAGCACCTTAAACAATGGTGTTAACACAGCAGAAGCCCTACGTAAAAAAATTGCCAGTATTCAATTTGCTCATGAGCACCACATTACTTGCAGTTTTGCAGTGGTTGAGTTTACTGCTGATGACAATGCAGAGACGTTGCTCAAGCGCGCAGATATTGTCTTATACCGTGCCAAGGCCAGTGGCCGTAATTGTGTTAAAACCTATGAAATTGAAAATAAGCTAACAATTAAAGAGTATAATAATGAACGCTTAATCAATCTTAGAAAAAATAATGATAAGCCACTGATACTCATTGCCGACGATGATTTTATGCAACGTACTCCTATGCGTTCAGACTTAGAATTATTTGATTTTCATGTTGAAGAAGCTGAAAACGGCCAGCAAGCAGTTAATCTATTTCTTAAACTTCAGCCCGATCTCATTATACTGGATGTGTTAATGCCCGAAATGGATGGTTTTGAAGCCTGCCGAAAAATACGCCAAAATCATGCAGGAAAACACATCCCTATTTTAATGCTCACAGGTTTGGATGATGTTGATTCTATTAATCAAGCTTATCAAGATGGCGCTACTGACTTTATTAGCAAGCCCGTCAATTGGACTCTTTTAGGGCATAAAATCCGTTATTTATTGCGCACAGCGGAAACATCAAGAATACTCATTGATCGTGAGATTGAATTATTAGATACCCAACACGACATTATTAATCGCCTTGCCAAAGCAGCAGAATACAAAGATTCAGATACCGGTGATCATATTATCCGCATGAGCAAATATTCTTTTGAACTAGCCAAAGCCATTGGCTTAAATCAGGAGACTTGCGATATATTACACAAAGCATCACCATTACACGATGTGGGAAAGCTGGGCATTTCAGACAATATCTTGCTCAAGCCTGCAAAACTTGATCCTCAAGAATTTGAAATAATTAAAACACATACTACCATTGGTGCTGAATTATTATCAAAAAGCCATTCACCCCTAATGGAAGCTGCCCATATCATTGCTTTAACCCATCATGAAAAATGGGATGGTAGCGGCTATCCTAATCAATTAGCAGGAGAAGATATCCACTTATTTGGCCGTATCTGTGCCATAACAGATGTCTTTGATGCCTTAACCAGTGATCGCCCTTATAAAAAAGCTTGGACAATTGAAGATGCTTTTGAATTAATAAAAAATGGCTCAGGTAGTCATTTTGACCCTCAATTAGCGGCTACATTTCTTGGTATTTCAGAACGGATCATTGAAATCAAGCTAGAATTAAATTGAATAAGACAAACAAGCTAAACTATTATACTAAGAAAATAGCAAGGAAAAGTTTAAGTAATCTTACTAAAATGAAGTTTTAGAATAGAGATAACACAAGAAGTGGTGGGTGATATAAGATTCGAACTTATGACCCCCGCCTTGTAAGGGCGGTGCTCTAACCAGCTGAGCTAATCACCCACAGCAGTTAAGTGGTGCGTATTCTACCGTATTTTTTAGATAATGCAACTTTTTATTTGAAATATTATCTGATTGGCATTTAGCCAACAATGTCCAATACCCTGCGACGAAATTTTACTCCCATGCTAATAGCTTGCTGCTCACAGGCTTTGATATCGACACCATCCAAGCCATCAATGGCAGATGCAGTGGTATCGGCAATATATTGAGGGGCAAGTTGTAAAAATTCCAGCATATTTTGATAAGAGCCTTGTAATGCCGGTGCACAATGCTGGTTATAGACGGTTTCATTTTGGGCGTTCATTGATACGGATAAGGCATCCACACAATGTGCTAATTCTGGCAAAATATTACGCTTATTCACTAAATTACCTAAGCCATCGGTATTTACCCGCACACGGGTACCGGCCTCTTTGCAATAGCAGGCTATTTTCAGCAGTTCTTTTAGTCTTAGGGTCGGCTCCCCAAAACCACAAAAAACAACTTCATCATAGCGTGTTGGATCGCCGATCTGAGTAATGTATTCATCGGCATTATGGCGACTTGATAGAAGTAAATTATACTCATGCACATCCATACTGCCCTGAATTTTTGGGCAGAATTCACAGGCTAAGGTGCAGCGATCAGTTAAATTAATATACAAATTATTCGCAATCGTATAAACCAGTGTTTCTTGTAAAACAGGGGCTTTTTTAAGTGCTGATGTAATCTTAGGTTTGCTCAAAAGATGACCTATCTGGTTAAGTAAAAGTTAAGTAATAATTAATCAAATAAAAATTTTAAATCGGAAGATAGACGATGAATGGAATGACATTTGGCACACACTTTCACCGCAAATTCACCCAGTTTGGCACCTGATGATTGTTGTTTATTTTTATCCGTAGATCCAAGTGACCGTGCCAATTCAGGCAATAGTTCTTGAGAGGCTCCCATAATGCGATGGACTGGCACTTCATCTTCTTGGTGGCAATCGCCACAGCTGGTCGATAAATGCTCTAATTGTTGTTCCAATGGCTCAATAAGAGCCTGTGCATTAGTATAATAACCATCTTTAATGGCAATATTAATACGATTAACCGAGTCTGACATATTTTCCATCAGGTCTTCATAACTTATTTTTTCTCCAGAAAAACCTTCGGCAATCACACGATCATTAAAAGTTGGGGCACGAAACATGAGCGTAGCAACTGTTTGATAATCATCATGACAATGCATACAGCTTTTAGATAGTTTTTTTAATGTGGGCTTAATAGCAGAATAATTCTGCTGTTGAACCTGCTCTTTAAGTTCTGGCAGTTTGTCTGAATACAAATATTTTTGCCATTGAGGCACCATTTTGGCAATACTTTGATAGTCTTTAATAAATTTCTGTGACCATTTTTCCAGCTCTACTTGTTTTTTCTGTTGGCTATAGTCCTTCATTGCCAAAATTTCACGACGCAAACGAAACATAGTATGCAACCACACCTGACGTTTATTGGCCGGTTTATACCATTGAGCAAGCACTTGAGGTGGCTTTTTCAGGGTGATCGTTGGTGGCTTATCAGCAGCAAAAACGGGTAATGAGGCCACAAATAAGCAGGCAAAAATGAATACTTTTACTAATCGTTTCATAAACTTTCCTTATGCATATGTCTTAATCTGAATTTACGCTCTGGAGCTGAACTTAATGGTACTGGTATTGATTTTAATGACTTCGCCATCGGCCAAATACTCAGGCACTTGCACCACTAGGCCAGTTTCTAATGTTGCTGGTTTTGTTCTTGAAGAGGCAGTGGCACCTTTAATGGCTGGGGCTGTTTCAATAATTTTCAGCTCTACTGTAGCCGGTAATTCAATACCAATTAAATGACCTTCATGTAGCATACCTAAAATATCTCCTTGACCATCAGGCAATAAATCCGCTGCCGTATCAAGCTCGTCTACTGTGAGGGTGTATTGATTATAGTCTTCGCCATCCATAAAAGTATAAAACTGATCATCTTTATATAAAAATTGTAGCTTTTTACGCATGCAATCGGCTTCTTTTAAGAAGTCTGTGCCAATATAGGTTTCAACCAATTTTTGTTTTTTCTGAATATTCATTAAGGTCACTTTAAACAAGGTATTCGCTCCCCTTGAAGACGGGCTTCTGACATCAATATTTCTTACCTTAAATAATTGATCATCAATTTCAATAATGGCACCTTTTTTTAAATCCGACGCTTTGGGCATGAGCTTTACTTCCTTAAATGTATAGATTGGGGCTTATTCTAACAAATTGCCATAAAATAAAAACAGATGAAAAAAATACTATTATCTTAAGCTAAAAAAGTGTATATTTACCCGTTAAATTTTATACTTTGATAAACAGTCTCAGACTGACCTCAGACTAACAGAGAAAGCTTATCAATTAATTATTCACAATTTTATTTGGAGTCATAATGAAACTTATTCTTTTAGGTGCACCCGGTGCTGGTAAAGGTACTGTCGCTAAGTTATTAACAAAAATGGACGGTTCTGTACAAATTTCTACGGGTGATATTTTACGTGCCGCGGTTGCAGCTGGTTCTGACTTAGGTAAACAAGCAAAAGCGGCTATGGATGCGGGCGATCTCGTCTCTGATGATTTAATTATGGGTATTATGGCTGATCGCTTAAAAGAAGATGATTGCAAAAGTGGATACTTACTGGATGGTTTCCCTCGTACCATTCCTCAGGCAGAAGCACTAAAAGTAATGCTTAATGACATGGGTGAAAAACTAGACGCTGTGGTCAATATTGATGTCCCTCGTGATGTCATTCTTGATCGTTTAACTACTCGTCGTACCTGTACCTCTTGTGGTGAAATTTACAATGTTAAATCAAACCCACCTAAAGAAGAAGGTAAGTGTGACAAGTGTGGTGGCCCTGTTGTGCAACGTGATGATGAAACCGTTGAAGTCATCAGTAATCGTCTTGAAGTATATAACGAAATGACCGCACCTTTAGCCGGTTTCTATGAAAAAGAAGGTATGCTGTTAACTGTTGAAGCAACTTCAAGTGATGCTGTTATCGAAGCCATTAAAGAAAAATTAGGCTAATAAGCTTTTTCTTTAATTCTACTAGAGAAAACATTACTGCCTGAGCACATCGGGGGTAATGTTTTTTTTTGCCTAGAATTATGAGTCAATAAATACATTAGATGGGTAGCACACAAATAATATGATTGATGAACGACAAAATTTAAGCCTATTAGTCAGCCTCCAATGGCAAGATACATTAGCCACTTATAAAGACTGCTATTTCATACTAAAAACAAATTTCTGGCGGGATTTTTACCCTCCCGTGTTTGACTACCAAATTAAACGAGCACAACTAAATCAAACACTGACAATTCCCTATAAAGCCGGTGAATTAATAGCAAGTGAGTTCAGCACAAGCAATATCAAAAACATTCGCATCAGTCAATTTAATCGTTTTTATAGTGGTCCAATCGCTATTGAACCGACTATTGGACGCTATTATCCTCGAGGCATGATTGAAGGGGTGGCTGATTGTTTTAAAATGGACAACCGCCCTTTTCGGATTTTAGGTAAAACAAGCACTCATTTAGACATTGATTTGAACCACCCTCTAGCAAGCTACCCACTTAAATTAGAGGCAACCATTACCGATGTCTTTGATGCCAACCAACAAAATGGCGGCCGTTGTAATGATATTGCAGAAAGCATCACCATTAATGGCCCTGGTTTTCAAACCCCATTAGCAGAGACAGCTTTTGATTTTTCTCAAGGCATGCCATTTTCACGCAAAATTGAAGAGGATGATGCCATTTTTTATCAGGCTATTGATACCGTCCCCACTGTGGATCGTGTTGCTATTGAACAATTAAGCCAGTTTTATAGTCAATATCTTAAAGAAAACAGCTCTATTTTAGATTTAATGGCTTCCTCAGACTCTTATATTCCTAAGACCTTAAAAAATGTAACGATGACTGGTCTTGGCTTAAAAGAAGCTGATCTCATTGCCAATTCGCAGTTGAATCAATACACCTTGCATGATCTTAATAAAAATACCACATTAGCTTATAATGACCAAAGCTTTGATACTGTATTATGCTCTTTTGGCATTGAATACATTACCCAACCGATTGAGCTATTTAAAGAAGTCGCTCGAATATTAAAACCCGATGGTCATTTTCTTATTGGCTTTTCTGATCGTTTTTATAAGCAAAAAGCCATTGGCTTATGGGTCGATTTGCATGAGTTTGAGCGTATGGGGATTGTGTTAGAATATTTTCGTCAATCTGGGCAGTTTAGTGAACTTCATAGTGAGTCCATTCGTGGTCTTATACGACAGGATGATGATCCATTTAAAAATAAAACCGTTCATTCATGCCCTATGTTTATGCTCTGCGGTAAAAAAATATAACAAGGAGATCCATGTGAAAATTATTACTTCATTTTTAGCCTTATTATTAATAATGCAACTGGGTGCTTGTACCCAAGAATCACAAAACAAATTCAGCCGTTCTTTGCAAAACTGGACAGGAACAGACGGTATACTGGATATTTATATGGGTGAAAAACTGGTTAAGCGTTTTATTAAAATAGACAAACTATCCACCGCTCAAAGTACCTCAGGCAATACATCAAGAGATTATCGCTACGGTTATGGTGTACTGGATAGCAACTTAAATTTCAAAGTTGATAAGGGTGAAAAAAAGGTCTATTTTGAGATCAGTGGTTATGCCACACCTTATATTTTCTATGATTCACCTATGTAAACATTAAGAAAATTGATGCAACTGATAATCACATTGCTGCGAGGCAATAGCTAGACTAGCAGAATAATGAGAATATTGCTCAGGCAGAGTAATTGATTTGAAAGCAACCCGTGCTAGTTCAGGATGCTTATTTGAGTGGTGTGCAATAAGTATGGGATCTTTTGGGGGTACGGATAAAGTAAAATCGGTAGGAGCCAGTGATAAGCCAGTACCAAGTACTTTCATATAGGCTTCTTTGCGCGTCCATAATTCAAAAAAGGCTTTTTTTTGTTGCTCCTTATTAAGCAAAAATAACTGCTCCTGCTCACTCTTGGTAAAAAAACGCTGTACAATTGCCTGCCAATCAGTCTTTCGCTCAGTGCACTCAATATCGACACCAATTTCATATTTTTGAGTCACAGCCAATAACGCCAGGTCTTGTGTATGACTTAAATTAAATTGTAGAGAATGGCCGATAAAGCTCTTATCTTGGTTTAAAAAAGGCTTACCATAACGTCCCTTTTGCAACACAATACATTCAGGAGAGGTATTTAAATAGTTGCCTAAGACAATACGGGTAAAACCATGAGAGGCAATAAAACGGTCACGATGAATAGCAAATTTAAAGCGTTCAGCTCGGGATTTTTCTTGCGTACAAAGCAGACTTAGATAGCTACTCTGTTTATTTTTTAGACGACTGAGCGAACACAACCAAATATCACAGCTATCGGCACTCAATTTTGGATTTATCATTATTGAGCAGTAAAGAACAGTTTGCCATAGGAGGCACTGACTGATTTTTTAGAGTTATCGGTGTCTGACATAATCGCTACGACATCAATGCTATCAACGGTTTCCCCAAACAAACGTTTAAAGTCATCTCTCACGTTTCGTTTCTCAGTATACCATTGACCCACAGTGCTTGTTTGACCTTCTACGGCCAACATCTTTGCCTGTGAGGTATAAGCATTATCCCATGATACCCCCTTATTCTGATTGCTTGACCAGACGTAATTTAAGGCTTTTGTTTTCCAGAATAACAAGGCGTGTTTTTTAACCAGATAGATCCGAGCTGCATAATCATCCCCCTCTTTTGATCGTTCATTAATTCCTTTTAATTGATTATCTATCTTCCACGACCAGTTTACATACGGTGTTTTTTTAAGATCAATGTGAATTTCTTTAAAGAGTCCTGAAGCCGACTGTTGGCTACTGGCATTGAGAATAGAATGCTCAGGCAATTTTTTAAGCGTGTAAAGCGTCTTTTTAGAAAATTCTTTTTCATTCCAGGAGCTTAACGAATTTTTAGAAAAATCAGCAACGATGATTGCTTCTTGAGCATAAGCACTTTGCATTAAAGAGAGAAAAAATAAACCATACACTGACATAACTATACGCATAACAAGCCTATTTGAATAATTACCAGACAAGCGATCCATTATAACCAATTACCAATTAATATAAATGCCGACCAGAAAAATGGATGGGAAAATTTTTCTTGTTTTAACAAAGAAATTTGTGCTTGTTGCAAGGCTCTTGCTTTAGAGTTTTTAGGTTGAATGAGACTATCATAAAAAGCAGGCAACATTTGTTGAGCCGCCTCATCAGCAATAGGCCATAGTGTACCAAGAATACTACGCGCTCCTGATTTTAAAGCAATACCCGCTAAACCTAGTGGTGAGCGATCATCACCTTCTGCTGTTTGGCAAGCACTCAATGTTAATAATTCAATTGGTTTTTCGGCTAATTGTTTAGGCTGTAATAATTGTCCCAATTGATTCATATTCAGTTTGTGATCATAGGTCATAATAAAATTTTGTTCAGGAGCACCACCAAAAAAACCATGTGAGGCAATATGAACAAGCCGATATGGGTTATCAGAAATTTCATCTGAAAATTTACTTAGCAGAAAATCTTTATCTAATAATACTTGCCCCTGCAAACGCTGAGACAATTGTTCTATTTCCTTTTTAACCCCCGGTAATGCCAAAGCATATTGAACCTTTTTGGTCGCTTCTGCCTCACGTTTTAAAGGAGAGGCTATGATACCTCTTACTTTAAGTTGCTTTATATTAGTGGGAATGCCACGCAAACCACGATTATTACTGCTATCTGTTTCTGCCAAGACATCCCACATAGGTTCTGGAAGCTCCAAAACAACAGAGCCGGGTGTTGATAAGCCTGCTAGTAATGCTTGCATATTATGCTTAGGCAATGCTTGGGGATCAAATAACGTTAGCCCCGGTACAATGGCAATAGCAAATTGCTCTACCAAAAAATGTTTATTATGAGATAACACAGCAATAGGCAAGGAGCGCAAGACACCATCTGGGACAAATACTAAGGTATCAATATGATGCTCTTTTAAGTCATTTAAAATAGGGGCAATTAACCAATTATATAATTGCTCTGAGCTCGTTTGATCAAAGGGGTAAAGCTGTCCACTATCAGTGGGACGCAATGTTTTTACCAGACGTTGAACTGTTGATTGTACCTGAGACTGTTTTATTGCAGATGAGTAGCGTATTAATTGATCACCTATACTCACTAACAATTCTAAACGTTTAGGAAAGATAATTGGATATAAAACCGCCGTGTGAGGATCGAGTAACTCTAAGCTTTCAGTGCGAGCAACCACACAGGAGTCTTGAAAATAATCTTGTAATTCTGATACTTTTATTTTTTCAATCGTATCACGAGCTTCTCGTAATAACGCCTGTTCTTTTTTATTAAATGCTTTTATCTTACTCTTGTTAGCTTCAAGTCCAGCTTGTTGTAATAATAAATCAGCAAGGCCAATATAAATAGGAGACAAGGTTTCTCGAAATGATGATTGTCCATTTTGATAACTAACAGGAATATCTCTACGAATGGCATCAATATAGTAAACCGCTCGACGATACGCTGAAATGGCTGCTGTTCTATCACCTAAAGCAGCCAATAGACGTGCTGACTGCCATTGCCACTTTAGCAATAAGTCATTACTATTAATGTACTGAGCTTCAATAATTGCCGCTTGCGTGCTTTGTAAGGCTGGTGCATAGGCATGCTGTTTTTCATAATAGGTTCCCAATAAACCTTTTGCCTGTGATGCTAACAAAGCAGACTTAAGCTGTGTGGCAATAGCTAACACCTTATTTACTATGGTTTCTGGCTGTGCACTATCATTTGCAATCGCTAATAATAACTCGGCACGTTCATATAAGTCTGGTATTTTTAATGCTTCTTGATAAGCTAGGTTAAGCTGTTGTTTCGCTTCTTTATTAAATGCAATAGAAAGCTGTGATCCATCAAGTAAGGCCTTAGCCAAGTTCCGTCGTAACGCCACCTGTAAGGCATAATCTTTTTCATGCTCAAGCAGTTTCAGTGCTTTATAGTACTGTTCAATGGCGTCTTTTTTCTGATCCTTATGCAATAAAATATTTGCTAATACATTCTTTATTGACGCTTCAATTAAAACCAAGCCGAGATCTTGTGCCAGCTTTTGCGTATCCTGCAAAATTGTTTGTGCTTGATGGTATTTTTGTTGTTGAAATAATAATTGCCCAAGAGATAGCCCTGCTATTGATGACATTAACGGCTGTTGAGATTGTTGTGCAAGAGCCAATGCTTGTGTTAAGTCTGAATAAGCATTTCTTAAATACCCCATCGCTCGATAGGCTTCACCCCTGCGAATTAAAGCAATTAATTTATTAGAGCCATCAGCTTGAGAAGAGCCATCAGCTTGAGAAGAGCCATCAGCTTGAGAGAAGCCATCAGCCGGAAAAGAGCCATCAGGTGTATCAATAACAGCCGTTGTTAACTTAATAGCCGTTCGATAATCACCTTGACTAAAGGCCGTACTGGCATCTGATAATAAATCAGCCTGGGCAATGAGTGGCCAAGAACACAGGACAGAAAACAATAAACCCATACTTATCAATAAAGTATAGCCACTTTTCCTATTTATTGTATTTGTCATCATAATCATATAAGCCTCGGCATCTTATATTTGCAGCACTATCTAAATTTTAGAATAATTTGAAATTAACACGAAAATGAATACCATCATCTTGTAAATTATGATCAGGATAATCCGAAGCATTTTTAATGTCATGAGCAATATAAAGTGCCGCATCTAAACGATCTTTTAATTGCCATGTCAGACCAATACCAGCGCCAATTAAGTCATCTTTTTCTTTATAATCACTGTAATTCCATGCTCGGCCAAAATCAATGAAAGGAACCATTTCAAAGTGCCCATAAGGAATATTTTTTAATACTGGGTAACGAAATTCAAGCGATGCCATAAAGGCTTGATCACGTACCAGAGTATTTTCACGATAACCCCGTATCGTATCCATGCCTCCAAGTGAAAACTGCTCTAATGATAGGAGACGATCATTACTTAATTGTAGATCAGCTCGCACGACAAATTGGGCATCCTGTATTACTTTTTGTGCATATTGCACTTGCCCCAGCCACGCAACAAATTGGCCATCAGGCAACTGCCCAGAATGATCGGTTGCACCAAAGGCATCCAAGCCAATACTGAGCGTCGAACGTAAAGCTAAAACAGAATTTGTAGTACGCTGTTGATAGTCCTGCCAAAGCCTTAACACGCTGACTGAGCTGGTGCCTTTATCATCATCACTAGGGGAAAAAGGAAACGCTTCTCCTAGTAAAAAACTCTGGTTTTCCCGCAATGATAATGTGGCTCCAAGCAACAAGTGGCCGTAAAGATCTTTCCATAAGGGGTGGCTTAGCCCCAACTCAAAGGTGTCGTATTTATTTTCAATATCAAGACCTGACAATGGGCCTTTTACCACTCGACTTTCTGTTGTGTCATAACGTACACTCAGACGCGTATCATAACGGTTTATAGGCAGACTGAAATTAACAGCCCACTCAGTAACCCCTCTACTGTATTGGCTTTCTAAGTCCAGTCGATCACCCAAACTGGTTAGGTTATAAATCGTACCAATCAAGCGGGCATGCTCCGAACCCGTACTCGGTGAATTGGTATTATCCACAATAGCTCGTAGGCTATACGGTTTCGCCCGTTCAACATCTAACTCAAGCAAGGCACTACCAGGTTCAACACCAGGAATTAAACGGCCATCTATGCGCTCAATCATGGGATCATTAAGCATCATTTGGAAATTTTCTTGCAACTCATGAGTATTGAATATCGTTTGCTCATCCGGCCAGATACGTTGCGCAACATACTCGGGTGATAAACGCTCTGTGCCACTAACAATTACTTTTTCTAGTACCCCTTCATGAATTAAAAAAGTAACCTGACCATCTTTGACAATTTGTCCGGGTTTGATCATCGCGCCTGAATTACTATAACCTTTATCCGTATAATAGCGTGTCAGGCGATAACGCAATTCTTCCAAGTCTGCCATAGTGATCGACTGACCAATAAAGTCTTGTGCAATAAGAGTCAGCTCATCTGAGCTAAAGACATGATTGCCTTCGAAAATAACCCCTTTAAGTTCTAATCTGGGCGTATTTGTCTGACTTAGTGGTATATTTTTATCTTCAGAATCTTCTACAGGAGAGGCTTGTGGTAGATTTAAACTCGGGGCTGATTCATCAGGCAAATAATCAGGGAGTTTGGGGGAGGATACATCAGGCCGATTAATCATTAAGCCACGATTATTGGCTAAACCAGCAGAGAGAACCTGAGTGCTATAAGCAAATAAAAAAAGACTAAGAATAAAACGAAATAAGGCGTATTTATTATTATAGTTAACAACCTGCATATTATTTCCTAAATACCATTTCAGAAAACAGCACTCCAGAAAACAGTATTCCAGAAAAAACCATTGACCGAGATACAACACAAATAATTTATAATATACCTAATGGCTTAATAATTCCACGGTAATTAATTCTGACGAGATATTATGCCAATACAACATAAAATAAAACAGCAAAAAAATGAAAAATACTGCCTAATAGTACAAAAACGTGCCATATTGCGTGATGATAAGTCATTGCCTTTCGCACATAAAATAAAACACCTAAGCTATAAAACAAACCGCCAATTAAGAGTAAAATTAAACCTCCTGATCCCACTGCATCAAGCATAGGCTTAATTGCGACAACGACCAACCAACCTAAGCCCAAATACAACGCAATAGATAGTTTTTTAAAACGCTCATTACGGTACACTTCTAAGACAACACCCAGTACTGCAATTCCCCAAACTAGGGCAAATAAGAGCCAGCCAAGGCCTTCTCGTAAATTAACCAGCAAAAAGGGGGTATAGGTACCTGCAATTAATAAGTGAATCGCTGAATGATCAATTTTCTTTAAAATTATTTTTACTTTGGGTTGTGGAATACTATGATACAGTGTCGACGCACTATACAGTAGAATCAGTGTTACACCATAAATACTACTGCTGACAATCCGCCAAACATCACCATTAATACTGGCAAAAGCAACAAGAACAACCAAACCAGCAATACTCAACAACACACCTAAACCATGTGTTAATGAGTGAGCAACTTCCTCTTTTAGTGAGTACAAACGTATGTTCCTTTGTTTGTTGGCGCTATAATGTATCTATTCAAGATTCAAGTTTATGGAATTATAGCCCTCAAAAAAACATTTATCATCCATTCATAGGTAGGTACTTAAGGATAACTCTGTGTTTACGGAAGAAGTTTTGCCACATGGATGTGGCAATAAAGCCTCCAAGGATGGATTTACGGCGTCTTGTGTCGTAAACACAGAGTTATCCTAGCCCAAAAGTTCTTAAGTACCTACCTATGATCATCCATTAATTGTCCTATGGCCTCTTTGATTAATACGCTTGTTTTTTTTATGCAATGCTCAAGATGGTTTGCGTCATTACAGCTTGCCAATGAACATAAACTGACTACCTTTAAATCCGAGCTGATAGTGCTAAGATCGCTCTCAAAACGATAACAACCACAGATAACCACCAGTGGTATTTTATGGTGTTGAGCACGCTGAACCAAACGGCCAATTAACTTACCCTGTAAGCTTTGCCGATCAAAACACCCTTCCCCACTAATAATAAGATCAGGCCGAGAATATTCCCTTGCCAATAGAGTATCCAGTTGTGCTAGTTGGGCAATTAATTCAAAACCACTATGCATATTGGCCTGACAATAAGCCATTAACGCAAAGCCTAATCCTCCTGCTGCACCCGCCCCCTTATTTAAGTGTATCAGTTCAGCATTTTTAAGGCCTTGCTTGCTCATTAAGTCTTGTGTTTGCTGCACAAAATTGTGCATACCTTTTTCCAATATAACTAAGTTTTTTGGGTCGGCTCCTTTTTGTTTAGCATAAATAAAGGTCGCCCCATTTTCACCTAATAAAGGATTATTCACATCGGCGGCAATAACAAATTCTGATTGTTTACACCTTGAGTCAAGATGGCTCAAATCAATACCAGTGATTGCCTCTAAAGCTGCACCACAGGCCTGAAGTTGCTGCTGATTTTTATCATAAAAGATAACACCCAAAGCCTGTAACATGCCCATGCCACCATCATTCGTGGCACTTCCGCCAAGACCTATAATAAAGTGCCTGCAACCTTGTGTTAATGCATCCTTAATTAATTCCCCTGTGCCAAAGCTACTGGTTTTCATGGGATCTTGCAGAGCTTTATCAATAAGTGGCAAGCCTGAGGCACAGGCCATTTCTATTATTGCAATCGCATGGTTTTTACCTGAGGTATTGTTAAAGTAAACATTTCTAAAACGAAGTGCATCAATAATAGCATACTGGGCAACAATCAGATTACCAAGGGGATCATGGACTTGAACAGAGTATTTTTCACCCTTTGTCTGAGCTAGAAATGCCTCTATTGTGCCTTCCCCACCATCTGCCATTGGTAGAGTCTCTATACAAGCATCTGGACAAACCGAGTGTATTGTTTGTTCTGCAATTTGACAAAACTCTAAGGCTGAGAGACTGCCTTTAAAGGAATCGGGTGCAATAAGGATATTCATAGGCTTATTTCTATCATAAGTAAGGCTTATAGTCGTCAAAGGTCGAGAAAAATAATTGACAATGGGTATAAACACATCCTATTCTAAGTCATCCAATACACAATTTCATACCATCTATGGTTCATGGAATAAGGGAGTTGCTGGTGATCAAAAAAATCTTAATAGCAAATCGTGGTGAGATTGCCGTTCGTCTGATCCGTGCTTGTGCTGAAATGAACATTACCTCTGTTGCCGTTTATGCCGATGCCGATCGCAATGCGCTGCATGTTAAAAAAGCAGATGAAGCCTTTTGTCTTGGTCCTGAACCCGTCAGTGGTTACCTAAATGCCCATCGACTTGTTAATATTGCCCTTGCCTCTGGCTGTGATGCCATCCACCCAGGCTATGGCTTTTTATCTGAAAATCCTCTTTTTGCCCAAATCTGTGAGCGCCGTAATATTAAGTTTATTGGCCCCAAAGCGAGCGTTATCAGCCAACTGGGTAATAAAACCCATGCCCGTGATACCATGATAAAAGCCGGAGTGCCTGTCACTCCCGGAAGCACAGGCAATCTAAAAGACATTGACGAAGCCAAAGCTGTTGCTCTTGATATTGGCTATCCCATTATGTTAAAAGCAACCTCAGGTGGTGGTGGTCGTGGGATCCGTCTCTGTGATAACGAAGCAGAACTCATTAATTATTATCCAAGAGTAATATCCGAGGCCACTAAAGCCTTTGGTTCTGCAGATGTGTTTATGGAAAAATGCATTGTTAATCCTAGACACATTGAGGTGCAGATCCTCGCTGATGAGCACGGCAATGTTATTCACCTATACGAACGTGATTGTTCCATTCAACGTCGTCATCAAAAACTCATAGAAATTGCTCCTTCTCCCCAGCTCAATGATGAGCAACGCCATTTTATTGGTGATCTTGCCGTTAAGGCGGCTAAGGCAGCGGGTTATAGCAATGCAGGGACAGTTGAATTTCTCATGGCTGAGGATGATCAGTTTTATTTTATGGAGGTCAATACTCGTCTACAGGTTGAACACACCATTACCGAACAAATTACCGGTATTGATATTGTTCAGGAGCAATTTCGTATTGCCAGTGGCCTGCCACTGCGCTTTACCCAAGATGAGATCCATATACGTGGCTATGCGATGGAGTTTCGCATTAATGCCGAAGATCCCAAAAATGACTTTCTACCCAGTTATGGCAAAATCACCCGTTATTTAGCCCCCGGTGGCCCTGGCGTCCGAACCGATGCCGCCATTTACACCGGTTATATTATTCCTCCTTATTACGATTCGATGTGTGCTAAATTAATTGTTTGGGCCTTGCAATGGGATGAAGTCATTCAACGTTCTAAACGTGCCTTAAAAGATATGGGAGTCTATGGTGTTAAAACCACCATTCCTTATCAAAACGCTATTTTAAATAATGAGGATTTTGTCTCAGCCTCTTTTGATACCAGCTTTGTTGAGCAACATCCTGAACTTATTAATTATTCTGTCAAATGCTCCCAACGGCATTTAGCTCTTGCCTTTGCAGCAGCCATTGCAGCTCATCAAGGTATGTAAGACATTAATAAAAATTAACCTCTCTATCAATCTAGGGTATCTAATTATGAGTCAAGCAAATAGTAAAATTCGAATTACTGAAACCGTATTAAGAGATGGTCATCAATCACTCATTGCCACCCGAATGCGTACTGAAGACATGCTTCCTATTTGCAAAAAACTCGATGCCATTGGTTTTTGGGCACTAGAAGTTTGGGGTGGTGCAACCTTTGATAGTTGTATTCGTTTTCTTAAAGAAGATCCTTGGGAGCGTTTAACACAGCTTAAATCAGCCTTACCCAATACCCCCTTACAAATGCTTCTTAGAGGACAAAATCTCTTAGGTTATCGTCATTATTCTGATGATGTAGTCAAGGAATTTGTTAAATTATCAGCTCAAAATGGCATTGATGTCTTTCGTGTATTTGATGCCATGAATGATATACGTAATATTAAATCATCCATCAAAGCCATTAAGAAAAATAATAAACATGCTCAGGGGGCAATCTCTTACACCACTAGCCCTGTGCACAATAATAAGCTATTTGTTAAAATGGCCAAACAAATGCAACAAATGGGCTGTGACTCGATTGTCATTAAAGACATGGCAGGTTTGCTGACCCCTTACCATACCTCTGAACTGGTTAAAGCATTAGTCGATACCTTAGATATTCCCGTTCATCTACATTCCCATGCCACAGCAGGTCTGGCTTCTATGTGCCAGTTAAAAGCACTCGAAGCAGGTTGTATTGGCATTGATACCGCTATCTCCGCCTTTGCCGAAGGCACCAGCCACCCGACCACCGAAAGTATGGTGGCAGCACTTAGTCATAGTGATTATGATACCAAACTAGACTTAGTATCCTTGCAAGAAATTGGCAGTTATTTTTATCAAGTGCGCAAGAAATATCATCAATTTGAAAGTGACTACACAGGGCTGGATACCCGAGTACAAGTGAATCAGGTACCCGGTGGTATGATTTCTAATTTATCCAACCAATTAAAAGAGCAAGGTGAATTGGCACGAATGGCAGAAGTGCTTGATGAAATTCCTAAGGTTCGTGCGGATCTAGGCTACCCACCACTGGTCACCCCTACCTCACAAATTGTTGGTACTCAGGCCGTATTAAATGTCTTAACCGATGAGCGTTACAAAACCATTACTAATGAGGTCAAACTCTATTTGCAGGGAAAATACGGCAAAGCACCCGGAAAAATTAATAAAAAAATTAAACAATTAGCCATTGGTAATGAAGAGACAATTGAGTGTCGCCCTGCTGATTTATTAAAACCAGAGCTATCACGGCTTAAGTCTGAGATTGGTAATTTGGCGCAATCAAAAGAAGATGTTATTATTTACGCCATGTTCCCTGATATTGGTAAAGACTTTTTAGAACAACGCTCTTTAAACACCTTAGAACCAGAACACTTAGAACCCATTGGTGAAAAAGAATCTTTTTGCCCCAATGCCCCCACTGAATTTATGATTACTCTACATGGTGAACAATACCACATTAAAGTCACCGGTACTGGACACCCAAGTCAGGAATATCGTCCCTTTTATATGACCTTAGATGGTGTCCCTGAAGAGCTACAGGTTGAAATTTTATCTGAAGTAGCAAGCAATCCTCAACAAGTAAGCTCTCAAGCAGGAAAAAGCAGCAAACGGCCTAAGGCTTCACAACCTGGTCATGTCAGCACTTCCATGCCCGGCGTAATTGTCGATGTATTAGTCAAAGAAGGCGATGAGGTAGAAGCAGGTATGCCCATAATTATTACAGAGGCAATGAAAATGGAAACAGAAATTCAGGCTCCAATAGCAGGCAAAGTAATAAAGGTATATGCATCCAAAGGTGACTCGGTTAATCCAGATGAGATTTTAATTTCGATTGAGTAATTAACCTGAGTTCTGGGTAACTGAACAAGTAACACATTGATTAGCCTGCATTTGTTACAGAATTCGCCGCACCCCAAGAGCACTTCCTTCGGGCGTAAATACATCCTTGTAGGCTTCACTTTGGCATCCATGCCAAAGAGACTTCTTCCACAAATACAGGCAAATCAACACTCTGAATTTATTTTCAAGATCATCTTATCCAGAACTCAGGTTAATTAAGAACAACAAAGATGGGCGATAGTTAGACGCATGTTATAGCTAACTATGGCAGGAAGGCTATTGTAAAAATTGTGTCACTAACTCATGGGTAAAAAACCATGCAACTAACTCACGGCATCAGGTTCAATTCAAGCTCTAAACGGGCACTGTTACAATAACAATGAAAACACAGGTTAAAACAAATAGAGTCATCATTTTATTTACCCCTTAAATAAAATACCAAAAATCTAAAAACGTATGAATCTTCTTATATACCTTTATTCTAAAGACAGAAAAAATAGTTACCGTGAGCATATTCTCAATACACAAACAAATTGACCTTATTTATCTAAAATAAGATGTCAATAACAATAAATAGTCTACTTTTGAATAGCATTATAATAAATAATCTTACTTATCATGATAATAGCTAACATTCTTAATGTCAATAATAGAAAATTTAGTACAGAAATGCATTAGACTTTGAAGCTTTTCACTCACGCTTCTATTTCAGGGGAAAGAGTGTTCATGTTGTGCTTTAATACAACTGAACACCTTATTAAGAGAGGAACTATAGGGAAAAAGCACAATCAGATTTATACTTTAAATAATGATATTTGCTCATTTAATTCTTTAGCACTGCCTTCTAGTTCAGTAGCAACTGAGGCTGATTGATTAATAGCATTCATTGACTGCGAAGCTAATTCATCAATGGCTTGAATGTTATCACTGATATGCCCAACTTCATCTGCTTGCTTGATCGATGCTTGCGCAATAGAATCAATCATTGTGGCAACATTTTTTGATTGGTTAACAATTTCATTTAGAGCATTACTTGCCTCTCCAGCCAGTTCAACACTTTGAGCAGCACTGTCTGTACCCTCTCTCATTTTTTTAGAAACTTGCTGAGTATTTTCTTGTATGGATTTAATAGAAGAGGCCACTTCTTGAGTTGCTTCTGCAGTACGCTGTGCCAGTTGACGAACTTCATCTGCCACCACAGCAAAGCCACGACCTTGCTCTCCTGCACGAGCCGCCTCAATGGCTGCATTTAAAGCCAATAAATTCGTTTGCTCTGCAATGCCTTCAATAACACTGATAATACTGCTAATATTTTCTCCCAGTTTATTAAGCTCTTCCACTGAACCAGCTGAGTTATTAACAATATTAGATATTTCCTCAATACTGGTAATGGCTTGCTTAACAACATCACCACCTTCTGATGCAGTATCACCTGCTTTAGCTGCATTTTGAGCAGCTTTAGTACTCATATCAGCAACGTTACTAGCATCTGAAACCATAGTTTTTACCACCACCAAAACATCTGATGTTTTTTGTGATTGTTGCTCCATTCCTTGAGAGACTTGTTCAGAGCTGCTTTTCATTTGCTCTGAATAACTGGAAAGAGCATTAGAATTATCAGTAAGACGTGTTACCATTTGCACCAAATTATTCGACATGCTATTTAATGCCTGTGCTAAATCACCCACTTCATCCTCTTGTTTAACCATAAGCTTTTGACTGAGATCATTGTTAGCAATTGCTTGAGCAAAGCAAATTGCTTGGCCTAATGGGTTAGTAATTCCACGAGTGACATAAAAAATAATAAAAATAACCACCACAGTGGCAACAAGAGCAAAAATTAAAGTGAAATAAAATTGCTTATGCGCTTTACTTGCCAGTTCATCACCCAGTTTATCCATATCATTAGAAAGAAAGTCATCCACGTCTTTTAATAAATTAATTTTCTTGGTAATGGTATTAAACCAATCTTCCGGACTGACTCCAAAACCTCCCAAGGAAGAACTTTTTACCAGTTCATTCAAAGCGCTAACAGCAGGAGAATCACTAATTTTAACAATAGAATCAATCTCTACTTTTGAGTTTCCTTGATCAATCAATGTTTTTGCTTTATCCAATGCAGTACGGTATTGAGAAAAAATGGTTTGAATGGTCTTTAAATTTTTCTTTTCATTTTCGGTAATATTATCAAGGTTATTAATTTTATTAATAACATCCTCAATCAACTTATAACCATCAATAAATTGATCATAATATTTCTGGTCACCTCTTAAAATATAATTTTTAAATTGATGAATCGCTCCACCACCATATCCAATCGCACTATAAAGTTTAAATATCAGAGTGTTTTTATCTAAATTATCAATTTTTGACAACAATTTATCACGCATATTTTGCACCTCAGAAATAATGGAACTGGACATCTTATCTTGATAAAACTTCAGTTCTTCTGCGGATGCCTGAGAAGCAAAAACACTAAAATAGGTTTCCTGTTCAGCAATTAGTCCCGTGGTTTTTTTAAGTGCCTCTGCTGACAAGATGTCCTTAGCAAAAATATTACTTAAAATAGCCCGTTCAATACCGACCCTCTCTTTACCCTTAGTAAAGTTTGCATAAGTAGAACGTTTTTGGGAAATAGTAGCATTATCTGTTAATTCAGCAGTTGCTTGAACAATATCCAACCAATCAGCATTATGTTTTGTGTATTCTCCTAATGCCTTAGATGCTGGTATGGTCATAGAATCAATAGCTTGACGTAACATTCTAATTGCTTGAGCTTTTTGAATAGCCTGTTCTAATTTTTGGCTGAAACGATTCCCATAAGAACGCTCAAAGGTTTTTAAAAAGGTCTCTAACTCCTGCCATTTTTGATCCGTTTGTCGTCTTTGAGCACTTAACTCATTGCGAAATCGTTTGCCTTGACTGCCTAAAAAAACACCGGATGATCCTCGTTCTTTTTGCACTTCGTGAATATAAGAACCAATATGAATATCAAGGCGTGTAGTGGGTTCTAAGGTACTCAACTTGCTCATTAAATTAAAATTATTAATAATAACATGCCCCATAAACCATAGAGCAATCGCTAAGGGTATAAGCCCTACCAATAAAATTCTGGTTTTTACACTGATATTCATTTTAGTTCTCATCCTAATTAAAAAGTCTAGTTATTTTTATCGACTAAGAAGAATTTAATGTTAGTTAAAACCATTTTCTTTAAAAAATGATCCATATTGCGTATCCGTACCTTTAATATGTGATTTTAACCAATCTAATAAAAAGTTCATCAATTCTTTGGTCACATCCTCTTTTTCAGCCCTTTGTCTAAAGTCACTTACCTGAGCAATCAAACGTTGATGCTTTGCCTTATGCTCAACACTATCCTGATAATCATAGGTATCAAATAGTAATTCTTCTAAACCAAAATGCGTCACGGTATAGCTAATTAAACCATCGAGTTGCTTGCGTAAAACATCGCCTGTTTTGCCCATTTCTGAGAGCTGAAATATCTTATTAACCAGATAAAACAACCGTTGATGTTGGCGATCAATCTCATCAATGCCAACACTGAAGGAGTCATCCCAAGTAAATAAATATTTTTCATTCGCCTGTTGCTCTTTAATGGCTTCTTCATCAATGTCATATTGATCAAGTAATGATTGTATTTCAGAGGCAATGGCTGATACTTGATAACTTGAAATAACAGCAGTGGTCACATCTTTTTCAATATTATTAGCCATAGTAGAAACCGATGATAGATTATCACTAACCCCCTCAATGGCAAGTGTCTGCTGCCCTGTTTCTTGCGATATTTTGCTACTCATAGAATTAATTTGTGAGACGATATCAACAATAGACTCTAAAGAGGTACCTGCATTTTGTGCCTGTTCAACACTTTCTTTAACCATATTTGAGCTACCATTCATAGCAGCAACGGCTTTTGCTGTACCACTTTGCAATTGGTTAATTAATTCTTGAATATCCAAGGTGGATTCTTGCGTCCGCTGTGCTAAGGTCCGTACTTCATCAGCCACAACAGCAAAACCACGCCCTTGCTCACCCGCCCGAGCTGCTTCAATAGCGGCATTAAGTGCCAATAAGTTTGTTTGCTCAGCAATACCTTGAATGGTATCTAAAATCGTTGAAATACTCTTACCATCTTCTTCTACAGTAACAATAACCCCTTCAGCTACTTCAATTTCTTCGGAAAGCTGATTAATCAGTTCAATGGTTTTACTAACCACTAATTTACCATTTTCAGCAACATGCATTGCTTCGCTTGCTGTTTGAGTCGCTTGTTCCGTTTGTTCGGTCACTGCTCGAACACTTTCTGAAATAGTAATAATAGAAGAAGTCGCCTGCTGTAGTTCTTGGTTTTGATTTTGTACTCTTTCTTTTGTTTGTTCATTGGAGTTATATAAGTCTTTGGCAAGAGAATCCATTTTTTTTGTCGTGGCAATAATATCACTGGTTGAGCTACTCATATTAGCAGCTAAATGATTGATTGCATGACCAATTATGCTAATTTCATCCTTGCCAAAAACATCAATCTTATCTTTTAACTCACCAAAAGAAAGTGATTCAGCCGTTTTTTTCACACGGTCTATACTTAATTTCAAACTAATATACATCCCCGAAAAGATATAGATTAATAAAAATAAACTCATGCAACTAATGATAATAGAAAACCAAAAATCACTTTGTTTTTTTGCAATTCTGTTCATTAGTAGATGTTGAATTTGCGGTACAATGGCATCAAATAAATCAAAATTTGCACTAATGGCATCACTGCCTTTTTGGAAGTATTGTGACGAATCTGTGGTAATTTTTTCAACTAAAAGTTCAGCTGATGTCATTTGCATAAAACCATCAATACGAGCCAAAGAATTTGTAATTAAGCCGGACAAATCATTATTAAGTGAATTGTTTTTCTCCAACCCTTGCAATAAATTATCTTGCATGGAATGTAACTCAAATTGAATTCTATCCATTAATACATACATTTTCTGCTTTTTCTGACTTGTTGCCTTACCTTGCTTGGCAATACTAGCACCAAGACCTCTAAGTTGACCAATAGAATCATTTAAAATAGGCAGTTTATGAACAATAGTATCAATTAAAATAGCGGTATTAAGGTTAGGCTCTTGCAGTAGATTTAATTTTTGAGCAAGATAATGGTCAGTCTGAATCAAGGACTCAATTAGTTGAGTATGAAGAATAAAATTTTCTTTTTTGTTTTTATTGCGTGCCACATCTAAAAAATTCATCTTAAGTTGCTTTGCTTTAGTCGAAATAGAAGCATGAATATCATTCAGAGGAGAGTTATCATCTTCTTGTTGAGCAAAGCTGATAAGCTTATCTAAACTACTAACAATATTAGATGATTTACTTTCCAGTTGGCTATTAAGGGTATTATCCCCACTGAGAATAATGGCACTCATACCACGATGTTGGGCAAGTGACTCTAATAATGGCCGAATTAATAATGAGTATTTAAGACCTACTTGCTGTTCTTGAGTAAATTTGATTTGTTGAAATTTCTCACTACCAATTAAAAAGCTCTGGAAAATTAATGGGATAACAAATAAAAACAGGATTAAGCCAAATTTAATTTTAAAATCAAACTTTCCAAGAAGAAGTATGACCGGTTTAAATAGCACACTCATTATACAAAACCCTCTTAATACATTGAACATTGATAGCAATAAGACCAAACAACACTACCATCAATAACGGCAGTCATATAAAAAACATTAATCTAAGAGTAGTAAACACAAGGTGATTATCAAGCTAAATGAATAATTACTTCATTCAAATTCACTTTATAAGAGCAAATAGTCTCATAAAGTGAATTTTTGAGTCATTTACAGATCATTGCCTGAGGCAAATTTCTTGTTTGAAAAGAAAACAAATAGACAGGGTACAACAAATAAGGTCAGAAAGGTGGCACTGATCAATCCCCCTTCAATTACACTGGCTAATGGCTTTTGGATCTCTGCGCCAACACCATTGGACATCAATACCGGTACCAGTCCTAAAGCTGAAGTTAAAGCCGTCATCAATACGGGACGTAAGCGAGACACCGCCCCATCATAAACAGCATCAGCCATTATCTGACCATCTTCAATACGCTGATTAATACTCTCTACCATAACCACCCCATTGAGCACGGCAACACCAAAGAGAGTAATAAAACCAACCGAACTGGGGACAGAGAGATATTGCCCCGTAAAATATAAGGCAAAGATGCCGCCAATTAAGGCTAGAGGGACATTCACCATAATTAACAGAGCTTGCCCAACCGAGTTGAAGGCGAAATAAAGTAATAGGGCAATCAAGGCAATAGAAATAGGTACAACAACCATCAGGCGATTTTGAGCACGTTGCTGATTTTCATATTGACCACCAATATCAACACTATAGCCAACTGGTAAATCAACATTGTCTTCAATAGCCTGCTTTATGTCGCTCACTACACTGCCCATATCACGCCCCTGAACATTGGCCTGAATAACAACCCGTCTTTGCACATCATCACGTCGAATTTGTGGTGGCCCAGATTCAATACCCACTTTAGCCACATCCGATACTCGAACCCAAGCACCATTAATTGCTTGTATTGTTAAATCTCGAATGGCCTGAGCGGAATTTCGGTACTGTTCTTGTAAGCGAACATAAATATCATAGCGCTCATTACCCTGAATGACCTGACCAGCACTGACACCACCGACTCCTTTTTCTATTAGAGACATAATTTGAGAAATAGATAAGCCAAAACGTGATAATGCCTCTCGATCAGGACGTATCACTAATTGCGCTTCACCTTCGATTTGCTCCATAGCAACATCAACGGCACCTGACACTTTTTTTACTTGTTCTTCAATTGCTTTGCCTTTTGCTGCCAAGACACTCAACTCTTTGCCAAACAATTTAATAGCCAGTTGCGCTTTTACGCCAGACATCAATTCATCGACTCGAGTGGCAATGGGTTGTGAAAAGTTAAACAATAAACCCGGATGTATTTCCAGTTTGCGTTCCATTAAGTGCTGCAAGTCAATACGATTACTGGCTGATGTCCATTCATCAATAGGTTTTAGACCAATATAGATTTCAATATTATTAACCGGCTCTGGATCACCCCCTATTTCCGCTCGCCCTATACGACTTAAGGTATACGTTACTTCTGGGAATGTCATTAATTCCTGTTCTAACTTTTGTGCGACCACAATAGAAGTATCCATACTGGCTGAAGGGGCTAGCGTTGCCCTAAGATTAATAGTGCCTTCTTCTAACTCTGGCACAAATTCAGTACCTATATTAGGTATGGTTGATACTGCCGAAGCAAATAAAACAAGAGAAAAAAGTACCACCACCCAAGGTCTTTTTAAGGCCAACTTTAAGGATTTTTTATACAGATATTCTAAGGGCATTAAAGCAAAACTTTGTCTTTGTCGAACCCCTTTACGAAACAAATAGGTTGCTAAAGCAGGGACAACCAGCAAGGCAACAATAACGGCTGCTAATATTGCCAACATAATACTAATAGCCATGGGTTGAAATAATTTTGCTTCGACCCCTTCAAAAGAAAAAATAGGTGAAAAAACCACCAAAATAATCATGGCTGCAAAAAAGACCGGTCGAGCGACTTCTTTACCTGCTTCTTTAATCCGTAAACCAATACCATGATCATCCTGTTTGACATCATAGGGATCACTATCATTTAGGGCAATATGATCTGCAACTTCTTGATCATGCAAACGATCAGGATGACTTAGATGTTTGAAGATATTTTCTACCATAACGACTGAACCATCAACTAACATACCAATGGCCACTGCAAGACCACCCAAAGACATTAAATTAGCAGAAAGTCCTAGCCATGACATCACCATTAATGCCATACCAATGGAAAGAGGAATTGAAATAAGGACGAGCAAAGTCGCTCGTACATTCACTAAAAATAAAGCCAGAATAATAATAATAAAGACAAAGGCCATTAATAATGCATCAACAACCGTTTTGACCGCTTTAGTAATTAAATCTGCTTGATCATAAAAACCATCAAAGCTAACGCCCTTAGGTAAGGCTTGCTGGATTAATTCAACTCGTTCATTAATACCATCAATGGTTGCTTTCGTATTGGAGCCCATACGTTTAAGTACAATACCCGAAACCACTTCACCTAATGATTCTATCTTGCCATCACTGCTACGACGAGTCATAGTAGCAGCACCTTGTCTGATCTCCTGACCAAATTCAACCTGAGCCACATCACCCACTCGAACAACTACCCCATCTTGTTCCAGCACAGGAATGTCAGCAATTTCATTAAGTCCTTTAGCACCACTATTAAGCCAGCCGACACCACGGATCACCAGTTGCTCTTGACCTCGATCCATATACCAGCCACCTGAATTTTTATTACTTTGCTCAATTTTTTCTATCACATCAGTCATCGTAATATGATAAGAGAGTAATTTTGATGGCTCAATATTGACCTGATACTGTTTGACTTCACCACCAAAAGACAACACATCGGTCACACCATCCACAGGCATTAATAATAATTTAACGACCCAATCATTAAGACTTCTTAAGGCCATAGAATCATAACCTGAACCTGGTTCAGCAACTAAAAGGTATTGATAGACCTGACCCAAACCGGATGTATTAGGGCCAATTTCTGGAGTACCAACACCTTCGGGGATCATTTCTTTGGCTTGTTGCAAACGTTCAAAAACCAATTGTCTGGCAAAATAAATATCCGTACCTTCTTTAAAGACAATGGTAATACCAGATAGGCCTGTTTTTGATATTGAGCGAACCTCTTCAACATCGGGTAAGGCATACATGACTGATTCAATAGGAAAGGTGATTAGTTGTTCAACTTCTTCCGAGGCAAGACCTGGAGCCTCTGTATTGACGGCAACTTGAACATTTGTTACATCTGGAAAGGCATCCAAATTAAGTTTAGGTATAACCAGATAACTGGCAAAAGCAAAAATAGTCAGGGCAATCAGTACCAATAAGCGATTGCCCACTGACCAATCAATTAAGCGATGAAACATAAGGTATCTCCACAGAGAGTGATGTGTTTTATTTGTAGAATATATAAGCCTAAAAAAATCAGAAAAAATTAATGATTATGCGGGTCAAAACCACCTTTGGCTATTTCAGATGCTAAGAAAAAAGCACCTTTAATTGCCACACGCTCACCAGAATGTAAACCTTTAATTTGGTGCATACCATTAATAGTATTTTTTAATTCGACTTCTTCTTGTTTAAAGACACCTTCTTTCTGTTCGACAAATACCGTCCAATCGCCATCAGAAGAGCGCATTAGAGCACTCTCTGGCAATAAGATTATTTTATCTTTAACGGCTAACTTAAATGCAACTTTGGCAAACAAACCAGCATGCAATAAGTGATTATTATTTTTAATAATAAGGCGTATTTTCCGTGTCCGAGTGATTTCATCAATGGCATGACTATCATGAATCACTTCGGCTGAGAATATTTTTTTATCAATGGTGATATTTGCTTTTGTTCCGACTGGAATACGCTGACCAATTTCTGGTGCTAATAAGGCTTCAACCCAGACATTTTCTTCATCCACTAGCATAGCTATGGTTGATCCAATAGGCAAAAATTGGCCTGATTGAAAATTATCTTCCAAAATAACACCATTATGGGGTGCTATTATTGGGTATTCACCGAGCTTATAGGTATTTTTTCCTTGAATAAAAAGCTCAATTAATCTGCGATTAAATCCATACGCTTCTAAGAGGGACTTATTCTTATCATAATCAGCCTTAGCAGTAACAAAACGTTTTGCACCTACTGTTTGCTTGCCTAGCTTCCTAACTCGTTGCCATTCAGAAAGCGCAACTTTGAGTTGGTTCTGTACAGTAGCAATATCAAGACTATATAAAATGGCAATCACATCCCCTTTATGGACATGTTGTCCAAGAACCACTTTTCTTTTTAGCACTTTGGAATCCACTTGAGTAGTCAATAATGTGGTGTTGTAGAGGTCATTAACAACTTCTCCTGGAGCCAAAATAATTTGTTTGATATTACTTTGGGACTTAACTTTAACAACTTGTATGCCTGCCATTTGTTGCTGTTTTCGAGACAGTTTAACAAAACCTTCTTCTTCATGAGCACCATGACCATGCTCATCATGTCCCCCTTCTTCATGCTCATCATTAGCATGTTCTTCATGATCATTATGATCTTCTTCTTCATGCTTATCATGACCTTGCTCAGCATGTTCAAAATGACCTTCTTCCTCCTCATGATCATTCTCACTATGCTTATTATATTTTTCATAATCAGAAATTTCATTGTGATTATGATTTTCTTGTGCATAAACAATGGACGATAGAGCAATTGAAACACTTAAAACTAGGAGTTTTTGTGAGTGCTGTTTACAAAATATTTTTTTTAACATAAGACTTCTCAAATAATTTTATTGGTTAATAATGTCTATTTTTCAGAGTGATTGATATGAATTAGCGTGTTTTTAACCATATTTGTATCTGGCTAGAAGCAAGGAGCCATTCAACCCATGCTCTGCGCATTTCACCTTCAAGTTCTATATTAGCAATTAAGGTATCCGTTCTTTGCCTTAGAGAAAACAAATAATCTGACGTTGAAATATCACCACTTTTCCACTGTCTATTTAATAATTTTTGACTATTTTTTAAGCGCTTAGCCGTTAGCTTCTGCCAGCTTAATACCCTCTCTTGCAGTTGTTGGTAATTATTCAGGCTTTGCTTCATATTGTTTTCAAGTAAACGCTGTTCTTCTTGCAACTCAAATTCACTTTGGTTCACCTTATGTAAGGCGGCACGATACTCAGATGAAAAATTATTTCTAATAGTCAGTGGCATTGATACTTCAAAAAGTAAGGTGTTTTCATCACCATCACGCCCAACTCCCAAACCAATAGTCGGATCGGCTTTTTTATTCAGTTGAGCAATTTTTGATTTAGATACGGATGATGCCAATAATTTCTCAGCATATTGCACTTTAAAATTCTGCTGATACAATGCAGAAATTTCATCCTTATTGATGGTATTAAACCAAATTTTTCCTTGTGGATACGCTGGAATATGAGAACTATTAAGTGATTGTTGCAAATTAGCTACTGCTCTTCGATAACGAATTTCAATCAAACTAATTTGTTGTAAATTTTGAGATAAAGATAAATAAGCCATTTCAGCATCCACACGTCCAACATCACCAACCGCTTCCCTTGACTTAAGATCAGCAGATAGTTTTGTCAAAAGCTGCTCTTGCTTTTTAGAAATAGCCAATAATTTTTGCGCCATAGAATATTCAATAAAAGACAATAAAGCTTGTGATAACTTATCCTCAAATTGAATTTTTTTATCTAATTGAGCCAATTCAGAGTCAATTTGTCCTGAATTTGAATTCATTTGACGCTTATCATACAAATCCAGTGTTTGTGACCATGTAATATTATATTCAGGCTCTTTTCGATGCGTATAAGAGGCTCCTAATTCAGGATTATATAAAGCCTGTTTGCTGGCATTATACTGTTCATTAGCGACTGATATACCTTCATTAATAGCCTGTTGGGAAGGCAAGTGAGTTACCTGAGAAAGCACCCAGTGTGCCCAAGATGAATCACTATTTGTATCAGTGCTCTGTATAGGAATATTTTTATGAGCATTCAAAGGTACTTCATTAGCAAGACTTGTTTGTGCCACAGCAATAATAGGTAGTCCATAAAGACATGCCTTAATTATAGGGCTGGAAATTAAAAATCGATAATTCATAATGATCCTAATCTATTGATTGATAAGTGATTATTTTAGGTTTATTGCTCTGTCAGACATCACTATTTGCAATAGCTGATCAAGAGCAGAATTTTAAAGGGAAAAGTGCAGCAAGTTTTGTCAATTAATTAGTTCCTTCACAGCAAAAATAATCAGAATGCTGGAAAGACAAGGTTGACAGCTTATTTTGGCTTTTTCGTAAGCCTATAGTCTGGAAAGCCTTGTAGATTCAGTGCTGTGGACATTCGCAGTAGATTTAACTGATTGTTAACACCATTGCTAAATAAATCAGACAGACCCATGCAAGGCAATGGACAAATTAATCCATCGTAGTCAACACAAATTGAAAATAATTAACCGAAACGAAAACTGTCGCTGTTATGCGTATTTAGGAGGTCTTTGGGGGGAAGCTAAATTAGTGAAATAGTCACTAAAAATATAAGAGAAAGGGCTATAGAACAAAGTCAAAGATAGCGTCCCTTCGATATTAGAGGAAAACACACACGGTGTCGTATGACCATGACAATCATGGTGGTGACTAGCATGGCTTATTGAATTGGAACTATCAATGGAATCATCAATATGACTATCAGTCTGAGCATTACAATAATGTATATCAATATAATAATCGGTAATATCAATTGTCTGATTTACCTTTATGCTATTACTGACAGTAGCATCATGTAGATCAATGCCTGCCAGAACTGTCTGAGCAAAAAATAATAGCAAAAAAAGAAAAATGCTTTTCTTATACATACGAATAAAACATGTCAACGATAGTTAATAATAAAAGATCAGACCAATTTAAGTAGGCCACATTCAATGAAACAACGTCTGATTATACGGAGATAATCTCGTTTTTGCAATTTGTAAAAAACTTTCCCGTCTTGTCTTAGACAAGCGTACTTTGATATCGTTGCAAAATATCCTACTGATTAATTGCGTTTAATACGATTAATCATTTGTGACCATTTTTTTATAATATTTTTTTCATTCGGTTGCATCGTATTATTATCTCTTAGCCAAAGCCCACTATCATTAAAACTAAACAGGTATCGAATATCAGGACGATTTGATTTGGCAATAATTTCATTGCGCATATTGTCTAGCACAAGAGGTTCTTTGTCTTTATCAGGATAATAGAACAAGACCATATGGCCTTGTTGATTATCTAAAATCACATAGGTGATCCTTAATTTTTTTTCTGGAATATCCATCGCTAAAAGCGTGAAATACTTGGCAATCGAAAAGTCTTCACAATCTCCAGCATTTTTTATGAGGCTTTCAATGGGCGTTGCCCAATAATCTTTTTCATTCCATAAGGTTTTATCTTCTGCCCATTTCATTTTATTAAAAAAATTATTAACCAGAGTTAATTTTTCAGATGGCGTTTTATTCACATTATGATAAATCAATTTTTCCCACTCATTAAAACGCTGTGTTGTCTCTTTATCATGAAATGAGTTAATTTTTCTATTGGCTTGAGCTAATAATAAATCAGTTTGATGGGAAAAGGAGAAATTACTATAAAACAGTATGAGAAGCAGTATAAAAGATGAGGCATAAGACCTATGGTTATTCATGAAATGATCATTCATAATAATTCAATCTAATTGATGGTTTTATCGGCTATTTTTCAGCCCTATCTGTGTTCTACATCCTTTGTATAAAACTCCATAGTAGAAAGTAAAGTGTATAGTAAAATGAGTGCATAAACAAGCCAAAACTAAACGGGGTCATTTATGCACGTTAACATTGTTTATTGAAGCTGAAATTCATCTGCGGTTTCATCCCAGATAAACACACCATCAGAATGGCTACCGGCTGCTGGTGGATTGTTATCCAAGCGATTTAAGGCACTGGCAACCGTCTGTTTAGCTACTGAATTAAAGTCCGCAGGATTAACCCACTGCTCATACGGTGTACTCCAAACTTGTTTACCTGTATCTGCGACATAACGTGCTGGTTGAGCTGATTGTAATTGCACATTCTCAACAGGAAACACATCTCCCATGCTTGGGTCACCATAAACAGAATCTGCATTTGCATTGATGGAAAAAGCAGCACTTAGTGCAACCAGTAAAGTAGCGATTTTAGTATTTGTTTTCATTGTCATATCCTTTTTCTTATTAATTATTATGAAGACATTTATTTGTCTATGGATAAAGTATACGACAGGCTACCTTGCACTAACCTTACATCAACATTAAATATGTGTAATTATACAACTTGATTTCTACCTTGTTCTTTTGCTTTATATAGTGCCTGATCAGCATGATTTATTTGCTCTTCTGGTGTTTGCAATTTTTGTGGTATACGTGAATCAATACCAATACTGACCGTAATTGACACAGAAAATCCCATATTATTATTTTCGATACATAATGTGGCAATTTTTTTACGAATTTTTTCGGCTTGTTTATACGCACCATGATAATCTGTTTGTGGTAAAATAATAATAAATTCTTCACCGCCAAAGCGCGCTATAAAATCACTAGGTCGTTGACAAGAAGTTTGAATAGCATCGGCAACAAGCACTAAAACTTCATCACCCAATAGATGACCATGAGTATCATTAAAGTGTTTAAAATGATCAATATCTAACATTAGCACACTTAAGTGATGCTGATTTCGAACCGCACGTTTAAATTCCTGATGCAGAACTTTTGCTAATAAGCGGCGATTAGCAAGCCCAGTTAACCCATCATGTTCGGCCATTTCCTGAGCTTGTTGATGAGCAATCAGTAATTTCTTTTCAATCGCATATTGGTGGCTAATACTATTTCTACCCACACGATAGATAGAGCCAATAATAAACAAACCTAATAGCCATAATGAACCATAAGATATTTGTAAGGTTTCAATGGTATCTCTTTTTAGTTTCAAATAGGGCTCTAAGGGGATAGATACCCCAACACCACCTCTTATATCACCAACCACATAACCTTGATGAGCATGGCAGAGCAAACAACTCGGTACCGTTACAAATGCTTTCATATAACGTAAAAAAGGTTTTTTATTAATATTACTGACTTCATAGACTTCACTTAGCTCTCCTTTTTCAAATTCTACGAGTCTATTTCTTTCCCATGCATCGGGGGTATTGATCGGATTAAGCGGTTTGAGACTGGTTATACGACCTTTTATACCATAAAGTTCACCATATTGTTCCATGGTTTCTCGCAATACATAGGCAGGATTCATCAGAGTTAAAGTCTCTCCAGAAGGTAATTTGATATCACGATTAGAGATATGGGATAAATAGGGGTTAGGTGGTGTTTGTTCCGAAACTTTTACATAAATGCCGCCACGTTGGGCTACCCAATTACGTAAAGCAATGTCTTTATTAAAATTTGCCCGAGCTTCTTTTTTAGCGTATTCAATAACATGAGCTTCTTCTTTAGTCTCTGCCCAAAAGAATAGGCCACCAAGAGCTAATGTCCAAAAAAAGATAAAGGCCAATGACAGATAATTTAAGCTTTTAAAAAGATTCTTATTCATCATCATAATATTATTAATATTTCAAGCAGTGATATAGGATGCCAATAAGGTATTTGAGGTATAACTTAAGTATAGCGAGTAAACTAGAAATATCACTAATTTATAAAATTATTATTAATCGAGTTAGACTGACTAAAGGTGAGAGTGTAGAAAATAAAAAATGTTGGTGCAGGATAATGCGGTGAATAGTTGATAGTAATTAATGTGGCGAAGAGGGGGGGATTCGAACCCCCGAAACCTTACGGTTTACACACTTTCCAGGCGTGCGCCTTCGACCACTCGGCCACCTCTCCAAGGTTGGGGAGAATAAACTACTTGGCTAAATAAATCAAGTAAATTTATTGCTCATCTGTATTCAAAAAAACCAGACTATGTTAACTGCCGGCTCTCTTTTCTTCTAATTCGTCCCAACGTTCATATAAGCCTTCCAAGTGCTGATTAATTTCTTCTAATTTAGCCAGCTGACTGGTAATGGTGCTTTGATCCTGCTGATAAAATTCAGGTTGAGCTATGATTGTTTCTAACTCTGCTTGTTCAGCTTCTATTGTTTCTATTTTTTGGGGCAAGTTATCTAAATCACGTTGTTCTTTATAACTTAGTTTTATTACTTTATTCGCAGCAGCAAGAGTGTTCACTTTGTTATCTGTCAGTTTTGAGAGGTCTTTTTTTTGTGTTTCTATCGCTATTGGCTTTCTTTGTCTAAGCCAATCATCATAGCCACCAACATATTCATTCAAACCATCATCTTCAAAAACTAAGGAGCTAGTGATCACATTATTAAGGAAGGATCGATCATGACTGACAATAATTAAGGTACCCTTATAGTCCATTAATAGTGACTCTAATAATTCTAAAGTATCACTATCTAAATCATTGGTAGGTTCATCAAGGACCAACAAATTGGCGGGCTTGGTAAATAATTTTGCTAAGAGCAAACGATTTCTTTCACCGCCTGAAAGGGCTTTAACCGACACTTTGGCTCGTTCTGAAGAGAAAAGAAAATCTCTTAAATAGCTAAACACATGGCGGTCACGGCCATTGATAGAAACAAACTCCCGACCCTGCCCAATGTTTTCGACAATCGACTGCTCTTCATCCAACTGGTTTCTTAGTTGATCAAAATAAGCAATTTCTAGTTTTGTGCCTAGCTTAACAGTACCGGACTGGGGTGCTAATTGCCCTAAAATTAAGTTCAGCATAGTGGTCTTGCCCACACCATTAGGACCAATAATGCCGATACGATCACCACGCATAATCACTGTTGAGAAATTTTTAACAATGGGCTTATTGTCATACTCATAAGAGATATTCTCAACTTCAACAACTAACTTACCTGAATTTTTTTTATCATCTAATTCAAGCTTTGCTTTGCCCTGTTGTTCGATTCGTTGACTACGCTCAGTGCGCATAGCTTTTAAAGCACGCACACGCCCCTCATTACGGGTTCGTCTAGCCTTAATGCCCTGACGTATCCAAACTTCTTCATCTGCTAATTTCTTATCAAAAAGTTCATTGGCTTTTTCTTCGGCGTGAAGTAATTCTTCTTTACGACGTAAATAGGTTTGATAGTCGCCAGGAAAAGAGACTAATTGCCCTCGATCCAATTCAAGAATACGTGTGGCAACATTTTGTAAAAAGACCCGATCGTGGGTGATAAATAATACACAACCATTGTAGGATTTTAAAAAGGTTTCTAACCAGAGAATCGATTCTATGTCTAAATGATTGGTTGGCTCATCCAGCATTAAAATATCCGGTTCAATAACCAGAGCTTTGGCCAGCATAACCCGACGTTTAAGACCGCCAGACATATCTTCAATACGATCATCTGGGTTTAATAATAATTTAGAAATAGTAGACTCAACACGTTGCACCAGTGACCAGCCATTTACTGCTTCTAATTTATGTTGAATCTGTTCCATTCTTTTCAATGCTTGTTCATCACCATTGGCAACATCATGTAAGACATGATTATAGTCTTGTAATAATTGTGCCGTTTCACCCAGACCAGAAGCAACAATATCAAACACACTGCCTTTGGCTTCATGAGGTACTTCTTGGGATAAGGATGAGACAATAAGACCATCTTTTTTTCTGACATCGCCTTCATCAGCTTGCATTTCACCTTGAATAAGACGCATCAGAGTGGTTTTACCCGTACCATTACGGCCAATTAAACACACACGTTCACCCATTTCTAAGGAAAAACTGGCACCATTCAATAATACATGGGTTCCAAAGGCCAGACTCAGGCCATCAATAGAAAAAATCGACATAAATAAAGCTCACTCTAGGGAAATAGTAAAAACTGCGCACAGAATATAGGAAAAAGAATGCTTATGAAAGTATCTTTTTGGTCTCTCTTATTAATCACAGTCTTTTACTGTCATACCACCGACAGAAACAAAGGTGCAATTTTGTCCATTTAGAGTACCACTAACAACACTGCCATTTTGAGAGCTATTAATTTCTGTTGGATAATAGCTGGTATTGCTCTGCTCATTATAATCATCTTGATAAGAATTATTATTGTAACTTGCCTGCTCTTGTTGATAATCAATAACCATTTGTACAGTCCCTTGTATTTCATTATTGTTTTCATAACCCCATTGACCTGTTTGCGTATTAAGCCAGTAATAACCATCATCAACCTGATAACCAAAAATTTGATCCATCATAAGCATGGTTTCTAAATTAAGGTGTTCACCATTAACATGAATATGACGCTCTGCCCACGCAGTGAGGGGACAAGCAAGCAAGAAAATAACACATAGTATTTTTTTCATTAGAATTCCTTTTCATTATTGAGATTGAGATGGATAAATTAAAGCTTTCCAATTATATGCCGATAAGACAGATAATTCATAATTTTAAATCAGGAAAACAGACATGTTTAGCAACTATTTTATCATCACCTTTATGGTACTATTGATCTCAGCCTGTCACACGACATCTAGCCTTGTTCATTCTCCCACAATAGTCACACCACAAAAAATTACCGCTGTTGGCTATGCCACTCTTAGCCAATTTAAAAATTATCCTAAAGCCCAGCAGCGCCTTTTGGCTATGCGGGCAGCAAAATTAGATGCTTATCGCTCAATTGTTGAGCAATTATATGGCACTCGACTTAAGGGCAATACCACCATTCGAGACATGGTTATTGAAAATGATAGCTATCGGGCTTATTTTGATTCCGTCGTTCGAGGTGTCCATTTGCTGAGTATTACGCCAAAGGGAAATGATATTTATGAAGCAGAAGTGGAGCTCATTTTATCTCATTATAACAGCCAATGCTTAAATGATTTAAGTAATTCCTGCATAAGCAAACAAACAACAATGACCAGCCAATACCCCTTAGCTGAGTACCCTGAAAGTCGCCTTAACTGCAACCCTGATTGCCAAGGTATGGCTTTTCCTCAAGTGATCTATTATGCTGATTAACTTATGTTTACTGGCTTGGGTATAATAAAATGAAGCATTTACTGATATTTTTTACACCGCGTATGACAATTCTTGCTGGTTTGCTTTTCATCTTTAGTAGCACAATCCTACAGGCCAGCACAATAAAACGGCTCGAAGCAATAGGCACTGCTGTCATCGTTGACAATAATACCAATCAGGCTCATTTTGAAGCCTATCAAGATGCTTTGAGAAATATTGCACTTCAGGCAGGCAGTCAAGTTCATTCATCGACATCGTATAATAGTAATGAAGGCATTAGCGATAGTATTCAGATCCGATCCACGCAAAACATCCAGTCCTCTGAAGTCATCAGTGAAACGATTAACGATGGTATTTTAACACTCGCAGTGGTAGCAACAGTAAATGATAATAATAAAGTCACACAAGGCTGTGATTTTCCTGCCAGTCAATACCGCAAGAAAATTGCTGCCTTATTTTTCCCTTTGCAGCACCCAGAACATCTTAATGTCGTTGATTATTATGGTTTTGAACAAGGTATTGGGCAGGCATTATTACAACAGCTTGCACTTAGTGGTAATTTTTTAACTAAGGATGCCACTCAGATTAATGCCTTTACTGATCTAAATTCTGCACCTTATATTCAAGCAACTAATTCATCTGATGGACGTTCATTACTCAGCTCAATAAAAGAAGAATTTGGCGTGCAATACGTTGTCTCTGGTGTTATCCGAGACCTCAGTAGCACAACGATTAAAAATAGCCTAACACTACCCTTTGGCATATCACTCAGTCGTGATCAATTCGTCTCTCTTAATCCACAACCAGAAAAACCTAATCAACGAAACCTCGTCATTGATATTTATCTTCACGATACCTTAACAGAAGAATTACTAAGCAAACATCGCTATTCTTATAGCATTGATAAAACCACAGTTTTACCCGATAAGGCCACAGCATTTGCCACTAAAGCATTTAAAAAATCAGACTTTGGCCAATTATTTGATAAAGTGATACAACAGGAAACACAACTCATTAGCTCCTTACTTGCCTGTCGTCCTTTTACTATGAAAATTTTACAACAAAAAGATCACTATATTTATCTTAATGCTGGACAAAATACCAATGTCAAAGTGGGCGATATTGTGACCATGCATTATGCTGATAAAGAAGGTAAAAGTTTTGATACTAATAGTCGAGCAAAACAATTTGGCTGGCCTAAAGAGCAACTAAAAATAATTAAAGTATTTCCTTCTTATTCTATCGCCACCAGTACTAGCAAGCAGGTTATTCATCTGAAAAAAAATAGTGACTATATTCTGGTTTGGTAACAATCTCACTTAAAAAGGCTTAGTGAATGATGCAACGAGCAATCGTATTTATTGTTATCTCTATATGTTTATTCGCTTCATCTGCTTATGGTAACGAGCAAGATGCCCAGATTAAGCGTCTTAGGCATATTATAAAAAAACAACAAAATGAGATTAAATTATTAAAGCTCACCTCTGGAAAAAATGTAAATATAAAAGCGAGCAAAAACAAGAAGGGAAAGCACTATGCCTTCCCTTCTTATCAATCCTCTAATATGGGGCAAATTGACCCTTTAGAAATTACTTATCCTTAAAATCAGGCCATTGTTAAACTAACCTGAGTTCTGGATAACTGAAATAGTAACTACTCAGCAAACCACACCGTGCCGGCCAACCATCAAAAAGTTACAAAAGTATAAACATCTATAATTCAAAGACTTATAATTTTGTAACTTAGAAGCGTATTATATACCTCAAACAGAGTGTCCAGTCTGCAAGTCGGTGTTTCAGGGGTTTATGAAAACATGGATGTTTTCATTAAAGCGTTACATGGATGTACTTGAGCGTCCCCTGAAATTCAGGCTTGTAGACTAGATACGGTCAGTCTTGCTGAATAGTTACAATAAATCATGGTTTAAAAAAACGTAAACGATTTGCATTAGCCACCACCGTTACCGATGACATCGCCATAGCAGCACTAGCAAATGCAGGGGCTAACAACCAGCCCGTTAGGGGATAAAATAAACCTGCAGCCAAAGGAATGCCAACAATATTATAAATAAAAGCACCAAATAGATTTTGTTTAATATTCTTCATCGTAGCACTTGATACCGCAATGGCTGTGCCCACATTCATTAATGAATTACCCGCTAAGGTAATATCTGCATTTTCAATGGCAACATCCGTACCGCTACCAATCGCAAAACCGGTATTAGCCTGAGCCAAAGCAGGTGCATCATTAACGCCATCACCAACCATACCAACCAAGTAGCCTTGATCTTGTAAAGCCTTAATAATATTTAATTTATCTTCTGGCATCACCTGACTATGCATATCCTTAATAGCCAATTCATCCGCAACAGCCTTGGCTGTTTTATGAGCATCACCAGAACACATAACTACGGTAATACCTCTATCTTGTAATAATTTAACGGCATTGGGGGTATCTTCTCGAATAGGATCTTTAAGCGCCATTAAGCCCAGTAAATCATTATTGCGAGCTAACCAGATAGGCGTTGCAGCAGCTTCAGCTAATTGTTCTGCCTGTTTCTCTATTTGTGATCCCACAAGCACTGAATTTTCCTTCATAAAAGCAAGGTTTCCCAATAGCACCAAATTACCCTGTATCATCGCTTGAACACCACGCCCTTCGACTGCTAGAAAATCATCAATAGCCAAGGGACTAATATCTCGTTCAGAGGCCGCTTTTAATATAGCTTCTGCTAAAGGATGCTCCGAATTTGTCTCTAGTGAAGCAGCTAATTGTAATAGCCTTGTTTCATCCATTGCCTCTTCTGTCGTTAATTCAGAATTAATGACAATCGAAGTCACTGCTGGTTTTCCTTGTGTTAACGTACCCGTTTTATCCACGACAACATGCGTGAGCGTACTGGCTGTTTGTAAGGCATCACTGTTTTTAATTAAAATATTCAACTGTGCCGCTCGACTTGTCCCCATCATAATAGCAATGGGTGTCGCCAAGCCCAAAGCACAAGGACAAGCAATAACCAAAACGGCAATACCAGCCGTTAACGCGTAGGCTAATTGTGGATCGGGGCCAACAAAAAACCAGACGAAAAAGGTAATAATTGCAATGCTAATCACAATAGGTACAAAAACAGAAGCAATTTTATCAACCAAGCGTCCAATAGCAGGTTTAGTCATTTGTGCCTGCTTAACCATATTAATAATTTGGGAAAGTGTGGTTTCTTCACCCATTTTATTCACAGAAAAAATAAAGCTACCTGACTTATTTATGGTACCGCCTGTAACATTATCATTGACTGTTTTTTTAACTGCAATAGGTTCTCCTGTCAACATAGACTCATCTACTGCCGAGGAGCCTTCTAGTATCATACCATCTATAGGAATACGTTCTCCGGGCTTAACTCGAATTTTATCACCTACCCGCAATAACGATACCGGTAAAATGACATCCGTATCATTATAAACCACATTGGCTGTTTTAGGTGCTAGCTCAACAATACTGGCAATAGAAGCACTGGTGGTACGTTTTGCTTTTATTTCCAAGGCATGACCAAACTGTAAAAAAGCCAGAATAATCACTCCAGCATCTAAGTATAAATGGCCACCACCACCAGGAATAAATTCAGGATCAATAATAATTAATAGGGATGATAACCAAGCAGCTGATGTTCCTAACGCAACCAGAGTATCCATATTAGAGGAAAAATGTTTCGCTTGTTTTATTGCTGTTGCATAATAGTTACGGCCACTAAACCACATAGTAAACAAGCATAATAGAGCAATTAAAAACCAGAATGCTTGAGCACTTAAGCCTAATAGACTGTCTTGTGTACCTAATTCAGGAAACCAAGCCAGTTTATCACCCAGAATAAGACTTGCACCAACCGTCCCTGCTAGAATGGCACGTTGCCAAGAGCGTTTTACTTCCAGTTTACTTTTTCTCGATTGCTCTAAATAGGGATCTTCATATTGTTCATTGATCTGTGCAATAATGCCTGCTTTTTTTAACCAAACTAAAATTTGAGCTGGATGTGATGTACTTTTAAGTTGCAGACTTAAATTTTTTATGTCCGATTCTGATCCTACAAACTGTATATCGCTCACTTCTTTATTATTAACAAATACTTGTTCTACTTCAGCTTTTAATGATTCATGCTCTGTATTAGTAGAAAGCTCTGAAGAAATAATACTGATATAATAGGTATTATCAATGTGTTGTTGTGCTAGTAAACGAGCATTATAACCTTGGTCAATAATAGCATTAATGACCTCTTGTGGCTCGCCACCAAGTACCTGAGCAGTTTTTTCTAATAAATTAACACTTCCTTGTGTTACATTAGCAACCGATAAAATTGCTTTTTCAACGGTGGAGACACAACTAGAGCAGGTCATATCATCAATAGCAATATAGTAATATTCTTTGCTAGAGGTCAATTTTCTCTGTTGAAGTTTAGCAGCATAACCTTGATCAATAATAGCATTCACTACATCTTGCGGCTCACCACCTGACACCAAAGCTGTTTTTTCTAATAAATTAACCGAACCAGAAGTCACACCAGAAACAGATAATATGGCCTTTTCGACAGTCGAGACACAACTAGAACAGGTCATATCATCAATACTAATTATATAGTTTTGTTCTGAAGGTGATAGTGATACATCAGATTGTTGCTCATTTTTAGTCATATCTTCTACAGGACAGTTATCGGGAATATCTGCCACAGGACTAGCAGGATAACCAATTTCAGTGATTGCCTGAATAACTTCATGAGCTAAACCACCTTGAACAATCGCTTCAGATTTTTCTAAAGAAACATCAATACTTTGAACACCTTCTATAGCTAAAGCAATTTCTTTTATTTTTCCTACGCAATGATCACAACTCATATCATCAATATGAATATGATAACTATTTGTTTGTTTATCTGTCATGGTAAAACCTCAGGGGTTTAAGTAAATTTTCAGAATTATACAATTTTTAGCCCTAGAAAGAAAAATCCCATTCTGAGAATGGGATTTTAAGTCAATCTATTAATCTAATTTATAAACAGGATCATTAGGATCAAGTGAGGTAATATGAGTATCCATTACTTGTTCCATCATGGCTTCCATCATAGCAACCCTTGCTTCAAGCTGTTTCATTTTATCCATTTTACCTTGCATTTTAGAACGCTTATCTTTCATCATGCCCATCATTGACTTCATGTCCTGCATATGTGCTTTCATCATTGCTTTACGCTTTTTAGGATCATTTTCATTTTGAATCGCGGTCATGTCTGCTTTCATTTTAGACATTTTGCTTTTCATATCACCCGACATTGAAGACATTTGCATACCATTTGACTGTCCACTAGAATGATCATGATCACCATTGGCATAAACTAATGTGGCTGATGATAGCAAGGCAGCTAAGGCAAAACCTGTCGTCATTTTTAATGTGCTTTTTATTTGATTTTTCATTTTAGTTCTCCTAAAGGAAATAATTAATTTGTCAGTAATAAATTTAAGTTAATTAGTTAACTTGAGTTCAGTATATGACATAGAACCTTACAAGAGACTTACTTGAACATTAAAGATATTTAATCTTTATAAATTTAAAAACACAGCATAAAAATAACACATCAATGATTATGTTCATGCTCTTCTACATTGTGATCACTTGTACCACCATGAGAATGCCCCTCTCCTGTTTCCTTTGATAACTCAGTATATTCAGCAATATTTAAGCCTTTGATTTTCGCTAAAAAAGCCACCATAGCCCATATTTGTTCATCGGTATGAGCAGGTGACCAAGCAGGCATTCCAGTCATTTTTAAGCCATTTTTTATCACCCAAAATTGTGCTTGCGGTGTATTAGTATAGTCAGTATCAGTAAAAACAGGAGGTTGTGGGTATAAGCCTGAATGAAGTTCTGACTCATCAATACCTGGGGCTAAATGACATCCGGTACACATTTCAGCATAGTAGGCAGCACCTTCTTTAATGAGTTCTTCATTATTCAAGTCAGGTACTTCAATAGTATTCGCTCGAACATCAATAGAACGTTCCCGAACCATTTCAAGAAAGCTCACCGTACCGACAAAATGTTTATCCGTAGCAGCGACATTAAACACACCAAACCAAATAAGCAAACCACCTAAAATCAAACCAATAGTGGTTAAAATTGCAATTATTCTCATTTAACTCTCCAATATAAAATTAAGCGATTAATTTTTTAACATTCATTAAATTCAACACCGGTTCAATAGCAACCAGTCCCCCACCTTCGGTCATATTAATTGCTAGCAGAGATAAGTTTGAAGCAATTTTTTCAGCCTGTTGTGCATGAGTATAAATTTCAATTTTTAAACTATCACACAAGCCTTGGTTATTAAATTCATTAATATAATCACCAAAACCTTCTACTTTACTGACTGTTACTCCCGGTATCTTCAAGTTTTTTATTTCATCACTGATCAATTGATAGTCAGTAATATTCATAATCATAACCACTTTATTGTATATCATCAGACTATCCCTCCTTATGATTTTCTTGTTGTGAATGATTTTCAGGCAATGGGCATTTTCCCAGAGTAACCGATTTCCATAGATAATAAATAGCGGGTATCACTAATAAAGTCAGTACCACTGAACTTAACATACCACCAATCATAGGGCCGGCTATGCGTTGCATTACCTCTGATCCCGTACCATCACTATACATAATGGGTACTAAACCAACGATAATAGCGGCTACAGTCATAACAATTGGACGTACTCTTTGACCGGCACCATCCATAACCGCTTGTTTAACATCATCCGCAGTCAGGCAACGATTTTCTTCTTGTGCCTTATGCGAAAAGCTACAATAGGAGTGATTCAAATAAACCAGCATTAGAACACCGATCTCTACCGTTACCCCCGCAAGTGCAATAAAGCCAACACCGACCGCTACTGACATATCAAAATCCATAAGATACATTAACCAGAAGCCACCGATTAAGGCAAAGGGTAAAGTTCCCATAATAATCATCACTTCAATGACATTTCTAAAGTTAATGTATAGTAATAACATAATAATACCTAGGGTAAGAGGTAGAACAACACTTAAACGCTCTTTTGCTCGTACCATATACTCATATTGCCCTGACCATGCAATCGAATATCCAGCAGGTAATTTAACTTGCTCTGCAACCACACGCTGTGCTTCTGCCACATAAGAACCTAAGTCACGACCATCAATATCCACTAATGTCCAACCATTTAAGCGAGCATTTTCACTTTTAATCGCAGGTGGGCCATCAACCACATTAATATCAGCAACATCAGCTAAGGCAATACGTTGGTTTGATTTTGTTACCAAAGGTAAAAGACGTATTTTTTCCACTGAATCACGATAACTTTGGGGATAACGAATATTAATCGGATAGCGCTCCAATCCTTCAATAGATTCTGACACTCGCATACCTCCAATAGCGGTCATAATGACTTTCTGAATATCGGCAATATTTAAACCATAACGAGCAGCCTTGTCTCGATCAATGTCTGCTTTAATATAGCGTCCGCCAGCAACTCGCTCAGAATAAACAGAAGCCGTTCCTGCAACATTCTTTAACACCAATTCTAATTGCTTACCAACTTTTTCAATCTCTTTTAAATCAGGACCTGATACTTTTATACCAACGGGTGTTTTAATTCCAGTAGCCAGCATATCAATACGTGTTTTTATAGGCATAACCCATGCGTTAGTGACACCTGGAAACTTAACTAAATTATCAAATTCTTTACGCAGACTTTCAGTTGTTATACCTGCACGCCATTCACTTTTAGGTTTTAGCTGAATAACCGTTTCAATCATGGTCAAAGGTGCCGGATCGGTGGCTGTTTCAGCTCGACCAATTTTACCAAATACTGTTTTAACTTCTGGAACTGTTTTAATAAGCTTATCCGTTTGTTGTAATAATTCTCTGGCCTTACCAATTGAAATACCCGGATAGGTTGTTGGCATATACATTAAATCACCTTCATCCAAAGGAGGCATAAATTCACTACCAATTTGAGTGACTGGCCACAAACCAATAGCCAAGGCAAGACCTGCTAGAAAAATCATGGTTTTAGGGGCATCTAATACTGTTTTTATGATTGGATTATAGAACCATGTCACCACACGATTAACTGGATTTTTATGTTCTGGTAAAATTTTTCCCCGAACAAAATAACCCATAAGAACCGGTACTAGAGTAATGGATAAACCCGCAGCCATTGCCATAGCATAGGTTTTAGTAAAGGCTAAAGGAGCAAACATTTTTCCTTCTTGTGCTTCCAAACTAAAGACAGGTAAGAAACTCATGGTAATAATAAGTAATGAGAAAAATAGAGGTGGCCCCACTTCTACCGATGCCTCAGCAATGATCTGCCAACGATTTTCATCTGTTAAGGGCGTTTTTTCAATGTGTTTATGGACATTTTCCACCATAACAATGGCCCCATCTACCATAGCACCAATAGCAATGGCAATACCTCCCAAAGACATAATATTGGCATTTAATCCCTGAGCATGCATAATAATAAAAGCACCAAGAATACCAATAGGCAGACTAAAAATAATGACTAAGGATGAGCGAAAGTGGAATAAGAAAATAGCACAAATAAGTACCACAACAACAAATTCTTCAATAAGTTTTTCATAAAGATTATCAACTGCATGACTAATTAATGTTGAGCGATCGTAGGTAGGAATAATTTCCACTCCCTCAGGTAAACCTTGTTTAAGAACTTCTAATTTTTCTTTGATCAAATCAATGGTTTTTTGAGCATTTTCACCAAAACGCATGACCACATAGGCGCCAACCACTTCTCCCTCACCATTTAATTCAGCAATACCACGACGCATTTGTGGTCCGGTAATCACTTCAGCAACATCTTTTAATTGTACGGGGGTGCCATTCTTATTTAAGCCTAGAGGGATTTTTCTAATATCATCAACACTTGAAAGATAACCTGTAGCAGTTACCATATATTCTGCTTCACCCATTTCAACAACAGAAGCACCCGTTTCTTGATTCCCTAAATTAACCGCTTTTTTTATTAAATCTAACGGGATGTTATAGGCTCTTAATTTTTCTGGATCTACAATGATCTGATATTGTTTCACCATACCACCAATGGTTGCTATTTCTGACACCCCCGGAACTGTTTGTAATTCATAGCGTAAAAACCAGTCTTGTAAGCTGCGTAATTGGCTAATGTCTGTTTTACCTGTTTTATCAACCAGAGCATAACCATAGACCCAACCAACACCCGTAGCATCAGGGCCAAGTTGTGACTTGGCACTGGGTGGTAAAGAAGAAGCAACCTGACTTAAATATTCTAATACTCTTGAACGTGCCCAATAAAGATCGGTACCCTCTTCAAAAATCACATAAACAAATGAATCACCAAAAAAAGAGTAGCCACGTACCGTTACTGCTTTAGGTACTGATAGCATAGCAGTAGTCAAAGGATAGGTTACTTGATCTTCCACAACCTGAGGTGCCTGACCGGGAAAAGAAGTTTTAACAATAACTTGCACATCCGAAAGATCGGGCAAGGCATCAATGGGTGTTTGTTTAACCGAATAAATCCCAAAACCAAGCATGACCAACGCTGAAAGAATGACAAAAAATCGATTTTTAATAGACCAATGAACAATAGAGGCAATCATAGTTACAATCCCTCTCTATTCATTTCAATGATTTCAATGGAACCATCACTGTTTTTCTTTACTAGGAAATTAAATTCATCCCCTTCATTAAAAGTACTTAAGTCCATTGTGGCAATTACTGGAAAATCCATTTTCATGGCAGGCCAGCCCCAAGCTTCGACAGGTTCATGTTCAAGAGTCAATGTTTGCATCGCAGGCATGGTTTTTAGTATTTTTCCTTTAATCCATGTCTGATTACTTATTTTGCTTTTTTCTTGCTCAGATAAACCGTCAATATCAATGAGCTCAATAGAACCATCATCATGTTTTTCAACTAAAAAACGAATGCTTTGTTGTGCTTTTAAATTATCCAGAGGAAGACTCTTTTTAACTGGGAAATCCATTAACATTGCCGGCCAGCCCCAAGCAGATACCGCTTTATGTTGTATCGTTAACATATTATGAGCAGGCATAATGTCAATGATCTCACCATCAATCCACACCTGATTTTGACTTGCTTGTTTATCACTATCACCCATATCCATAGCACTCATATCATCAGGTTCTTCCATACGTTCAAACGAGGCTGTCAAACTGGATTCTGAGTCAATAAGAAACTGCGCCGAGCTAACCACTTGGTCATTTTCTTTTAGACCTTTGACAACTTCAATAAACTGGCCACTTTCATTGCCTGTTTTCACTGCAACTGATTGAAATTTACCTTCACCCAAAGCTTTTACAACACGTTCAATACCACCACTGCGAATAATAGCTTCACGTTTCACAAATAAGGCATTTTTATTAAAACTACTATGGATGATTAAACGAGAAAACATATTGGGCTTTAATAGTTGTTCTGGATTATTAAAACGGATGCGTACTCGTAGAGTACGAGTTTTTTTATCCAAAACAGGATAAATATAATCGACAATACCTTTCCAATTTTTTTCTGGAAAGGCTTCAACGCTCATATCAACAGTTTGTCCTTTTTTAACCCAACCACTTTGACGTTCAAAGACTTCAGCAATGACCCAAACACTATCAATTTGACCAATAGTTAAGACATTCATTGATGGTTTTACAAACATACCATCAAGAATTTTTAAGTCTTGAATAAAGCCATCATGCTTAGCAAAATAAGCAATACGTTGTTGTATTTTACGTGTTTTTTTTAATTGTGAAATTTGCCCTTGGGTTAAGCCTAAGGATAATAGACGATCTTTTGATGCCTTAATTAGAATACGATTTTGGCTCCTCAATGCAGTGACATACTCTTCTTGAGCATTCACCAAAGTGGGACTATACAGCTCAAATAATTTTTGACCTTTTTTAACTATATCACCGGTTGCTTTTACATCCAGTCGTTCCACCCAACCTTCAACTCTGGTATGCAAATGATAGAGTTTTTCTTCATCAAAATTAACATAGCCAACGGTGTTGATTTCTCGCTCAAGCTGTCCTTTTTTTACCCGACTGACTCGTACACCCAAATTATTTTGTACTACAGGAGAAATTTTAACCACACCCTCTTCGGCATCATCATCTTTATAAAAAGGCACTAAGTCCATGCCCATAGGGGATTTACCTGGTTTATCTCGGCGGTAATTAGCATCCATAGGAGCAACCCAATAGGCAACTTCCTTTTCACCACTTGCTTTAGCCCCTCCTGCTGACTCTTGAGCTGAAATAACACCCGCCAATTCAAGTTGTTGCTGTAAGAAAGGTTGCCCATAATAACCAGCTACGATACCGCCGCTGAGCAAAATAAAACCACTTAGAAGTTTGTTCACATTAAAATCCTCAATTTATTCTTGTTTCTAACCAGTTATTATTTATTAAAACTGGAGGTAAAATATAAAATCTTTGCTTTGCTTTTCAGATGATCCACAGCAATGCGCCGTTCATCCAGCTTGACATTTAAGTCATCAATATAAGCACGCATTACATCTGAAAAATCACCTCGGTCAGACTGGTAAGCTAAGAGTGATGCTCTTGTTTGTTGTTTTGCCTGAGGCAACAATAAGTTAAGATACAATTGATGACGATTTTGCAATTGTTCTTCAACCGCAACTTCTTGTTGCAAAGAAGCAACTAATTGACGTAGTAGTGCCACTCTTTTATCTTTTAAAGACTGGTAGCGATGTTCCTTTGCTAACAACTTTTTGTCTTGTCGATTAGCCGTAAATAAAGGTAAGTCGATAGATACACCTGCTGAAAGAAAATCAGAACGCTTAGCACCATTAGGATTATTATCTCGATAGCCATAACCGACATTTAAAGCCCAACCGGGTTTATAGCTTTCCTTTGCTAATTCAATATCCTTACGACTTATCTCTATTTTTTTATCTATTTCTTGAATTTTTGGATGGCTATAAAATAATTGGCTCAATACCTCAAAGTCATCACTCAGTTTAGGTGTTGCTAATACTGGAAGTTGAGTAGTTAAAGGTTGGTTACTCTTTTCATAGCCAATCCAACGCGATAATTTAGAACGTTGGGCATTAATTTTTTGGGTGATTTTTACCATGCGATCATCCAAACGACTCAATTCTAATTGTGCCCGAATCAAGTCTTGCTGATTATTACGACCCACTGAAAACATGGATTGCACAATATCAACTAATTGTGAGAAAAAACGTTTATTTTGCTTAATAGTTTGTTTGGCTTTTTCCCAATAATAAATTTCAAAATAAGCCAAACGCACTTCTTTTATTATCATTAACTTTCTCTCTAAAATGCTTGATTGAAAAAGTTCTGACTGTTTTTGAGTTTTTTGTTGCTTAATACCCAAACTATTACCTTTAGGGAATTGTTGCACAATACCCAGTTTAAGTTGCGTCATATTCTCTTGATTAAATCTAAAGGTATCGGTGGGTATATTATTTAAGCCAACTTGTAACTTGGGATCCTTTAATTGACCATCAGCAATGGCTTGAGCAGATAAGGATTGCATTTGCCATTGTTGGCTAATAATACCCGGCTCATCTTGCAAAGCCACTTGTTCTGCTTCACTTAAACTTAAAACCGCTGCGCTAGAAAAAGGAGAGGCTATCAGTAAATTAAGCCCCAATATCAGACCCAATGGTTTCTTTAACAATGGCTTAGTATTTTGCCTAAACTGCATAACATGCTCCAAAATTATTATTAATGTCAATTAGCTGGCTATTTTACACCCGCAAGTTAACACCAATCTTGCACGAACATTAAATATATTTAATGTTCGTAATCAAGATGCAAATAGACCTTACTAAGAAATAGGTGATAACTAAGCAACCTTTATGAACAACATGAATTTTATTTAATGTTTCTGTAAGGTTTGTGAAAGGTTCGTATGTGATAATTCTAAATAAAACATAAAGACAAACACTTAGATAGGGGATATTTTTATGAAAAATTCAACTACAAAAATAGAAGAGAAACAAAGCTTAACCGTTAATACATTGCTCTTTATCTTATTAACACTGGCAATCGGACTTGGCACTTTAATGTGGTCTCAGCATGGTCAATATCATGATCAACAGGAAATGGGGTGGATGGGACAAGATAATTTACAACTTATGGGTGAACATTCCAACAAAAACCATAAGTAAGCTCAAAGATAAAAATCAATGAGTTACTCGATCCTTTGATCAACAACCCTTTTTAAGCTAAATAACACTACATAAAACTGATTTATTTAGCATACAATACTCTTATTATTTTTATCACCAACGAGCCATTATGCGATTATTACTAATTGAAGACGATCAAAACGTAGCCGATTTTATTATTAAAGGTCTTAATGAAAACAACCATGTGGTGGATCATCAAGAAGATGGTAAAGAAGGCCTTTTTTTTGCCACGACCGAAAGCTATGATGTTATGATTGTGGATCGAATGCTACCAGGCATTGATGGTTTAACTATTATCCGCACTCTTCGGGCATCCCAGATTAAAACACCGATTATTATACTCAGCGCCATGGCCGATGTAGAGCAACGAGTAGAAGGTTTACAAAGTGGTGCTGATGACTATTTGGTAAAACCTTTCGCTTTTTCTGAATTATTAGCCCGAGTTGAAATTTTAGCAAAACGCAATCATTCAGACAAAGCAAAGGCACAGGAAACACAACTGCAACTTGCTGATTTACGCATTGACCTATTAACTCACAAAGTCACTCGAAGCAACCAAGATATTCAATTATTAGCCACAGAATACCGCTTATTAGAATATTTAATGCGCCATGCAGGACAAGTCGTCTCTCGAACGATGTTATTTGAGCATGTTTGGGATTATAATTTTGACCCCCAAACCAATGTGATTGACGTCCATATGAGTCGCCTACGTAAAAAAATTGATAAGCCATTTGATAGTGCTTTAATTCATACCATCCGTGGCTCCGGTTATGTCATTAAGCATTAAGCATGTGTGATTAAAATACAGCAAGATACAATAAAACATTCATGAATAATACCGCAAGCATCCAACAAAAATTACGAAAACTTACTCATAACTCAACCTTTCGTATGGTTTTTTTATATTTGGTGGTCTTTGTTTTATCCTCTTTGATTTTATTAAGCTTTGTTTACTGGTCTAGTGTCGGTTATATCTACAAGCAATTAGATCACCACATTGAATACGATATGGAGCGTTTGCAAACTATTTATATTACTCGAGGAAAAGAGGCTCTCATCAATGCCATTGAACTGAGTTTAAAACAAAAAAATTATGCATCCATTTACCTTTTATATAATAAAAAAAGCAAAAAAATACTGGCTGGAAATCTAACAAAAATTCCTCAGATCACATCTGATGGCTGGCTGGTGATTAGTTTATCAGGCATTATTAATACCCCACAACAGCAAAATCATTCTGCCCGAACCTTAGTCATGTCTCTACCTGAACAATTAGTATTTATGAATGGTTTGGATATTGAATCCGCTCACCAGCAAGAGCATATTATTTTTAATTCTCTCTTAATGGGCATTGCCATTATTTTACTCTTAGGTGCCATTGGTGGTTTTATTATCAGTATTAACACGATTAAAAAAATTAATATGATTAATGACACCATCAATGATATTAGCAAGGGTAATTTACACTTGCGTATCCCCTCTCGTGGCACTGATGATGAGTATGATTTACTGGCCAATAATATTAATCAGATGCTTAATCAAACACAAAAACTCATGCAGGGCATACAAAACATTTCCAATAATATTGCTCATGATTTACGTACACCTCTTACCCGATTACGAGGGCAATTAGAAGAGTTACAAAACAATAGTAATGATGCCAGCTCTGAGGGCATTCATAAAGCCTTGCTTGAAACAGATAACCTTCTAGCCACCTTTAATGCCATGCTCAGAATTAACAAAGTAGAAAGCGGTGCTCAAAAGGGACATTTTACCCCACTCAGTATCAGCACCTTATTGCATGATGTCGTTGAGTTCTACGAGCCTCTAGCAGAGGATAAAAATATTCACTTACACTTTTCAAGCGGCAATGACAGCCAGCTTAGTGCCGATCGGGATATGTTATTTCAAGCTTTTACAAATTTACTTGATAATGCCGTTAAATACACACCTGATAATGGTAAAATTAACGTCATAGTAGAATTAATACAAACAGAAAATGATCCTGCTATGCAAATTACAATTGCTGATTCTGGCAAAGGCATTCCCATTAATGAACATAGCAAAGTACTGGAGCCTTTTTACCGTTTAGAAAAACATCGTGACCATCAAGGTAATGGACTTGGCTTAAGTCTCGTATCAGCTATTATCAAATTGCATAAAGGCAATATTACATTTAAAGATAATGAGCCAGGGCTTAAGGTAATAATTAGCTTGCCAATAGAGTACAATAATTGTAACTATTGAGCATGTTTCACCTATTTGATCGGAATCAATGCAATTAATCGACTCTTGAATAACAAAACATTGGCAGTTTGGGGTACGTCTAAGATTACCAATTTAGAAATAGGCTATTCATGTTGCTCCTTTTTTGGTTTATAACTGTTTGAATGCAGTGAGTTTTGTAAACCAAAAAAGTGACGTGAATACCTGCTGTTACTTTTTGATGGTTGGCTGGTACGGTGTGTTTTGCTGAGTAGTTACCAATAATCTTACATTTTTTATATTAAATGGTAATATCTTCCTTGTGCTTAGCGATCAACTAAAAAAAAACATACAAACAGCCTATTCTAAAATACTGCAAAACAAACAGTTAAAGCCACGTTATGGCCAACGACTGATGATTGCCGATATTGCCAGAATTCTGGGTAATATTAACCATGATGACCCTGAGCAAGCACATATCTGTACTTTAGAAGCCGGTACAGGAACAGGTAAAACCATTGCTTACTTAGTTGCTAGCCTGCCGATTGCCAAAGAGCAAAAGAAGAAGCTGATCATATCCACTGCTACGATTGCCCTGCAGGAACAAATTTTACTCAAAGACCTACCGGATATTCAGCGTAATAGCGATTTAGAGTTTTCCTTTACGCTCGCTAAAGGCAGAAAGCGCTACGTCTGCTTACATAAGCTGGACAATTACATCAGTCAGAAAAATCAAACAGAATTATCTCTTGATGTGCCTGATAACACGCTTTTAGAGCATGGCTTATTATTAAATAACAAAGAAGATATGAAACTGTATGAAAAGTTATCCCGAGCTTGGCAAAAGAAACAATGGGATGGTGAATCAGACAGTTGGGATACGTTTATTCCCGCAAGTAGCTGGCTGCCACTGACATCGGATCAACATCAATGTGCCGCAAAGCGTTGTGCTTTTTATAATGAATGTGTCTATTTCAAAGCCCGTGAGTCTATTTTTAAAGTCGACTGCATTGTTGCTAACCATGATTTAATATTAAGTGATCTCAATATGGGCGGTGGTTTTATTTTACCCCCACCGAATGACTGCATTTATATTTTCGATGAAGGTCACCATTTGCCATTAAAAGCCATTAACCATTTTAGCTATTCCTTTCAAATTAATTCCAGTATCAAATGGTTGGATCAAAGCAATGCCAGCTTAAATAATTTTGCTTCATTGGCAAAGCCACCAGCACAGTTCCAAACGATTATTAGTAAATTTCCAGAACAAGTAAAAGACATGGTTCTGGAAATTGAGAATCTAGCAAGCATTGTTAAGCAATTTCAATTTCCAGAAAATAATTATGGTTTTCAGAGTAAGACTCAAGCACCAAGCAATCAAAACCAAGTCTATCGCTTTGAGTTTGGTCAGATCCCAGAGGTATTAAAAACACAATGTCAGCAATTATTAAGCCAATTTACTAAGCTCAACCATCAATTACAACATATTAACACACTATTAAAAGATACCTTAGAAGGTGAGATAACGGGTTTAAAAACCGAGCTGGCCGAACAATGGCTACCCATTTTAGCCCCCATATCTGGCCGAGCAGAAGCAGCAATGAAGCTCTTTGAATTTTTTACTCAAAAAGATTCTGAACAACAACCACCTAATGCTCGTTGGCTCAGCAAACTATTACAAAGTGATCACCACGATTTAGAATTATCCTGTAGTCCTATTTTAGCAGCTAATACATTGGAGCAAATCCTTTGGTCACAATGCTATGGTGCTGTCATCACCAGTGCCACAATTGCCGCTTTAGGCAGTTTTGATCGCTATATATTAAATTCTGGTGTGCCCGGCTTTTTTAATATTCTACCCAGTCCTTTTAACTATCAAGAAAATGTTGAATTTATTGTCCCATTAATGACCAGTGAAGCCACACAATATAGAGAACACACAGATGAAGTCATCAAAGTCTTAAACACAATTATTGATAAAACAGCAGGCACACTGGTACTCTTTGCTTCCAAAAAACAAATGAATGATGTTGAGTACGAATTATTACGCAGTGATGATATTTGGCAGAATTTACTATTAACTCAGGGACAAAGAAATAAGCAGGTGATCATTAATGATCACAAAAAACAAATTGATAAGGGCAAGGGCAGTGTTATTTTAGGACTCGACAGTTTTGCTGAGGGGATCGATTTACCGGGGGACTATTGCACCCATGTGATCATTGCTAAACTGCCCTTCTCAGTACCGAATAATCCAGTTGATGCATCATTAACCGAGTGGATTGAATCACAAGGGCGCAATGCCTTTATGGAAATAGCGGTTCCCGATGCTTCTATAAAGCTGGTACAAGCCTGTGGTCGCCTGATACGCAAGGAAACGGATACGGGTAAAATCACCTTATTAGATCGCCGTGTGATCACTAAATTTTATGGTAAAAAAATATTAAATGCCCTGCCTCCCTATCGCTTATCACTCAATAAGCCATTAGTTCAATGATTTCAATGTCTCTGCCGTGCTCATATAATTTTTAGCACACACACAATTTCTACCAGACTCTTTGGCTTCATAAAGTAACTCATCTGCCTTGTTTAATAAACCGTGTATGTCTGTTTTTGAATTAATATTACAGGCCAATGCGCCAATACTAATGGTAATATCCAAACCAGAAAAATCAATATTTGCTATTTTTTTTCTAAAGTTTTCAGCAATCGCAACCGTTTGCTCATAAGTGGTATCATATAAAATCACAATAAATTCTTCACCACCATAGCGGGCACTAAAATCTTCTGAACGAAAGTTACTTAATATGCTTTGTCCCATTTTTGCTAGTACATTGTCCCCGACCACATGGCCATGATCATCATTAACCCGTTTGAAATGATCGATATCAAAAAATAAAATACCAATGGGCTTCTTATGGCGAATAGCTGCCCCACAAAAATTGGGGATTAAAGCCTCCATGGCATGACGATTATGTAAACCGGTTAAATGATCTTCCATCGCCTGTTTATACAATTGCTCTTGCTGAATTTCTACTTGATCAAAGAGATATTTGGTCATAATCAAATTTTTCACACGAACCAATAATTCTTCTTTTACATAGGGCTTAACAATGTAGTCATTAGCACCTGAACGGAGTAATTCTACCCGCCTTGATGTCTCATCAAGTCCTGATACCGCAAGAATGGGCATTTTGTAGTTTTCAGGCGTAATTTCTCTTAAGGCTCGAACAAAACCCAAACCATCTAACTTGCCCTCAAGAACCACATCGGTGATCACCATATCATATTGCTTATGATTGTCTTTATAAGCCATAAATGCTTCATCGGCACTATAGTAATGATCAAAGGTAAGATTACTGTCTCGTAGATCACGCATGGTCAACATGGCAGCAGTTTTACTGTCTTCAACATAGAGAATGTGGGCATTAATCGTACAGATGCGACGACTGAGCAAGGTCTTTATTTTGCTTGATAAATCTTCATAGCTGCAACGACCAAACACTTCGGTAATACCGGCATTATAGGCATCATGAGTGGAAAATGTCTTATCCGTTGATGCCATGAGCACAATAGGAATATCATGATATTTCTTGATAGTACGAATCGCTTGAGCCAAATCGATGCCGTTTTTTTCAACACCTAATTGATAGGCAGTACAGACGATATCAATTTCTTCTTCCTCAAGCCGTTCTAGAGCATTGTCATAATTATGGGCAAGCGAGACAATAACCCCTTCACCTGAAAAGATGCGCGATAAGACCATCTGTTGAAGTCGAGAACGTTCAACGATTAACACTTTCATCTATCTAAATCCCTTTCTTATCCATAATTAAAAGTTTAGAATTTTTCTTATTGACACCCAGCTACTTCTTTACACCCAGCCAATAGTGCTTTAATACTCACTGAGAAATGCCAATACAATAGTAGAACAACAATGGCATTGATGATACCCAACAAGGCAAATAATTCATATACCATCACTCCCTTATCCAATAAGATCATGGTTGCTATCGCTGAGACAACCATCAATAATGAGTTGACAATATTATTGGCCGCAATGGTTCGAGAACGAGTTTTTATATCACTATACTCTTGTAATATGACATAAAGAGGTACAATATAAAGACCACCACTGATACCAAGCAATAAGACATCCAATAAAGCATGAGCAGTAATAGGTGATTGAAACATAGCCACCCATGAGCGTAGTGCTTCTGGTGCTGACTCAAGGTGTTGAGCCAGCAATTGTGTGCTGATCCAATACAAATCAAGAGCACTTAAGCTAAGACCCAGTGCCCCAATAACAATCCATTTAGTGCTATTGAGTAATGTTTTTGAACGCCCAGCAAGCATTGAACCCACCCCAATGCCGATAGAAAACAAGGCCAGTAGCAAGGTAATCACCCGTTCATCAGCAAATAACACCTCATGAATAAAGCTAGGTAAAGGGAAGACAGATAGCATTGTAGCCCCCACAAACCAAAACCATGAAATGGCTAGAATACTGCCAAAGATTAATTGCTCTTTTGCTGAATTAACTAATATTTCTAAGGTCTGAGAAAAAATATTATAGTTTAAGCAGAGACTTTCATTGGCCGAAGGGGCATTGGGAATGCTCAAACTGCTGAACCAACCCAGCACAGCCACGAAGACCACTAAGGCGCTGACATACATTCTTCCCATATCATAAGCAATTAAAATCCCCCCCACTAGAGTACCCAGAAGGATTGCCAGAAAAGTACCCATTTCAATAATCGCATTACCTTTTAACAACCCTTCTTCTGATAAATGCTGGGGTAAAATACTGTATTTAACTGGGCCAAATAATGATGATTGACAGCCCATAAAAAACAACACTGATAATAAGAACCAGACATTCTCCAGATAAAATCCTAAAGCAGCAAGGAGCATGATCAGCATTTCAGCGACTTTAACTAGGCGTATGAGTTTGGATTTTTCAAACTTGTCTGCTAGTTGCCCAGCAATAGCCGAAAACAGAAAAAAGGGTAGGATAAAGAGCCCACCACTGAGAGGGATCAGCAGTTCAATGGAAATGTCAGAATAAAGCGACGCATTTAAGGTCATTAAAATAATCAGGGCATTCTTATAGAGATTATCATTAAAAGCACCTAAAAATTGTGTCCAAAATAAGGGTGCAAAGTATTTGCTTGATAACAGCGCCACAAAATTCATTAAATGTCCTCGGTCACCATGGCAATTGCGCCACAGGGGCACTCGGCTTCACACATGCCACAGCCCTTGCAATAATCATACTTAAATTCAAAGCCCTTGCCTGATCCTAATTTCGTAATGGCATTGTCAGGGCAAATGCCATAACAATTATCACATTCAAAACAGTTCCCACAAGACATACAGCGCCTTGCCTCATAAGTTGCATGATCCTGATCCAAATCACCCAGCACCTCAGCAAAGCCATTTTTACGACGCATACTTTCTAAATGCGGTTGTACTGTTCTTGGTGCATCTGAATAATACCAAGGCTCCATTTTATCCAAAGTCACGACTTCATTTTGAGGCGCTGGCTGATAAGTCTTACCGTTTAACCAAGCATGAATGGCACGAGCCACTTTTTTACCATGCCCTAAGGCCGTTGTGACCGAACGCTGTGACGGGACGGCATCACCAATGGCAAAGATCCCATCTTGCCCTGTTTGCATCATGTTATTGACTTCAATGGTGTGGTTTTTCACCACAATCTTTGGGGTGGCCGACAAGCAATCATCATTCAATACTTGTCCAATAGCCAACACCACCACATCCGCACTTATGGTTTCCAGCTCCCCCGTCGCCACGCCATGAGAATGCCCTGAATGATGTTCTTCACTGGTTTTTAAGCGTTCTAAGGTGATCACTTGCCCATTGATCTCTGTAATGGCTCGCAAACATAATAGCTGTGCGCCTTCTTCTAATGCTTCTTTAATTTCAAAGGGATGGGCACTCATGTGTGCTTCTTCTTGCCGACTGATAACCGTTACATCCTGCGCTCCCATACGAATGGCTGTGCGAGCCACATCCATTGCTGAGTTACCACCACCGTACACCACCACTCGACCAATAAGTGGGTTTCTTTTTTCCATTTCAATCGCACGCAATACGCTTAAGGCATCTAATATTGGGATAGAGGATTGTCCAGAAAAGTCAATATGGGTGGATTTTTGCGCACCAATTGCGACCACAACGGCATCAAAATTACCCTCTTGTTGAGAGCGTTCAATATTATCAATCGCATGGTTGAGTACCAAGGTAACGCCCATTTGTTCAATACGATAAATCTCTGCATTCAACTTTTCTCTGGGTAAACGGTACTTGGGGATACCATAGCGCATCATCCCACCGGGTTTCTCTGCGGCATCAAAGATGGTCACTTGATGACCCAAACGACGTAGATGATAAGCCGCAGCTAAGCCCGCAGGGCCAGCACCGATCACCATCACTTTTTTGCCGGTATCCTCACCGGCATGAAACTGCCAATTATGGGTTAAGCCTTGCTCACCAATAAAACGTTCAACCGAATTGATACCCACCGGAACATCCAATTGCCCTCGATTACAGGTATTTTCACAGGGGTGATAGCAGACACGCCCCATAACAGCAGGAAAGGGATTATCGCGGGTTAAGAGTCGCCAAGCACCCTGATAGTCTTTTTCTTCTGCCAGACTCAACCAGCCCTGAATGTTCTCCCCACTGGGACAGGCTTTATTACACGGTGGCAAGCGATCGACATACACCGGACGCATACTACGCCAACTCCCCGTTTTATTTAGGTGGCTACTGCCGACATCCAAAGTAATGGCAAAAGGTTTGTGTTGCACAGTCATAAGGTACTCAATTTAAATGATTATTCTAAAGCAAAGCATAACGCTTTATATTTTTCTCAGCCAAGGCACGGATAGTTTCTAATTGCGCCACATTAGCCGGTTTTAATACATGAGCAAAACGTCGCTGAGCCTTTAAGTAGTCTTCCACGGGGATCTGATAACGTATCTTAGTCGATTGCGTCAGTTCACCATATTCTGCTTCAAATAAGGGCACTAGCCCCGACTCAACCCCCATGCGTGCCAATTTAATGGTATGAGCGGGCAAACTGCCCCAGCCTAGTGGGCAGGGCACATTAATCTGAATATAACGTGCACCACGAAAGGACATGGCTTTTTCTACCTTACGCTCTAAGTCATGCAGATCATGTACTGAAGCCGTTGCTACATAAGGGATCTCATGTGCCATGGCAATAGCTGGTAAAAACTTACCGGTATTAAAGGAGCTGCCTGGATGTTCTCCCACCGGCATCGTAGTGGCTGTTCGAGCACCTCCGGGAGTCGCACTGGAACGTTGTACGCCGGTATTCATATAGCCACCATTGTCATAACAGATATAAAGCACATCATCATTACGATCAAATAGACCGGATAAACAGGCAAACCCAATGTCAGTTGTGCCACCATCGCCCCCTTGAGCAATGACCCGAGTCTCGCTATCACCTTTTGCTTTAAGAGTTGCCGCAATACCCGAGGCAACCGAGGCAACATTACCAAAGAGTGAATGTACCCAAGGAATGGACCATGCTGTTTCTGGATACGGTGTGGTAAACACTTCCAGACAGCCTGTGGCATTGGCGGCAATAATTTTATTATTGGTCACCCGCATGGCGGTATCCAGAGCATAACGTGCCCCTAATGCCTGGCCACAACCTTGGCAGGCTCGATGTCCAGAATCAATAGAATTAGAACGTTCTTCGGTTGCCTGCACAGTACGAAATTCTTCATCCAGTAAGCGATTACCAACCGTAAACGTACCTGTTTGATAAAATTTTACCGTTTGCTCTGCGGTGTTTTTTTGCGTCATTATTTACCCTGATATTTCTGTTTTTACATCATTAGCACGAAACATATTAATGTGTCTTTGATGCCGACACGACCCCCATATCCCGTAGAATATTTTCTGCTACTGGGCCAGAGCTCTGCTCATCTTGCTGACGTTTTAATTCTCGAACAACGGTATTGGCTTCAAGATCCATAAAGACTTCTGCATCCAAATCACCCTGTTTGGCCTTATCAACCAATTTTCTTAACGATTGCTTAGTAATGGTGCGGCCGCCCAAACCACCGATCACAGAGCTGATCTGTACCCCTTGAATATCCGCATAACGTTGCGTTGCCATGTGAATTTCACTAGCTAAAATCCCCCCCATTCCAACTGCAAAACTTTTTTCAAAAACAATGACCTGTTGGGCATTTTTTAAGGCATTACAAATCGCATTGGCAGGGAAAGGACGAAAGGAACGCAGACTTAAAATGCCCACTGAATAGCCTTCTGAACGTAAATCATTAATCAAGTCCTGCATTGTACCCACCACCGATCCCATGGCCACAAACACAATGTCCGACTCTTGTGCAAAATAGGATTTAACCAAACCACCTGAATCTCGGCCAAAAATATTAGCAAATTCTTCTGCCTGCTGTTCAATTATCGTCAGTGCTTCTTTTTGCTTATGATGCGCCAAATAGCGAACTTCAGTAAAGGCATCGGGCCCCACCATAGCACCAATTGATAAAGGGGATTCCGTATCCAGTTTTTGTCTGGGAATAAACGGTGGTAAAAAACGATCCACCTGTTCTTGATCCGGCATGTCTACACGGGTAATAGCATGGGTTAAAATAAAGCCATCCATATTCACCATAACGGGTAAACTCAATGCCTCCGCCAGTTTAAATGCTTGAATATGCACATCCAAAGCCTGCTGATTGCTTTCAACAAACAATTGTATCCAACCGGCATCACGCACCGACATCGCATCTGAGTGATCATTCCAGATATTAATCGGAGCACCAATGGCACGGTTACCCAAGGTCATGACAATAGGCAAACCCAAACCAGAGGCATTATAAACCGCCTCCATCATATACAATAAACCCTGACTGGCAGTAGCCGTATAGGTTCTGGCCCCCGCAGCCGAAGCACCAATACAAAAACTCATAGAGGCAAATTCTGACTCCACATTTTCATAGGTGCAATCCTGCAATTGACCACTTTTAACCAAGCTACTTAAGTGCTCAACAATATGCGTTTGTGGGGTAATAGGATAACAGGGGATCACCTCTGGACGGCACAAGGCCACCGCATTGGCTACGGCAATTGAACCGCTGATTTGTTGTAGCATACTATCCATTCCTTATTGTTAAGTTCAATATATTCATATAATGATCGCACTTACCTTTCTATGGCATCAATAAGGCGATAACCGGCCTTAGCTGCCAGAATATTGGGTTCCGCTATTTTTTTAGGGAATTTTTTACGAATGGCTTTCTCTAACGCCGGCATATGAACCATCTGACTTAGAGCAGCAAAAGCACCTAATAAGACGGTATTGGGTTTGGCTTGTTTAATGTATTTAATAGCCAGTTCCGTTGCCGGCAACACAGCAATATGATCCTTGGGGTATAAGGATGACATCTCTTCAATCCCCAACTCAGAGAGTGTTTTTGAACTATTAATTAATAAATAGCCTTGGGTATTGGCTCCGTCAAAGACATTAACCGCATGAAATAACGTCGGATCTTGAATAATCAGCATATCCGGTTCCATAACCGGCTCACGAATGGTAATACTGGTGTCATTAATGCGGGCAAAGGCCTGTACAGGAGCGCCCATTCTTTCGGAGCCAAAGCTGGGAAAGGACTGTGAATATTTCCCCTCTTCAAAGGCAGCGACAGAGAGCAGTTCAGAGGCTGAAACCACACCTTGGCCACCTCGTCCATGAATACGGATTTGAAACATAGTTCATCCTAATGAGGGCTTTTATGGGAAGGAATTAACGTGCTAGAAATTAACAGTAATCCTAGAAAATTTATCTACTCTAAAAATAGCAAACAATGCTTAAAAAATGAAGTATTATTTGAAGTTTATTGCACTTTTGGTTGTTTATCTCGAAGGATCAAAGCTGGATCAGAAAAACTGGCTAAACGTTCAATAAAATCAATGCTTTCCATTATGGGCGCACCACGAAAAAATTGTGTCATTGGAATATCCACCCATAAGCGATCCGACCATGAATAGAGTTCATAAGGGGTATCTCCAATACCATCTTCATCTCGATCAAAGCCTTCATAACGATCCCAATAATTACCTTGCCAGTCATTATAAAAGGCGGCTCTGGGTACACTGGCCTGAACATCAAGTAAATTATTAGCAAAACGGTTGTTATGAAGACGATGGCCACCTCGCTCACCATAAAAATACAGGGCAATATCATTATAGAAAAAATCGTTATCTTTAATAAGAAGTATATTTTCTGGATTCAAAGGCGCATTGGCACTTAGGCCAACGGCACAATGTAAAATTCTATTAGCAATGACTTTTACCCCATAAGTTTCTTTAAATGCCATTGCAGAACCAGCAAAGCCCCTAAGATGGCTGATACGATTACGTTTTAGCAATACATCGTTAGAATAAATCATCACAATACCCGATGAATTATAGTCAATTTGATTGTTTATGAGTTCATTTTCATGAGAAAAAATCAGTTCAAAGCCCATACGGCTGTACGAGATGTGATTGTTTATAAATCGGTTGGCTTCTGAATTGGTAATATAAATATCTCGAACTTTAAAAAAGGTATTGTCCTCAATCACATTATCATGACTATTCCATAGTCTCAAACCATCACCCCGTAGACTCAATGAGGTCTCTTTGGATGAAATATGATTGTTGCGGATGATATTATCATTGCCCCCTAATAGATTAATGCCAAACAAGGTGTTATCTATGGTGTTATTTTCAATAAGGGCTTGGTCTGCTTTAAGAGTAATGCCAGCATTGCTTTGATCAAATGAGTCACCTGAATTAGTAAGTCGCAAACCTTTTAGAATGGTATTGTTTGCCTCAATCGTTACCACACTACCCTCACCTTCGGCATCAATAATAACCTTGCCCTGACCATCAATGGTAATAGGACGAGTGATCACCACAGGACCAGAGTAACGCCCCGGTTCAGGGCGTAATACACCACCCGCAGGTGTTAGTTCAATATATAATTGCATAGGAGGTAAGGCGACAGCAGGCCACGCCAAGCCTATACCTATTATAACAAGCAGAGAGTTAAGGCTGTTTTTCAGATTAATGATACACATAAACTAAGACATTTTTATTTTAAGATGCAAGGGTTTTAAAAAACTCAGGCTGACCTTTTAGACCCGTTTTCTTATAGTCTCGAAGCAGTTCATGACAAAGTTCTCCCTGTGATAAAGCAAAACACGCTTGTAAACCATAAAATAAATAATCATACAGTTTTCGCAAAGAAATTTGATGGGTTTTGCCTGATGTGGCATAGAGCCAATCACTAAACAAAAGAAAACGTTCAAAGGCTTGATCGCCTAATAGCAGTCTCAGGGTATTAGCAAAACTCCCCGAATTGGCAATAAGCTCCCAATAACGAGCAAAACGGGTCATCCGCTGTACTAAATTAAAGTCTACACAATTTGTTGCTAGGATACTATAGGGTGCTGAGCTATCAAAAATTAAGTGGTATTGGTCACTATGACGAATAACAGGCGTACCTCGCAAACGCTTTAATATGCCCAGTTGTATATCTTGAGGCTTAAGTGCATATAATTGGTTAAAGCCTTGGGCAAAACTTTTGAGATCTTCATTTGGCAGGCCAAAAATTAAGTCTGCATGAATGTGTGCTTTGGAATATTGACGTAGCCAATTCATATTTTCTATAGTTTTCTGGTTATCTTGCTTACGACTGATCAAGGCTTGTACCTCGGGATTAAAGGTTTGCACACCAATTTCAAATTGTAAACTTCCCGCTGGAAATTTAACAATGGTTTCTTTTAATATTTCTGGCAAACGATCAGGGATGATCTCAAAGTGTAAAAACAAATCATCATCAATGCGCTGTAGAAAAAACTCCAGAATTTTTAAACTGGTCTGCGCCTTAAGATTAAAGGTACGATCAACAAATTTAAAATTACGAGCCCCTCGCTGGTAAAGCTTATCCATTTCAATAAGAAAGACCTCAATATCAAATGGCATTGAGGTTTTATCTAAGGCCGACAGACAAAATTCACATTTAAACGGGCAACCTCGTGATGCCTCCACATATAAGACCCGATTTCTTATATCTTCATCGGTATAATATTGATAAGGCAATTCTAATTGCTTTAATGGCGGTTCATTAAAACAATAGACCTTGGGGAGTGGTTTTGTTTGCCCTGACTCTGATTGGGACAAGAGCTGTGAGCATAAACTGGCAAAAGCTTTATCTGCTGCACCTCGGATCAGGTGATCCGACAAATGAAAAATAGTTTGCTCTTCATACTCATAACTGACCTCTGGCCCACCAATAATAATGGTAATCTCGGGTGCTAGTTTCTTTAACAAACTCACAACTTGAGTTATATGGTCAGTATTCCAAATATAGACACCAAAACCAATAATTTTAGGTGCTCTAGTAAGGATTTTTTCAACAATATCAGAGGGTCTTAAATGGCTGGTGTATTCAACAATCTGGCATTGTGATTGTAACTGATTGAGGTTGGCATAAAGGTAGCGCAGACCAATAGAAGCATGGATGTAACTGGCATTAATGCTAACCAGAAGAATGTCCGATTGCTTGTTATCTTGATTCACAAAAGGCTCTCAGGGAAAATAAGCCATCATCTTAAATAAAAGTAAAAAACTGAGCACCCATTAAAGATGCTCAGTTGGCCATACGTAGTATGTCAATCAGCCATTAGTCACACCATAACCAATTTAACTAACATTATTGCTGTTGGTAAGGATTACCATAGCCATAAGGGTTGGCATAAGGATTCGCGTATGGATTACCGTATTGCTGTTGAGGCTGCTGTTGATAGCCACCTTGGTATGGATTGCCATACTGTGGTTGGTAACCTTGATAAGGGTTGGCATAATTATTATATGCAGGTGCAGCAGCCTGGCGTGCGACAGGTACTTGTTTAAGAGCCTGTTTAGGCGTTTCTTTCTTAACAGCTTCTTGCTTAACAGCTTGCTTAGGAGAGACCGCTTCTTTTATCACTTCAACCGTTTCAACAACAGGAGCCGTAATGACGTCAACCGACTTGGCCATTGTTTCAATCATAGGCATTGCATGTGCTTGACTATCAGTTGCAGCTGCCGCTTCTTTAACAGGAGTAGCTTTAGGTGCATCCTTCACAAGCGCTTCTTTTGCTTCGACAACGGGCACAACAGCAGTGGTCACCACGGTCGCATGTTCAACTTTTTCCACTACCACAGCTTCTGGTGTCGTCTCAGTTACTGGGACGTCAGCAACTGGCTGCACTGCAACTGTTTTAACCGTTTCAACACTGACAACCACTGGCTCTTGTGCAACTGAAGGCTCTTGTGCAGCTGAAGGCTCAGCCGTTATTGATGTGCTTGAAGTTGTCCCATAACGTTGTTTCATATCATATGAGATGTAAAATGCCATACCGACAATAATAGCAAGCATGAAGACATAAAAACTCATATCAGAGGTTTGTGATGAACTATTCCCTGATGAGGCTTGGCTACCATTATCAATAGCACCCATTTTTCCTAGAGTGTCATTTAACTTGTCACTTGTTTCTTTATCCATGAAGATCTCCTTGATACGTATTTTTAAATGATATTGTTATTCGTGCTTTGTAAGTTTAGAGTTTTCTAATACTATCCTAATTAGCTTTCAAATGTAAAGCTTACTGCGTATCATATTGACGCTATTTACTTCTGACGGTAGTAATTTTTCTTATTGACCGAACTTGTGGTCGCATTATTTGCTTGCCCTGAAGAATTACTATTGCGTCGTCTCTGCCCATTTGGTTTTTGACTGGATGAATTTGTTGCAGAAGAGTGTTTTTGCCCACCCACATGTCTTTTGTTCTTACCCGACGGCTTATGACCACGAGCATTCTCTCCTGAACGCTGACCATCACTATGACCAGATTTTACTTTTTTAGGTCTTTTTGCTTTCTTGTGTTTACTTGGGCGTTGACGTAAGTTTGATACAGGCAAATCATGTACCGGATCAAATCCTTCGATGTATTCACGAGTTAAGACTTGCTGAATCAGTTGTTCTATATCACTAAGCAGTTTAAATTCATCGGCACTGACTAATGATACTGCTTCACCTGTTGCGCCCGCTCTTCCAGTACGACCAATACGGTGTACATAATCTTCTGGTACGTTTGGTAAATCAAAGTTGACCACATGAGGCAGCTGCTCAATATCCAGACCACGAGCCGCAATATCAGTTGCTACTAAGACTTTAACCGCACCCCGTTTAAAATTTTCCAGAGCCTTTGTTCTGGCGCCCTGACTCTTATTACCATGAATGGCAGCAGAGCGAATACCATAACCTTCTAGGTATTTTGTCAGCCGATTTGCCCCATGCTTAGTTTTTGAGAAAACCAATACCTGCTCCCAGCGATTTTGACTGATCAAATGCATTAGCAGGGCTGACTTTTGTTTTTTATCGACCGGACAAATCCACTGTTTTACAGATTCTACAGTAGTATTTCTAGGACTAACTGAAATTTCAACCGGTTGATGCACCATGCCTTTGGCCAGATTGCGAATATCATCCGAAAAGGTTGCTGAAAACATCAAGTTTTGACGTTTTTTAGGTAAATAAGAAATGATTTTTCGGATATCATGAATAAAGCCCATATCCAGCATTCGATCCGCTTCATCTAAGACCAATATTTCAAGCTGATCAAAACGCACCGCATTTTGATTGTAAAGATCAAGTAAGCGTCCCGGTGTCGCTACCAAAATATCGACCCCTCTGCGCAACTTCATCATTTGTGGATTAATTTTTACACCACCAAAAACAACTGTTGAACGCAAAGGTAACTGTTTACCATAGTTCACTACACTTGCTTCTACTTGAGCAGCTAATTCTCGTGTAGGAGTTAAAATCAATGCCCTAGCCTGATTGGCCTTTACCTTAGAGCCTCGGGATAAAATTTCTAATATAGGTAAGGTAAAACCAGCTGTTTTTCCGGTACCTGTTTGGGCTGCAGCCATAACATCTTTACCTTCAAGCACAGCAGGAATTGCCTGAGCCTGAATAGGTGATGGTGTATCATATCCTTGTGCCACAATAGCGTCCATAATAGGGGCAGATAGGCCAAGTGATGAAAAACTCATAGAAATTCTCTTAATTTGATTGTCTGGAGGGGCGTGTAGCTTACAGGATATAGGTCATAATTACTATAAAAATTCATTTTAGGACTATCATAAATGGTTAAATTCAGTATCATTCACAAACGGGAAAATTATTTCCAATTTTAATCTAAGTAAGTCGGTAAAACTGAGAGGAACCATGTCATCTGAAGCCAAACAAGCCAAAGCAACCTTTATCGGTGGACTAAACTGCTCCCAAGCAATTATTAACCAATACGCCCCACATTATGACCTAGATCCTGCTACTGCTTGTCGACTGGCAACTGGCTTTGGTGGTGGCATGGGACGTATGGGGGGAACCTGTGGAGCCTTAACTGGAGCCTATCTTGTTCTCGGGCTCGAATATGGCTCTGCCAGTTCAGCAGAAAAAATTAAGAAAGATCAGACCTATGAGAAAATTCAAGAGCTGAGTAAGAAATTCGAGCAAAAAAATGGCTCTTGCCAATGTCGTGATCTCTTAGCCTGTGATATCAGTACAACAGAGGGCTTTTTATACGCAAAAGAACAAGGCTTAACCCAATCACGGTGCCCAAACTTTGTTAACGATGCCGTTGAAATACTGGAAGAAATTATTTCCCAGAATCAAATAGATAAGGATTAGTCATGTTTCAATTTATTAAACAGCACTCAAGTTTAAATACTCTGGTCATATTCGGCATCGTATCCGGTATTGCCTTCGGCATTATCCTACCAGAAATTGCCTTACAGCAAAAAATGCTTGGTACAGCCTTTGTCAGCCTATTAAAAATGTTAGTCGTCCCTCTGGTGTTCGCATCTATATTTTCTGCTGTGTCCGGCTTAGGCACGCTTGAACAACTCAAAAATATTGGTTTAAAAACGATTTTCCTCTACGTGCTGACCACTGCTCTTTCTGTTTTACTGGCCATTATTGCCATGAATGTCTTTAATATTGGTGAAGTCATCTCATCACAAGGGCTGGAATACAAAAAGGCATCCGAAGTTGCCGAGTTTTCTGCACAAGCTATGTTGTTAAGTTTTATTCCAACCAATATTTTTAGGGCTCTAGCCAGTGGTGACTTAATGAAGGTAATTATTTTTGGTATCCTTTTAGGCATTGCGACCTTATTTCTAGATAAAAAAGAACATCAATTATTACTTAATTTTTCTACCGCACTGACCAATGCCATGTTAAAAATCGCTGAATGGGTTATTAAATTAACACCGATTGGCGTATTCAGCTTAATTAGCTATGTGGTTGCAGAGCAAGGCATTGATGTCATTATCGGTTTATGGAAATACATATTACTTGTCTTAGCTGTCCTCATTATTCATGGTACAATCACCCTCCCCATTGTTTTATCCTTAGCCACTAAAATAAATCCTTACACCTATTTAAATGCCATTAGAGAAGTTCCCTTAATGGCTTTTTCAACTGCCTCAAGTGCTGCTACCTTGCCAGTGAGCATGAAAGTTGCTCAGGAAAAAGGGGGCGTTAGCAAAGAAAGTGCCGCTTTTGTCTTACCACTGGGAGCCACTGTTTCTATGGATGGTACTGCCGCTTACCTAACCATTGCCGTTATGTATATTGCTAATTTATCTGGTGTAGTGCTTAGCTTTGGCGATCAGCTACTGCTTGGTATTACCGTAGTAGCGCTGAGTGTTGGTGTCGCAGCACTGCCTAGCGCATCGTTAGTCATGATGGTCGTTATTCTCAATGAAATTGGTCTGTCCGTAGAGTATTTGGCCATCATTGTTGCTGTCGATCGAATTTTAGATATGGCACGTACCTCGGTTAATGTCACCTCGGATATGGTCGTAACAAAAGCAGTTGATATTTTAAGTAAAAAATCTTCATAGGTAGGTACTTAAGGATAACTCTGTGTTTACGGAAGAAGTTTTTGCCACATGGATGTGGCAATAAAGCCTCCAAGGATGGATTTACGGCGTCTTCTGTAGTAAACACAGAGTTATCCTAGCCCAAAAGTTCTTAATTACCTACCTATGAAAAAATCTTAATAAAAAGAATAAGATAGGTCATACACAATGCATAAAAACTTGCGAATTTTTATTTTGCTACTTATTTTGCTCATTATTTCAGTTGGTACCTTAGTGAGCGATAGGCGAATAACAGGCTGGTCTCATACCTTACGAGTGGTTGTTTATCCTATTAATGGCGATCACTCCCCCATTAGTGCTGCTTACATTGAGACTCTTACTAAAGATAATTTTTCTGCCATTAATGACTTTCTAAGCGAGGAATTAGAACATTATAATGTCTCTTTAAGTGAACCTATTGATATTGACCTATCAGCAATTGTTAACGAGTTACCACCTAAAATCCCCGTACAGGGCAATGCTTTTGATATTATGCTATGGAGTTTGAAATTGCGCTATTGGGCATTTACTCGTGATGAATACCAAGGGCCTAAACCAGAAATACAATTATTTGCCCTTTATTATGATCCTAAAAAATCTCCTGAAATAAAACATTCTACTGGTCTAAAAAAAGGACACATGGCAATCATTAATTTATTTGCCGATAAAAGACAAAGAGGCAGCAACCTCTTTATCATGACCCATGAGTTATTACATACCTTAGGAGCAACAGATAAATACAATTTAGCAACTAACGAGCCTATTTATCCTTTTGGTTTTGCAGAACCCGATCTCTCTCCCCTTTATCCTCAAACTTATGCTGAAATTATGGGGGGACGAATTCCAATAAATAAAAATACCTTTGAGATACCTTCTTCTCTTGATAAAGCTCTTATTGGCGAACAAACTGCCAAAGAAATTCGTTTAATAGAATAAAAACGTAACTACTCAGCGTATTATATGCCTCGAACAGAGTGTCCAGCGTGCAAGTCGGTGTTTCAGGGGGTTATGAAAACATGGATGTTTTCATTAAAGCGTTACATGGATGTACTTGCGCATCCCCTGAAATGCAGACTTGTAGGCTGGATACGGTCAGTCTTGCTGAACAGTTACATAAAAACTAAGTAGAAATTTTATTCCATAAGATCAGTTACGCAAAAACTATACTAATTTAATATTTTGATATATATTAATATACACAGTGAATAATAAAAGTGGTTCTATTCACTTGTAAATAATAAGTGAATTAGTAATAATCAAACTTGAAAACAATAATTATTAAAAATTATATTTGAATTAAGAGGGCTAGTAGTAATGAGTATCGAAACCATTCTAAGTGAATTACGAGGTATTAAAGGTTATAAAAGTTCAGGATTAATGGATTTTACAGGTGAATTACTAATTTCTGATAGCGCTGATGAGAGTACCGATCTTGAGCTAGCATCGGCGACCTTTAATGACATATTTAGAGGTGCTCACGAAGCCTCTGAAAAAGTGGGTTTAGAAGCCACAACAGAAATGATTTTAAACACTCCTAACGGTATTATTATCATTCTATGTTCTGGTGTTGATAGCGAACCTCACTTACACCTAATTTCTGTGCTTGAGAAAGATGGTAATCAAGCATTAGCTAAAATGACCATGAAGAAACTCATGCCCAAATTTGTTACTGAACTTTCTTAAAAAATTAGTACGGTTAATATGCTCGATACAAAAGTTCAACAAAAACCATTAAGCACAGAAGAGTTTCTGAGTATTATCAATATTCATGTGCCTTTAGAAAAAAATGGTGCCTTATTAACTGGATATTGCCCTCTTTGTTATGATGAAGAAGAAAGTTTTCTGGTCTATCCAAGCAAACAACATTGGCATTGCTATGCCTGTCAACAAGAAGGTGATATTTACCACTTTATAGAAAAAACAGAACATTTATCAAGTAGCAATGCCATCAAGTTTATTGAAGTTTTTATCCAAGAACAACCTCATCTTAGCGCCAACATTCCCCACAAAGAACCTCCAGTTCCAACTGAGTTGGCCAGACAAAATAAGGACATGGACAAGGTCATAGAAAATCCAACTCTTAAACACTTATTAAGCAAGTTTCACAATTGTCATGGCTGTCAAGGAATTGCACTTATTGATGGCAGTAATGATAAAATTATCGGTTCATCCATTAATGATTTTACTCACCTAGATATGCAATCATTACATTTGTTTTTTAGTAAGACACTTAACAATAGCATGAAAATACTTGGTGATTTTAGTCAGGACAATAAGGATACCCTATTTAGAATGGAGTTTTCATTTCAAGGGAAACGAAAAAAACTGATTTGGATCCCTGAACTTTCAGCCTATCATTACACCATTTTATTACTGCTTGATGAAGATTTCTTAGAAAAAATACTACTTATGAAGCTTAAACAGTATTTTAATAATCTCCAAGCACCAGCAGCATCCTAAACAGTAGCATTAAACAATAAAGGACAGCATTATGTTGGAAATTAAAAATCTTAAACGCAGCTTTGGTCAAGAAGTCGCCGTAGATTCTGCTACTCTCAGCATTGAAGACAATAGTATTGTTGCCCTTATCAGCCAGAGTAATACCATTGCTAAAACAACACTTATTGGCTTAATTTCAGGGCATCTTATACCCGACGAAGGACATCTATTTTTTAATGGTGTCAATATTGTTCCCTTAAATCCTTACCAACGCAAAAAACAAGGACTCAGCTGTGTTGCCCTAGAAGATTATTTGTTTAATCATCTTACCATTGCCGATCATGTATTAGCCGTAGCACGTAACGCTAGCAGTACGATCAATGAACTTTATGCACAATGGCGCTTGGACAGCCAATTTTTAAAAAAAAGCTTTACAGCATTAGCAAGTGCTGGGGTCGACCTTCCCATGGAAACAAAAATCAGCGAACTATCACCCATTAAGAAAAAAATGTTATCACTTGGCTTAGCAATGCTAGAGCCATTTGAGTTGTTAGTATGGGAAGATCCTCTCAAGGGCATTAGCAAGGAATCCTATCCAGAAATTGAAAAATTAATTATCGAATTAAAGCGAAAACAAAAAAGTGTTTTTTTTACTTGCACCGATAGTGAATTTGCTAAAAAGGTTGCTGATAAACAATTCATAATGCAAGCAGGTCGGATCAGTAATGCCCCGTAATACCGGTCATCAGGGGCAAACCTTATGTCACCTTGGCTCGATGAGCGGTGAATTAGCATGGTCTATCAATGATGAGACAGTGGAACTTAAGTTTACAGAAATAGATAAGGGATTAAAAATAGATAAGATTATCATCCCTGCATCGTGTAGAAACAAAGGAATTGGGACTCACCTATTACAACACTTTATCCAATTAGCAAGTATTTACAATAAAGACATCTACGTTATAGCAAGACCATTAGGGGGACGGACAAATCCTGAACGATTAAACCGTCTGGTACGATTTTATCAACAACTTGGTTTTAAAAAACTAGAGGAAGGTATTTCTATATGCCATATGGTACGTTACCATAGCCATGACCCACATAAAAACAGAAAATGATAAACCACCATAACAATATCTAAAATTTTAAACTTAATTCTAAACGATTTTTAATATTCAATTTTTTATAAATAGTGCTGAGGTGAGCTTTAACGGTTCGTTCTGTTATGGACAGTTCATCTGCAATAATTTTATTCTGTTTACCTAAATGAACTTTTTTAGCAATTTCCTGTTCCCGTGCAGTAAGCTGAGCAAAAAAATCATCTTGATTTTTTTCTGAAGGCTTAGTTATGCGTTGATTTTTTTGAGTAACAGTATGTAGCATGTGTTGGATCAAGGAAGCACCAGCCCATATTTCACCTTGTTGTATAACACTCAATGCGGTTATTAATTTATCATGCTCTAGAAACGTATTGGCATAACCTCGAATATTATAACCCAGCAAACGGATCCCTTGTTCAGGATGAGGCGTGTTGCTTAAAACCAAGGTATTAAGTTTATCTCTGAAAGTAAGCTGAAGGGACTGCAAAACCTCTTCATCATCCGCTTGCCCAAGATGGTAGATTAAATTAACAAGTGTTTCACTACCAATAAAAGTGCTTAGCAACTCCTCTGAAGTAAAGCTCTGTACAGTATAATCACTCAGAGAAAGCGCTTCATTAAGATGCTTTATTATTTCTTTATTTTTTGAGAAAACAATAATATTCATAATAAAGATCCCACCTATTTTGAGCTAAGAGCATAATGCTCATTATAATAGAGTCAAAGAAGCGTATTATTGCTCTGTGTACGGCTCATTTTTTTTATCAATCACAGAAAGCTGTAACTCATGTAATAAAGCCCCCATAGAATCCAACACACGATATTCGGCAAGAATGTGTTCATAGTAATTTTTAATATTTTCTGAGTGGGCTGAAAATATTTCATTTTCAGTATTCAGTAAATCAAGTAAGGTACGCTCACCAATACGAAACTGTTGCTCATACGCATTGCGTGTTTTAACGGTGGAGTCAACATACTTTTGTAAAAAATCCATACGTTTGCTAGATGACTCATAGGCATCCCAAGCAATATCCACCGCTTTAACGACATTGCGAGTGGTCACTTCTTTTCTTCTGCGAGCTTCATTAATAAGATG
>WFNB01000108.1 GCA_015488755.1 Gammaproteobacteria bacterium | reverse complement strand
TAGTCTGAATCGATCTTATTTGATCGGTTTGAGATCTTTAATGATCAATTTTAACCTGACTTGGAAATTTTATTTTTTTACCTCTAAAATCCTGTCAAGAACTTTTTTGACTTTTTTAAATGAATTTCACCCAATGGGGTGAGTAGTTACAATTTATCAATGCATCACAATTCATAATATGATCATTATTAGCACAATATTGAGGACACTAAAAAATACACCCTCTAAAAATTTCACAGTCATTTCAATTCTTGATGAAGTGCTATATTTTCAATAGTCATCGGTATATAATCACTCAATCTATCGGGGCATAATAAGGCTTACTCCACTGAATTTAGTGGTTAGTACATTCAGCACGCACAATAGGTAGACAACCGGTAGACAATCCTTATCTTCTGCATTCGATTAGGAACACGATAATGATCACCCTTAACAAGATATCAAAACACTACTCTCACAATAATGTCCTTGAAAACGTCAGTCTTAGCACTCAAGACAATGCCATTACAGGTATCATTGGTCCCAATGGTGCAGGAAAATCAACATTAATCAGAATTATGACCGGCTTTGAATTTTCTGATTCTGGCTCTGTTTCTATCAATCAAAAAAACATCCCACAATTCAATCAAATAAAAGATCAAATTTCTTATATGCCTGAAAGGATGACACTTTACCCTAATTATTTTGTTGATGATTTTTTATCTTTTTACCATGCCATGATTAACCATAAAGATGTAAATTTATTAAAATCTCTATCTCTAGAGACAATATTCGATAAGCAAATCAAACAACTATCCAAAGGTTGGCATCAACGTCTTAAATTGTATCTAGCACTATGCAATAAAAAAAAGATCATTGTATTAGATGAGCCTTTTGATGGTTTTGATCCGCTACAATTAAAACAACTCAGCACAATTATTCAGTCTCAAAATAGAGCAGGACGTGAGTTTATTTTATCCATTCACCAATTATCCTATGCCCAAAAAATTTGTACTTATTTTATTTTTCTTAATCAGGGAAAACTCATTGCCGAAGGCTCTTTTAAACAATTAGCTCTCAGATATTCTATTACCAGTGGTCTTCTTGAAGATATTTTCATAAAAGCCATTGCAGCATGATGCTGAATTTACTACAAAAAGAGCTTAACGATCTATTAAAAAGCAAGAGTATATTGCTGTTTAGTTTGTTGTTTTTTATAATTACCGCTTATAGTTTTTATTCCGCAGTTGATTTATATTCAAAAGCCAGTGTGGCCGCTATAGACAACCCTCTCTATGCTACTGGCTTTGAACCTGCTAGTGGTGTCTTTGCACCAACTCTAGGTGGTTTTTTTATTCTTCTCTCTCTTATTGCCCCCTTTTTATTTATACCTGTAATCAGTAATGAAAAAAAATATAATACGCTAAGCTTATTGGCTCAATTTCCCGTATCGTTACAAGTTATTTTTTCTATTAAATTTTTTGCTGCCAGTATTGTTCTATTGCTGATCATTAGCTTATTTTTTCCTGTTATTCTTAGCTGGCATTTGATTGGTGGTACAATTCCAGTTGCAGAACTCAGTCTATTACTTTTGGGTTATTTTTTATATGGCTTGCTGGTGATCGCCATATCATTTTTTGCTGCCTCCTTATTTGATAATAGCGATCAAGCATCCATACTGGCATTAACCTTGATTATTGCCTCATGGTTTTTAGATTTTGCAAAAGATATGAATATTATGCCCTTTTTAAATGACCTATTAACATGGTCGATCACATGGCAACTAAAACAATTTGAACACGGTATTTTATCACTGCAAAGTATTATTTATTTCTTATTATTAATCACTTTTTTTACTTTTTTAGCCTATATCTTTTTTAATTTTAGTATTCGGAAAAAAGCCACATCAGCCCTATTGGGTATTATTATTTTTTTATTGCTGTTTTGGCTCAACCAGCACATCAATATTAATGTTGATGTCACACAAAGTCATAAGAATTCTTTTTCACCTCAAAAAACTGAATTTATTAAACAATTACCGACCATTGGCATTACCATTTTTCTTGAAAAAACCGATAGCCGAGTCAAGGACTATCGCCATGATTTTCTGAAAAAATTAACCTTAATAAACAATCATATTCATGTTCATTATGCCTCAGGAAAATTATTAAAGAAAAATTATGGTCTATTTAAATACACAATAGGTAATCATTCAGACAGCACCTTTTCGAATAGTGAAGAAGAGATTTTTATGATCTTAGAAACACTCTCAGGAATCACTGTAGAAAAGAGTCATCATACTGGTTATTTTAAAGGCTATCCTCTTGTTGTTAAGGATCATTGGGCAGGCTATTTTTTTATGCTTTATCTCATACTCTTTCCTTTGGGAAGTATTGCATTTTATTTTAAACATCATTTTATCAGGCGAACAAAATGAAAATATATCATGTCATAATAGTAATGTGGCTACTAGCAACATCGGTTAATGTTTTGGCTCAAAATACCCCCCCATTGATGACCAATTTTTCTACAGAAACCGTCAATGCACCTGCTAAAGATTTTTCTTCTTTTGTGGGCCAATGGCATATTGATAAAGATGCAAATAATCTTGTCTATGCCGTTGATGGCCGACAATGGGAAAGCGGTGTTCTATCTGAGGGGATTGTTGGTAAAGCCAAAGGTTTATATGGGGCACGATATGCAGAGTTTCTTGATAATCTTGAAGCGTATAAATATTTCCCATTAGCCATTTTCAAAGGTATTAAAGCATTTTCTAATGGTACTATTTCAGTAAAATTTAAGAGCATCAGTGGTCGGATTGATCAGGCTGCTGGCATTGCTTTTAATATTAAGCCTAATGGTGATTATCTGGTGCTCAGAGCCAATCCATTGGAAAATAATCTTGTTTTATTCAAAATGCAACGGGGTAGACGAAGCTCAGTACAATGGATACGCAATGTCAACACACCTTCTCGAACATGGCATACTCTTAAGGTCGTAATTAAAGGTAATAGCATCAAAGGCTATGTTGATAACAAGCGGTACTTAACCCATACTTACAATGAAATGATTAGTGGTAAAGTCGGCCTTTGGTCTAAAGCAGATAGCTATGTTTTCTTTGATGATGTTACTATTAAGCCCAACGAATAGAGATAAATTATGCTCTATTTATGCTAGACTGTGACTATTAACAATCACAGTAGTAATAATATAAAATGAATACAATGAAAGCTTTAGTCAAAAAACATGCTAAAGAAGGTCTATGGCTCGAAGAAGTAGCTATCCCCGAAGTGGGCAATAATGATGTCTTAGTCAAAATACACAAAACCGCCATTTGCGGTACCGATATCCATATTTATAATTGGGATAATTGGGCGCAAAAGACCATTCCTGTGCCCATGACCATTGGCCATGAGTTTGCTGGTGAAATTGTTGCTATGGGGGCTAATGTCACCCAGTTAAAAGTAGGCGATATTGTCTCAGGTGAGGGGCATATTGTTTGCGAGCGTTGTCGTAATTGTCTGGCAGGACGACGACATTTATGCCCTAATACGATTGGCATCGGAGTGAACCGCACGGGCTGTTTTGCCGAGTACTTGTCAATTCCTGCAAAAAATGTCTTTCGTCCTAATTGCCAGATACCTACTGAGGTGTTAGCTTGCTTTGACCCTTATGGCAATGCTGTCCATACCGCATTATCCTTTAATATGGTGGGTGAAGATGTCTTAATTACCGGTGCAGGGCCTATTGGTATTATGGCCGCTATGGTTGCCTCACACTCAGGGGCAAGGAATATTGTTATTACCGATCTTAATCAATACCGACTGGACTTAGCCAAACAAATTGTCCCCAAAGCCATTCCTCTAAACGTAAATGATGGTTCTATTACAAAAGACTTTATGCGTAGTTTAGGCATTCTTGAGGGTTTTGATGTCGGTATGGAAATGTCCGGCTCACCTCATGCTTTTCGAGATATGCTCAGTAATATGATCAATGGTGGCAAGATTGCCATGTTAGCGATTATGCCCGAAGGCACCGGTATTGATTGGGATCAAGTGGTCTTTAAAGGGCTGTTTATCAAGGGTATCTACGGTCGTGAAATTTTTGAAACTTGGTATAAGGGCACTATGATGGTACAAAGTGGTATTCCCTTAGAAAAAATAATTACCCACCGTTTTCATTATAGTGATTTTCAGCAAGGCTTTGATGTTATGCGTAGCGGCCATTCTGGAAAGGTTGTATTAAGTTGGGATGAGTAACAGCCCATTTACTTAATATAAAATGATAGATAATGATTTAAGGTAGTTTACCTAAGGGAATTATAAAATGAGTTTTAAACACGCAAAAGAAAGTTTACAAATTGAGCTAGTCGAGATAAAGGCCGCTGGTTTATGGAAAAATGAACGGGTGATCACCTCTGATCAAAAAAATGATATTACTTTGGCCGATGGCTCTGAAGTGATTAATATGTGTGCTAATAATTATCTGGGCTTGGCCAATAACCCCGAACTAATTCAGGCTGCTACTGACAGTTATCAGCAATGGGGTTTTGGTCTCTCATCGGTGCGTTTTATTTGTGGTACGCAAAGTATTCATAAAACCCTTGAAGATAAAGTCAGTGACTTTTTGGGCATGGAAAACACCATTTTGTATGCCGCCTGTTTTGATGCCAATGCTGGCTTATTTGAAACCATTCTGAGCAAAGAAGATGCAATTATTTCTGATGAGCTTAACCATGCCTCTATCATTGATGGTGTCCGTCTGTGTAAAGCAGCTCGTTATCGTTATAAAAATAATGATATGGCTGATCTGGAAGATAAACTAAAAGAAGCACAAGCCACTGGAGCCAGACGGATATTAATCACCACTGATGGGGTATTTTCTATGGATGGCACTATTGCCCAATTGGATAAAATTTGTGACTTGGCCGATCAGTATGATGCCATGGTACATCATGATGATTGTCATGCCGTTGGTTTTATGGGTAAAACCGGTCGTGGCATTCATGAGTATCATGGGGTTATGGATCGAGTGGATATTATTACGGGGACTTTTGGTAAAGCATTAGGTGGGGCTTCGGGTGGCTATACCTCAGGGCGCAAAGAAATCATTGATATGTTACGCCAGCGTTCTCGCCCCTACCTGTTTTCTAATACCCTTGCTCCTTCTATTTGTGCCGCCAGTATTAAGGCCTTGGATATGCTCAGTGCATCAACTGAACTTCGCGACCGCTTGGCCGACAATACCCGTTATTTTCGCCAAGGCATGCAAGCTGCTGGCTTTGCCATTGCAGAAGGGGAGCATCCTATTGTCCCTGTGATGCTCGGTGATGCGATACTGGCACAAAAAATGTCTCAGAAGCTATTGGAACGAGGTATTTATGCCATTGGGTTTTTCTTTCCTGTGGTACCTAAAGGCAAGGCAAGAATACGTACACAAATTTCAGCTGCCCATACTAAAGAGGATTTAGACCAAGCCATTAGCGCCTTTGCAAGCACCTATAAAGAATTAACATAAGCGTTTATAATAAGTATAAGCCGAAAGAATTTAGGTATCACTGCGAAGAGATTAAATCTAAGTTTCCTATAAACTAGAATCATAACTTAATAAAACATTAAGCCTAACTCAAAAGGAAACTTATTATGAAAACTCTAACCACTTTATTCGTATCTGCACTACTTGCATCAAGCGCTTTCATTGGTACCGCTCAGGCTGAAGTACGTTCTGATAATGCCCTCTATGATATTATCCATCCAGAATCGGCTGATATTTTTAATATTGGTAGTGACTATCAAAGAAGTGCTCCTCAGGGTATTGTCAGTTTAAATGATGATCACAATGCCAATTCAGTCTGGAGTTATGAATTTGAGCAATACGTCAATCCTGCTGATTTTCAGCTAAGTAATCAAATTACCGATGTGAACCAGTATCTTAGCGAGCAACCCAGTGCCTCCGGTTCTCATGGTCACGAAGTCTTTATTTATAATGAAATGGCCGGTGAGTATCACCTTCAATAAATTGTGCTCAATCAGGGGAAAGTCTGAACACTTATCCCCTGAAAATGGTACTTAAGAAGACAGCTTGTTTTCTACCACTTGCTTATTTGATGCCAGCAAAAGTTCGGTAAACACATCGGTAGGCACCGGTTTAGAAAAATAGTAACCTTGAAAAAAATAGCATTCATGAGCCAGTAAAAAATCCAGTTGCTCTTTCGTTTCGACCCCTTCCGCAATGACTTCCATACCTAAGCTTTTCGCCATAACAATAATGGTATTAACAATGGCATCATCATTTTTATCTTTGGTGACATCTCGAATAAAGGTTTGATCAATTTTTAACATATTAACCGGTAATGATTTTAAATAGGACAAAGAAGAATAACCGGTACCAAAATCATCTATGGAAAAATGGATACCCATGTCTTGCATTATTTTCATTTTTTCTGAAAAAGAAGAAAAGTTTCCAACTAAGGTCTGCTCAGTAATTTCAAGCTCTACATACTTTGCGGGTACTTGATATTTATCTAATAAGCTTTTCACCTCTTCAAGATAGTCCTCTCGGCCAAATTGCCAAGGACTGACATTAATGGCAATGCCTTTAAACTGATCGGACAAACCCAAGCCTAATAGTATTTTTAATTCTTTGAGCACCAATTCCATAACGGATTTACCCAAGGCATGTACCAAACCTGATTCTTCGGCAATAGGAATAAACTCTGCCGGGGAAATAAAGCCTTTTTCAGGGTGTTGCCAACGTACCAATGCTTCTGCTGAAATAATTATTGAGTCTTCATTGTATTGTGGCTGTAAATGGATCATCAAGCTATTTTCTTTAATGGCTACACGCAGATCTTTTTGTAGTTGCAGGCGGTTTTCTAGTAGGACTTGCATATGAGGAGCAAATAATTTTACTGTATTTTTACCGTCATCCTTGGCCTGATACATGGCAATATCAGCATATTTTATTAAGTCATGACTATTGCGCCCTGTTTCTGGAAACATAACAATACCAATACTGCAACTGATCTGATGTTTTTCACCCTCTAATTCATAGGGGGCTTGTAGCATTTCTAATGTTTTATAAGCAACCGTTTGTGCTCGACTCGATGCAGTGACGATATTATTTTCCATATTGGATAATAATATAACAAATTCATCCCCCCCCAAACGACAGGCTAAATCATTTTTACGAATTAATTTTCTTAATCGTCGAGCAACTTCTTTCAATAATAAATCACCTGTTTGATGACCACGAGAATCATTAATCGTTTTAAAATCATCCAGATCAATAAAAAGTAATGCCCCCAATTGATCATGGCGTTGCAAACGGATAATTTCTTGCTCTAATCGCTCAATAAGCAAGCGTCTATTGGGTAAATCAGTTAATGGATCATAAAGAGATAAGTGATACGCCTCATGTTGGGCATTAATTTGTTGAGTCACATCGTGGGCAATGAAAATAACTTGCTTTTTGTGCTTATTTTCAATGCTATGCTCAAATAAGGTAATATTTGCCTGAAAAAAACAACTCTCCCCTGAAATTTTCAATTCATACGAGACTGTTTGTGTCTTAGCTGAAGTAATGGCTAATTTAATAGCCATCATAATTATTTTAGCAACCCCTTTCGGAAGAACCTCAGTAATTTTTTGTCCTAATAAGCGTTCTTTACGCTGGTATAATAATTGGTTTTCATTGCCAAATACTTCAACATACTCACCCTCTTCATCCAGTATAAAGGCTAATTCTGGCATGGTATTAATAAAGGCACTTAGCAGGGCGTGTTTTTCTTGCATTTCTTTCTGACTATTAATAGCCTTAAGCTCTGCCTTAGCTTGCATGATCATTTTATCAGAAATAATTTCTGTCATATCATTCAAGCCACGATGTAATTGGGCAATTTCATCATTTCCTTTAATAGCCTTAATTCTGACATGCAGTACATCATCAGTCACCGCTTTAATCTGCTTAAGTGCTATTTTAATGCGGTTGGATAAATGCTTTGAATAGATAAAACTGGTCAGTAACGTGATAACAATAACAAAAATTAATAATTTGGCACTTTGGCTAATATACGCATTTAATTTGGTATACAATTCCTCCTTAGGAAAAACAATAATGAGATTCAAGCCCCATTGCGGGATACCTTTGTAAAATAACACGTGTTCTTCATTCGCCAACACAATTCTATCCATTTTAATGGTCGCTAAATTCTCTTTTTTTGCTGGCACAGAAAAATGTTGTGTGATTAGACTGACCTCTTTATCCCGTAGGTGTTTGCCAATAAACAGTGGCCGTTTGTTACGGTCTAAAATAATAAAATTTAACTTAGTAAGCTGATCACTGACCAGATAATCTTCACTAATATGTTGAATTAACACCATTAAGTGACTCTTATCCCTCTCTAGCCCCTGTTCTTTTAAGTCTAAATATTGGTCTAAAATAGTATGATGCATACTATTTAGATCATTTTTTATGACCTTAGCATTCAGATCATAAATAATCTCTTTAATACTAGACACACTAAAAAATATATTTACCAGAGTGGTAAATAGTAATAAGGTAGTAACAGATAGACTTAATTTTGTTAATAACTTCATAATCCGATAAATACCATAAAGAGTCCCACTAAGCTTAGTTGACAAAAGCAATTAAATCTATAAATTTTCTAGAACATAACAATTAATTAAATGAGTTAACCTCTTACTGAGACTAATAATACGTGACTAGGATAAGCTATGATTCGAGCTATTTTTATACTACTGACTCTTTTTCCCATTGCAGGCTTTGGTCAGCCTTTGGCCACACAATTGGTCGAAGCAGCAATGGCTAGAACCCATCAGCAAGTGAGCTATAATGGGGCATATTTTTCTATTGCCTACCCTAATGGTGATGTTCCACAACACTTAGGCGTATGTACCGATGTGGTGATCCGTTCTTATCGTACACTTGGGATTGATTTACAAAAAGAAGTTCATGAGGATATGCTGGCGCATTTTAATCAATATCCCTCAAAACGGATTTGGGGTTTATCACATACAGACAAAAACATTGATCATCGCCGAGTACCTAATTTACAGGTTTATTTTTCTCGCCATGGTGAACGCTTAGCAAACTCAAGCAAAAAAGAAGATTATCATGCGGGTGAATTAGTCACTTGGAATTTACCCGGTAATTTGCCCCATATAGGTATTGTTTCTGACCAAAGAAACCTTCTTACAGGCAATCCATTGATAATCCATAATATCGGTTCAGGGCCAGAGATCAGTGATATGTTATTTGCTTATAAGATCACCGGACATTATCGCTTTATGCCTGAAAATAATTATTAATTTTTCATAACGACTCAATATAATTATAAACACAGAAAGAATATTTACATGGCTAACTCTATAGAGGTGCGGTCATACATGGACTGCTTTATCAAGAACCTCAGCAACCCATTGATTAATGCTTTTTCCTTGAACTTTTGATACGGTTGCAACTGCGGCATGAATATCTGGGTTTATACGTAGCATCAAGTTTCCAGAATAAGGTTTTTGTGCAGGTCGACCTGTTCGTTCACTAACCTCAAGATAATGGTCAACTGATTCATGAAATGCTGTTTCAAGATCATCAACATTAGAGCCATGAAATGAAACAATGTCATCAATGCCAGCTAAACGACCAACAAAGATACGATCATCTTCATCAAATTCAATTCTTGCTATGTATTTTTTGTACTTCATCATATTCATTGTGTGATACCTGCTTTTTCCAAAAATTCACGTGTTGCTTTTATTCTATATCTCAGAGCCTCTTTGTTTGGGTGAGGACGGTGAAAATCTACACGTTTATCATTACTATCAAATATAAAACAGGTTTGATCTGTGCCAAAAGCTGGAACCAATTAAAGAGATCGAAAAATAGCCCACATCAGTTCAGGGAGTTAGCATCTTTAATTAATAGAAGCAGCACAGAATTTAAATAACAAATGTCAACTGCAAATAGATTAGCATAGATAGTTCATGGTAATAAAAATCGACTTGCATTGCCATGGCTTGTTACAACTAAGCTTCTCATCGCTCTGGTCATGGCAACATGCAATAATGCTCTTTCAGAAATCTCATGTTCACGAATTTCAATGGGATCATTAGATATAAAGGATTTTAAAGGTAATTTATCATCATTCACACCCGCCACAAATAAATGCTGAAATTCTAAGCCTTTAACACGGTGCATTGTGGCAACTCTGACACCATCAACATTTCTATTTTCAGAACCATTTGCTTTAATAGAATAAGTGTCAAATCCTGCTTTTTTTATTTCAGATGAATAACTGTCTCTTAAATCATTTGTTCGAGCAACCACACAAATATCCCTCAGTTCAGCACCAGCTGCATTTAACTGTTCAATACGCTCACAAATGGCATCAGCCTCATCCATAAACCCACTGAAATTTAAAACTTCAGGCTCTTCACCGTGCATTAGAGAAACATAACCTTTCCCATCATCAAAACCTGCATCCAAATCATCGATAGTAACTCCCTCTAATACTGAAACAGCGAGTTTCTTAGTTTCTTCTGTCGTCCGATAATTAATTCGTAACTTACGCCCTCTTCCGATGATATTAATTCCACAGCGGCCTAAAACAACTTTATTTCGATATATTCTCTGATGTCCATCACCAACAATAAAAATATCATTTGATTGTTCTGGTACTAGCCTTCTCAATAATTGATAGGCCTGAGTCCCCATATCCTGCCCTTCATCAACAATGATTGATAAATACATAGGCTTGATTGATTTTGACTCAATAACCTGCAAACAATCTCGCATTGCATCAGGCATCTCTTTAAGATTTTTATGACTCAGTTGTAGTAAATACTCTTCAAACACATTCCATGCAAGCAACCTTTCCTTACGATTTAAGCGTGTTCCTCTACCATTTCGTTTAGCCTTAATATATTCTTGCTTAGAAGCAATTCCTTGTTCCTGAATAACCAGTCGCCACTCTTCTTCAAAAAAGTGATCGGTATAATCCAGTTCTGGTGGCTTAGCATCTAATCCCAGTTGCCAACACTGCTTTCTGGTTTGGTTAAAATCATTAGGGAAAACTATCTGATAGCCATAGTTATTTCGTTTTAGGAAACGGTATACCCAGGCATCAATATTAAACACCTCAATTTTATCCAACTCTGCCTGATTACAGATTAGAGCAAGATGATCACTAATATCAGACGCCAAATTTTTGGTAAAAGTAGTAAAGAGTATTTTTTTCTTATTTTGAAAAGAGTTATCAAAATCACCATGATTAGCCAACCACTTGGCACGATGGATTGCTGCGACCGTTTTACCAGTACCTGCTCCACCCAGTACACGAACAGGACCATTCCAGTTTCTTTCGACTAATTTACGTTGAGATGGGTGCAAAAAGACTCGCCATTTATCAAGAGGGGCATCTAACACTTGTTGTAAAGCTTCATCATCTACAATAACAAATCGACGCTTAGAACCTTCACGTTCAAGTGCTGCAAGGTAATCTTCAGTATCAACATCAGTTTCATCGGTTGTAAAATCGTCTAAAACTTCATCATAAGGAATGCCTTCTGTAACAAAGTACAATGCTTCATAAGCATCATTAGGCAATAAATCCTTCATCTGCTCAAATTCAGATAAAGTGGTATTTGCTCGAACTTGCTCAATGAGTTCAGCGGGAAGACCAATATTAATAAGCTGTTCATCTGAATAGTTGTTAAATAAAGGTATGGCAACTGATTCAACAATTGTTTTAATCTGTTCTGGTGCTGGTACACGAACATCAACCGATGTTTCAGTAGCATATAACTGAATGGCGCCTGTTGTCGGGTTAATTTTACATTGATGTTTTCTGGCCCATTCATATGCATCATCATGATGATCAACCCATAATAAAATAAAGACATCACCATGCTCTGGCTTTAAAATAATCCCACGATACGATTTATCTATTCTCACCGAACGCATATAAGGATTGGCAGCATCATTAATCTTTTCGTAATTTATCCCTGGACTGTGCGGATCATTTCTAAATTTATTAACAAACTGATTAACCTTTTTCTGTTGAGCTTTAGGTAAATTCAAAATTGCCGTAAGAAAATCCGAAGATATAGCGACTTGAGGCATTTATTTCTGCTCCATGTTTATAAATTAAGCTCTATTTATTTAGTATGAGTTTTGACAAGAGCTTCTAATTTTTCAATAAGCTCTTCATTAATCGGATCTACTAAACAATTCCATCCTTGTGCATTGAACTGTTCAATCTCTTCATCAGCATCTTGAGGAAAAACAGCAACCTTATGACTTTCCCATGCAAGCTCTGCCATAGCAACAATCTCATCATTAATTTCAAGTTCATAACCAGCTACAGCAATAGGTAGACCTGATGAAGCTAATAAATCAATATTGCCAGAGAGTAATGAGCCTTCCAGATATTCTGTCCATTCAGTATCATCACCTGTCACTGACGATTTTATCATCATTTTTTCTATTTCAGGTGAATTATAAACAACAGCGCCTGATTCTATTGATTTCTTAGCACACCAGGACACATCTGGTAAAAATTGTAAAATATTAACAACTTTCCAAAAACCAATGAGAGATGGCTTATAACTTATATTATCAACATCCCTATTTTGGCAACCAGAGTCATCAAAACAGATGTGTACTTTAAACTTATCAGATAAATACACAAAATCATCCTCAGAAGCATTAAAATTGGCTTTCATAAAATCAGATAAAGCAATCGATACTGAGATTTCAACTAATTTTTCTGAACTTTGAAGGCTATCTAACAAACCACCAAACCAAAAAGGCTCCTCTTCAATAAGTTCTTTAGCTCGATAAGCTGGTGCATTTTCTTTAACTTCAAATTCCAGCTTTTGTGCCACTTCTGGAAATTTATCACTTCGTCCAGAATTACTCAGCCAACATAATGTATGTGCTACTGCACAATTTTTAATATCATCAAATCCCTGGACAGGATTGACTAATAAATCAGAAAGCAATTCAAAGTTATTTTTTCCTTTTTGAATACTATGCCATTGTTGAAAATTCTTACTTGAAATTTTCTGACCTAATAAACCTCTCAAGCCCTTATTCTGGTAATTATCAAGATACTCTTTAATATGCTCATTAGATTTATCCGCCAAATCATCCCAATAGAGAGTCCAGACAGCAAATTTATTTGATTTAACAATAGATTGCCGTTTTCGAGTGTCATCGGCAACAATATCATAATGAAATTCATACCCGTCCAAAAACAGGGCAATCGGCTTCACATGACCAGTGTCAACGTTATTGGTCTCCTGTTTTAAACGAACAGGCCATAAAACAAAGTCTGGTTTGCATTGAACACTCACACCCTCTTTTTCATTTAACAGAACCTGAGGCTCAATCTTCCATGCAAAAGAAAGCTCGTCTTTTGTACCAATGGTTAATAGATAGCCATTTTTACCATTAATTGTAGAAGGACTTACCCGCCAAGGTTGACCCGCTACTTTCAACGTATCAATGAACTTTTGCTCTAACTCACTCTCTATTAACACATTAGGATTCACTTCAGCTAAAGAATCCACTTTAACCAGGTTCTGCCTATTTTCTAAAATATCCAGAAACATCTTTTTTGCAATATCACGAGAAATTTTAGGCATTTTTTGCCTGTCACGATAAGCATAAATACACTGATAACAGCCGTCTTTACTTGGATCCTGATTACAGGAACAATTATCCAGACAAGAAAAAGCCTTTTCAATCAATGTAAATAGATTTTCAGGCTTACGCATAAGCTCTTTTAAATAACCCGTACCACCAGGGATCGTGTCATAAATCACAAGAAAATAGCGTCGTCCTTCACCTGCATGCTCTTCACCACAAGAGATGGGTTCGCTATAGGCAGTACTTTTTATGTGATCAATACTACCTTTAAAATAATGTTTAATCCCTAACTGAATAGCCGCAGCAAAAGAAGCCTCATTGGTACTATTAGCACTATAATTTGAGACTGGAAGTACAATTCGAATTGCTTCAGATTCCAATTCCCTATAAAGATAAAGACAATCAATAAAATGCTCAGGATCGTTGGCAGTTTCCAGATTTTTGTTATAAGCACAAGTCAAATCATGTTTTACCACTCTTTTTTTACTTGTTTTAACCATGCCACATTTATTACACACCTTAAAACCACTGCGAAAAGCAGCATCGCCAGCAATAGTGACTTCTTCATTTTGATGATCAGGCACACCAAAATTAATATCTTTAATATTCACTTTTTTAAGAAAATCAAAACCAAAAGGAACGTCACTACTATCAATCTTGTAGGCCTGTATGACATCCGTTGCCTTGTACGTCACCAACATCTGTCGCTTATAAAACTTAGGCTCACGATTGTCACTATCATCAGATATTCTTGCATCTCTTTCATTGGTTCTGGCATAAACCTGACGTAACTTGAGCATCTGAGTGATCTGACCATTATCATCCCAACCAACACTGCCACAATTGGGACAGGTTTTATTAGGATCTTTGCTCACAGCAATATTTTCAGAATAATGGCAGTTATTACAGACCCGCCATGTTTCTACCTCAGAGACATTCAAATCAACTTGTTCTATCTCTACCTTATGTCCACCCGCATAAAAATAATTATCAGGCGCTAATTCTGATAATGCGGATGCAGCTGGTCGTTCATAATCATAAGTATTTCTAAAAAACTTACTACCATCCTGACTTGACTCATCTGCTTCTCTTCTACGCCAGAGAATGGAACGAATAGTGACCCCTTCCTCTGGAAACGAATAATTAGGTAAAAGTCCCTCGTCTGTAAAAAAGTTAAGTGTCTGTTTTCCGTTAATTTGTCGAATTAAAGAACGAATTGCCGAACGTTCATTATCCAGTTCCATCACTTTATCTTCATGATCAGACTCTTGAACTGCAACTTTTTTCAACTTTCTTAATTCAGCGTCAATTTTCTTTACTCGCACATTAAGTGAGGCCCTATCACTAATCAGTTGTTGCAAACGGTCAAGAATACGCCAAGATAAAGAGTACTCTTCCGCACCACTTTCTTTACTGGCACTACCACGAATAAAATCAGATAAATGTTTAATAGAGTCACCATCTAAATCATTAAAAAGATCTTTAAATGACTCAAACAAATCCCCCTGGTGCTTTTCAATATAATCAAAAAATAAATAAGGAAACATATTCGTGTGACTGCTTTCTACCGAGTTCAAAAGCTCACGAACTGACTTGGGAATAGCTGAGTCATTAATACCTGTAGCAACCCAGTTATCAAAACAAAATGCCGTTAATTGACGCTCAAGCACCGCAATGGCTCTTAAGAAAACCCCGGGAGGTTCAACATCACCACTTATCATTTGTTGTGGGTCTTGATAATAATAAAGATCGTGAGCATTTCCCTGACTAAACGTTGCATTAAATGCATTACCATCTCGTCGTCCTGCCCGCCCTATTCTTTGCAGATAATTCGCCTGTGTTGGTGGTACAGAGCATAAAGCCACACAGGATAAATCACCGATATCAATACCCATTTCTAAGGTGGGAGTGGCTGATAGAAGATTAATATCCCAGGTTTTGTCACCCTTAATAAATGAGTTTTCTACCCGTTCACGTTCAGGACGTTCTAACAACCCCGTGTGCTCAAAGCCATTAATTCTGACCAAATCAAATTGATCCCACTTCATTTTATTGATGACTGATGATGCAGACTGCAATGTAGGTTTAAAATGCCCCTTGCAAGTGTGTACACTACAGGGACTATCAACCCAGTAATCCTCAAGGTCATCAGTGACAACAAGTGGTGTTGAACATACATCACATTTAAGCTGTTTGATATCACAGGTTAAAAGCAGGCTCTCAGGGTTTAATCCATAAACTGGTTCACCTTTTGACTCACGAGACAAAATTATTTGATGCTGTAGCAAACTACTGAACGTCCGTTCAAAAACCAGTATTGCTTCATTTGAAGCAAAGACTTTGTCACCCTCTATGATAGTTTTATACAACCAGACTAAATAAGGCGTATTATTTGAACTTTTCTTATTAATATAATCAAAACTATTGGAAACTCGATTAATTGATACGAATCTAGGTCTTCGTGATGCACGACCTAAATTAGGCATATAAAATTGATCTTTACCTACTTTATTCATGACATAAGTATCACCACCCGATGACACATAGTTATATAAAGCTTGATGAAAAATCGCCCCATTTAAGCGCATTAAATGCAGAACACCAATAACAAACTGCTCAATAACTTCAGGGCTGATATTCGTCAATAACTCAATTTCTTCAGTGACCGCAGAATGAATATCCAAACAAGCCTTTGCCAAAGCTTCAGAGGGATAATTAACAGTAGCAAAAAGGGATTTATCCAATGAACGACCCAGCTTGGCTCTTAGCCCAAACTCACTAAACAGTTCCCAGCCTAAACGATCCTGTATATTTTTAACTAATTTTGTTTTTTGGGGTAACTCACCATTTTCAAGTAAATATTTATAATGGTTTTGCCACTGCATATCTGGAGCAATATAAGTTCCAACAAAAGCATTATCACTCGCTGACAACTCTAAGGCTTTTTGCCCAACCAACAAGGATAGTTTAGATAATGATGTTTCACTCTTTTCATGAGAATTCCCCCCAGAAACTTTCTCAAAAATAATTTTAGCTAATAAACTTCTGACCAGTAATGGATAAGTCCTCGAAGTAAAAAATCCTGCTCTGTGAGCTGCATCCTGTACAGAATCACTGAAAGTAATCAATTGTTTATCTTCATTATAACTAGAGCCAAATAATTGCTGTGCCATCACACTAATCAAACTGGCTGCTCTTGAACCCAGAATACTCAAACCATTTTCACTGTGACAAAATGGACAATGATGCTTAGCAACAAGCATTGAACCACCGTCTTTAAAGGTTTTTACATCCGCTTCACTATGATTAAAAACCAGCGTTAATTCTTCATGATGACAGCTAGGGCAGGTAGTACTTGATGGCGAATTAAGATTTAAACATTTTGGACAGAATTGATGGAAGCTGCCCTTTTTATGTAAATCTGCATCAATTTTTTCTACAGGGAACAATAAAATAGCTTCAGGGCGATGAGCAAAGAACAATTGATAAAATTGGGACAAATCATCACTGACATGTGAGTCTGTGGATGCTAATACTCCACCCCAACCAGTGGAATGACAGTCACGACAATGAACGACAGGCAAGTACTTAACTTCACTTTCAGCCTGAGTTAAGTCATCACTGAAGGCAATATAAGGCGTATTTGAAAAACCAAAGCGTTCAAAACCACTCTTCTGGTTTAAAGCATCATCCTGCCCTAAACTAGCCACCATACGTCTAAGTTCACGGATCCAAAGTTGAAATCGTACTTGAAGTAAAGGAATAGAAGGCTTTGTTTTCAGCAGAGAGATTGAAATTAAACTACAAAAATTTTCCAGTAACCTGACTCTATCAGAAAGAACTAATTCTTTGGGCAATAAAACATCATGTGCCAATGAATCAATGGCACTGACTTGACCATCTAATTTTTTAAGAAGATTGTGAAAGAACCGATGTTGTTTTATTGCCTTGCCTAGTTCAATACGTTGTTTCTGTCCCTGTTCGGATTCCCATTCGGACGTAATTTGTAAACTATTATTACCAAACCAGGCCTGAATACTTTTATTGATATAATCTTCAGGTGACATACCATCACGCCAATCAGGTAAGTCAACTGGACCGGGTGAAGCAAAATAACTTAATTCAGAACCAGAGAGATACTCACTGGCACTGTATCGATCTTCTGTCACGATAGCCGTTGGCTCAAACTCATCATCAAAGATGTCCTGAGCATAATTGATTAATGCTTCCTTGTTATTACCAATCGTAGCTGAGGTACCGATACAAGCCAAATGATTTTTTGGTGTCTGCAAGCGGTGTTTTAAGCGTCGGATCAAACAGGACAAGTCTGTTCCCTGAGCACCATCAAAAGTATGCAACTCATCAACAACCATAAATTGCAGTGATTCTGGTGTATTGTGTTGCCAAATTGGCTGATCTTTGGGACGTAATAACAAATAATCCAGCATTTTATAGTTGGTCAATAAAATATCAGGAGGATTTTTACGTAAGGTATCTTTGCAGGTAATCACCTTGTCAGGTGTCATGGTCAGTGTTTTTTCTTTATCCTCCTGACCAACAAAAAGCCCCACCGTCACTTTATTTTTTAAGTCAGGATTTTCATAAATCATTTTAGCAAAGCGTTTTGCCTGATCCGTGGCCAGTGCATTCATTGGGTAAATGATAATGGCCTTAATACCCTTCTCTTTAGTAGAAGCACAATAATTCAATATGGGGTATAAAAAACATTCTGTTTTACCAGAGCCTGTTCCCGTTGCAATCAGTGTTGATTCTGGTTTAGAAGATGCCAGTCGTTGATAAGCGATTGCCTGGTGAGCATAAGGGGGGAAAGACAACTTAAGATTTGGAAAGTAATCAAGGGATAATTTACTTTGTCTAAAAGGCAGGTTTATTGAAAGATATGGGCCTTTAGATAAATTACCTTCTTGCTTTAAAAAATCATCCATTGCCGATGTACCATCATCACGCAGAAACAATGGCGAACTCATTTCAAAAGCATTGCTTAAAAAAGTACGAAGAGCAGAATCTACTTGTCTGCTAATAACAGAAGGTAACATCTATAATTTATCCCGGCTTGGTTTTAAGCATTTACATTTCAGCTAATTCTTGTATTTTATCTTTAAAAAAATTAAAACTGGGTGATTGATTATTATCAACATTCATATGGGGCGTAATTTTTTCAGCCCATTTTGATTTTTCCTTACCTATCATCTGCCAACCTTGTTTTGATAAAACTTGCAAGCCTCCAGGGTAGACAGCCTCCGCCAGCTTCTCCCATGTACCGCAAATCGAATCATTTTGATAAGAATTGAGTATGGCATCCTTTGCTCTAGGATAAGCAGATTTTATAGCTGGAATATCACCTAAGAACCAGGCTTCACCTTCTTCAATTGCAATACAAAAACGAGTTTCAGGTTTTAAATGGCAAGCATCTAAAACACCCTTTAATTCCTGGAGGAAATTATCCAGGTTCTTATTATCTAAATCACAAACTAAAATAACTGCTACAGGATAGTCATCAGGATAATTTGCAAAAGTTTTACCATACCCATTTAATAGTTTTGGCAGTTGATCAAGTAAAATACGATTACTTGCATTCATATTATTACCAAGATTTTTAGGTATCCGTCCAACGCCCTTATAAGGATGCACAATAAAGCTATGTTGCTCACCAATAAGCTTAGGAACAAGAATATCCAGTATTTTTTTACCTGATAAATCTTCAACAAGTATCTCAAAATGCATAAATTTATCTCACATCCAGGTAATCGCTATACCAAAGTCCACCTAATGGGAGACCTTCAGATACCATATTTTTTACAATTTCATATTCACTCGCCCTATGAATAGTAGAAAACCCATCATCACCTTTCTGTAAAATCCAAACTTCATCAGGATCAAGAGAATCCACAAAATAGGGCTGATGTGTAGTAATAAAAACCTGAGTTCCTCCTGTTTTACCTGTAGCATGCTCACGGAATTCATTGGCTAACGATTCAAGAAGTTTATGATACAAACCATTTTCTGGTTCTTCCACACATAAAAAAGGTGGAGGATTAGGATCTTCCATTAAAAGTAAATAGGCAAAAACTTTGAGTGTACCATCAGACATTTGTTGAGTATAAAATGGATCTGAAAATCCCTTATCATTAAAACGAAGTAACAATCGGCCATCATTAGTTTCTTCAGTATCTATTTTACTAATACCAGGGATTTTATTGGCAATTCGATTAAGGATTTTCTGAAAGCTTTTTGGATGTTCACGCTCCATAAATTGCACAACATTACCCAAATTGTCACCATGACTATTGAGATGTTTCTGGGACCCTGCCAAAGGTAAGCTCCTCGCTGCATCAGGTGTAAAATAACTTAAATACCAACTTTCAATAAATTGTCGGAAAGCAGATATTCTTGGATGCTGTTTTAGAGAACCTAAAGTAGCAATACCTAATTTCCTATAATCATCCAATTCCACTGATTCTGTTTCTTTAGATTCGGGTCCTTTTAATCGATTGATTTCCGCCATAAATTCCATGAGATCAAATTGTTTTTTCTGCTCATCAACACCTAATGTCTCACCTTTCCAGACAACACCTTTACCACTTTCAAGAATTAAAAAAGAAAAAGGCTGACCATGCTTTTCGCCTGAACGCCTTTGACGCAAACGCTCCCTTAAAACAAAAGGCCGATTAAGCTTATCCAAATCAATTGCTAATTCATAAGTAATTGGTCTCCTTTTACCATCCTGCTTGTAATAAATTTCAAATTCAATGGCACCAGACTGACCTTGAGTTCGAATTCTTTTGAATCCACCACGACCATGGGCATCACAGGCATCTTCAACACCTGTTTTTAAGCAATCTGCCAGAAATCCAAAAGCATCAAATAAAGAACTCTTACCAACACCATTTTTTCCAATAACAGCGGTCATCGGTGTTAAGGCAGCTTTATCCTGCTGATTCCATAATCTGCCCAGCGTAACATCCTTTAGAGCCTTAAAGTTTTTTACCCTGAAACCTTCGATTATAGCCATTTATAATTCTTCTTCTATTTCTAATAATAAATCAAATAACTCATTACCTTTTCTTAAATTATCATTGAGATAATTATGATCAGAGGGAATTCCCTCCGAAGCAGGCAATCGTGTAATACTACCGTCCTCTTCATTTAACTGATAAACAACAACATCTTCAGAAGCTATCCGGGAATTTTCAGGGATAATTTGCTCTAATTTTGATAGCAGTTTATTGCTTTTTGAAGAAGCTTCAATTTTTCGTTTTAGATAATTGCCCTGAATCGCAATACTGAGATAATTAACAATAAATGGACTATGAGTGCTCATAATCAATTTATTATCTGAACTGATATTATTAAATGCCAATAAGCTTTTTAGCATTTCCCATTGTGATGAAGGGAATAAATTCTGCTCAGGCTCTTCAACAATATTAATAAAACCAGCTTTATTAAACTTTGCTGAGAGCACTGAAATTGATGCTCTTTTTTGTTCATCGGTTAAACTGTCATTACTCAAGATTCCTGCCACACCCTTTTTAAATCTTTTCAACTCTTCACCGCTCATAGATTCCTTACTGATATCACTCTGTTTCTTTACAGAATTTGCTAAATATTCTGAAACCAAAAACAGAGGGACAAGAGACTGGAATCCACTGGATGCCTCGGTGAGCTTAACTTTATAATCTTGACCTTTCAAATTTAGAGTATCGTTTGATTTATCATATTCAATATTGGTGTTATTGATAGGTAGTTTTAGCAGTCCTCTCATTCCATTTTTAGCATTATCGAATTCCGTGAGAAATTCCTGTAGCGGTGCGGATGACAATTTTAATTCCGTTGGTGATTTCACATAGCTAATAAAATTTCTTTCTGCTGGTACATACATAATTTGTGGGAGCTGGTAGGTAGAATTAGATGTTTTTTGTATATTAAACACTCCATTTTCATACCCTATTGAATATGCATCACCTTGATATTCAATGACTGTATTATTAACACCATTCGATTTAAAATAATTTTCTAATCGATGATAACTCAGGTGGGGTTTTTCAGGCTTGTTTTTGGATTCTAGTATTTGTTTTGTATAATCACCTCTTACCAATGCTTTTTCAATCCAGGTAAATGTAGAAATCAATTTGGCTATGGTGCTTTTGCCTGAACCCTGATTGCCAATAAATACCGTTACTTTTTTAATATCAATCCAGCCATTATTCTCTTGACAACCTTTTTTTATGGGACCGAAATTTTTTATTTTGATTTTACTCATTATTTATCCTCCATTTGATGCCGACCAAGATTATTTTGAGCAATGGCGATTGCCTTATGTAATCTATCCATCAGTATTTCTTTGGCAGGTAAAACCGTAAAATAATCGGCTACTTTTATATTACTTCTATGCAGTTGCAACAATTCAATGTGTTCAGGATTTTTACCTGTACATAAAATCAAACCTATCGGTGGATTTTCCCCTTCAATATTTTCATGTTTTTCCAGATAAGCTAAATATAACTCCATTTCACCTTTATACGCTGCATCAAACTCACCAATTTTTAAATCTATAGCAATCAGTGATTTTAAGCGTCTGTGATAAAATAACAGGTCAATGTAATAATCTCTATTGTCAATAGTAATTCTTTTTTGACGTGCTAAAAAAGCAAAATCACTGCCCAGTTCTATAATAAATCGTTGTAATTCTGCAATAATGGCAGATTCTAAATCTTTTTCACTATAAGTATCTTTCAGCTCTAAAAAGTCCAGAAAATAAGGATCACGAAAAACTAAATCAGGGGTGATTTGTTCAGATTCTTTTAATTTTTGAAGTTCGTTTTTTATGGTTTCTTCTGGTTTTTTACTGATAGCAGTACGTTCATAGAGCATTGATTTGATTCGCTCACGAAAGGTGCGTACAGACCATTTTTCTATCTTGCATATTTCAAGATAAAACTCTCTCTTAAGGCTATCATCTAAATAAATAACCAGTTTAATATGTGACCAACTCAATTCTCTCCACAGTGTAGAGAGAATTGAGTCATCGGGAAAAATATCTGCAAAATGAATGCAATGTCTTAACTGTTGCTCACTCCAACCTTTACCGTACTCACTACTCAATTGTCGTGACAGTGAAACAACAATCTGTTTACCGTATTCAGCCCGTTTATCTTGAAGCACTTCTTGATTAATTCGTTTGCCTATATTCCAGTAAAGCATGGTCATGGTTGAATTAACGGATACGGCAATATTTTGTTTACTTTGCTCAATGAGGGATTGAATATCTGTGAAAATTGCTTTATTTTTTTCTGGATTTTGGTTACTCATTATCAATATTCATCATCATATTATAATGACCCTCATGATTTGCTACTAAAATTGAGCTTCAACTCATCAAAAACACGTTTCCTACTTAATGTAGGAACTCTTGGATCTTTTTCTAAAAATAGATTTATATCGTATGCTTGTGTCCTTAATAACTTTATTAAACGATTTCCTCTATCAGCGATGTTATTCTTTTTAATATATCTATCAATTCCCCACACTCCTAAACGGTCACTTGCACCTTTTTCAAACAAATCCAACTGCTGCATACTGCCCAAGCCATACTGTAAAAGAGAAGCCCAGTTTCTAGCTATCTCAGATGGAGCATCTTCACCATGATAATCTATTGCAAATTGTGTAAGGGTAGATAATCCATCTTGCAACTTATAACCAATAGTATGACTCAGAAGTTTAAGAGTATCATCGATTGAAATATTACATAATTGTGAAATTTCATCATATGAGGCTCCTTCCATCCAGCCAATTATTGCTGACTTGACAACCAAATTTTCATCGTCTATTTGAAGCGTAGGCATTTCCATAATTATTAAAACAATTTCATCAATCCATACACTATCATTTAGTAAAAATAATGTTTGCCACTCAATTCGTTCAATCAGTTTGTGCGTTTTAAGAAAATCCCAATATCTAGGAGATGAGCCACTTCTTTTGAGGAGTTCCCAACTCTCTTTAGGAATCTCAGTCTGTAAATATTGTGTTCTAATATTAAATACTTCTTTGATCCTATCTTTTAAAACATCTGTATCACAATATTGATAAGCTAAAGTAGTCTCAATTATATTCTCTACATACTGTTCAATTTCTTCAATTACTATTTCTTGTGGAATTAAATCAATCAGTGCAATATCAATTTTGTCAATTAATGATAAAAATTCACTTCCCTGAGATTCAAAAATTTCATTATTCAAATCAATATTAAGCTTCAAAACAGCATTATTTAAAGTCTTAATAAGTTTAAAAAGAGCACCTGATGCTGATTCCATGTACAAATCTCTAAATACATTTTCAACATCAACTCGTTCACCATTATTCGCAAAAATAACTCTCCCTTTAGTCTCTTTTCCAGCACGCCCAACACGCCCAATAATATTTTTTAAACTTCTATTTTCTATTGGTAATAAAAGTTCTCCATTAAAACGTTTAATAGTGTGAACAACAAGAGTCCGAATAGGTAAATTTACGCCTTCTGCAAGGGTACTTGTACAAATCAAAAGGCTAATTGTTTTATTTTGAATTGCCCCTTCCATTTCTCGCCTGATTTCCTGGGGTAAATCACCATGATGAAATCCAATCCCATATTTTAATAATTTAGATAGCAGATAAGACTTACCAAATTGAAATTCTATATATTCAACTAAATTTGGTAAATCAAATGACAAAACTGGATTTTTATTTACTAACTCAATATCATGCTCATAGAAATTTATGAATTTACTAGACAATCCTCTGATACCATTGTCCCCCTTCATAGTTGTAAATAGTGCAACAGAACCATTCCACCTTGCCTTTAAAGCTGCAGCACAAGCAAGAGAAGTATATGAATTATATCCATCAATAAGCTTTAAACGACCACTATCAGGATTCATGTATCTAAAATCATTTTTAGTTAAAAAATTACGAAGGAAATAATTTCTTGGTCGATCATAAATGGTATTAAAATCTAATTGCCAAGAATCTTTATCTTGTTTTGAAATAAAGGAGAAGTCAATTTCAACAGGTTTGTACTCCGATTTAGCGATTGAGTCAGGAGTGCCTCCAAGCCAACCATGAATCACATCAACATTGGGTAAAATTGCAGAAATAAAAATTATCTTTTTAGGATTATCAGATGTTTTAAGTTTAGTTAATAAAAGTTCATATTGAAGACCTCTAGTACTATCATCAATCAAATGTCCCTCATCACAAATAATCGTATTAAAACTATCTTCTAATTCTGGTATAGTATGAGCAATAGCAGTAAATTTTTCAGGTGTAATAATAAGGACATCCGCTGTTTCAACAGTTGCACTTTCTGATCTTGTGGGTATATTACCACCATGACTTGCTACTACAGTTACGCCTGCACTCTCTAAACGAGCTGAAATTCCAAGCTTTATTTCTGATGCAAGAGCACGAAATGGAACAAGAAATAAAACTTTTTTCTGGCGACCTTTAACTTCATTGTATATTAGTATCTCACACAATGAAGTTTTACCCGATGATGTTGGCATTTGCATACTATATACGGTATTTGAATCACTCAAAATACCGCTATTAATAGCCGAAATCTGGGAAGGGAAAAGCTCCCATAATGGAAATATCTTTGAATTTGAAAAAAATGGTCGCCATACATCAAGATTATAATTAGCCGCATTTTGTTTAATACAATCCCATATATTAAATTGTTTAAATCTATTGAGGCAATCTAGTGTTAATTTTGCGGCAATAAATAATCTAGGATCATTAAATAGCCCCTCTTCTTTTTTAATTTGAAAATAAGTAATTAATTCATCAAAATTAGTGTTCTCAGACAACCCTAATTGCTGAATCAGCATCCTTTCAAGTTTATTTTTATCATCTAACTGATGACTGAGTAAAGCATATAAAAATATTTCTTCTTGTAAAAGATTATCAAAATTTGTGACTTCTTTTGATAATAATGTTGCTGTTGCAGGAAACTCTGCTAAATAAAAAACAGCCGAACAATATAAAATATTTATCTTTTTGTCTATCCCGCCAAGATACTTTGTAGCAGCACTTCGAGAATATACAAGTAGTGTTTTCGCAAGATCCGACAACTGCCGATGCTTGTTAACAGACTCCTCTATGCGCAAAGTATCAAATACTGCGGCTAATACGGCAATATAGAGATCATCAGTTCGTGACATAACTTGATAGTTTGCCAATAGTTCTTCTGGTACACCAAATTCAATAGCACTTTCCCATGATTCAATCTCAGCCATCATATTTTGCAACTGTCTATTCATTGACCTGCTTCACTAATAGCTCTTGAAAAGCTATTTTCATATATAGATTTAAGGTTATGAATACCAAGTACTATAATCTCAAACTCATCATTTTGCTCTGGTAAGTCTAAGGATTTAACCAATTCATCATCCAAGTAATCGCAATCAATAATAGCAATAGCCCGATATTTTTTACTAAATTTTGTATCTAAGAGTTCATTAGTAAATCTTTCAATAAAAGCTATAGAATCTGCATTTTCATGATCAATAGCTTTTTCTCTTAACCAAAGGAGAGTCCTTCCCATTCTTCCCGTTTTATCACTCTCATATCCCTTAATTGAATTTTCAATCGGTTCAGAATTAGATCCTGTGGCCTTTGCTTTTGATTCAGCACAAATAACAAAATCCTCAGTTGAGGCTTTATCAGTATATTTTCTATACAAAATAATTACATCAGAATGCGGAGTAGCTTTTTTTCTATCTTGTTTAAATCTCCATTTTTTTACTTCATTAATAACTTCATTTCTTTCACTACCAAGAAAAAAGAGAGTAAGAACTTCACCAAAATCACCTGACATAACATTACCTGTATCAGGTAACTTATTACGTACAATGTCTGATGCACTAAGACCTGTTCTATTCATTTGAGTAATTCGATCACTACTTGAAAGATAACAAGTTGGAATTATTTCAGACATAAAATCTTCGAGCAGATTATTTTTATCCAATGCTAATACTTCTGCTCTAACACTTATGGAATTTTCAGGTAATTGGTGTTCAGAAAACCATGATGCTACATTTTTATTATTCTGAACCATGAACTTTATCCCAAAACCGATGTTCAAATTCAGCCCAGACTGTGTTGTAGTCATCTTCTCTGTTACATTTGTCAAATGGGGCGTGGTATTCGATGGTGCGTTCTGTTGGGCCGCCTGGCATGGTGTCGTCCATATAGGTTTTGGTGACACTACCTGATTGAAGGTCTTTTATATCTTCCCAGCCCAGTTGCAGATTGTCTTCTGTCCAAGGTTTATCCCCACTTCCCGTACCGTCTTTGTGAATGGCTTCACTGTCTGTAACAAATACACCATTTTTAATGCCTGTTTTAAAGCTATTTTTTTTGTATTTTCGGTCTAAGCCTACATCAGAAATACTTTGAGATGCAGTGAAAACAATATTTCCTTGAACATCAATTTCAACTAGAGCTTGTCGTCTTGTATAATCACTTCTTAATGCACAATTTCTGTGCCAACGTGTTGATAAGTTATTAAAAAACATCTGATCAAGTCGGAAATCTTTTAGAGCCTTAAAGTTTTTTACTCGGAAGCCTTCAATTATAGCCATATTAGATACCTTCTCTTACATTGTTTTTATCAGTTATTTTTATAAGATCAATGGGTTCTTCTTCTCCACAAAGATAAAACTTTCCTTTATAATCCAGTATCGAGAGTATAGTTACAAACAAAGCATTTCTAGTTGTAAAAATATATGTACTCAATTCCTTATCCCATTTAGGATTCCATCCTTCATGAACAATTTTGTTGCGAACATTAAAAGCACTATTGATAGATTTTTTATTAATACTATAATATTTCTGTAATTTATTCTGGGTAAAAAATTGTTCAATTTGCTCTTTAATTGGCAAACTATTTAATATGCGAGAATTATCACCAATATTTTTTCTTATCTGGACTATTTCATCATCATTAAAGCCAGCTTCTTGCATTGCTTTCTTTAAAGGTGCTTTTCTTAATTGTCTAAATTTTTTCCATTTTTCTTCATTTACTACCGAAACTAAATGTCCTTTATCATTACGAAGTCGACAAATTCCTTCTAGTGCAGCAACATGACGTATTAATGTCATTTCGTCTAAATAACACCCCCAACGCAGGTTTCCACAAGCCTGAAAAACTCCATTATCAATCAAACGTTGTAATTCTATATCACTTTTTACACTATGCTCTATAAAATTTGTCCAAAATTCTGGATTTTGTCTAAAAGGATTTAATTTATTTGGAAATATTTTAGCCGTATTGACCTTCATAAAACGAAAAGCAACCTCTTCATCATTATTTTTTTCTATACATGATTCCCATTCGACAGTAGTACTCCTGCAAAAAGAAAGCAGTGTGGTTAAATATTGAATTTTTTTATCTATTATATTTCTTAGTGCAAGATATTCTTTATTTTGTATAGTTATGGCATTTGGTAGGCTTACTTGAATAAGGTCATTTAAAATATGACAATTAATATCATAGTTATCATTTTCCAATTGAATTTTATTTGTCCATTTAAAATCAAACTTTATGAATGGCAAAGCACTAGAATTTGGGATTTGATAATTCAAATTAGTTACATCTGCATTTAAAGATTTTGATACTATTCCTATTAAATATCCTTTAATTTGAAAAGAATCATTAAAACCTCTGTTTGTGATACCAACTTCAATAATTAGTTCTTCATCGCTATTACTACAATTGATTTTTATTAAATTGGATTTACAATCAAAAATTTCTTTTGAATCTGTATTTATAGTTACGGCATAGTTACCTTGATCATCCTGGAGTTTAATTAATTTTATACTTACATAAAAAATTTCATTATCAGTAAAAACAGTCCCATCAACTACATTTTCATTTAATAATGATTCATATTTTTTATTTTTTTTCATTACTTTTTATCCCCATTTTGAAAGCGCCGTTCAAATTCAGCCCAGACTGTGTTGTAGTCGTCTTCTCGATTACATTTATCAAAGGGAGCGTGGTATTCGATGGTACGTTCTGTTGGGCCTCCTGGCATTGTGTCATCCATATAGGTTTTGGTGACAATGCCTGACTGGAGGTCTTTGATATTTTCCCAGCCTAACAGCAGATTATCATTTGTCCATGATTTATCCGCACTGCCAGTTCCATCTTTATGAATGGCTTCACTGCCTGTAACAAATACACCATTTTTAATGCTGATTTTAAAAGTTTTGTTGCTTTTTCTTCCTAGCCCAACTCCAACTAATCCTTTACTTATTGTAAAAATAATACGACCAAGTTTATCATACCAAGTATCAGCTTCATATTGACGCATGACGGGAAATTGTACACGATAAATAGTTTGTAATTCTTCAAGAGTAAGACTTAATGACATTGATACCAATACATCTATTTCAATTAATGCTTGTCTTCGTTCATAATCAGTACGTAAAGCACAATTTTTATCCCAATTATGTGTGAGACATTGAAAAAATTTATTTTTTAAACGAGGATCAGTTTTTGCCCATTTAATCTCAGTAAAATTACTTTTAAAACATTCACTCCATAAATCAGAATAATTTTTTGTTAAACTTACAAGAGATAAACTTCTAATGTGTAGATCTTTGCGAAATATATTATTTGTTAATATAGGAAGTTGGTTAATTAATGTTGTGTTTGCATGTCCTAGCCCAGTACTTTTAACACGAAAATCAATAGGAACAGATAGTGTCATCGCAAAATAATCTAATAAGTCCTGTTGATATTTAAATGCTGTACTTAAACATGTATTTATATGGCATATATCAGGGGGGGAAATAATAGTTACGAGTGTACGTTCTAACGCAGATGCAATCATTTCACGGTTGACCACTCGATAAAAATTTGTAGCATATCTAAATTTTTTTTCTCCTTTACCTATCCAAGTAACTTTAGGTTGGTGAGTAAGATATTCTGTTTTTTCACAAGCTGGAATATAATTAGTCCTTGGGAAGTAGTCATCACCTATAAAAGTTAAATCTAAATTATCATATGCTTTATGTGTTAAACAAGAACTTCTAGGTGTTTGATACAAAGGATTTCCAACAAAGAAATGTGGTCCTGACAATACCCATTCTTGCCTTGAATTAGGAAATTGAGTGTCTCTTTTAATTATTTTGTTTTTCTGGGACTGTGTTTCATCAAACATGTAAGTAGAAAAGTAATTTTGTTTTAAATCTGATAAGCATTTATTTTGTTGAAGGAATTTCTCTAATACCGATATTAACTGTTGAGAATGTAGTGAAGGTAAACGAGCTTCTAATGCCAGTGTTTTCTCTGGATCATAAATACCAGCAAATAAACTTAGTTTATTTTCATTAACATTAACTATTCTTGAAGCATGCCCTCCAGTATCCCATTGATTTTCTATATCTTTTATTCCCGGGACTTGACCAATGCCGTCATGTTTAAAGCACAGTTCAATAGTAGAAGGTATAAATAAATTAGAAATATTGCTAAAGCTTGTTTTTTCTTTTTTTCTACCATATAGATTTAAACTATACCTAAATTGATTTCCAATGGGGAATAGCTTCCTTTCATTATTAAATTGATAATGAGCTCTTAATCGTGGATAGCATTCGGCCCTTAATAAACCTCCTTTTGGATCTTCATAAATACTTTCAGGGTGAAGAAAAGCACTTATTGCTTTATCTGAACTGATTTCCCATGCCTTGGGTATAAAACACTTATATAAGTTAGCCTTTTGCCCTCTTAGTAGTGGATAATTACAGTCTGCGTTTAAAAAGTTTTGTGCACCTTGTGCCTTACTATATTCTGTTAAATAGTAATCTTTTAACTCATGATATTCCTCAAATGTTTCCTCTCTAAGTCCATTGAGTTCAGATGCTTTAAAATTACGAAGAACAAATAAAGGATTGTAATCACCTAAAATATCACCCTCTTGCCATTCAACCTTTAACCAAGGAGGATTACCAAGTACCAAATCAAATCCTATATTGCTAGAAAAAATATCAGCAAACTCCAATTCCCAATGGAAATATTTAAACTGCTGACTCAGATTATCAACAATTTCTAACCGTGGTAGATATTTAAATATCACTCGTTTATTAAGTGTACCTTTAGCAGTAAGAATCGTAGTATTTAAATTATCATTAAATAAATCTGACTGATCCTCACCAAACATATCCTGCTGACCAATCTCATTATCAGATTGTACCTGATCAGACATAATTTCAGGTTCGATCTCTAATATCTCTGGCTGAATATAACCGTCTAACAGGGTTTCAATTTCAAAAAGATATTGATCCCTATCGGGTAATTCATCCGCTTTATCAATAGGCCAGAACCATAATGCACACCAGTAATCCATCACCATTTTCAGACGCTGGTAAGAACTTGAACCATCTGTCATGGCTTTTTGGACCATTTGATCTTTACTTGCCATATTACTCATTGTGACAGCATCAGCTTTATCAGGCCAAATTGGTAACTTATCCGTCGTTAACTGGCGTTCTTTAGCTCGCTGTTGAGTATGCTCAGCCCATAAATCATCTATTTTTTTACAGATACGTTGTAATTGAGTTTTGTAGTCATTATTCCCTTTTTCATCAAACCATGGTTTATTGAATGATTTACGCCATTCATTAATGGTTTTAATTTCTTCACCTTTTAAACCTTTAACCACTTTGTCCTTATAGTCTGCCATGCCATTATCACCCAATAAAAAGTGATAAACCTGATGTTCTTCCCTATCTGTTCCAGGCATTAATCGAGTTGGTGCTAAATTAAGCCAACTGGGATCTTTTTGTGATTTATAAGTCAATTGATGTGTAGGAAATACCTGGCGGCGAGCGCCAATGAGTGAATTACCATTAAATAGCTGATAACCAAACCAAGGCACAAATGCTTCTGATGAAATTGCATTCAACCAAAGTGATACTTCAGCCAGTTCAACAGCAACCGGATTTAAATCCACACCAAAGACATTATTATCGGCAATGTACATTTTAACTCGTTGTAATTGTTGTGTGTATTCATCCTGCGGTATGCGTTTATCTTCTGCCTGTTGTTTGTAAACTAAATACTGTTCAGATAATTGGTTAATGGCTTCATTCAAGAATGCTGCACTGCCCATAGCAGGCTCACAAACCTTTAAGTTAATAATGGTTTCTGCTTTTTCTGATGCTGTTTTAAGTGGTTCTACTTTCTCTTTATATAATTCTTTTAGGGCGTATTTGACTAATGAGTGAGTCAGCACCTCTGGCGTATAATAAGAAGCCGACTTTTCTCTGTCTCGCCCTGCCATACGATAAATAAAACTGCCTTTTTCAAAGGTTTTGTATCTGCTCTTTTTCTCGCCACCTTCATAGACGGTATGAGTGACTTTTTCTTCTTCATCGTATTGTAGAAATTGCTCTGTTGTGACAAAGTAACCCGTTTCTAATAAATTCGTTTTTTCACCTTTCTTTTTAACTTCATACAATAATTCATTGGCAAAAAATCCTCGATAGGAGAGTAGTGCTTCATAAACAGCACCCAGTTGGTTAATGCCTAATTGTGCATAAGAAATTCGTCCACGCTTTTTGCCCTTTTTGGGCTTGGAAATGGACATTAACTGAATAATATGTTGTAAGGTTAAATTGCTAAACACCACCCTGTTTAAGGTAGGTGTTCGACTTGGGTCAAACAAATGGCTATCCAGTTGGGTGATACTAAAGACATCCAGTTTTTCCAATGCATAACGATTATCAAAACCTTTATGGATTAGTTTGAATAAACAATTTAAACTATCATGCAAATAACGACCGTTTTTATCTTCTTCTGAATAAAGAGGTACCATTTCTAAATCACGCAGGTTTTCCAGACTATAGCCTTTAAGGTAAGTCATGGATTTCATGGGTGCATATTCAAGCTCAGGTCTTGCTTCGATATAAAACAAAAACAGCATACGGTACATATAACGTAAACATTCCAGGCTGAGCTGCTCAGGTTTTATAGCGTTTTTACCTGTATAGTTAGCCTTGCCATGTTTGATTAAATATTGTGTCGCTTCATTCCCTAATAATTCAATCGATTCACGCAGGGCATATTTTAAGTCTTCAGAGACTGAGAATGCGTGTTTATGACTGTTTTCATCCAGATTGTCCAGTAATGGCTGACCACTTTCCGGCATGACTGAATCTTTATGTAATAAGGCCGCTGTTGCTTTGAGAGTATTAGTTTCTTTACGCCCTAAAATTTCCTCAAAATCAAATCGCAATAAGCGATTTTGTGCCCATTTGGTTCGGTCAATCAGTAATGCCTGACGATTACCCAATAACAATATCCAGCGTGGAGGTTCAGTCTGGGTAAGAATATGTTTTGAGATGATATCCAACCAGGTAATACCTTCTCCACTTTTGCTTTTAAAAAAGATTCTGTGTTTTTTTCTTAACGCTTCATCCTGTATGACCTTATCTGGAAATTGTGGTGCTAATATTGGTAAAGCCAGTGGATCCTGATTGTCTTCGTCATGGAGATCATGGGCTTCTATAACCCAAAGAAAGGGTTTATTCATCCCTTGTGACCCAAGGCTATCATCATAGCGAGCCAATACGGGCAAGTATAAACCGGAATCAAGTTCTATCGTTGTCGGTTCTAACTGATAACCCAGTGGCTGTAAAATAGATTGCCAACGTTGACGTTGTAGACGAAACCGGATGTCAATATTATGCTCACGACCATGTTCATTAAGGTCTTTAAAAAACTGTCCAGCATAACTGGTCAGTTGGGTATAGGGTGCACGATATCCTCTTTCTGGTTTCCGACCCAATGCTTTTTGTTGTTTTTCATGTTCTCTGGCTTTGCTTTCTTGCTGTTGCCAGTTATCCATGACACCACGAATATCATTTTCAAAGACTGAAGTCAGATAATGATTGGAGTAAAAATCATTTTCATTATAAATGCCAATTAATGCCATGATTTATTCCTTCGCCTCCATACCATCAGAACCAGTACCCTCAGCTCCTGTACCTTCTTGTCCAGTAAAGACGGCAATAACCTGAATATAAGGTTCTTTTTCTGTAGTCATGGTATCTTCTATCCACTGAATATAATCATCGAATAACTTTTCAATACGTCGCTGTTCTTTGGCTTTTTTATCTTTAATAATTGCCTGAATGCCACCCGTCGTAGATAAATTGAGTTCCATTTGTTTTATACGTTTACCACGTAATTTTTCCAGGGCATCAATTTGCTGCTGTAATTTTGTATTGATTGAGTCTTCAAAAGTATTACGAACCTGTTCAAAATGTTGTTTTGCTTTTTCAATGACCTGAGGCAATAATTTTTGTTGAAAATCAGTGTTGTCTGCCTTAGCTGGATTAGATAAGGTGATATCACCCAGATTGATCGCTTGCAGAAATTCATTAAATCCTTTCAGACTATCAAAATCATCTTGTGAAAAACTGACTACAATCCAGTCGTTGATCAAAGGATGACTTTTACGATTAGGGAAGGTAGCACTCAATAAAAACTGATGCTGATGACCTTCTAAATGATGTGGCATACGTATCAATGGTGCATGATGGCGACCAAAAGCAGATAGGACTTTATCATTAAGCCACTCCATCACAGGGTGAAGCTGCCATAAAAATTGTTTCGCTGGCCAGGCATGTTCTTCACCACGGGATGCGGCAATTTCGTCTGCAATCACTTTGATATCTTCAGTCAAAATAAACTGGCTGTCTTTGGGATAAATTTCAGGTGTTAACAGCTTTAATCTTTGTTCTAATTCTTTATTGATTGTAAGGGTCAGAGTGCTATTGTTGACAATATCAAATTCCAGTCGTTGACCTGAACGTTTGATGTATTCTAAGGCCTGTTGAGCAAAGTCGATATTTTTTTTATAAAGCGATGTGAGTTGTTGTATTTCACTGTTATCTGTACTAACACTTTTTTCAGCCACCATTGCCAGCGGGTTATTGCTCTCATCATTTGCAGTCTCAAAATTTTCATCGAATAAAGCCGCTAAAATGTCAGCACCATTGGTTTCATTGCCACCAACAATCTCAGCCACTTGAGCTTCTTCTGATTCTTGATCAAAACCACCAGTGAACTCTGATGGGTCACCAATATTCTTCTGTGCCTGCTCATCTTTTTCAATCAATACGTCATAGATACGGCTATCACCCCGTATTTTTGCATTTTGACTTTCTGTTAATAAATAACGTATTTGTGGTTGTTTGCTTTGACCATAGCGGTCTATACGACCATTACGTTGTTGAAACACCATTAATGACCATGGAATATCAAAATGAATCATTTTATGGCTAAGGTAATGTAAATTGATGCCTTCTGAGGCCACATCAGAACAGACTAATAATCTTAGTTTAGATTTTTCTTTACCAAATTCTTCTACTGTTCGCATGATATCAATGTCTGATATCTGCCCATGCAAGATGCCTAATTGTTCTTCTTTTAAATTCAGATCAACTTTTAAGTGTTCTGTCAGAAAATTCAGGGTAGGTATACTTTCGGTAAAAATAACCAGGCGATCATTTGTTTTGTTGGGTTTCCAGCCAAAGCCCTGTTTTTTGTCCTGTATCAGTGAGAGTAAACGTTGATATTTGCTGAATTGACTGGCATCAATTCGTTTCAAACCATTGGCCAATGAGGTTAAAGTGTCAATGTCATCCTGAAATTCTGGGTCTTCAGTTTTCTCTAATTTCTTAATACGATTTTCGACTGTTGATAAACAAGCCATTGGGCTTGAAAATAAAGCTTTTTCTAAAGTGACTCGAAAAAGTTGACTATGAGGTTTGCCCTTCTTTGAAAGTAAAGAGCTTGCAGATAAAGAGTCCAGAGTGCCAAAGTTTGCTTCTACTAATTCACGATAGACATCTTCTTCCATTGCTGTCGCAGTTGCTTTGATCGTAGAAATTTCTCGTTCTGGAAATTCTTTGGCAATTTGATCTTTAACATCTTTTTTGAAGCGACGAACCACTAAACCTTTATCACTGAAATCTTCATGCTGGTATTCTTTTTCATTACTGATAGCAGTTGCATCAAGCATATTCATTAAACTGGCAAAACTTTCTGGTCTGCCATCATGTGGGGTCGCAGAAAGCATAATGAGTGTATCTGAACGCCCTGCTAATAGCTGTGCTAAACGACTTCGTTGAGAATTACTACCACGTCTGGCGACATTGTGTGCTTCATCAATGACAATAATGTCCCAATAGGCTTGTTCAAGGTAATGGCGGTATTCAACATCCTGCTTCAGTGTATCAATTGAGATTATTGACTTGTCGTAATAGTTAAAGGGGTTGTGGTTGGTTGGGATGCGATTTCGTACTTTTTGTAGCCCTGCCGAATCAAGTCGGGTTAATGGAATAGTAAAACGACTCCACATTTCTTTTTGAAACTGAGTCAGCATGGATTTAACGGCCAGAACTAAGATACGCTTGCCTTTACCCCGACGAATAAGCTCAGACATCAATATGCCTGCTTCAAGGGTTTTACCCAGCCCCACAGAATCAGCAATCAACATACGTTGGCGTGGCTGTTTGAGAGCTATTTTGGTTGGATCAAGCTGGAATGGTAGTGGATCCATTGCAGCCTGGTGTCCAAAACAGATTTTCTCATCGGTTGGTACTTTTTGGCGTAATAGGCTTTCAATGTACAACAAACTGTTTTTAAAATTAGGGGATTTATCTTCTGTCAGTTTTGTTTGGGCAGGATCTAGAATTTCAATTGGATTTTCACTAAAGTCTGGATCATTTTCTATTGTGGTTAAAAAACGTCCATTCCTACCTCGAACTAACTCTGATATCCCTTCACATTCGATTAAATGACCACCATCGGAACTCATATCTGAACGACGTATTACCCATTCTGCATCTCGAACAACAATACGCATACCTGGAGCATAGTTTTGGTTTGGGATCATTTATTTTATTCCAAATTACCATTAACAGGATCAGTGAAAATCAGCATGAAATGCTGGATTTGCAATCAGATAATGATTGCAAACTATTAAACTAATATAAAACAAAAAGTAATAACTTAAAGCGTCATTGCTAACACAGTAATTTTAGATAAGGCTAAGATAAAAATTAGAATTTTAATTAATCTAGCTTTCCCAATAACAATAAAACTCTAGCCTATTTCTTTTTCGGCAAGTAAATATCCGTACACGTCCCCTCAGCCACCTCAGTCGCAAAGTTAATAGTTTCTGATAACGTTGGGTGAGGATGTATCGTCAGAGCGACGTCTTCCATTTCTGCTCCCATTTCTACCGCTAGAGCGGCTTCGGCGATTAATTCACCGGCATTTTTTCCTAAAATACCCGTCCCTAGCATACGATGTGTGGTTTTATCATAAAGCACTTTGGTCATACCGACATCAGCCCCGACCGATAAGGCGCGACCGCTAGCCGCCCAAGGAAAGACGCCTTTTTCATAGTCAATACCTTCGGCTTTGAGTTGTTCTTCTGTTTGACCACACCATGCAATTTCAGGCTCAGTATAAGCAACCGAGGGAATGGTGCGAGCATCAAAGAAACGCTGTTGGCCAGCAATGACTTCGGCAGCCACTTTTGCTTCATGTGTGGCTTTATGCGCCAACATGGGTTGGCCGACCACATCACCAATAGCAAAAATATGATCCACATTGGTACGCTGTTGACTGTCCACAGGGATAAAACCCTGCTCATTTACTCTAACTCCGGCCTTATCAGCAGCAATTAGCTGACCATTAGGTGAACGCCCAATGGCCACTAACACATTGTCAAAGGTGTCTTCTTCAGGTGCTTTTTTACCTTCAAATTGGCACACAATACCCGCATCACTTGGGGTCAACTTTGTTACTTTGGTATTGAGAAAAATGGCTTCGTAACGGCGTTTTAATGTCCGTTCAAAGGGTTTTAGTAAGTCACGATCCGCACCTGGGATTAAACCAGAACCTAATTCGACAACGGTGACTTGAGCACCTAACGCATGGTATACCGTGGCCATTTCCAAACCAATAATACCGCCACCAACAACCAATAAACGCTGAGGAATATTCTTAAGTTCTAGGGCATCCGTAGAGTCCCAAACCCGTTCGTCTTCCCATGGAATAAAAGGCAAGCGTGTCACCGAGGAACCCGCAGCAATAATGCACTGCTCAAAACTAACGGTCTGCTGTGTTCCATCAGAAGCTTCTACTATTATTGTATTGGCAGAGCTAAACTTACCATAACCATTGACAATTTGAACCTTGCGTTGCTTAGCTAATTGTTTTAAGCCTCCCGTTAGGCGAGTCACAATTTTATTTTTATGCTCACGTAATTTGTCGGTGTCAATTTCCGGTTCTTGGTAGGTCACACCCAGCTTAGAAAACTCACGAGCTTCATTCAGTACTTCGGCCACATGCAATAAGGCTTTTGATGGGATGCACCCCACATTCAAACAAACCCCGCCAAGAAAATCATCTTTTTCAATAAGCACCACTTGCTTGCCTAAATCGGCTGCTCGAAATGCGGCGGTATATCCGCCAGGTCCAGAGCCCAAGACCACAACCTGTGCTTGAATATCAGCAGTGCCTGAAAATGGTGTTGCATTGGGTGCAGACTCAGTAGATGCCGTCTTTTCATCTGAGGATGGTGAACGATTGTCCTTATCAGAATGGCTGTCAACCACCGAGCTTGGCTGTTCTTTTTGTGACTCTGTTTGTGATAGCACCTCAAGTTCAAGAATAATACTGCCCTGAGAGACTTTATCTCCCACTGCCACAGCAATTGATTGAACAATACCAGCATCGCTAGAAGGGATCTCCATACTGGCCTTATCAGATTCTACGGTAATGAGTGGATCGTCAAAGGCAATCTCATCACCCACTGATACCAATAGCTCAATAATTTCAACACTATCAAAATCACCAATATCCGGAACGCTTACTGCAATTATTTTGCTTATAGCCTTAGTCATTAAAAAGCCCCATTACATTAATAAAAAGCGAACATCTGATAATAATTTACTCAGATAGGTTGAAAATGCCGCACCCTCAGCACCATCAATCACACGATGGTCATAGGATAAAGACAAGGGACACATCAAACGCGGTTCAAATTCTGAGCCATTCCAGACTGGCTGTGTTTTGGATCGTGAAACGCCTAAAATAGCCACTTCTGGTGCATTAATAATAGGGGTGAAACTGCTACCACCAATACCGCCTAAACTGGAAATAGTAAAACACCCGCCTTGCATCTCCGAAGGTTTGAGTTTTTTATCCCGTGCTTTGACTGATACTTCACGCAATTCTATTGCTAAATCACTCAGGCTTTTTTGATCCACATCTCGAATGACCGGTACGACTAAACCATCGGCAGTCGCCACGGCAATGCCAATATTGTAATAGTGTTTTTGTATTAAGGTCTCACCAGAGACATCCAGTGAAGAATTAAAACGTGGGTATTGTTTCAGCCCCATAACAACTGCTTTCATAATAAAGGACAGCAAGGTGACTTTAATGCCCTTATCAGCATAGTCTGCATTGGTTTTTTTACGAAAAACTTCCAGCTCAGTAATATCGGCTTCATCAAATTGTGTGACATGAGGAATAGTAACCCAGTTGCGGTGCATGAATTTGCCTGTCAGCACATTGATTTTAGACAGTTTCTTGGTTTCAATATCACCCCACTGGCTAAAGTCAACACTTGGCATGGGTTCAAGCCCTAAGTTTGCACCGCTGCTTGCTGGCTCTTTTAAGGCTTGTTTGACATAATTTTTAACATTCTCTTTTAAAATACGCTCATGTTTCCCGGTACCACTGACCTTAGTTAAGTCCACACCTAATTCACGAGCAAATTTTCTCACCACAGGAGAGGCATGTGCTTTTTTGAAATTATCATGATCAATATTAATGGTGGGGGGGGCTTTTTTTGTTTCTCTAAGCGCAACCGTTTTCTTTGCCTGAGCTGGGGTTGGTGTAGCAGGTTCAGCGGGTATTGCTGGTTTTTCTTCTGCTTTCGTTTCAGGTATTTTTTCAGCAATATCAGAAGTGTCAGCATCCAATAAGATAAGCAGTGATCCTTCTGAGACCTTATCCCCAATATTGACTTTTACTTTAGCAACCACACCTGCATGACTACTGGGAATTTCCATTGTGGCCTTATCGGATTCAACGGTGATCAGTGAATCTTCAACGGCCACACTATCACCTTCGGCAATTAAAATTTCAATCACTTCCACTTCATCAAAGTCACCGATATCCGGCACAAATACTTCTATCATTTTACTCATAAGTGTTACTCCATTCATTTATTGCAATGAGCAAAAAGCCCTTAAGCAGTCGCTGGGTTTGGTTTTTCAGGGTCGATACCATATTTAACAATGGCTTCCTGCACCTTACCGGCAGGGAGTTGTCCCTCATCGGCCAATAATTTTAATGCGGCAATAACAACATAGGAGGCGTTGACTTCAAAGAATTTACGCAACTGCGCACGTGTATCTGAACGTCCAAAGCCATCGGTACCAAGTACATCATAACGAGCAGGTACCCATTTTCTGATTTGATCAGAGTAGCCTTTTATATAGTCTGTTGCTGATAATACGGGACCTCGGCGATCCTTGAGGCATTTTTCAATATAAGATATTTTTGGCTCATCCAATGGATGCAACCGATTCCAACGATCCACATCTTGTGCTTCACGACGTAATTCATTGTAACTGGTGACACTCCAAACATCCGCATCAATGGACCAGTCTTCATCAAGCATTCGAGCCGCTTCAATGACTTCACGCAAAATAGTACCTGAACCCATTAATTGAATTTTCTTACGACGCTTACCACCGCCTTGTAGTAAGTACATACCTTTAAGAATACCTTTTTCTACTCCTTTAGGTAGCGCAGGCTGCTGATAATTTTCATTCATCACGGTGATGTAATAGAACACATTTTCTTGTTCTTTATACATGCGGCGCATACCCTCTTGAATGATCACCGCCAGTTCATAAGAAAAGGTGGGATCATAGGTAATACAATTTGGAATGGTTGCCGCCATTTGCAAAGAGTGGCCATCCTGATGTTGTAAACCTTCACCGGCTAATGTTGTGCGTCCTGCCGTGCCTCCTAGGAGGAAGCCACGAGCTTGCATATCACCTGCCATCCAAGCCAAATCACCCACACGTTGAAAACCAAACATGGAATAGTAAATATAGAACGGCACCATATTCACACTATGGGTGCTATAGGATGTGGCCGCTGCAATCCATGAGGACATGGCACCGGCTTCATTAATACCTTCTTGGAGAATATGACCGGACTTATCCTCTTTGTAGAACATGACCTGATCTTTATCCTGTGGGGTATAAAGTTGCCCAACAGAAGAATAAATACCCAGTTGTCGGAACATGCCTTCCATACCAAAAGTACGCGCCTCATCTGGTACAATCGGCACGATATTCTCACCAATATTTTTGTCTCGGCTTAAGAGTGTTAGCATTCGCACAAAGGCCATTGTGGTGGACATTTCTCGATCACCAGAGCCTTTTAAAATCGGTTCAAAAATACTCAGTTCAGGGATTTCTAATGGCGCGGCAGTGCGATTACGCACAGGCATCACCCCACCGAGTGCCTCACGGCGTGACATAAGGTATTTATACTCAGCACTGTCTTTACCCGGATGATAATAATCTGCTCGCCCCGCCTGTTCATCACTAATTGGAATATTAAAGCGGTTCTTATAGGCAATCATTTCCTCAGCATCCAGCTTTTTCTGTGAGTGCGTGCGCATTTGTCCTTCACCCGCAGCCCCCATACCATAGCCTTTTACCGTATGAGCCAAAATAACAACGGGCTGATCCTTGGTTTGTGCTGCTTCTTTATAAGCCGTATAGACTTTGTGTGGATCATGACCGCCACGATTAAGACGCCAGATGTCGGCATCAGACATATTGGCAACCATAGCTTTAAGTTCTGGGTATTTGCCAAAGAAGTGTTCCCTAACATAAGCACCGTCTTTGGATTTATAGTTCTGGAAATCGCCATCGACACATTCCATCATACGGCGCTTAAGCAGGCCATCTTTGTCTTTTGCTAATAAGGGATCCCAATAACTGCCCCACATGACTTTAATGACCTTCCAACCTACACCACGGAAAATGGCTTCAAGTTCTTGCACAATTTTACCATTACCGCGAACTGGACCATCCAAACGCTGTAAATTACAATTAATCACCCAGATAAGATTATCCAGTTTTTCTCGTGATGCCAGTGAAATAGCACCTAGAGTTTCTGGTTCATCGGTTTCGCCATCACCAATAAAGGTCCAGATTTTTCGATTGCGGGTATTCGCCAGACCACGATCTTGCATATAGCGCATAAAACGTGCCTGATAGATGGACTGAATAGGCCCTAAGCCCATTGAAACCGTAGGAAATTGCCAATAATCCGGCATTAGCCAAGGATGAGGATAGGATGATAGACCACCACCATCGACTTCCTGACGAAATTTATCTAATTGTTCTTCACTTAATCGTCCTTCAAGAAAGGAACGGGCATACATACCCGGTGCTGAGTGTCCCTGAAATAAAATCAGATCACCACCATGTTCATGGGTAGGTGCCTGAAAAAAATGATTAAAACCCACATCATATAACGTGGTCGCTGAGGCAAAACTGGCAATATGACCACCTAACTCCGTTGACTTTCGATTCGCTTTTACCACCATGGCTGCAGCATTCCAACGGATCAGAGAACGAATACGAGCTTCCATTGCCATATCACCTGGAATCGTTAATTCTAAGTGAAGGGGAATGGTATTCACATACGCCGTATTTGAAGAATGTGGTAGGTTAACACCTGAGCGACGTACTTTTTCTATCATTTGTTCAATTAGAAAGTGTGCACGTTCTGGGCCCTCAACTTCTAACACACTTTCCAGAGCGTCTAGCCACTCTTGTGTTTCTAACTGATCACTATCTTGCTCAGAGCTGTACATTGAGTTCTGATTCGACATGGGTATTCTCCATACAGGGTATTATTTTTGCTGACTAATTGACTAACTAATATCAACAAAGCAATGATTTAAAATAAGCATTTTAACCAAAACTTTTACATGGCAACTTTTATTTACTTATTTTTCATATAGTTACAAAAGGCAAATAAATTTATTATAAATATCCATTCAGTATAAAAAATTATATCTCTTTTTACAATGCCTTTTTCTAGCTTAAAAAAACAGCTCTCTAGCACTTTCGATACTTAAAGCAGATTTAAATGGGGGAGGCTCACTAATAATACGAGCTAAGCCATAGGCGGCTGAGGGTTGCATATGCACCACAATAAATTGTGCATTATTAAGCTTACATAGGGTAAACAAATAGCTTAGCCATTGATAATAGGTATGATCAATCAAAGGAATATTTTTTAAATCATAAATTAAGCCTTGGGTATGGTTTTTTTGTATGAAAGTAATAATATCCAGAGCGTAGTCTTCTGGTTTTGCCGGATCAAGACTAATACCCGGCTCAAGTAAGACGCACTTTCTAGACAGTACCGTAAGATGAATGCCCGACATTATTGAGCCTGCTTAGTAACCGAAATATTCAGGTGAGCAAAGGCTTCTTTGAGACCATCGGATAAGGTGGCTCGTGTGATCACACCATCAAGATCAATATTTAGACTGGTCAATGCGCGGGCAATTTCTGGTCGAATACCCGTAATAATCGGTACGGCTCCCATCAGTTTAATGGCACGCATCATCTGGATCAGATGGTGAGCAACCTGAGAGTCAATCGTCACTACACCGGTGACATCAATAACCACCATACGAGAGCGCTCACTTTCAATGCGTTCCAGTAATTTTTCCATAACAATCATGGTTCTAGAGGAGTCTAAACTACCAATAATAGGCAGTGTGAGCACACCATCCCAAATTTCAGTAATCGGTGTTGATGTCTGTAGCAACTCCTCTTGCTGTGCCCGTATGGTAAATTCTTTTTCACTCAGATACAGTTTAAAAACTTGTAGGCTAATATCATTAAATAAAGCCGCAATCATTAATAGGACTTCTCGAAACTGAACTTTACTTAGAGAGTCATCATCTTCTAAGCCCTGAATCAAACTGGTCTGCAAAAAATGCATATAAGCGACAAACTGCTCTAACGTACCACCACGTATTTGTAATTGTTCTGAGCAATTATTGAAAAAATGGATGAGTGCCTGATATTCATCACTGTCCTTATTTTTTTCATTACCTGAGCCTAAAATTTGCACAAATAATTCTAAAAACTCCAATGAATAATCTTCTACTTCTTCGCTGGAAAGTAAATTGGTATCACAAAAAGCAGCACAACCCTGTGCTTCAATTATGCCGGAAATTTTGCCTATGTTTACTTTAAGATTTTCAATAAGTAATGTTTCTGTTGACCGAGTGTCAGCCACTACTTCTTCATTTTGTGTCAGTACATTTTTGTTAGTATTTTTCTCTTTTGACAGTTTCTCTTTGCTTATAGTCGTTTTGCCCATAAATACCTCTTTTATATGGTTTTATGCTATCCGTCTGATAGCAATTATTGATTGATCGTCACTGCTTCTACCTTTATTATTACCTAATAGTAAGCAGATCAGTTGCGGGTGTTTATGCCATAAATTAGGAAAATCATTTACCGTCCAATTACGCCGAATACCATCAGAGGCACTTAGTATCAATTCACCTATGGCTAAATTAAATTCTTGAGCATGATAACTACGCGTAGCATGGCCTAAAATCCCAGGGGATACCTCACATTCAACAAGGTCTGGCGGTTTAGTCGCTTGAATATTGAGCAAACTGACACGCATATCACCAACCGCACAATACTCTCCACGCCCAGAAGCTGTATTATATTTGAGAGCAACCGCAGCAGCACCTGTCGTTGTCTGCAATGCCTGCTCTGTCATAGATAAAATCTTATGGGCATTCGCCTGCAATATATTAAGACGAGCTAATTTAATTTTATTAATAATTTTTTCTGCCTCAAGACCATGACCTGTAGCATCCAAGTGTAAATAACTCAGTTGACGATTACTGGTTTGTACTAAAATAGCATCACCATTTTGTGGCCTATCATGATATGAACGAACAAACTGCCCGACTTGATAGTGTTCGGGTTTATTATCCTCTGAACGATAAAAACGTCCCCACAAGGCAACACCATGCCAGCCTTTTTTATCCGTTAACGAATACAAGTCCGATTCATGTGCCAAACGTGATACAGAACCTAAGCCTTTGCCCATTGTATCAGAGGTAGTAAAACCATCTTGACTGGCTTTTTTAATATCGTTAATACCAGCACCATAGTCCATAGCAAATAAATCAATGGTCACAGGCAATGGCAAGCATCCATTATTATCAGTCTGCCTTTGTGTCTGCTTAGCGGTACCATTTATGCCGACATCCAAACCATCATTAAACCAAAGCTGCACCATACCGGTTTTATTGGCGTATTTAATTTGATTAGATAACATTTCACTGGCAACAATTTGCATATTTTCAATGCACAAGGTGCTAAAGCCAAGTTTTTTAGCTAAGGTTTTAACTCGTACCTTAAATAAAACAAGACTGCTTTGATCATTAACAACTTGTTGTATGGCTAATTTCATCGTAATAAGTGCTCAACCATTAACAACCACCTGTCCTCGACCTTTTTCTTTAGCCTCATATAAAGCTTCATCTGTTCTGGCAACTAACGATTCAACATTATCATCTGCCCTCAATAAGCTAATACCAATGCTGACTTTGCCCTTCATATTTGCTAAAACTTTATAGGCTGAGCGACTGGCAGTGGTCGTATTTGAAAAACAAATAATGGCAAATTCATCACCCCCTATGCGGCACACATAATCTATTTTTTGACGGCTATTTTGAGTCATTGAACGAGCCATTTTTTTTAAAATTTCATCCCCTGCCTGATGCCCATAGGTATCATTAACCTGCTTAAAATAATCCAAATCCAGAAAAACTAATGACAATGGTAATTGTTGCTCCTGACAGGTTGAGACACTTTCTTGCAGACGCCGGTCATAAGCACCACGGTTGAGAATATTCGTCAGACTATCAATTTCAGCCTGACGGATGCTTTCATGTAACTGATTACGTTTTTGTTCTAATTTTTCTTCTAATTCAGATAATTCTTGAGCAGCTCTTTTTTTAGCACGCTTCATCTCTTCACGAATGCTGTCATTATGTCGACGCAATAGTTCAGGATCACTGACTTCACTCTCTAAATAGAGGGTATTTTTAACTTGCTCAATCAATTCGCTCGTTGGTGGCGTAGAAAGGCGTAAGAAAAACTGTCGTGTTATTGAATCTGATTGATAGACAGGATTTCTATTGCAGACGCTAATATAAAGACTGTCCCCCAGCATGCTTAATTGCAGATTAAAATAATTTTCTTTAGCATCATTACTTGTCGCATTACCAGACTGAGTATTATTAGGCATAAGAGCAAGCAATTGAGGCAATTTTGCGGCACCAGAAAATAAACTTTCATTAAATAGCGTTAAACACTTCATAACAAAATGGATAAATCGCTGTTTATCCACTTCAGAAAACAAAGGAATGTTTAATAATATTGTCTGTTTTTTTGCTTCTATGGGCATTATTAGTATAGTAAAGGTTGTAGAGCTACTGGCTATCACACACTTATTTATTGTTCTTCCATGTTATGATGTTGCTCCTACTCAAAAAGAATAGTACAAATAAAAAATATTACCAATGAATATGCGGGAATTATGACACACGCCACTTCAGACACTTTTTTCTATCACTTACAGCAAGCCATAAAAAAACAATTTATTCCTTTAGTCTCACTTACAGCCCCCATAGTAGCAACTCAATTCAGCCAGATGGCAATGGGCATTGTTGATACGATTATGTCTGGCCATGCCAGTGCTGCTGATCTGGCCGCAGTAGCAGTAGGCTCAAGTATATGGATACCTCTTTTACTACTCATTGGCGGCATTTTAAGCGCAATTACCCCCATAATAGCCCACTATTGTGGTGAACAGAATTTTGAAAAAATAGGCCATAGCATACGCCAGTCCTTCTGGATTGGGCTGGCCTTAAGCCTTTTTGGTTTTATCCTCCTAAACTCTATTGACGATATCTTTGTTTTTATGCAGGTTGATAATAAAATTCTTCCTATTGCAAGTGCTTATCTTCATGCTATCGCATGGGGCATGCCAGCCATTGCAGGTTTTTATATTTTACGTTATCTCAACGAGGGCATGGCGAATATTCAGCCTGTTATGCTGACTGGTATTTTAGGCTTAGTAGTTAATATCATGGTCAATTACCTACTTATTTTTGGTCACTGGGGGGCACCTAAACTTGGTGGTATAGGCGCAGGATGGGCCACATCCATTACTCATTGGGTGATGTTTTTATGTTTGTTTATTTATGTTTCTAGAAGTAAACAATTCCTCGCTGTGCAACTCGTTACATATCATTTAAAGCCGCATTTTAATGAACTAAAAACACTCTTGGCATTAGGGCTTCCTATCGGGATTGCACTTTTTGTAGAGGGTAGTATTTTCTCAATTATTGCCTTATTTTTAGCTTCGATGGGAGTTGTCAGTGTGGCGGCACATCAGATTGCCCTCAGTTTTTCATCGCTTATTTTTATTTTACCCTTAAGCCTTTCCATTAGCCTAACCATTCAGGTGGGGCAACAAAGTGGTGCGCGCCAGTGGCAAAGTGTTCAAGATACGATTAAGACGGGGTATTTTATTAGCCTCTGCATCTCCGGTATGGCAGCTTTTATGATCATTAATTTTTCTTCTGGTATTGCCATGCTCTATAGTAGCAATAATGAGGTCATCCAGCTCGCCAGTGGCCTAATGATTTTCACTGCTCTATATCAATTTTCAGATGGTATACAATTATGTTCTGCTGGTTCATTGCGGGGCTTAAAGGACACTGCAATTCCCATGCTGCTATCCATTGTCGCTTATTGGATTATTGGTTTTCCTCTAGGCTATGCATTGGCACTCACTCACTTAATAACAGAGCCTATGGGAGCCAGTGGTTTTTGGATTGGTTTATTAATAGGCTTAAGCATTTCAGCAATTTTAATGTCAATAAGATTGCATCATGTTATTAAAAAAACAATCTATTTGAAATAAATTGATAGGCATTTAATTGCTTGGTTTCATCCTTAAAGTCCCCCTCCCAAAAAGAAGGGGACTAAAAGATGACAATAGCTAGGTATTGATTATTGCTCGATATAAGGCTCATTTTTTTCATCAATCACAGAAAGTTGTAATTCATGTAATAAAGCCCCCATAGAATCCAACACACGATATTCAGCCAGAATATTTTCGTAGTAATTTTTAATATTTTCTGAGTGGGCTGAAAATATTTCATTTTCAGTATTCAGTAAATCAAGTAAGGTACGCTCACCAATGCGAAACTGTTGCTCATACGCATTGCGTGTTTTAACGGTGGAGTCAACATACTTTTGTAAAAAATCCATACGTTTGCTGGATGACTCATAGGCATCCCAAGCAATATCCACCGCTTTAACGACATTGCGAGTGGTCACTTCTTTTCTTCTGCGAGCTTCATTAATAAGATGTGCATCTTTAGTGGCTCGCGCTTTATCTGCACCACCCTGATAGAGATTATAGCGCACATTCAGCATGGCATAGTGACCATTATCATGGCCTCTCACACCATTTTGGTTATCCGCCCATTCACTGCCTAATTGTAATTCAACATCGGGATAATAATTGCTTTTTGAGGTTTCTCTTTGCATTTCTACGGCATTAATATCGGCCTGAGCGGCTTTGATAGCCGGATGATTTGCTAGTGCTTTGTCTAAGGTTTCTTCGTAGGTTTTTGGCAAAGGCAAATCAAAGCTCGCTTCTTCTAAAGCCTCTTTAGGCTTCTCACCAATGACTTTTTCATAGTCTGTTAGAGCATCTTTGAGATCATTTTTTCTGGCTTCCAGATTAGAGTAAGCAAGATTTAAACGACCCACAATTTGGCTTAATGAGCCTTGACTGTCAGCACCCATTTTAGAACGTAGTTCAACTTGATCGTGTATTTTTTCATGAATAGCAACATTATCTTGTGCGTATTTGACTAATTTTTGGGTTCGTAACACATTGATAAAGGCGGTAATGGCAGCAATAGAAATTTCTTGCGATAGATTAACCAATTGATATTGTGCTGATTGTGAACGATAAGTATGTCGTTGAGTTTCACTAGACGTTTCAAAACCATCAAAGAGCATTTGGCGTAGCACAATTTCAGCTTCTTGACGGTTCATACTGCGTGAATGACCAAAATGGGTACTGCGTGTCGAACCGTTATCTGAGGTTTCGGTGCCATAGCCTGCACTGATGTCTATTTTGGGTAAATAACCTGCTTTGGCCTGACGTATTTCGGAATCTCTGGAAAGTTTTTGATTCAGTTGTTCTAATACTTGGGGATTCGTCGTAATAGCCTGCTCGGTTGCTTGAGCTAAGGTCACTGCCTGTGCCAATGGGCTTGTTAATAAAGCGATAACACCACCTACAAGCAGTAGTGAACGACGCTTTTTTATTAACCCCTTTTCTATTAAACCTTGGCAAGCAAAATCTGAGTGTAAGCAATACCGGCCAATCACATTTACTATTTTCACTTTAAATCCTCTTTCTTACTTATTATTCGTATCTAAATAAGCGTCATTAATTTTACTTTAATAGTGCATAAGGAAAACACAAGCAAAAATAATGCCTATTAACAACATCCCTAATAAAAACAATATTCAATAATTTTTTCTATACAAAGTCTTTTAAAAATTATTATTTATGTATAAAAAATTGACGCAAGTCCTTTACTCAGCAATTTATTTGCTCAGTAGCGTAAATAGTAATCATAAAGAGTTAGAAAAGAGTTAGCACATAATAATAATATGAAATAGTCTCAGTGGTGCCCTAAATAATTAAGTTAAATCTAAGTTCTACTTAATTATCATTGATATTGCCCCTTTTAAAAAATATAATAATCCAAAGGATAATAAGTCGCTAAAAACAAATAACTAATAATAGCTCATAAGTAGGTACTTAAGGATAACTCTGTGTTTACGGAGAAAGTTTTTGCCACATGGATGTGGCAATAAAGGCCTCCATGGATGGATTTACGGCGTCTTGTGTAGTAAATACAGAGTTATCCTGCCTCAAAAGAGCTTAAGTACCTACCTATGAATAATAGCTAAGAAAATATCTATTTAGCAAAATAATATCCAAAATGAGTTTCTACGGGGGAACCTTTTACTATGCACAAGCTTTCTATTGACTCTCACGATAATACCATTGATTATATTGTCGAAGAAATCCAAGATACTTCAGAAGAAAATACCCCTGAGCACAATCCCCATGAGGAAGAATTTTATCAGGGACTCTATGCTCTTCATGATGATGATTTAGCAAAAGCAAAAAAAATATTTTCTAATGTTCTAGAGCATGCGGATCGATTCAACCCAGCCTATTATACTTACCTATCTTTTGTCGGCCTTCTGGAGGTTATATTACTTAAAAGTAATGGCGGCCTACAGCGTTGTTATGATGCCATTCAAGGTTGTTCTAATGATGCTGAATTATACTTTAATCTTGCTTATGCCGAACACCTTCTCGAAAATAGAAGACGCTGTGTCGTTGCTATAGAAAAGTGTTTAAAATACAACCCAAGACATGCCTATGCCCCACGTTTTCAAACGTGTATCGGCATCCGAAAAAAAGATGATAAGAAAAGAAATACAAGGACGAAAAAAACCTTAGGAAAGCTTTTTAGAAAGAAGAAGAATAAACAAGATAGGGAAACATGTGAGCGTATTTTTAAAGATAATGTATCAACTAAATTAGATCTTTATATGGAAGAGGTCATTAAACGAACATAGAAAACGATTGTAAAAACTAATAAAGCTGAATCATACGTAGGTACTTAAGGATAACTCTGTGTTTACGAAGGAAGTGCCACATGGATGTGGCAATAAAGCCTCCAAGGATGGATTTGCGGCGTCTTGTGTAGTAAATACAGAGTTATCCTGCCTCAGACATGCTTAAGTACCTACCTATGAAAGCTGAATAAGTAATTGATTGTTCGCTTCTCATGTAAAGTGACTACAGCCCTGTATTTAAGAGAAGTTCCATATCCCTAGCCGGTAACGGTCTCGAATAAAAATAGCCCTGAATATTATGACAACCATTGGCAACTAAAAATTCTTTTTGAGCATAGGTTTCGACACCTTCTGCAATCACATTCAAATTAAGGCTTTTTGTCAGTGCAATAACCACTTGAGTAATACCCACATCATCTTCATCATCCGGCAAGTCTTTAACAAAAGACTGATCAATTTTTAGTTTGTCAATCGGTAATTTTTTTAAATAAGACAGCGAAGAATAGCCCGTACCAAAATCATCGACGGCTAACTCAATACCCATATCACTGATCTGCTTTAATACTTCAATCGCCTTATTTGGATCAGCCATAATCTGGCTTTCTGTTATTTCCAATTCCAACCACGGCGGTTTAAATCTTGTATCTGATAATGTTTGCTTAAGAAAGGTAATAAACTCTTTATTCTGCAATTGTTTCACTTCCAGATTTAAAGCTAATACTCCTGGTTTAAGCCCCGCATAATGCCATTGTGCCACTTGGGTCATAGCGACCTTCATAACCCATTGGTCAATATCAACAATTAAGCCCGTTTCTTGTGCAATGGGAATAAACTTAGCTGGGGAGACCAAGCCCATAACCGGATGAATCCAGCGAACCAAGGCCTCTAAGCCAATAATTTTACCATTAACTGCATTGACTTGTGGCTGGTAATAAACAAGCAATTCTTCTTTTTCTATTGCTGTTCGTAAGCTGGCTTGCATGACAATATGCTCAACCGCCTGTGCTGTCATCTCTTTTGAATAAAACTGAAAGTTATTCCGCCCCTTATCTTTAGCTTTATACATAGCTGTGTCAGCATACATCAATAATTTATCTTTATCTGTTGAATCACTCGGATAAACACTGATGCCAATACTACTAGAAATATATAATCGATGTTGCTCAATTTGTATCGGCTCTGCCAATAGTTTAAGAATTTTCTGCGCCAGTTTAGAGGCATCTCGTCCCATACTTAAGTTTTCCATAATAATGGTAAACTCATCACCCCCTAACCTTGATAGGGTATCTTCTTCTCGAATAATTGTTTTAATTCGCTGTGAAATCACTTTAAGAACATTATCACCAATACCATGCCCCAAAGAATCATTAATTTGTTTAAAGTGATCCAGATCAATAAAAAAAATGGCAATTTCATTTTGGCTACGATGTGCTTTTTTTATTGCCTGAGAAAGCCGATCATTAAATAATGCTCGATTCGGCAGATTAGTTAAGGCATCATGGTGAGCTTGATGGTGTAACACATCTTGCTGTTTAAGAAGTTTCTCTTCATATTTTTTACGTTGAGTAATATCTCTTGCATAGCCAACAATGTTGACTGGCTCATTATCTTCATCACATAATAAAGATAAGAATAATTCTATCATTACTGGTTGTTGTGATTTATTAAGAGCCTGTGTTTCAACATTAAGAGAACCCACTTGCATTAATTCTTCTGAATTTTGTGTAAAAACAGGCAAATCTTCCTGACGATAAATCATTGTTATATGCTGACCAATGGCCTCATCAGCAGTATATTCATATAATCGCTCAGAACCATGATTCCAACTGACAATGTAACCATCCAAATCCGTTGAGATAACGGCATCATTAATTTGTTCAATAATTTGTGTTTTATGTAATAACTTTTGTTGTTGCTGTTTCTGTTGGCTAATATCAGTATGCGTACCAATCATACGAGTCGCTTTACCCTGAGCATCATATTGGGTTTTGGCTCTATCTAAGATCCAAACCCAGTGGCCATCCTTATGTTTTAGGCGATGAACGCCTTCATAATACTGTGTTTCACCCCTTATATTTTTATTGATACCCGCCATTGTAGGTGCTAAATCATCTTTATGGATCAGCCTTTCCCAAGTGGTAAACTCATTGGCCAATTCATTATCTTTATAACCCAACATTTCTTTCCACCTTGGTGAAAAATAGACACTATTATCTCGCAGGTTCCAATCCCAGATGCCGTCTTTGTTACCGATAAGCGCAAGTTCTATACGCTCGATGTCATGGTTAAGGGTATGGTTCAGGTCATTCATGCTCTTACTATTTTTTCCATTCACTCAGAAATACCACAAATAAAATAGACTCCTCTTCATTTATAGAACAGTTCTAAAAAAATTCAAGTCAAAAACAGCCACATCTCTTGTAGAATTTATACAAGCTACCAAGAGTATGCTAATCTACTCTTTATTTAATCATCGACGGACGCTTGTGTATATGGAGTTGGAAATTCGCCACTTAAAGACCTTAGTGGGCTTAAAAACAACCGGTAGTTTAGTGGCCACCGCAGAGCAACTCAAACTCTCACAGTCTGCTCTATCACATCAACTTAAGGTGCTTGAAGACTATTTGGGGACACCGGTTCTAGTGCGAAAAACTCGCCCTATGCGTTTTACACCTGCGGGACAAAAATTGCTTGAGCTGGCCGATAGAGTATTACCATTAGTCAAGCAGACAGAGCAGCAATTATCCCGAATTAAAACCGGTGACAGTGGCAGTTTACGCATTGGTGTCGAATGCCATAGTTGCTTTGACTGGCTCATGCCAACATTAGATCAGTATCGGTTAGACTGGCCTGATGTCGAGCTGGACTTATCGACTGGCTTTGATATGAATCCTACTGACTCTTTATTGCGTGCCAATGCCGATCTTATTATTACCTCAGATATACGCAATAATCCCGAAGTCGATTACATTCCCTTATTTCATTACCAATTACTATTGGCCGTTTCTAAGCAACATCCATTGGCATCTGAGCCCTGTATTTTTGCCGAAGATATGTATGACGACACCTTAATCACCTACCCTGTAGAGCGTGAACGTCTGGATATTTTTACCCATTTTCTCAGCCCAGCAGGGGTAGAACCTAGTTTAGTACGCCATTCTCAAGTCAATACCATGACCATACAACTGATTGCCAGCAATCGAGGCGTAGCAGCATTGCCTTGTTGGGTGCTCAATAAAAAAATCCTCCAGCAATACAATATCGCTGCCCTGCCTCTAGGCGAAGAAGGTTGTTGGGGGACGCTATACGCTGCGGTTCGTAGTGAGGATCAAAAACAGGCTTACTTTGCTGGCTTTATTAAACTGGCAAAACATATTATCAGTACCCATCTCGAAGGCATTAGTTTTATTCAGCCATAAGTCTCTTTATGATACATAACACACAAAAGCTACTTTTTATCGGCCACCTCTGGCCAGAGCCTAATTCATCAGCAGCAGGCTATCGTACCTTGGCACTGCTTAATGCCTTAGTGAATGATAAAAATGATCAGGGACAAAGCTCTTGGCAAATTCACTTTGCCTGTGCCGCTGATAAAACAGAATTTTGTGCTGACTTAGACAGCCTTGGCATTCACTCACAAGGCATTAGCTTGAATGATTCGTCTTTTGATCACTATGTCAAAGACTTAAACCCTGAAATTGTCTTTTATGATCGCTTCATTACTGAGGAACAATTTTCTCCTCGGGTACATGAACACTGCCCTAACGCAATACATATTCTTGATACTCAAGACTTACATTTTTTACGTCGTGCACGCCAGCAGGCTCTGAAAAAGAATACTCCGGTCGATTTTTTTAGTGCTGAGAGTCAAGATGACTGCATTCGTGAAATTGCCGCTATTTTACGTTGCGATCTCAGTCTGATCATCTCTCGCTATGAAATGCAATTATTAACAACGCAATTTGCCATTCATCCCAGCCTTATCCATTATTGCCCTTTTATGCTCAGCACCGAGCAACTAGAGACGAGCATGTTAAATCAAACATTAAAGACTTATAACGAACGTGAGCACTTTGTTATGATTGGCAATTTTCTACACCCGCCCAATTGGGATGCGGTGCTCTGGTGTTATCAAGCCATTTGGCCACTCATAAGAGAGCAGTTGCCTCAGACTCAAATACATATTTATGGTGCTTATCCTAGTGAAAAAGTGTATCAACTGCACCAGCCAGATAAGGGCTTTATCATCAAAGGGCGAGCCAATAATGCCATCCACACACTCGCACAGTATCGAGTCAATCTAGCCCCTCTTCGCTTTGGTGCCGGCATTAAGGGCAAAATTGCCGATGGCTTTATTGCAAAAACCCCCTGTGTGACCACGCATATTGGTTTTGAAGGTATGGGAGATAATAAAGAGACATGGGCTGGGCTGGTGGTAGATAATAGCAATCAAAATGAGCAAGCACAGCACCTTGCTCAGGCAGCTATTCGCCTTTATCAGAATAGATTGCTCTGGCAACAACAAAGTCAGGCAACACACACTATTATTAAGACACTATTTTCAGAAACCGAACACAGCCATGCGCTCTTAAACGTTTTGCATCATTTGAAAAATCATATTAACACGCATCGACAAAAAAATTTCATGGGTAAAATACTGCGCCATAATCTTTATCGTAGCCAGTATTTTATGAGTAAATGGATTGAAGAGAAGAATAAGGAGAAATAGTCCTCATTATTGAAGCACACAACTTGCCTACTCAATATTCTACACTATAGTTAGGCTATCGATATTGTTAATTTATTTGGGTTTAAGGTTGTTATCTTTATGGATTTTGCCTCATTAGTCGGGATTATTTCTGGTTTTTCGTTAATTTTATCTGCTATTTTACTTGGTGGAGATTTTAAAACATTTATCAATATTCCCGGCATGATGATTGTTTTTGGGGGTACTTTGGCAGCGACCTTATTAACCTTTCCTCTAAAAGATATTCTGACCGCCTTTCGTAGTGCTTTTATTGTTTTTGGTACCGATAAACAAAGACCCGAACAACTGATTCAAACCATGTTGCAACTGACTCAACTCAGTCGTCGAAAAGGCTTGTTAGCCTTATCTGAAGTAAAAACCAATTCTCCTTTTTTAAAACGTGCTTGCAATCTTATTGCCGATGCCTCAGATGAGCAGATGATCCGTCATGTCCTGCGTACTGAAATTAATTCCATGAAAGCACGGCATTTTAATGTTCAAGATGTCTTTAAAAAAATGGCTACCTTTGCCCCAGCCTTTGGTATGTTAGGCACGTTGATTGGTTTAATTCAAATGTTAAGCAAGCTCGATGATCCCACAACAATTGGCCCTTCTATGGCCGTGGCCTTATTAACCACATTTTATGGTTCATTACTTGCCACAGTTATTTTTATCCCTATTGCCGGTAAATTAAAGTCCCGAACGATGTTTGAAGTCATTAATCTAGAAATTATTTTTGAGGGGGCTATCTGTATTTTAAAAGATAATAATCAATTATCTGTTTATGAAAAACTGTCTTCATTTTTACCTCAGGCACAAAGACCTTCGATGCGTGCCAAGACGAAAAAGAAAAGCAGTAAATAATGACCGAGACAGCCATACAAACACCCGATGCCGAGGTAAAAACAAAGGCCGAAAATCAAGATAATCGTCTTTTTAAACCCTCTGAAACATTGCCTTCTGATCCTATAGAGTCCGATATTGATGACATTGCCGATGAAGAAGGTGCACCTGCTTGGATGGTGACTTTTGCTGATTTAGTAACCCTATTACTGGTCTTTTTTATTTTGCTCTTCTCTATTTCATCCGTAGAAACCGAAAAATTTAAGTCCGTACTATCCTCGATTCAACTGGCCTTAAATGATAAACATCCTATTGCCCAACACATTATTATTGAAACGGTATCAAGCACGACTGAGGCAGACAGTAACCCCATAATCCCACAACCCATAGCAGAACCTAAAAAGCCATCAGATAAAGAGCAATTATTGGATGATATTGAAAGCATGATCCTCGAACAACGCTTGGGAAAGTTTGTTTATGTCTATAGCGAAGGTGATCACATTATTATTCGCATTAAAGGCACCATATTGTTTCCATCTGGCGATGTTGTCTTGTTTGATGACGCCGTGCCCATTTTTGAAGATATTTACTATTTATTTAAAAAATACGCTGATTATAATATTGATATTAAAGGCTATACTGACAATAGTCCGATTGCCACCAAACAATTTCCATCCAATTGGGAGCTATCTGCTGTACGGGCAACCACGGTATTACGGTTTTTTATTGATCAGGGCATTGATCCCACACGAATGTCAGCCACCGGTTATGCTGATCTCTTCCCTATTGCTAGCAATACAACTGAAGCAGGCCGTGCACAAAATAGGAGGGTAGAATTTGTTCTGGAAAAACAAGAGTGAAAATGACATTATTATCGAATTAGATAGTGATGATCGACGCGATGGTGTGCGCATCCATCCCACCGATACCATTGTGCTTACGCATAATAAGCAACCGTTTGCATTAGTGGACATTAGTTCAACAGGGCTGTCATTTAAAGCGCCAGCTTCTGAGCAATATCATCAGGGTGATCAGCTTAATATTAGCTTATTGCTCCCTGAAGACAATACCACACAAGCAACCCATACCACCCCCATTGCCTGCACCATAGACGTTATTGTTATTAAAAACAGCCATTATCACTGTCATATAACAAGCATAAGCCCAGCTGGACAACGTTGTCTGGATCACTTTATTTTAGCCGAGCAGAAACGGCAAATTCATAAAGAATCGAGATAAACTATTGCAATACAGCACAGAGTTTCATATCCTTACAACTTAATTTTCATCTATAAAACAATTACTTATTATTACTTTATGCTAATATACTTTTACAGAAAACAACGATTTAAGAGCACATGGCTAAGAGCTAAAAACTTAAAGCTTTTTTCTAATAAGTAATAATTGTTTCAAACGCGGTAAGCCACACACTATGATTAGACCTCTTAAAATTGGCCTGTTGATTGTTACTCTGGGTCAACTCAGCGCCTGTTCTATTTCACAATTAACTGTTCGAGCAGCAATGCCTCTTATTGAAGGAGGTATCAGTGCGATGAATAGACAGGGTGACTTGCAATTAGCAGGCACTGCATTACCATCAAATATCAGCCTAATCGAAGGCATGTTAGTTAATGACCCCAATAATAGTAACTTACGACTCTATGCGGCACAGGCTTATTACGGCTATGCTTTTGGCTTTGTTGAAGATAGCGAACCCACTCGAGCAGCTCAACTTTATCAACAAGGCTATTTACATGCACAACACGCCTTATTTGCACAAGGTCTGAATCAAGAGGCTATGAAGGGCAACTTAGAGCAGCTACAAAAAAGTATCAACACCTTAAGCCATAGTAGTGTACCCGCCTTATTCTGGGCAGCATCCTGCAAGGCAAAAGCCATTGATTTGGCTCGAGACAAAGCACAAAATCTTGCCCAGCTACCTAAAGCTGTCATGCTCATGCAGCGGGTACTTGATTTGGATGAAGACTATTATATGAGTGGTGCTCATATCTTTTTTGGGGTCTATTATGGTAGTAAATCGCCCATGCTTGGTGGCAACTATGCCTTATCCGAACAGCACTTTAAGCATGCCAATACATTCAATCAAAATAAACTATTGGTTGTTGGTCTTTTGCAAGCTCAATATCTTGAACGCCAACGTTTTAACAAGGAGGCCTTTCACCAATTATTAACACAGATTATTGAAGCCAGTGATACGCTTTATCCTGAGCAACAATTAACCAATCAAATTTCTAAGCACAAAGCTTCCCTATTACTGAAAAAGGAAGATCAATGGTTTTAAATCAATTTACTTTACGCTCTTTTTTACTTCGTGCTCTCAAAAAGATCGTGCTCACTTGTTTTATCACAAGCTTATTTGTCATACCTACGGTTCAAGCAAAAAAGCAATACACATTTAAGTTTGCCACTTTGGTTCCTGCTAATACTGCTTGGATGAAGGAGATTGAGCGCTGGGCTGATCAGATTTATAAAGAAAGTGATGGTCGCCTCAAGTTTAAAATTTATCCTGGTGGTGTCATGGGAGATGAGCCAGATGTGTTACGTAAAATCCGCAGTCATCAGTTGCAGGGAGCTTTCTTTACTGGTTATGGTATTGGTCGCATCTATTCTTCTGCTCGTGTGCTAGAAATGCCTTTTCTATTTCGCAATACTGATGAATCCGATTATGTACGAGATAAATTAATGCCTGAAATAGAAGCCGGTTTTCGCTATAAGGGATTTGAATTATTAGGTTGGCCCGAAATCGGTAGCATCCATTTCTTTTCCAAAAAACCAATTAATTCATTACAAGAGCTAAAACAACGACGAATTTGGCTATGGCAGGGGGATCCTGTAGGGGAAGCCTTTGCCAAGGCCTCTGGTGTATCACCTGTTCCCTTGTCCATTATTGATGTCTATGCTCAATTAACGGCCAAACATGGTAGCATTGATACCGTCTATAACTCGGCATTTGGTGCTCTCACCATGCAGTGGCATACCAAGTTATCTTATGCCAGTAATTTATCTATGACCAATGCCATTGGCGCCTTGGTGGTCAGCAACCGTTTCTTTAAAAAACTACCAGATGATCTCAAAAAATTGCTCAAATCTACGGGCAAACAAGCAGGGAAAACAATTAATGAAGTCACTCGCCGTGATAACAAACAAAGCATTAGCCTATTAAAAGAGAGCGGTATTCAATTTTCATGGGATTGGAATGAACAAGAAAAACAGCAAATGCTGACAATTCGAGATAAAGCAGCCAATAGCTTAATTCAATCAGACTATATTTCTAAGAAAATGTTTACTCGAACCAAAACCCTGCTGGAAGAATTTCGTGCGATAAATAGGCCTCAACGACAGGAAACAGCCCTATGAATTTTTGGCTGACAATGATTTTTAAACTCAAACATGGCTTAATTTTTTTTGAAAAAATAGTAGCTGCCAGTAGCTTGTTGTTACTACTGGTGCTAGCCGTTATACAAATCATTGCCCGCAATTTTTTTGATGCAGGTTTTGCTCAGATGGATATCATCACCCGACACTTAATTTTATTTATTATTTTTATGGGTGCGGCTTTGGTGTCAGAACAAAATCGGCACATCAAAATTGATATTTTGATCCCCTTTCTCAATAACCAACAACAAGAAAAAATTATCCGCCCACTACTGCTACTCTGCGCAATAATCTGCGCTATTTTTGCTTGGCATGCCGTTACCTTTTGGCTGGATGAATGGCAATATGCCATGCCAAATGAGCGCTGGTCAGTCTACCTTGCACTGATCCTTCCCATTGGTTTCTCTATTTTATCGTTACATTTATTCTTGCTGACCTTAACCGGCTTTGAGCATGAAAAAGTCTTGCCCGAAAAACAAATGTCTGAAAACACCTCTTGCTCTGATATTTTATGATTGTTGTTATTATTATTTTAGTCCTGCTGGCTTTGATCGGCACACCACTATTTGCTGTTCTCGGTGCAGGTGGCCTGCTGGCCAGCCACTCAGCAGAATTAGAGCCAAGTATATTAATTATTGAAATTTATCGTCTGGCTTCTCAGCCAAACCTGATTGCCATTCCCTTATTTACCTTTGCCGGAATTACCCTAGCAGCAGGAGACGGCACTAAACGATTAATTAAGTTATTTAATGCCTTGCTAGGTTGGATGCCCGGTGGTTTAGCCATTGTCACTATTGTTTCCTGTTCTGCATTTACGGCCTTTACTGGAGCTTCAGGAGTAACCATTATTGCCTTGGGTGCTCTGCTATACCCCATGTTAGAACATGCGCAATACCGGCAACGCTTCTGCTTAGGCCTATTGACAACATCCGGCTCATTAGGGCTTTTATTTCCACCCAGTATGGCAATTTTACTCTATGGCATTGTCTCTGGCGTGAGTATTGATGAATTATTTCTCTCCGGTATGATCCCCGGTCTGTTATTACTATTTATGCTGTCTATTTTTAGTATTTATTCTGCCCCTAAGCTGAATACTCCCACCCATGAGTTTTCAATGCAACGGATCATCTCTGCTATTCGTGAATGCATCTGGGATATTTTATTACCCATACTTATCTTTACCGGTATATTTGGTGGCTTTGTTACCATTACCGAAGTGGCAGCACTCACTGCTAGCTATGTCTTATTTTTAGAAACCGTGATCAGTAAAAAAATCCACTTGGTGAAGGATCTGCCCCATATTCTAATTGATACCACAACACTCGTTGGTAGTATTTTGATCATTCTTGGTATGGCCATGGGACTAACCAATTTATTAATTGATTCTCAAATTCCGATGAGACTCTTAGCGGTGGTTGAGCAGCATATCGACAGTCAATTACATTTTTTGCTCTTGTTGAATTTATTTTTACTCATTGTCGGTGCCATGATGGATATTTTTTCTGCCATTGTCGTCGTCGTGCCACTGATCATTCCCCTAGCTATGCGTTACCATATTGACCCCGTGCATTTAGGCATTATTTTCCTGGCTAACTTAGAGATTGGTTATATGACACCCCCTGTTGGCATTAACTTATTTATTGCCAGTCAACGTTTTAAGCAACCTATTCTAACCTTATTTCAAGCAACCTTTCCATTCTTAGTAATTATGCTAAGCTGGCTATTGCTTATCACCTATATTCCTTCACTAACGACTTGGTGGAAGAGCTAAGCTTAATAAATAACATTTGATAGCAGTAAAAAAATCCTTTATTTTATGAGCGAATAATTGTTCTTCTACCCTACTTACTTCTATTTGGCGACCCGCATGGTGTTCATTTAAAGTCTCTTGCCGGTCTCGCCTTCTAACTCGTTCAGCCTGTCGCTCTTCATAAATATCAAACGTGGGCTGTGCTTTTTTTGCATAGGCTTGGCGTAGCGAATTATGCTGTGCTAAACGACGTACCGGCTTGGCTGAATTTCGTGGGGTACTACACATGGTCATTAACCTTTATTTTAGGGTATTCATCAAACAGTATAGTTGAGAATATGCCTATTACCTATGCAGATAACTACTTATTTATATTCGGCTTTTACCTATACCAAACTACTTGAGAAGGAAGGAAAAGGGAGCAGTAATCATTTATATTACAAAACCATACGAACCTTTATGGTATTTTTTAACACGATACATTGCTTCATCAGCCATAGAGATAAGCTCATCATAGGTTTTACTATTATCAGGATAGCTTGCAATACCAATACTCATACCCACTTGAATAACTATGCCTTCAACATCTATTGCCTGAGTACATTTATTAATAAGACGTTGAGCTGTTTTCTCTAATTCAGACTTATCATGATAGCCAAAAATAACCATACAAAATTCATCACCACCAATACGAGCAATTAATTCATTTTTCCTAAGAAATGTTCTAAAGCAATCTGCTATAGCAATTAACACAAGATCACCCACCTGATGAGAGATCTCATCATTAATTTTTTTAAAGCCATCCAAATCAATATATAAAAAAGCAACCTGATCATTACTGCGTTCTCCCTGCACCAGCTTATCTTCAGCATAGTTTCTAAAATAGCGTCGATTGGGTAAACCCGTCAACACATCATGACCAGCCATGTGCTCCAGCTCCAGACTTTTCTCAATAATCAGCGCTTGTTGTTCAGCCATACGCAAAACAAAATAACAAATAATTAAATAAATGATTAACAAGGCAAAAAAAGTACTCATAATAAAAATAGTAGAGACTTTTTTAGCACTCTCCATGTGTTTCTTTAGCGGAACTCGAATAGAGATTAATGCTCGAATCTCCCCCTCTTTCTCATAAAAGCCTGACCTATCAGGGTATAATTTCAGCATTTCTTTCGGTGCATCTGCTGGATCACCATGACAACTTAAACATTTTTTTGTCATTACTTGGGTTGGAATGGCAACATATAAAAATTTATCTCCCTTGGCATTCTGGGCAATATCACTAACATAGTTTATTTTTTTATTATTCATTTTTAGTAGTAGCTGTCGTTCTTGTTCATCTGCTTTATTTAAGTGGTTTCTTGGGTTACTTGCCGCCAATTTGAAATATACCTCTGTTAAGCCTGCCTTTTTTCGTTCTTCATTAAGAAAACCCATAATGCCCCGAGCAGCATAGGTAAAAGACATTGTTTTTGGGGAAAAATAGTCACTATAAAGTAAGCCTTCATCCTTTAAACGAAAGATTTCAGGCCGAGATACAGTATGAATGTATTTATGGATAGCACGTTCTGTTAACAAGGAATCTTGTGCTAATTTCCTTGCTTCTTGGATAGCATATTCTTGTGTGTAACGGTTAAAAAATAAGGACAGCAGAATAAAAATAAGGACAAAGGTTGCCGCTAAGATGGATAAAATTGAATAATTCTTCTTAATGATCACAACACACCTACCAATAATTATTATCAGTATTAAGCTTACATAAAACAGTAAGACATATGCTTGAAATGTAACTAAATACTTATTTAATTCTCAAGTGCTAGTATCAAAGATAGTAGACTATAGTGTATTACCTTTACCAATAATAGTGAATGATGTGCATCAACGATACTCATAATTGTATCTGATAAAAATATTATAATGGAAATAAAGTATTAATTTGTATAAAAAAAGTGCCTGACTAAGGAGTGTTCAGGCACAAATAAGAAATCAAGATTGTAGGAAACTGTTTTCATGTCAGTGAAACAATTAATTAATTACTTACCAAACTCTATGGTTCTACTATATTGCAAACAGCAAACAACTTCTGCAATGTAGTACCCAAATCATTGTGAATTATTTACATAAAATCCACCACGATATATTATTAGTCTTACCCACAATTCCCCTAGAGTAATATCTAAGCCCCGTCATAAAGATGGTTAATCTGATTACAGTAGAAATTTAAAATTTACTTCATCTATGCATATTAACGTACTGTTTTTATAAAGCTTATCCACCTCTTAGAATACTGTACTCAAACAATAAAGCAAGACCATAAAGAGACATTTTAAATGTCAATAGCAAACAGGATTAGATTTTATAACTAACTGATTTTATTGTTCATTTATTTTCAGGAACCTATCTTTGTATGAAATTCAACCAACTTAAATAGAAGCAAGTGTCCAGCCTGTTCCCTCTCACTTATTCAAACTTATTCACAAAGTTATCCACAGCTTCTGTGGATTATTTGCATTTTAGTTCTACTTGAAATTAGGGTTCTTCGCAAAAATGCGTACTTAGCTCTGGACAAAATATGAGATAGACATACATACTCTCCCTGAAGTTTAACGACAATCAAAAATCAGAGAGCAATGTTGTGTTGCTCAATTCTAATAGATAACTATACCCACATAGAGTATACTTTAAGCATGAAAGCTGTTTTTGTTGAAACTAATTTATTTGAAAAATTAAGACCTGATTATCTGGATGATACGTCATATTATCAATTTCAGTCAGTTTTAATGACCCCCCTAAGTCTGGCTCTGTTATTCAAGGCACTGGTGGTATTCGTAAAGTACGCTGGGCAGCCAACGGTAAAGGAAAAAGGGGAGGAGTTCGGATTATTTATTACTGGCTTGATAAGCAGGAAAGATTCTACCTTTTAACTTTATACGCAAAAAATGAGACAACAGACTTAACAGTAAATGAAAAACGAACATTAAAACAGTTTGTAGAGGATTGGAAACATGACCAAGCGTAATTTATTTGAAGAACTTAAACAAGGTTTAAAAGAAGCCAAAGCACATGATCAAGGAAAGATGACCTTAAAAACCCATAAAATAGATAAGTCTCATATCAAAATGACCGCAAAAAACATTCGAGATATTCGGGAGCAATTTAATATGTCCCGCGCCCTGTTTGCTACCTATCTACATATTTCACCACGTACCTTAGAGAAATGGGAACAAGGGCTAAGCAAGCCAAACGATCAGGCTATAACATTATTGAAATTAACTGAAAAATATCCTGATACTATTGAGCGGTTACAGGCCATTTAATGCCAGTAAAATAGAAGGTGTTTATGATAAATATGAATATCTGGATGAACGAAAAGAAGCCTTTACTTTGAGTAATGGCAATCACTTTAATGGAGTGTTTATTATGGGTATCTATAAATTCAAGGACTGGAACTAAGAAAACAAACAATGAACTATAAAAGCAGAATAACGATAGAGCCGGGCAAGAGAGGCGGCAAGAGAGGCGGTAAGCCATGCATACGTTCTATGAGAATTACCGTTTATGACATACTGGATATGCTGGCACAAGGAATGCCTCAAGCTGAAATAATAGAAGATTTTCCAGAGTTGGAACCAGAAGATATAACCGCTTGTTTAATGTATGCCGCCGATAGAGAGCACCAGCTAATTCAAGTGAATGTTGCATGAAGCTATTACTTGATCAAAACCTCTCAAGGCGAATAGTAAAACAAGTAGCTCCCTACTATCCTAAATCCAGTCAGGTTGCCTTATTAAAAATGGTTCTTCGCAGAAATGCTAGTCAATAATAGCAATGTTGTTATTTTAAACACTCAGCAAAATTAGGAGTAATCACCATGGGATTAACCAATACCACAATCCAACTGAAAAACCCAAGACAACCCAAGCTTGAAGCCGTAAATATTGAAGCACTAGCCGATACGGGCGCTTTGCATCTCTGTATCCCTAATCATGTCAAAATACAACTTGGGCTTGAGGAAATAGATAAGAAAGAGGTCACCCTTGCCGATGGTAGTACCCGATTAATTCCTTATGTTGGCCCCATTGAAATTCATTATAAAAATAGAATCGGCTTTGCTGGTGCTTTGGTTATGGGTGATCAGGCATTATTGGGTGCTATCCCCATGGAGGATATGGATCTGATTGTAATCCCCAAAACAAGAGAAGTTCTGATTAACCCCTTAAGCCCTAATATTGCCATGTCCACAGCAAAATAAACCAAATTAGCTGGATATAGGGTAGCTCCCGAACGTAACGACTCATTACCGTTATTTATCCGGCTTCCTATCAAGTAATGGCAGTCACTTTAATGGAGTGTTTATTATGGGCATCTATAAATTCAAAGACTGGTGCGATGTTTTCTCTGACAAAAATACTCATGAGATTAATTATTTTAACAAAACACCTAGTATTGATGAGTTTCTTAAACATCATATGCAAGAATGCGAAAATGCGAAAAACACTCCTGACGCATGGAATGCTAGATAGTCAAGTCTTGAAGAATTAACTAACATGGCATCCAAATCAATTAAAAACGGAGATTTAACATCTATTGTAAAAGTATTTTATGAACTTGGTAGGCAAGCAGAAATCATGCATCACCCTGACGTTGATAGACAGCTTAAAAAGCTTATAACACTTCAGAAGGAGCGTAAACGAAAGGAACCATTACTTGTTAGAAATGCAGCTAAAAAATACTTAAAGGAAAGAGCGAAAACTATAGCTACTGAAAAGTGGGACAAGGACAGTTATAAACAGTACCGTATTTCCACCATGAGCAAACAAGTGAGAAGTATCTTGGAAAGAGAAATAAATAATTAGGAAACAAAATAAAGAGAATATTTTTCAAAAACTTCCATCTAATCAATAACTTAGATGGTAGGCGCGAGTGGATTCGAACCACCGACCCCCACCATGTCAAGGTGGTGCTCTAACCAACTGAGCTACGTGCCTACAGGGTCGCTTTTTTAGCAACTTGCTTGTTTAAAGCAATGTTTCCTTGTGCTACGAGATGTACCAGAAACGATGCGTATGATACCGATACTATACTATTTTAGCAAGTCTTTTTGATCTTAAAGATAAATAAATTTCTCTTGTAAGACTTTCATCTGATCTCTTAACTGAGCCGCTTCTTCAAATTCCATATTTTGGGCATGAGCATACATGTTATCTTCTAACTCTTTAATATGTTTTTCCAATTCTTTTCGAGACATAAGCTCATAGCGTCCCGCTTCTTCTGCCACCTTCCTATTTTTAGCAACCGCTAGGCCTGCACCTGGAATAGTGGCTTCAAGAATGTCTTTAACGGATTTTTTAATACCCTTGGGGATAATAGCATGCTCTTTGTTATAGGCTTGCTGTTTCTCTCTGCGTCGATTGGTTTCATCTATTGCGCGTTGCATAGAGCCTGTGATCCGTTCAGCATATAAAATAACCTCACCATTGACATGACGGGCAGCACGTCCCATTGTTTGAATAAGCGAACGTTCTGAGCGAAGAAAACCTTCTTTATCCGCATCTAAAATAGCCACCAGTGATACTTCTGGAATATCCAAGCCTTCTCTAAGCAAGTTGATCCCCACCAGTACATCAAATTCTCCCAAACGCAGATCCCGAATGATTTCTACCCGTTCAACGGTATCAATATCTGAATGCAGATAGCGCACTTTAACATCATGTTCCAGATAGTAATCCGTCAGATCCTCAGCCATACGCTTGGTTAAGGTAGTCACTAATACGCGTTCTTTAAGTGCTACCCTCTTAGCAATCTCCGATAACAAATCATCCACCTGAGTTGTTGCCTTTCTAATTTCAATGGGTGGATCAGTCAAGCCTGTGGGACGGACAATTTGCTCGGCAATAACCACAGACTTTTCAGCTTCATAGTGACCCGGTGTGGCTGAAACAAAAATGGTTTGAGGGGCTAATTGTTCAAATTCAGAAAATTGTAATGGTCGATTATCCAGTGCTGAGGGTAGGCGAAAGCCGTATTCAACTAGATTTTCTTTGCGTGAACGATCCCCTTTATACATAGCACCTACCTGAGACACGGTGACATGACTTTCATCAATAAATAATAAGGCATCATCCGGCAAATAGTCTAAAAATGTAGGGGGCGGTTCACCAATGCCACGCCCTGATAAATAGCGTGAATAGTTTTCAATACCAGAACAATAGCCCAGCTCCAAAATCATTTCTAAATCCAGCTCAGTGCGTTGCTCAAGGCGTTGTGCTTCTACCAGCTTATTTTGTGAGTACAAGTGTTCTAAACGTTCTTTTAGCTCTGCTTTAATTTTTTCTACCGCTGCTAGCAGTGTTTCTCTTGGGGTGACATAATGGGTTTTAGGATACACAGTGATCCGAGGGGCACGGCGTAACACTTCTCCAGTAAGCGGATCAAAATAACTAAGTGATTCAACCTCATCATCAAATAATTCAATACGCACGGCCTCACTGTCTGAGTCCGCAGGATAAATATCAATCACATCACCTCGAACCCGATAAGTGGCTCGGTGTAACTCCACATCATTACGCTTATACTGTAATTCAGCTAAGCGTCTCAAGATAGTACGCTGATCGACCCGATCACCCCGAACCACATGTAGGAGCATTTTTAAATACGATTGAGGATCACCTAGGCCATAAATACAGGACACAGAGGCCACAATAATGGTATCTTTTCGCTCAAACAATGCCTTAGTTGCCGACAGGCGCATTTGTTCAATGTGTTCATTAATTGAGGCATCCTTCTCAATAAAGGTGTCGGATGCCGGAACATAGGCTTCTGGTTGATAATAGTCATAATAGGAAACAAAATATTCCACAGAATTATAGGGGAAAAATTCTTTCATCTCCCCATACAATTGGGCAGCCAAGGTTTTATTATGTGCCAAAATCAATGTTGGGCGTTGCAGATTCTGCATGACATTGGCCATAGTAAAGGTTTTACCTGAGCCAGTCACCCCTAATAATGTCATGGCTGCTTCACCATCTTGTATACCTTCGGTCAATGTTTTTATGGCCAAGGGCTGATCACCGCTAGGGGTAAAGGATGACACCAGCTGAAAGGGTTTTCCCATTATTGTTTGTTTCTCTTTTTTTAATTACAGGTTTTATGAAAAAATTGTTCAACAAGCATGGAAATTCATCATAAGAGTATGCCTTTCCAATACGCTCTGTGCTAAAATTATTATAGATTTTATTTTATAGTCTTATTCTACGATAGAGGTACTTCACTTGGCTACAGACAAAACAAAAATCAATTTATCCCAGCGTGTGCAAGCCATTAAACCCTCTGCAACCCTCGTCATTACCGCCAAAGCAAAGGCATTAAAGGCACAAGGTAAAGCCATTATTGGTTTGGGGGCTGGCGAGCCTGATTTTGACACCCCTGATCACATTAAAAATGCCGCCATTGAAGCTATTAATTCTGGTTTTACTAAGTACACTGCCGTTGGCGGTACTCCTGAACTCAAGCAGGCCGTTTGTGATAAATTTAAGCGGGATAATTCACTCGACTATACACCCGATCAAGTATTGGTTTCCAGTGGTGGTAAGCAGAGTTTCTACAACCTCTGTCAGGCTTATCTTAATGAGGGGGATGAAGTCATTATCCCTGCTCCGTATTGGGTATCTTATCCTGATATGGTCATTTTAGGTGGGGGGCAACCTGTTATTCTCAGCACTGGCATTGATGAAGGCTTTAAAATTTCTCCTGCACAGCTTAAAGCCTCTATTACCGATAAAACACGTCTAGTGGTATTAAATACGCCTTCTAATCCGACTGGAGTGGCCTATACTCGTGCCGATCTGAGAGCCATTGGGGATGTGCTTAAAGAATACCCAAATATCATTATTGCTAGCGATGATATGTACGAACATATTGTTTGGGCAGATGAGCCATTTTGTACTATTGCAGAAGTGTGCCCTGAGCTTTACCCACAAACAGTCACTATGAATGGGGTCAGCAAGGCTTATTCCATGACTGGCTGGCGTATTGGCTATGCGGCTGGCCCAGCCGATCTGATTGCAGCCATGACTAAGATTCAGTCTCAAAGCACATCCAACCCCTGCTCTATTTCACAGGCAGCCACATTAGAAGCGCTTAATGGTGATCAGAGTTGTATTCAAGTCATGTTAAAGGCATTTAAAGAACGCCATGATTATGTTGTGGCTGCGGTCAATAATATTCCTAATATGCAGGCATTAGCATCACAGGGTGCATTTTATACTTTTGTTAATATGCAGGCTATTATTGATAAAACGGATGGTGTAACAGATGATGTTGAATTGGCCGATTATATTTTAAGTCAGGCTGAGGTCGCTCTGGTTCCTGGTTCTGCTTTTGGTGCCCCAGGATATATGCGCATATCATTTGCCACCAGTATGGAAAATCTACAAGAAGCCATGCAACGTCTGGAAAAGTTATTTTCCTAAGTTTTTATACCTAGTACTTACTCATAAGTAGGTACTTAAGGATAACTCTGTGTTTACGGAGGAAGTTTTTGCCACATGGATGTGGCAATAAAGCCTTCATTCATGGATGGATTTACGGCGTCTTGCGTAGTAAATACAGAGTTATCCTGCCTCAAAAGAGCTTAAGTGCCTACCTATGAGTACTTACTGTTTACCAAAGAGACATCCATAAAAAAGGCAGTAAGTATACCGAACTGCTCGGTACATTTACTGCCTAGGTGTCTCCCTATCAAGCCACTAGTATTTTCACTGTTTTTGCTGATAGTCCTTATTCAGATTACTGCTATCCATCCAGCACAAAAATAGAAAATAAAGTCCTGCTTGCGATCAATCCATTGATCAATTTCTCCAAATTCGTTCCGTCTAACCACGTCCAAAATTAACTGCTGAAACAACTATAACAAAGCATTATCTACTAACATAGTGCATTTCTTTGTTGGATCAGCATAATGTGAACTTGATTGTGCTTTCTTCATAATAACTTGAAAAGGGTCACATTTATCCCTATTTATGAAGCACAAGATTATCGCCAATCTATCTAAACAACCATCAGGATCAATTGACTATGAATGAGTTTCCTTTTGTTATTGATATACAAGACAGCGCACACTTTGAACAACAAGTCATCGAATTGTCTAAGCAACAACCTGTTTTAGTTGATTTTTGGGCTGACTGGTGCCAGCCCTGCAAGGTATTAATTCCATTATTAGGTAAAGTATCTAATGAAGTAAATATCCACGTTCTTAGAACGTGGTTTTAGTCTCACCCTATAAGGGTATTTAAAAACCAGCCTTCTGAGAAGGCTGGCCACTACGATTGCCGCCTTCATTGATTT